>WHTU01000033.1 GCA_009377575.1 Nitrososphaeraceae archaeon | reverse complement strand
AGATACAAGCCATACGCGAGGACATGGAGTCTAAATTCCAACAGATTGTTACTAGGATAGATATCGCGAAGATAAAGTAGATTTAGGTTTAATCGCTGCGGCCCTCAATCCATTAGATTGGCAGTTGTACTACGCGCTGCGGCCGTAGGACCGATGAACTGTACAGTTGCAAGAAAGTTGTAGATATTATGCTGTAGAACTGGCCTAGTCACCGAATATGATGACCCACATACATACCTTGATAACCGATGGACAGTTATGGACTGGCCTCTAATCAGTAAGGCCACTTGACAATCAAGGAGTGCTTGCGATGCGATCGGTACTCTAATAAACGGAAGATACTCAAAATGATATACTGATATCTAATTACTCACGCAATAGATACCATAAATGCGGGCGACTCTGTCGGCATCCAATCTACCATGGTCGCCTGCCTTTTCGATTCAAATTTCAATTCAGGATGATGTAAATTTGCGCGCAGAAAATAAAGAGGATACTCAGACAATAGTCATCGCATTCTTTACTCCTCTACTTCCTCCTCATCATCAAAACCATCACCGGATCCAGATCCCTCATCAGATCCACCATCACCGGATCCAGATCCCTCATCAGATCCACCATCACCGGGTCCAGATCCCTCATCAGATCCACCATCACCGGATCCAGATCCATCTCCCTGTCCCTCAGCCGTTCCGAGATCTACGGTTTGATTCGTTACTGTAACGGTATCACTAGATATAATGACGTAAACTCCTTCCGGTGGAAATCCGTTTAGGTCTGTATCTGTTGCACCCTCGGTACTAATAGTTGAAGTTCCATTGGCAGGAACTGGTTCTGCAGGATCTATTGAAATATCTATTTCTCCAGTTAAATTTCCGGTTGGAGTGTCCATTGTAAGAGGTTGTGCCGACACCTGTGTAGTACTTAAAATAATTAACCCTAGTCCTGCGCCTAAAACAAATTCTAAGACTGTTTTTTTCATATATTTATGATGGTTTTCTATGATTTGAGTCCGACTAGTCAAATTTCACTGACCTTTTGCGCGCAGAAAACAGAACCCTCATATGTTCCAACTTGAGAATATGTGATTCTAGATGATCTAATAACGAAAAGACCATTAGGTTGAAATTCATATAATAATCGCCCTTAATCGAAATAGACACCATAAAGGCGGGCGACTCTATCGGCATTTCATTTACCATCGTCGCCTGCCTTTTCAACTGACATTTCTAGGTTATCGTAACTTTGCGCGCAAAAAACATCGTACTACGAACCTCACACTTATTAGTTTCTTCTATCCGGTTCACCAAATATTCAACTATGGGATCTAATAACCAAAAGCACATAAATTTGATTTCTACATATTAAACACGGACATTCATGGATATAGGATACCTAAGGCGGGCGACTACAATGACTTACATCATGTCTTCCACGGTCGTCTGCCTTTGGTTTCTTCGTTGAAGGAATGACATAATAGATTTGCAGGAATATCGTTTAGGTAGATATCTTCTGCGCGCATACCGTGTATTTCTGTTGCATGATTTGCGCCATTTTTCAAGAACTCTTCCTTTGTGTCACCTTTTATGACAAAATCGCAGTCTAGGCCAGATTCACGACATCGCAGTACGTACATCACTAACAAATGACTGATTTCCAGTGGTGGTCTGTCTACTGTCTACTGTAATCCCAAGTTGAGAAATATACGGGACTGATTTCTAAAACAACTGCGTCACCTTTTTTTAGTTCTTCCAGGAGTGCCTGAGAGGTTGGATCTTCTAGTTTCCCTGAGTACCTAGGAATTATTCTTTCCAAAATTGAGATATTAAAATCTAAATCCTCTCGTATTACTACCTTACCTTTTCCTCGTACACCTTTGTAAGGTGGACTTGGATCGTCAACACAAAAGTAAATCATCTCATTCTTTTTAAGATTGTGGACTTTCTTCGACTCTTTTTCAGTTAGAACATAAAATTTGTTGTTAACGGGATCGTAATAGTATGCAACAGGATGAATATTTGCATGTCCTTTCTCATCTACTGTCCCAAGGTGTAACATTAAGACCTTCGTTGTTAAAAAATCCTTTAAGTCTTGTTCACTAAGAGGTGTTCCGGATCCTGGACTGCCATGTAAAATCTTTAACATAGAGAAGAAGACGTGTTCACATATTTAAGTTGTTTTTGGGACTCAAAATTGGGCGCGCTATTTATTACCATCCTAGGCGAAAAACTAATTATCAGGAAGACACCTCAGTGATTTGACGAATTAATATGAGAGTATTAGTTAGAGCGATGATTCCAACAACTGCCGGCAATAAGATTGTCAAAGACCCTAGTTTCTTGAAGAATCTCGAAGACTACATTCAAAAGTTCAATTACGAGGCCTCATACTTTACTGAGGTAAACGGTAATAGAACTATGGTCTTTGTTTTGGATTTGCCAAGTCCAGACATGATCCCTGCCATTGCAGAACCTTTGTTCCAAGGGTTCGATGCCAACGTCGAAATACACCCTGCGATGAACCTAGATGATTTGAAGAAGGCAATTTCAAATATGAAGGTATAGTAGAGAAACAAAATATTTCTACTTTTTTTTCACGTGTATAATCTTGGATTACGTTATTTATTTTGCGCGCGCAAATATCATACCATACAAGGCGATTTCAAACATAGAAAGATCAATCAATATTTCGGATGGACCTACGTATTGATGTCAATCCTCTTAACACAAAAAATGGATATCGTGGAATATACATCAGTATGACTGTTTGTGGCAAATCCTGAAGGATATATGATATCCTTATCTTTGTCATTTCTGTATATAGACGTCGTATGTTGAACGAGATACCGAACGTTATTGTAATCATAGTCGTTCTAATAACAACAAATGCAACAACAATCATGATATTCAATTATCAGATGACTTCTGCATCATTAGATGATTATGATGATGATAAGTCAATATCGCCGAACTATCGAGAAGGATACGAAATAGGAATTGTGCATGGAAGAGAGGATCTCCGAAGTGGTAACGAACATAATGATAGATGTCCTCCAGGCGACAATGACATCCTGTGGTGCATAGGATATGAAATAGGTTACAATGATGGTTATTATGGTACTTCTATGACTCCAGAAATAAATAGATAGAGGCACTTGATATAAGGCAAACGTGAGGCAGACAAACACACCTAAAATTCTTCAGATCATATAGATTCTCTCACGTAATTTGAATCAGACATAAGAATGAATTACTAGATTCGGACTGATACTTGGATGGATCATTCAGTTGAAGGGTGATGATGTGAGACGATAAAAGTTTGGAGAAATAGAAAAGGCAGAGATTGTGTTCGTTTTGTGACTGAATTTCGCGTGCAGAAGTGATTTCAATAGATAAATAATGTGACTCCGTATGTGTTATCGTATGTCATCGTCAAAACCGACTTCACTTGAGGAACGAAATAAGACTCTAATAAGATCATTTATAGATGAAATCTTCAACCAACACAACCTTCCATCAATTGAAAAATACTTCGGCAGAGATTCTATGGAAGTCAATCCACAGGCAGGCAAGGGTGGCGAAGGATTCAGACTTTTCTTAACTGATTTCTTCAAGGCGTTTCCTGACATGCATACAACAATAGAATACATGGTTGCATGAACAGAAATAATCTTGCAGCGCGTACAAATAAACGAGTGAACATCAGATCTGCGGATCTTTATAGAATAGAAAACGAGATAATTGCAGGACATTGGGATGTGATAGATCAACTGAATTTATTAAAACAAACAGGGGCATTACTTTCTGAGTGAATTATCGAGTTAAGTAATATCGCGCGCGAATTTTGTCCTTAACTATTGCGTATTGATATCATATATCATATTTTTTTGCGCGCTTAAAAGATATCGATTACTATTTTGCGCACAAATTCACATTATTTAGTTCGTCGGCCTAACGAGATTTAACGAATAATTCCTCCGTCTTGTTGTACGTCTGTAATACGACACCAATGCATTCAAGGGTTTAAAAAAAGGAAAGGTACAGTCCTTTAGTTCCACTCCCATTCATTGGAGACAAAACTTCCTGTTTGATCTATTTCAACATTAAAGATTCCAAGGATGTTATTCAGAAAAGATAGTTCACCTGTGGAGTTAGTACTATACGCCGCGGCCCCATGAAACACTGGTTTTCCCTCTTCAGTCACGTTTCCTACACCTATGAAGGTATAGTTCGCCGTTTCACTTCCATCTCCACTTGTTATTACTCCTTGTCCTTGACCAAAAGTGAGATTATTGCCCTTTGAGATACTAACAAAATCTCCGTTATTTGTAATTTCTATATTGTCTTTGAAAGTTCCATTGGCAGAAAAAGAAATTTGCATTTCTCCAGGTCCAGTTTCTATCTGTTTGGTAATGAGGCCACTCTCTTGAAAAAATGGTTCCCCTAAATCTCTTTGGGCATACGCACTTGCCACTCCTGTTGCCGCAACCGCAAAACTTAACATTAAAACAACGGACCGAACCGTACCGAAACTGAATCGATTCTTCATGTCCATTATCAATGGACGGGAATTATTTAAGGATGTGGTCTAAAGTAGAAGAGTTCTACCGGCGAGGCCAGCACCTAACGATGCTCCATACAGATGGATGGTGTAATGTACATTTAGAACACAGTAAATTCAAATGATATGAATACTTCTTTACTCTCTCACACTTGAGAAAGTTTTTGTTTACAAAAAAGATGTTGTCTACGGTTCTTATCATAGTGTTTATGATAGCAACCTTTGAGATTTCATTAAACGGCGTCTACGCCTCAAATGCACCTACTACTTCAGAAAAGCAAACAGTAACAGTTGCAGCGGGAGGAGGCAATGCAACTGCTCCATGGACTGTATTTGTTCCACAAGAGATAACGATAAAGTCAGGCGATACAGTAGTATGGAGTAACCCTACTGAAGACTCAGGAGAACCTCATACTGTAACTTTTGTATTAGACAATAATACAATGGCAGGAGTAGTTTCTCCACTTGGTGTCTCAAACACTACAGAATTCGCAGCGAATCCTCCTGGTTCGAATAACGAACCAATCTTAATACCAGGTGAAGATGGAATGAACACCCTAATTGCAGTCAATGCAAGAACATTTAATCCTACTGTAATAGATTCACAAGGTGAAGTTCAGTTTATGAATCCCAATGCAAAATACTCTATGACAGGAGATGAGAAGTATATCAATTCTGGATGGTTTCTTCCTGGAGGACAAGAAGGACTGTATCCTGGTTCTGGCAATACATTTTCTGTAACATTTGAGAAACCTGGGACATATGGGTATCTGTGTATATTACATCCATGGATGACTGGAAGTGTAGTAGTAGAGGGTTAATGTAATTCAAAGGATCACTGCCTATCTCACTTTATCGAAGGAAATAAAGTTGCACGTAGATACTATTTGACTGGTACGCACAAAGGGGAATTTATGGATCTTCGGCCTACCGACAAACAATTCAATGTCAATGGTATGACAGTAGTTTCTTTTCGTGATTCAAAGTAGTAGAACGTTGGAACCTAGTTGATATGATATCATTGATGGAACAATTGAAGACCTGATCCTGAATTTGGATGGCACAAATGTTGGAAACTGCATTCGGATCCGAGGTGGATTACTTTCTGAAAATGCAAACAAGGAATTTAAGGACGCAAAAGTGGTATGGATGCATGATTATAAATAAATTATCTGGAGTTAGTTAATTTTGCGCGCAAAATTTGTCTCTCTGTTGATTACAGATTTACATCAAGTTCCATAGTCTACGACTTCGTTTGCAAGGTACTGTAATCTATAAGTTAATTCGGGTATATCATGACCTGCATATTTTAGAAATTCTAAGAGATATTTTTCATTCAGCATCTTACAATCTTTCAACAAATGAAATAACTTTAGAAATGATGGCAGAAAGGTTTTGATCTCGCTGTACACAAAAGCCAGCTCATGAAGTTGGTTGAGAGCCAGAACTCTTCTTGGATATCATGGACCTCAGTGGCGGGCATGTTTAGCTCTATTGCAACTTCAAGCGGAGTTTTACCAATCGAAAAGAGGTAAATGGCCCGAGTTTCGATTGATTTATCTTTTAAGTCTATACCACTATTGTTATTCTGGCCATTTATTTTCCTAATGAATTTCCCAATGTCGGTAAACGATATGTGAGCAACATGTGCGATTTGACGTATAGTCTTGCCTTGTTTATGGAGTTTGATGACTAATTCTTCTTTCTCTTGTTTGTTTAATACTACTTACAATATGTCTTATTGGCGATCACAACTACATAGCTTTATCGATCTGTTATTACCTGCTACCTCCGTAACGGTTATTGTTACCGACTGATACTAGTTGTTATTTTATAGTGAAATTCGGCCTAATTGTTGGACTATATTATATGATGTTTTTTTAGCGCAATCTTTGTGATAATAACTCCTTGGTCTCCCTCTGCTTACCATGATATGTTCATTCGTTATACGTTGCTTACATGAAATGCAGCGTCCATTCTATTTCGCTTCAATCATTCTTGGGCAGGCCATGTGCTATCTTTAGTCCACGGTAAGCGATAACATTGGAACATCTTCCACAGAAGTGTTTGTCATTTATAATTATCTTGGACTTGTATTTGTTACATCTACTACAATACATTTTTTCTATGCTCTGGTACTAGATAGTAATGTATTAAGTCTTCGATTATATCTTTAATAGTTTTCTTTGGTTCCCAGCCCAATTGTTTGATTTTGGTTGGATCAGCTAATAGATTTGTAACATCTGTTTTACGTTTTAGATGTGGATCTCTGTCAAGTGGTACTGATCGTTCTAGTTCAAGCATAGCAGCTGTCGCGAGTATAAAACCCATAACATCATTTTGTATTCCCGAGCCAGAGACGTATAACTCCCCAACATGTCCCCGTTGTGCACATGGCCTACCTAAACGTTAAACAAAATTCCCATACATGTTAACTACTGATACATCTCAAGCGCGGCATGATCACAAATGTATGATTTGGGCAGGTCAAATTGATAATGAGCGTTATAGACTTGATAATGGTATATCTGATATCATGAGTAATCAACTTCTTGTCGTAAGTCTAAAATAATGCTTACGAGCCTCCAATTTATCATCTGCTTCTATGTATAGCAACACCAGAAACTTATAATGAAATTCTAGAGTCATTTCTAGACCAGTTTTACTAATGAGTTCATCCATTATCTTTTCATAATCGCTTCTTGTCGCATCCTTTTTTTCCAAAAAGCCGCGTCTTTATCAGCATATATTAGCTCGAAACCAGAACTTTATGCGATATCTTTCGTTTTCAAAACGTTATCTACCGTTTCTCAATAAGATCAAGATAAATACAGCTATCATTATCTTATAAAGATGTATAAGAAAAATCAAGAACATTGCGAGAGAAAAATAATCTTAGTTGCAATTTCAGCAGCAGTACTTGTCGGCTCTTTTGTAGTTGGCAGTCAGTTTGTCCAGTCATCAATGGCTCAGGATTTGAGCCAGTTGGGTCAACAAGCTAAAGAAAGAATAGCAGCGGGACAGCTCACAGGCGGTAACCAAACTGGTAACCAAACTGGTAACCAAACTGGTAATCAATCAGGTGGAGTCTTGGGACAACTCGGTGAACAAGCTAAAAGCTACCTACCAGGCCAATAAAATAATGTCATTGAGATTATTGCTGCTGATGCGGCAGTAACCAAATTTTTATTAAGTAGTTTTGCAGTAACTTCCACCGACTGCCGTCGGGTACCAAGCCGACAAATAGTTATCTTTTAAAACGTAAAGTGAAGGTGAAACAAAGCTCTTTCAGTGCATGAAGTGTGCCTGGCTATTTATAGCAACTGAATATTTATAGCAACTATCAAGTAGCTTGGTTAATACAATTTTATCTTCATCTGACGGAGTTTATCGAGGAAGCCTTGCCGGTCTTCATCCCGGTCATACCCGCACTTGGTTATACATTTAACCATAATGATTATACCCGCATTTGGTTGTACATTTAACCATAATGATTAGATCGCCATCGTGTTTATAACAATAACATGAATAGTTATGAAAAGAGTAATGGGATTAATCTTATTAATTTCGGCAATAATGTTAGTACAGGCGGCTATGAACTAAGGTATTAATTCGATGTGATATTTTGTAACCAACAATTGGTCTATTTGTAAATCTCATAATAGTTAAATATCTTTCTGAATAGTATTTATGATGAACGATCATAGTGCCGCTATCGAGAATGATGAAACGAAGAATACCAACGATTCATTTGATTGGAACTATTATATATTTTATCGAATCCCCGTCATTATAAACGATAAAATCATTAGTAATGATGGAATGAGTACTGTACCAGGTAGAGAAATTGGTAGAGTATTCGCAGAATACAAAGACAATCTAGTTGTAATTGACGGTGAAAACAAGAAAGACCGAGAATATTTGATACCTAAGCGGAAGATAGATCGTTATGACAAGAACCAAATTTTTCTTAACATTTCAGATGATTCTTTAAAAGATTTTGAGTTCTAGGCATGCTCATTTAATTAACTTAGTAGTTAAAGAACAGGTTTAGAATTCGGAATATATTAGCGGCTGTTATAACCGACATATGACCTACTGCCTACATTTGAGTGATTTGGCTTGACGCATAAAATACATAACCTTTTCTAACATAGAATGAGAATATTATGACAAGGCAAATAGTAGGTAGGTAGTGGTTATGTATTTAAATCGGTATAGCGTAGTGAGTAAAGTCAGTTTTCCAAAACTGAATAATTTCACTCGGGGGTTGGTTGTTGATACCCACCAACTCCTATTTTATGTCTTGATGGCGAAGACGAATCCCAGCCATCCGACTTGTGCGTAGCATTTTTCAATTGAGAGCCTAATAATTTGTGTCTAATGTGGTTTGTTATGAACCATTATGATTAGGTAGGGCGGTCAGCAGGCTCATCTGATTAGACAGAATCTCTTGTCATCCTACCTTATGTGCCGTGCATAGTGGCGTTAATTTCATCATCGGAGAGAGATATTAAAACCTTGAACTTTCAAAGTCTCGAAGTCTGTCCACATATTAAATCCAGTAACTACAAAAACCTGAAAATGAAGGTGTGGTAGATATGTATAACCAGTCATTCCAACCTTAGCTATCTCTTCGCCTGCTCTGACATTCTGACCAACTTTCACTGTTGAACTATTATAGCTTAGGTGATCGTATCGTGAGTATTCTCCATTTGAGTGCATAATTACAATAAAGTTTGTATACTCCCAATATGCTGGATTAGGTCCTCCGATGTCAGAGATATCTTTAACAAAAGTCACTATTCCGTCGGCTGCGGCAAGAACGGGCGTATCTTTATCAACTATAAGATCAATGGCGTTTCGAAGTTTGCCCAAATGAGCTGGCGATGAAGTTCTGTCGATACGCTGTAACTGATCTTTCGGTACAGGCAGTTTATATTTATTGATAGCATTTTTCCTCACCATGGTTTTGTGCCTTGTTGTTATTTGTTCTACTACATGACTTTGGTTACATCATAGACTTGTAGATATGATTGCGACATTGGATGTGAGAGAAAATGGCATTATAATTTAAAATATCTTCCTAATGTTACCGTTCAGTTTAGATATGGCAACTATAGTTTCGCTCATCATAAATCCGACCAAAACTGTTAATATCAATACTATGGGCTTATTCATGGCGCATTTATATTCACAGAATTTGAACTGCTGCATCATGGATTACCAGAGTTTTAATCAACATGCTATTTGGGCGCTACATCTGAGGATTGATAGGATCGACATAACGACAATAGCTCCGTAAGACCGTTTCAGTCTAACTTATTGTATCTGCCACTAACTCAATTAGACTATTTATGAAAATTGGTTTTTCTATGTATTTTGCTATGTATTTGTTCTCTTCCAAATCTTTCACAAGCTCGCCATCTAAATCATAAGCGGATATTAGAATTATTTTTGTGCCGTTATACTCTTTTATCTTCCTAGCAACAGAATCGCCGAACATACCGCCTAATCTGTAATCTAATAGTATGAGATGTATTTTATTACCCCGGCTCTCTTCATCAATGAACTTTTCAATACAATCCTCGTCAGAACCAACTAGAATTACATTATATTTTGTTTGGAGGGCTTTTCCAAATAATTTGAGCAAATCTCTCTCGTCGTCACATATCATCACTGTTTTTTTCTCTGTATCAGAATAACTCGCGAGACGATTTAACATTATTTTAAAATTATTAAGCCAAATATTAAAAACTTTAATAAACCAAAAAGATCTGCTGTTTTAGAACTCATAATTTATCAAACTTTCATGATTTCGTCAAATATATACAATGATTTTCTACTGATTTAAGCGCACGATAACCTATAAAAACTATAGCTGCGATCAAAGGACTTAGGAATGTAGTAAAAATGGCCAGACTTAATATAGTGTATGAGTTGCTGCAAACAACCAAGATCTCATCGAATACTATTGAAGATAATGAGATATCGCAGCCTATCGATAAAATCTATTTTGTAATTTGTAATTCATGTTACTGGTGTGCATCTTATTTCGGCATTAATGATTTAGGATCTCTGTCCGGATCATCATCGCATGTTCTCGATTGTCCTATTTGTAATTCTCATAACACCGAACTGATGCCTATCGCGACTGACGAATCATTTAGAATAGAATATAGTACTACTAAAGGTATGGAGATGGAATTTTATAAGAGGAACAATGTGGTTGCCAGACAGTAATCTACTAAAAGGTGTTCATTGCAAGAGTAACTTTGAGTGTAATATCCACAGATCCGTCCTATCCTAAATGACTGCTAAATTATATTGTGTTTGATCGCACAATATTTATGATAATAATGTCTTGGCCTTCCACTACTCACGACTGCATGATCACGTGTAATCCGTCCTCTACAAGAGGTACATAGACCATTTTGTTTGACTTCTATCATTCTGAGTGTGCGATTTATTTTTTCGTTGGGATTAATGATTAGTGGGAGAACCAGATCATCACTATTAAGAGTATGTAAATGAGACTTGTTGTATACTAACTAAGAGTAAACACATAATCTATCACAAACCAATTTGTCAGCTCATCTCTGTATTATACAAAATCAGGCTCACTACTATCTCATATATTTTCTTCTAAACTTGAACTACATGATACTAGCCATATGCACACTGGTAGCTTGAACGTATAAAAAAAGATGCCGGGGAGTTTATTGCTACTGTACAGCAATTATGTTTGCTGCATTTCCGTCACCCTGTATTTGCGATAACAGATTCTGACAGAATACATTTAATGGTAACTCGCCATTTCCACACTCATTGACTTGAGAAGCCGCCTGACTCTTCTCGTATTTCTTCTTTCCATCTGCGAATACGTTATCTGTTGTAGAAAATGCAGTTGCGACAATGAGCATTATTGCCATAGCTGCCACAATTATCATATGTCTGTTGTTCATTATTGGTACTGGAAAGAGGGTGTAGTTTATCTGCATTCAGCAAATTCAGTCTCTATGATATATCAGATATTTTTTCTATTAGAACAGAGTTTTTGTCGGATCCTGCATGCCCTAATACAATTAGCACGCCTAACAATCTTCCAGAAGCCCGAGAATAGTCTTTTCTGTATTTAGAACACTGTATTCAGGTTACGGGAACGGAGGTCCATTAGTAATGTCAGATTTCGGAGTTGTTGCAATTGCAACATTATTTTCGTCACCCTGGGTCTGGGGATTTATGTTAGAGCATATAACGTTTACTGGGAACCAATAATTGCCACATTCATTGGTTTGTGATATGATCTGACTCTTTTTTTCATAACTACCTGCAAATACTAAATGAGGAAACATAAAAGAGACAGCGACTAATAAGGTCAAAGCCACTCCAAATACAGCCGTTGCTCCGTATTTCATGCCTAGTAATCACTGAATACACCTTAGGTTATGTTAGTTAGGAAAAAACAATAGAATACAGAAGTCACATAATTGTTATAGCATATAATTGAAATATGTTTAATGATGAAACAATCTAATACCTGTTTTCTATACAAAAAAAAGAAAGAGAAGTTGATTTATTGTTAGTCTGCGCTTTGGCTGCCAGTAGCTGCTACTGCGTTTTCATCGCCTTGAACTTGTGAGCCAATGTTTTGACAGAAGACATTCAATGGTAATTCACCATTCCCACAAGCGTTAGCTTGTGATGTTGCCTGATTGTATTCTTTCTTCTTTCCGGCGAATGCATCTTCTGTTGCGAGTGCTGTTGCTCCGATGAGCATTAGTGCCATTGCTGCTACAATGAACATATATTTAGTATTCATTCTACCAGCATGAGCGAGAGTTATTTTTATCTGCATTTCGCAAAATCGGACGCGTCCATATATCTGATATATGTTATATTAAAACAAAAGAGATTTTAGCGCATAGCTAAACATTCCTCTTCTGACCATTCTCATTGAATGGTGTAGTCATCTTTCTACGATGGATAGATTAGCGATTCCATTTTTCATCAGTTGGTGTTTTTGCTATCGATAATATTTTGATATTGAGCTCCACTGAACATTCTGAACGTTCAACGTGTTCAGAAAGATTTGCCTAGGCGGCGTTCAACCGCCGTTCAACCGCCGTTCAACCGCCGTTCAACCGCCGTTCAACCGCCGTTCAACCGCCGTTCAATGACTGTTCAATATAGTCCATTTACTATTACAGTCAACTGCCGTTTATATGGAGGCTAGACTATCAACAATACTGAAATATCAAACAACCCCAAACTTAGCCATGGTAGAAATCGTTGAAATGGACGATAAAATAACTCTAAATAAACAATTGGATGAAAATATTGGTCCAGTTATTCTCATCAATAAATTCAATCTAGATCCAGAAGATGTTAACCAATTTCTAGAGGCTTGGGCTTCAGACGCTGAAATCATGAAACAACAACCTGGATTTATCTTGACACAACTGCACCGAGGTGTTGCCAATAGTGGTACATTCATTAACTATGCTGTTTGGGAATCCACACCGCAGTTCAAGCGGGCTTTAAATAATCCTCAATTCCAGGCCAAGCTATCAGATTACCCTGCGAGTATGGTAGCATCTCCTCACCTTTTCAGTAAGGTTGCAGTCCAGGGGATCTGTGTAGAGTAGTGGAGGTATTACATCAATTACAAGAATTACATAATGAGCTAGTTATAACATCAGATGGCGAAAGCCATCTTCAGAAATTTGACCCACTTCAACGGGTCAATCCAGTTATCATTATTTGATTTTGCCAACTCATTCTGTCGATCTAAATAATCCGCTATTTCATCTGCCATGCCAGAATCATTAAGTTGAACGATCAAGTTTTTGTCGATTCCTCCATATTTCAATGCAGCCAATAATTGATTCGCAATATGAGAGCGAACTTTGCCGTCCCATCCGTAATAAGACATAATGACGCCAATGGCACATCTTCCATCAAGTTCATCTGAATATAATTTTATGATTTGTCTGAATTGTTTTCCATAAATACGCAAAATTTGTGTGATAGATAATTCTTGCTGCTGCGGCTGCAGCGTCTGACTCATTGGACTTATTTCAATTCAATCTGATATTTAGTTCACTACTATGTAGTTCATATTGAATGGCATTATCTTCTTTATTTGCGATGGCCCATTATCCAAATATTCACAAATGTGAAGACAAAAAGAAAATTGAGATTGATATTACCGATGATCGTGAATGAGTTCAACGAATCGGTAAGACCGCTAACGAAATATGCGATGACCCGGCTGGCACTGGTACTGTTATGAGTAGATTAGATAGTATCTGAGCATCTCTTAAATAAAAGAGCTTCATAGAAAGTGATACAATGGCTATCTTGGGTATTTTCAAAACTAATGCCGTAACAAAACAAATGTACGAAGAATTAAGAAAAGAAGTAGATTGGGAACATCAGCACCCAGACGGTGCAGTATTTCATGCAGGTGCATTTGATGACTCTGGCAACTTTTGTGTGGCCGATATCTGGGAATCACAAGAGCATTTAAACAATTTTATAAACAATAGATTACTGCCAGTGATGAAGAAAATTAATATGCCAATGCCGGAGGGAGAGATTTTTCAAATCAATGATGTTAGTGCTTTTCCAGGCATAGGTAAGTATAGGGAGTGGTATAAAACATAACAGTCAGAGTGTAGATGAGATCGACGTAGTGACTAAGCACTCTATGCCGCTTCAGTAACTTTTTTAGTTGTGATAAATACGAATTCAACCTTATGACCTCATCTACTAATCGCTTCTTTTTCCATTCCATATCAATTACATCACTAGTCGATCGTTGAATCCTGTTCTCTAAAGATGGTAGATCAAAAGCAGCATATCTTAATACAATCTGAATATCTTTTTGATTAATCAATCTGTTCTTCTTCATTATATGAAATAACCTGAGAAACAGAGTAAGATGATTCTTAATCTCAAGATATACTAATGCTAATTCATCCATCTCATTTAGTACCCAAAATTCTTCTAATATGTTTTGGACTTCAGAAGCTGATAGGTTAAGTTCTATTGCAACGTCGATTGGTTTTTTGCCAGATGAAAATAGCGATAACGCTTTCGTTTCCGGGGACTTGTTTTTCAGGTCGACACCATCATCAACTTTACCATCTATTCTGCGTATAATCGAACTGATATCAGTAAACGACAGATGTGCTACTGATGCAATCTCTCGTATAGTCTTACCTTCCTGATGAAGCTTAATTACTAACTGCTCTTTCGCTTGGCTGTTTAAAACTTGCAATATGTTTTAATGGGTATACGTTGCAGATAGCTTTTTCTGTCTGTTATCAGTTTGTTATTTTCTTAGCATTTACTGTTACAGCTTGATATCGCCTGTTGTTTTGTACTGTCTTATGCTCATGATATAAGTCTCAATAGAAATCAATAAGATCCTCCACTACTCAATCAACAAAAACTGAACCTGAAAATCAAGTTTCTGAAACATTAGAAGAACCTAATCCACCAGAACAAAAAGAAGAGCCAGAGTTAACAAAACTAGACAGAGAATTTCAATGCCCACGATGTAATGAGATCATGGAGCTCCATTCGAACTTCGATAAATTAGTGTACTCCTGTGAGAGCTGTAGCTTTCTATTAAGATGCATATAGTCAGCAAATTTCTATGCTGTCAACTCTAATTTTGTATTTGTGCGCTAATCTCAGACTTCACCTCTTGGATCTTAATTAGTTGCTTTCTTAGACGATTTGCTTGCTGAAAGTTAACGTTGGCTTCCGCAATCTCTATAGAGCGTGTTTTATCACCACCAGATTTCAGATTGAACAGATGGCCTAAGACGCATTTTAGATTGCCAATTTCTTTTACGAGAATTTCTTCCTCTCTATCAGTATTTGAATCTTCTAGCTCTATCTCTAACTCCTGATTTTTTTCATCAAGCATATTTTCAAATTTTTTAGTGTCTTCTAATTCCAATCTCTTTTTGGTTACTCCAAGCTGCTGCTGTCCGTCGATAGCCCGATCTAAAATCCAACTGATAATTCTTGTCGTCCACCGAAGAGACACTATTTCATCTTTGAGATCTAACAAATACAGCGGGTTAAGTTTCACATTGGTTCCTATTTCAACTTCTTCTCTAAGAGACCCAATTCTTTCTTCAATAATTTTATTCAACTCCACCAGTTTGTGTTCTTGCATGAACCAATGACTGGCCAGTTTGCGATATAATCAGTGCAATACGAAGAACCGAGGGAGAGTGCCATGATTTTCATATAAAGTACTCTAACTATTGCTCGTAGGCACCTGTTGTTGTTCATTAAATATTAGTTTCGAGTATCGGTACCGTCGAATGTTGGGTTCAAGTCATTTTGAACAGATTTCCTCGTAAGTCTTTTAAACCACTTTAAAGTCTTGCCAAACCCCCTTGGGCCCATGTCAATCTTGTCCCTTTATTTAGGCCCAGCTCGTATATTGTTATGATTAGGAAATCCATGGCAATCACAGAACAAACAGCTAATCCGCTTTCACAATTTCTATATGCCTTGAAGGCGCCTGAAACGAAAAGGCAGTGGCCTAACAGATTGCGAGTCGTCTTTGATTTCTTAGGTTTTCCTGGGAACCCTGATGAACAGGCTAAACAGTTCATGACTTTATGTAGGGAAGGAGGTATGGCGCTGGTTCAGGACAGAATAATACAATTCATTTCATACGAGGTTCAAAGAGCTCAGAGAGGGGAAATTTCTCTGTCGACCATTCCGAACTACCTGAAAGCAATAAAGTTATTTTGTGAAATGAATGATGTTCAAGTGAGCTGGAAAAAAATTTCTCGAGGAGTTCCTCGAGGAAGACAGGCGGCTAATGATAGAGCACCAACAAGGGAAGAGATTCTAAAACTGATACAATATCCCGACAGAAGAATAAAACCAATTGTCTATATGATGGCATCTTCAGGCATAAGACTGGGAGCATGGGAATATCTGCAGTGGAAGCATGTTAATGCAGTTTGTGATGAAAAGGGAAACCTAATTGCTGCCAAGTTAATCGTTTATGCTGGAGAACTGGACGAATATTATACGTTCGTTACTCCTGAAGCATATAATGCGCTAAAGGAATGGATGGATTTTAGGTCATCATACGGAGAAAAGATCACAGGGGCCTCGTGGGTAATGAGGGACATATGGCAAACCACAAACGTAAATTACGGAGCTAAGGTGGGACTTGCAACAGCACCAAAGAAGTTAAAGAGTAGTGGCATAAAGCGCCTTTTGGAAAGAGCATTATGGGAACAAGGAATCCGTCAATCACTACCAGATGGAGTGAGGAGACACGAATGGAAATCAGCGCATGGTTTTAGAAAGTTTTACAAGACGCATGCGGAACAAGTAATGAGACCAATCAACGTGGAGATAACGCTAGGTCATAATATTGGAGTCTCGGCGTCATATTACAAACCTAGAGAAAGTGAGGTATTAGAAGATTATCTTAAGGCAGTAGAATCACTAACCATCAGTAACGACAAAACTATGCTGACAAAACAAGTTGCTGACCTAAAACAGAAAAGCAAAGATAGTGAATATATAATTAGAGGCAAGCTTCAGGAAAAGGACGATCAGATACTTAATTTAACAGAACAATTCTCGTCTATGCAGTCGATGATGGGGAACCTCCTTTCGTGTCTCTCCAAAACAACGGATCAACAGCAGCTTAATACGGTGTCGCAAATGATGTTCTCTTCGGGACTACTGAAGGAGATGAGAAGGAAAGCTAAAAAATAGGATCAAATTCTTTCGTATGCTTGAACCGTTATCGTATTACCTAGATCTGGCTCCATAATTATTAAGAAGCATGATTATGGATACTCAGGATCTCGATATGGATTTAAAGACGTAGTCTTTTCTCCACGTTGAATTAATTCAACCAATAACACTGTTATTAGCAAATACTACTGAATATAATCCTTATTAGTAAATATTTGAGGAGGAATGTCAGATTTGTTAATACGACATTCGATCCTTCCATCAGGCTTAGATTTTCTTAATCCGCTATTGTATTCCAACTTTTGCTTTTCATACAGATCATGGTCATAGTGAATCATTTTAAAATACTGATATTCGTATCGAATGTCCTTATGTGGCAATTCGAATTCTCTTTCAATCTTTTTATATTCTTTAAATATCTCTTCGTCTCTTTGGATTATCATAATAAACGGCTGAAGAAGTTCTATGTAACGCCGAATCTTCTGTTCAAATTCACTGCTAGATACTCCATGATTTCTAAGTACTCGACTCTTTTTCTTAATTTGTCTTATTGATAAATGCACTTTTTTACCGTTATCCCAATACCTTCCATAAAATTTCTTTGACGCCGCTTTATCACTTCTCTGATCTGCAAATCTTGCTATTTCTGACCATTCTATAAGGCTTCTACTGTATCTAAAGTCGATTGCCGAATTGATAGAACGACATAAGATATCCTGATAATGAATTATTTCGTCAACAAGGTCGTACTTTTCAAGGAAACCGTTGATCTCTGGATACTTGGCGAGTATTTTTGGGATCGTCATATGCAATATAGACATTCTTTTAAAGAAATCGATAAATGAATCCAGTGTTCTGTCAAATGCAGGCGGGCCTTCGCGTGAAGAAGGAGGATTTATGTAGGGATTCTTAGATGGTCTCATACCCATAAGTGCATAAACTATGCTTAAATATTTCCAAGGATGCAATTTCCTATTAATGGGAATCTTTGCTTCTTCATCGGCATTACCATAGTTGTAAACTACCTTTTTAAGTCTCGGGAAATCACTTCTTAAGTTATTTCGCCCTTTTCTTCTCTCTGTCATTATTTTCAGTCTTCCCCCAACCCTCTTGCATTTAGGACAGGAAAAGGATCCATTTATTCTCAATTTTGTGGGGGACAAAACAATAGTTGTTTTTGCCTTCAACTATAATAATATGACTGAATGTCCGTTAGTAGAATAGGTAAACCTACAACTGTACAGAAAAGCGCAAGACCTATCACATGCAAATGTGGGCATCAATGGCTTTTTACAGGCAAGGCTGAATATGTGTGCAGTTGTCCCCGCTGTCATACCACGATAAGATTACACTCTAAGAAAAAATCGCATACAGGAGATGTTGCTGTTAAGTGAGCCCCAAGGTAAAACACAAAAACGGGTCATCAGAAGGTAGCAATCAACAAAAGTCGAAGAAACACAAATCGACGATCAAGATAACCAAATGCCTTACGATACCTTGTCCAGGATCTTATATCGATGTTCTTGGGAAAGGACTGCAAATAGAATGCAAAGACCCAAGTCATCTAAAACATAGGGAGATCACCATAACAGTAAACCCAAAACGAAACAAAGAGGCGGATCAGGAGGTTCACCCAGAAATGATCCCTCCGAACCCAGACCAAATACAGACAACCGAAGCAATCCAAGCACTCCAGACTGAATTAGATAAGGAGGCGAGGAGACCTTAGGTGCCACTAATAACTTATCTGACGTTTTTAATAAAGATTCCGAGCGCCTTTGGTGTGGGTGTAATGCAATCTGTAACTGCGCCCACCACCTGATTGATCACTCAAAAAACGATGATCTTGAACAAGGCCACTGTATGATTTCAGGCTGCAGGTGTGAGTATTTCACGTCTTATAAAGCAAAGTCTCATCGAAGAAAGAAAGAATGGGAGGGCTTCTAAAAAAGTTGGTTATAACAGAAGACATACCTATTGATAACAAATTAAAAAATCTAGGAGTTACTAAATTCGTTACACAAGGAGAGTTAGTACAAATTGTGGTTAACAAAGATAAGATTATCTCTTTCGATAGACATCCAAAAGAATTCCGACTGACAATGGAGAGATTTAGAGAATCTGCCCTGAATAACACTGCAGGTCTATCTGAAAGAATTATTAGCAAAATGGAACATGTCTTAGTGCATCCTGATAATAATTATATCCAATACTTACAACCAGGAAATGGTAACGCAGGAAATGAATCTGATAGTGAAACCCTTAATCAAACTTATGCTACAGTATATGTTGATAAGACAACCCTCTATGAAGCTATAATTATTGATGGGATTCCTCTTTTCGCAAAAGTGTCAACAAATTCGAGTAGAATTTCTTTATGCACTGAAATTCAAATAGATGAAGTTAATGCTATCTTACCTTTGTCGGCCAATCTATATGGAAGTAGACCTTACGAATTTGATTCAGAAAAAGAATTTAGAAAAATTGAACACCAAGTAAAATCTAAAGAGAATCTAGATACTCTGTTCCAGAAAGTAAAGGCACAATGGAACCTATACATTGATAATGGAAAGGAACATAATATTATGTGTACTGGAGATACCATCTTTACATACTTCCAGGACAAACTTGGGACAACACACTATGATTTTTTTGTAGGTGACAACGGAACAGGCAAATCTAATAATCTACACATGTTCAACATATTGGCATATCGAAATGTTTTGTCTTCAGATATGACAGCACCTAATATATATCAATTACTTGGCAATGATAAAAATGGTGTTGTTACTATATGTGAAGACGAGGCTGATAGTATTGACGAAGACCGAACAAAAATGGGTATTTACAAAGATGGGGCTACTACAAATATCAATGTATTCCGGACAGATATCAGTTTCGGTAGAAAACAATTTAGATTCAAAACATTTTGCTTTAAAGCATTTGCAGCTGAAGAATTGCCAGATGTAAGAAAAGCAAAAGGGTTCAGACAGCGCTGTATAACTTTCAATTGTACTCATGGAAGCCCGAGATATGATATTGCTGAAATAATTGAACCCGGTGGGGATAAGAAACTTCAGCAGCTACTAGATGATTTATTTAAATTAAGGAATATGTTGTTAATTTATAGACTATTACATTACTTCGATGAAATACCAAATGTAGAACTTAATATCAAAGATAGAGAAAAACAATTGTTTAAACCTACATTTCGAGTGTTCCAAAAGACGCGCAGAGCATTAGAAGAATTAAAGTTAGGAATTAATAAATATCTTTCCGATTATAGAGAAAGACGTCTAAACACATTTCATGCAGCTCTATACAAAGTTATAACAGAATTAATCAAAAGAGAGAAAACTATAGAATTAAAATCTAAGTTAATATGGGTTAATTTAAAAGACCAATTACAGGGTCGAGATATTGTAGGTAAATCAATGTCTTTTGAATGTGAAGATTTTGGTATTATCTATCAAGGTAGTGTAACTAAGTCGCTGCAAGAAATTTTTGGTGCAGAGAGAAAAAAACATAACAATGGGTTAAAGAAAGGTGAAAGATATCTAAAGTTTGATCCAAAGAATCTAGAAAAGCTATCAAGAATATATGAATCACCAACTGATATCAAAGTAAGGATCATTGGTAACAATAGCACTAAGAATAAGCGGGAGGCAGTGGAGGCAGTGGAGGCGGTCTCTGGGTGTAAGCACGGTTTTTCTTTAAAATCCAAACAGAGATACTCAAGAAAAGATCGAAAACACAAGCACTCCAAGAATTATATTAAAAAAGCTTGCTTATCGCCAAATACTGCCTCTACTGCCTCCACTGCCTCCAAGAAAAACACTTTAAAAAACAGAACTAAAAAAAGAGAGGTGTTACTAATAAATTGAAATTACCAAAAGTCTGCCAGATATTAGGTGAGTATGTTGCATTTGACTTTGAATGGGACAACACCACACATATTATGCTGGCAGCATCATTTGTCAACAACCTTGGAAGCAAGAAAGTATACCTTAATTCACATTCAGAAATCGCACTTTTAGAAAATATCAAAGCAGAGCTTTTGGAATATAGTTGGTCTATAGGTTGGAATTCTAACACTAGTTTTGAAAATAATAATAATGGAGGTACTTCCAATGGAGGCAATTTAAATGATATAGCAAATGATAACTTCATCGCTGACGATGTGCAATGTGACCTTGGCGTGCTTTATGAAAGGTGCGAGACTAATGGTATAGACAACATAATTTTCAAATCTCAGAAAGGAAGCCGGGCCTACTATAGCATACCTGGCTTATACCATATCGATTTGTACCAAGTTTACAATAAACAAATGGTGCAAAATACGATTTACAATCGAGCATACAGAACTCACAAACTAGACGATGTTTCAAAAGCGCTACTGAGACATGGAAAATTCAAAGGGTTGGGTGGAAAAGACTTCCTGAAACTATCAATCAAAGATCGAAAGAAGTATTCGCTTAGAGATTCAGAATTAGTAATGGAATTATCAAAGCATAGCAATTTCGAAGTTCTGGACGCTATGCTTGCAATATCCGAGATAACAGGATTAGATTTCGAACGTGTATGCCGAACTAATCTGACCACATGGTGGGGGGTTTTATTTGACCAAATGATACAAAATGGTGAATGTCCTGAACCGTTTAATACTTTTGATAGAGAGAGTGTAAAATACAAAGGCGCATTAGTCCTTGACCCAAAACAGGGATTATATCATAATACAGTTGTTGTAGATGCAGCAAGCCTGTACCCTACCGTATCAATACATTCCAATCTATCATTTGATACAGTCAATTGCAAATGCTGCAAAAATAATTCACGTGCAAAAGTAAAGCTAAATGATACATTTTTTAAAGGTTGTAAATTCATTAGCAAAAATAAGTGCTGGATATGCCAGAAAAGAGAAGGTGCATTTCCTAAAAAATTAAAGATATTCAGACATGAAAGGCTTCAACAGAAAAAATTGGGTAATGGAGCAAAGCAACTAGCATTAAAAATCTTAATTAATGGTGGTTATGGTGTCTTTGGACACACTAAATTCAGTTATTATAATCCAATGGTAGCCGAATTAGTAACAACATATGGTAGGTATACACTTACTAAAATGCAAGACATTGCTAAGAAATTAGGTTTTCATATTATCTATGGTGATACTGATAGCTTATTCTTAAATAACCCGCCATCTAAAATTACTCTTTCCAAGTTTCAAAAGTTATGCAAAGAAAAGTTGGATATCGAAAATGAAGAGAAAAATACTTACAATACACTAATTTTGAGTGCAGGTAAAAAACACTACATCGGTTATGAAAATGGGTTAGTTGCCATTGTAGGTTATGAAGGTAAAAAGAATGATAGGTGTGAATTTGTTAAAGAGACATTTAATGGCTTAATAAACAGCATTATCAAAAATAACACAAACCCGATTCCGGCCCTGGAAAAAGCAATGTACACTTTAGAGTCAGGTAAAGTAGACCCAAAACTATTGAAGAAATCAATTAGGCTCGGCCAGAATCCTAAAGATTACAAATCCCAAACATGTCAAGCAGCTAAGATAGGTAGGGCTGTTGGTGCCAAGAAAGGTGAACTGGTAGAATACTTTGACTCTAATATCAAGAAGACTGGCCGAAGCTGGTCCAAAAATTATAGACATATCGACATTTCAAAGTATAAGCAGTCTCTCTGGAATAGTGTCAGTGAAGTACTAGAAATTACAAAATATCCAGTTAACGAGTTAGCAGAAAAATTTGACGTTAGAACTATCAAGAGAAAGAACAACAATGATGGTCACGTTATGCAGAACCTCCCCGCGGTGTGACTGGGTTATGCCAATCTGCATTAAATACTCACGGAATGAGTGAATATGAGAAATAGAAAAAATAGAGGTGTTAGCAGCACCAAAAAAAGAAGGAAGGCCGTTGGAGATAAACTTATCTCTATCTCCAACAGAAGCACAGGTACCAGAGTCCAAAAAACCAAACTAAGCCCGAAAGCTGCAGCAAATCTCAAGAAGGTAAAAGAATTCATGGCCGGAAAGCTCAAGTTTGTAAGACCTGTGGAGTTTGCAGGTAAAGGGAAATCCATAGAAATTTTAGATATAGACACTGAGGCTAATGGAAAATTCGGACCGTGTGTGCAAATAAAATTGAAGGAACCAGAAAGTGGGAATGAGAGAATTTGGAACACAACTAGCATCAGGGCACTAAGAGTAGTCTTTTCATTGTTCGAAGGGGGTATAACACGAATGCATGTGTGGACAAGAGGTACAGGCACAGATACACAATACTATGCAAAGGAACTAGAACATCAAGAACCTAGAAAGATGGAAAAAGGTAGAAAGAAGAATCATTAAAATTCGAAATGAATTTCAAAACTTCCTATTCTTTAGAGTATTCTTCTGCCAATAATACTATTGTTGAAAAGCAGGTTGAGAAAGGTTTAGAATTCATTCTAAGTCATTTAAATAAGCCATATTGGCCGAGAACTATATCAACCAAACTAACTGAGGGCCGGCAGTTTACAGTGCATTCAAGGTTAGAAGCATTATCATATTTTAAAGATTCGAATTATCTAGATTGCCGAATTAGTGCCTATAATGAGGGAAATGAGATAGTTGATTTTATTATGATAGACATTGACCGCTCAAAGTTCAAATCTAAACAAGAATTGAACAAGGCAAAAACTAGGACTATATCAAAGATATCAACAGCATTTCGAATTCGTAATAAATCTATTAAACCAACAACTGTGATATGGTCGGGCAATGGTTATCATCTCTATATCCCTGCAGATTCTCAAGGTAATATTTTAGAACGAATGTCAAAATTTAAAAAGTCTAAAGAACCTAGCAAGGAATTTCTAAGGTTTGCAGAATGGTATCTCTCTAATGGTAAATGTGATAGTGGGCACAACAAAACTATGTCTTTCAATAATTGTATGTTGAGAATACCTGCGTCTTTCAATTCAAAGAATAACATGCAAGTTCGGATTATACAGAAATGGAATAGCACTTACAAAGTGCCAGCATATTTGCTTTATGATAAATTCTTTACATATCTTGTAAATCGGGGACCGAATAATAATAGCAATTCATCCCAATTAAATATATTACAAAGGTTTTATCAACTACGGGCTAAGAGTAAAAAAGGGTATTTTATACCATGGATTGAAAACCTTTTAAGAACACCTATATCAGACCATAGGAAGTATTGCATATGGAGAATTCTTGCACCTTATCTTATCAATGTCAAATGTTTATCGTTTGATGAAGCATTTGATATTATAGACAAATGGTTAAACGAGTGCGATGATCTAGAACCATTGGACTTCGATACTGAACCTAAGATAAATGATTGTCTGACTAATGCAGTTGATAGAGGCTACTTGCCAATTAGTCTAGATAATCCAGAGAAGGAACCTAAAACTTTGAAGACAGAAAATGGAGAATTGTACAGTATTTTAGTAACTAAAAAGTAGATCGAATGTTATATGCTGCGATTAGTTAAAGAATACAATTGTATTTGCACTTATGAGAGTGTTTAAGGGTATAATTTGGACACCTTTCGTCATAAGCATCGTATTTCTTTTGGAAACACAAATGCTTAAAGCTAACTTATGGAGAATATATTGCATAAAATGAGCTTGACTGTGCATAAAAAGGGCACCGTAAAACTAATTCCAGTGCCAGAAGAACAAGGTCTGCTGTTAAATAACAATGAAGAAGTATCATCATCGACAAAATCATTGGAGAAAGTCGGTGACCTCAAGATCTCCACCTGCAGGCAGTTAGAAAACATCGAAAGAGAAAATAGACTATCAGCAGTACTTAGACTGCATAGTAGAGGCCTAAACCAGGAACAAATAGCTCAAGAGCTGCGTATAGATCAGTCTACGGTAAGTAGAGATTTACACCTTGTTCAGCAAGAATCAAAAAAGCATGTAGAAAAGTATATGAGAGAAGACATATTGCTAGAATACCTACGTTATCTAGTAGGCTCTAATGAGATAACTAGAACGCTATGGGAGATGGTTCAAAATAAAGATACCACCAGGAAAGAAAAGATGAATGCTATATCGCTTTTAATGCAGATGTATGACAGCCGTCTTCAAAGGCTGACCGCTGGACCAGAATCGTTTTTGAATGTAAAGAAAAGTTTATCAGAGATTGATCTTCGTAAGATGGCTGAGGTTAATCCAATGTTGCAAGCACGACTTAACAATAAAACATTGTTCGGAAAAGATTTTTCATTGTTTAAAGGTCTGAAAAGATAATCTAGATCCGTAACGCATGTATTCACACCAGATAATCATCGTCTTTACAACCATCATATCAACACAACACATACAAAAACAGATATTTGATGCACGTGGAACCTTATGGTCGAGCCATTGCTGTTGAAGCCTGAAATAGGTTATAAAGCATCTAGATAACTACATTGATACTCTTTCCAGTCTTTCTACTCCAGAATTCATAAAAATGATTGCTAATCCCAGAAGTTCCCGTTTAACTCCTGAAATAACAATTAGCATGAAGTAGTTATTTCAAAAACTGAATGTTATCTAGCTAACAGGCTGACAAACGTAAAAAGGTTACAAACTTTCATTTTTTGTACAAAAGATCCATAGGGATTATATCATTAACTGGTCTTGCTTTTAGAGGTATTTGCTAAGCAGGCTGGAGCTTCACTACTTATTTGACCAATCTTTTTCTCTAATTCTTGTTGAGGTACGTATCCAACAATCTCACCTACTTCTTTGCCTTCACAGAAGAACTTTATTACAGGTATGCCTTGTATACCATAACTGGATGCTAACCCCTCTTGTTCATCAACATTAACTTTAACGAATTCGATATCCGGGTATTTACTTGCGATGGATTCGAATATAGGTTTCAATCTCATACAATACGGACACCATGGAGCCCAAAAGTCAGCAGCTACGAGCTTCTTCTGTGATACCAATGAATCCCATTCTGTTTCTTGTGCTATATCCGAAGACATATATTGTGTACCAGATCACAATCTTAAAAGTGATTCCTCTAACGATTCAAATTATTATTTAACTGTTTGATAGCATGCCTGTATCGGAGATTGACTCAGATAGCCTGGCGCAGCCGGTAAATTTGAATTCGAGTCTTGGATGGTTGGCGGGGTGGTGCTGGACAGTCGAAATTTTAAAAGATTGGCAGAGATTCTTGGTCCAGTTACAGTAGACGGTGAAAACATATACTGTAGAATGCTACCAAGAGAGTGGCAATACTACTTCTTAGTAGATACGATAATCCCTTAATACTTCCATGATATTATCTTAGAATACCAGTTGCCCTCTCCGGAAAGTAATGCTGAGCGAGTCCCAGACGACCATCCGATTAGCGATGGTGGAGATATATCGCAACGAGGATTTGCCTATCAACATTCCTATACTTGTCTAATAGCAATTGAAATGTATGTCGGCAGACTCCCATATCTAGAATTGCTGTGTGAACAAGGAGGGGATATTTTAGCCAAAAGGAAAGACGGGAGATATGAAGTTTATCAGGTTAAAACTAGAAATCGTGGCTCTTTTTCATGGAATGACGACGAAATCAAAAGCAGCATCACGAACTTCATAAAAACGGAAAGAAAATATCAAAATGTCATAACAAAATATCTTATAGTAACAAATTGCGGAATCCGAGAAAATTTATCACTAAATAGTTCGGCGTTACTCAATTATTCTGAAGGTTCTAAAAGCAAGAGACAGCTTACTAGCTTTTTTAATTATATGAAGGAGAAGGTTGGGGCGAACCCAGTTGAGGTTGTGAATGTATTAAGAAAGGTAGAAAGTGGAAGCGATTCTCCGGGTCCAAGAATGGAAGACATTGATTCTAAGATCATATCTGATAGTCTAACTAAGTTGCCTGAGGTGATTGGAAAGAGTGTTTCTTATGATAGTTTGGAAAAAGTGTTTAAGCTATTGAGAAACATGATTTACGACGCGTCCTCAAAAAAAGTTGAGGGATCATTTGATGTTGTTAAAGCTTTTGTTTCCGATTATAATAAGGAACAATCGAAAGTGGAAATTGATTCAAAGAGAATTACCAAAGATAGGATCAAAGAGGTTATAGACATGAACATAGTCATTTTAGACGACACCTACGATGTCCAAATTAGGGAATGTCTGTCAAGGCTAGGTATTAAATTAGTAACAATCTCCTCTGCATTCCGAACTCCAAACAGGAATTGTTGGAAAATAGCCCACTTCACCGATGCGGAAATTAAGGAATATTTTGACGCCCGCAGAGACATTACGGACGATATTTTAGGCTCTATGGAGAGCAATAGAGGAACAATAATTTTAGCGCGTTCTCACTATGGAAAGACTACACTCTTAAAAAGAGTCATGTTCGAAAAAATTCTTCAAGATTATAATGTATTATATATGGAAGAGCTAAAGGACCCATCCCTTGAGCTCCTTGGATCTCTTGTTCAAAACGTAATTAGAAAATACAAATCTTCTAAATTGATGATTATAGGAGATAATATGCAAAAAAGAGGTAATGAAAAGATGTTTGAATTCTACAACGAGTTGGATAAACCAGAGTCACAATATATTAGATTTCTATTCTCGGCACGTGATAACGAATTTGTAAAATTTAAGGAATCATTGGATGTGAGCGAAGTTAGGGAAGTAGAATATGCTCTTCAAAATATGCGCATGTTTCGACCAAGTTTCAGTCAGAGGGATGCAATTAAGTTGGTAGAAAAATCTCTTAGATTTCTCTCGAATCCAGATCGGGTTGGCCAATTTGCGGAGGAATTAGCAAATTCCCTATTTGGTTACTCAAAAGGAGATCCTTTATTGTTTGTGGACGCTCTCAAGGAATTTCTAAAGCGTGATAGCACTGACGGTGTAACAGTTAATACTAATTTCCTAGAAAATGATATACTTGAAAAAAAATTAATGCTTGATAGTAGACAGAATCTTTGGAGACCCGCCATATTTTGTTCCCTGGCTGGGGCTTTAGGTATCAAGCTAACGCGAGAATTGTTAGTTAATTGTAATATCTATTCTAACGATTTAATATCTCTCGTCAGTGAAGGTTTTCTATTCAAAAATGACGATTATGAAGTTAGGCATGAAAGATGGGCTACCGAATTCTTGACGTATGTTTTTTATAAGTATTTTAATAATGATGCAATTGCGTTAAACAATTCATATGGGTTGGGAAGCATGATAAATTGCCTTCTAGAAAATCTCAATGCCGACGCAATCATAACAGTTATGAATAGATGTTCTTCTTTTATATCCGAAATGAAGTATCAATCTTTGGCATCCATATTGATAAATAATTCTACAATTCCAGAAAATCTAACAAGTTCCGATACTGTGAATATCCATTGCTTTGGATATGGGAACTATTATTCTTCGGCAAAGGAATTTAACAAGGCGATAGAAGCTTATGACAAGGCGCTTCAGATTAATCAGCTTCATGTTCCATCGTGGGTTAATAAGGGTTCGGTTTATAGTAAAATGGGCAAGCCTCAACAAGCTTTGGTATGCTACAACAAAGCATTGGAGATCGACTCAGATCGTGTAGAGGCTCTATATAATAAAGGTAACTCACTTACAGATTTGGGTCAATATGAAGAGGCAATAAAATGCTATGATAAAGCATTAGAGGTCGAGCCAAAGTATCCCATATCTTGGCTAAATAAAGGTAACGCATATCATCAGATGGGCAAATTAGAAAGCGCCTTGAATTGTTACGATCAGGTTATAAACATCGATGCTAGGAATGAGAAAGGATGGCTAAACAAAGGGGGTGTATTATATGTCTTGAAAAAATACGAACAGGCTTTGTATTGCTTTGACAAAGCTTTAGAGATTAGTCCAAATGATTATGAAGCATTGAACAATAAAGCGATAGTATGTAGTGATATAGGACAATATGAGATTTCAGTCAAGTGTTATGCGAAAATTGTTGAATTAAATCAAGATGATGCCCGAGCATGGGCGTCTATGGCTGGACCATTAATTATTATGGGTCAATACAACGAGGCATTAGAATCAATTGAAAAGTCACTCTCGATTGAACCAAATAATATCGGAGCATTGACTAATAAAGGGATCTATTTTTTCTTTACTAAGGAATATCTGCAATCGATTACTACATTATCAATTGTTCTAGAAAAGGAACCAAAAAATATTAGCGCACTATTGTATTCTGGCTGGTCTAGTAATATGATCGGTAAATATACCGACGCGATTGATTTTATAGACAGAATAATAGAAATAGACTCTAAACATGCTCCGGCAATACGTCAAAAAGCAATTGCGCTTTTGGAACTTAATAGACTAGATGAATCAATCGAGCTGAGTGAAAGAGCGATAATTATTGAGCCTGGTATATCAGGAGCGTGGGTCAATAAGGGTGTAGCTTATTCTAAGAGAGGAGACCTTAAAGTGGCAATCGCGAGTTACAATACTGCGCTAGAACTTGAACCAGATAATGTGTATGCATTGACCAATAAGGGCCACGCCCATATTTTGCTCAAAGAATGGAATGAAGGAAATAAATGCTTCGACAAAATTCTGAATCTGACCCTTTCGTCGGCCTACGGGTATTATGGAAGGTCAATCTGCCGACTTATGCTCAAAGACGTAGACGGATGTCTAGATGATTTGACAAATTCAAAACGATTTGGAGGCAGAGAGTATTTGCAGATGATAAAAGATGAACATATTTTTGACAGCATAAGAAAGCATGAAAAGTATAAGAATATCATTAGTAATGGCTAGTTTATGTAGCTCCAGAACAAATTGATAAATATCATTTGTTTGCAGACTTCACACAGGGCGATACTATCTCTTTTACTTTTGCGGAAAGGGATCTATTTTTCCCTCATCGGTCTATTAGAAAAGAGATCTCCGATTCTGAATCCTTATCTACTATGAAGTTACCATTGTTGATTCGACTGTCTTAATCAGGATATAGTTATTGAACCGTTCTGTAAGAAAAGTCCAGGCAGTTTCAACACTTCGTCAAAGAATTGGTCAATATTATCCAGAACAAGATCCCCCAAATCATCCGGACTAAGTGCATCTAACTCATCAATCTCCATCTGGAATAGTCACCTTCATCTGCAATCTGACATCCCTGGCATTGGAATCCTATCTTAATTTAGCCACGATCTCAGGATCGGGATTCCTGAGATGTTATAATCCAAATTCTTCAATCTGTTACTTTGGTATAGCAACATGAATAAAACTGACTCCTATAGCAGACAATTCGCTTTCGAGTTTCCTAACCATACTTAAGCCAGATGGGTCATAATTGCCTTTCAAAACACAAACTTCTTTCTTTTCCAGATAGAGTTAGTTAGTCAGAGGGTTTAGTTTGAGCCATATTATAATGGTATTAATGGTCGCAAGACAGCTAAGGATACTTGACTTGCAGAAGAGATTTTCATGGATGTTAACTTAACAAGATTCTACACTCATCTAAACATCTTTTAAGAATTATTTACGCTCATTTTCAGATGAAAGAAGATATGCTATTAATTTGCCTTATCCTTTCCAAGCGTATCTTGATATCTCTTTGGATACGATAGCAATTTGCGTGTTAAGATTTTCTATTGATGATAATGTTGTATCCATGATTACCCTGTCTATTGGATCTAGTTGCAGTTCTTTAAGCCAGTATATAGTTCCCGATCTTCCAAAGATGTCTGTCAACTCTGTCTTGTAGTCATATTTGTAACCATTGTGAGAAAGTACGCCATTGCTAGCTATAGCTCTATCGTTAACTGAACAGCGCTACTCCCAAGAACTATAAAGATAATAGTCCTTGCCTGTAGAGAACCTCGTGATTGCCCGGAGTAAGATCCTCCCATGTTATGTAGACATTATCTCCATTCATAGCTATTGATGGGCATTCAGAAGTATCTGCATTATTGCTAATATTTATAGCACTCTCAAATGACTCACCACCATCAAGACTGATTGCTGATAAGACTTCTTCTTTTTCTGCTGCTGCTGTTCCAGGCCTGTCCTGCCACGCTGTTAATTTCATCGACCACGGATTGTTTATTTTACCCTGTTCGGTCTCTTCAATCTTCTTCATGTCACTAAAGACTCTACCGTTATCGTCGCTTTCCACAAGATATATGCTATTCACCTGATTGTCACTAGACCCTCCCCAAATTACGTAAACAGTATTATCATATCCTGCTGCAACTTGAGGTTTACCAAAACCATTTTCATCTGTGTTTAATTTAGATACTTTCCCAAACGTTGAACCATTGTCAGAACTTGAGACAAAGAAAACCCCCGCATTAGTACCAGTATTAGCATTGATCGAATGCTAATTTCATAACGTACAAACTATAAACGCGAAACATAACATAGTTAGTCTATAGTTATATAATCATAATTACCAAAAATAGGATGATGAACAGATTTGAAGAACTCCGACTTCAGCTCAAACTCCGATTCGCTATCTCTACAACAGTATAGTATATCGTCAGATCGTAATGATGGTTTCAAGCAATTATTGAACAATGAAAATAACATTACTTTTTTGTTATGTGAATCATGCTTCTGGTGTGCATCACTGTTAGATATAGAAGAGCGTTTTGGTCTATGCCCTCGGTGCAAAAATACCAGTGTGGTACGAATGTCAGTATATCTACAGAATCTACAGGAAATTAAGAACAAGGAGCGATATTACTAATATGAATATATTTGAATCCGAAATACCAATGCCGATCTCTGCAAGGACATGCAGTTGTAAGGACAAGAATGGAAAGATGGTCGCATATGCATTCGTTGATTCATATCACGGACTTTGTTTGGATAAAAAGGAAATAATTAAATTTGAAATAGAAGCTTGTCTAACACTTCTAAAGCGCTCGTCCAATGACATGGATCTCATAACAATAGAGAAAGAGATAGTACAATTAAGGAATATGCTGGATTTTTTAACCAGGAAAGGTTTCTGCTGAAGGCAAACCGATCTAATATGATTTAATGTATCATTAATGTCAATAATTATAGTATTTTGTGACTTTTACTATCTTACATAGTTTCGCCTTTTGGTTCTCAACACACATCTACAACAAGGACATCTATTTTCTACACACTTCATATATACTTCGCATTCAGTACACCTCTTATATCCTGCTTGATAGACAGAATGATTGCCTCCTCCTCTAGTTTGATAGAAATTACATAATCCCTTACAACCGGTCGGCAAACTTAGTACAACTCTCCAGAATAGGATAATACATTTAAAGATTTACTAATCAAGTTAACTGATCAATATTAGGCTAATGACATATGATATTAGAATTAATTATGCACTAAAGCGTGTTACTATAATACCTCAACGATCCCTCTCATCTCTGGATGTATGGTACAATAATACTCATAAGTACCTTTTTTATCTGCAAGAAAAGCAATTGTCTGAGTTTCAAAGTAACCTAAATCTTTTGTGTGAACATTGAATTCATCAATGTTAAAGTTATGTTTTGAATGTGTTTCATAATCTTCATTTATTATATGGAATGATTGAAGACTTCCCACATTGAAGATATATTTTGGATCTATGTGAGCGCCTCCAGCACCGGTTGCTCTCATTCCCTTAACTGCTCCACTAGCTTGACTTATATACTCATAGCCCTTAGCCATGGAATGTGATGCTTTTATAAAAATATTCTCTGGTGGAAGTAACACGGGTGAATCGCCATTAACAGGTATGAGCGAACGAGTGCCAAAAAACACCCCCAACGTAACGACCAAAGCTGCGATTCCAATACCAATTGCCAGCCATTTTTTAGATACCCTACTACTTCTAGCATATTGCATCTTTCGTGTATACTTCTTTGTCGTATTTGAAACTCGGCTACAGCAATATATATGCAAAGCTTAACATTGTTAACCATCAACCAAGTAAGTTGAATAATGTGATTACTTTTAGTTGGACCGATAATTGGTTTATAAAGACTCATTATCATGGTATTACTGAGATTAAACAAGTTGTGATAATAAAAAGAAATGTCTGGCTCAAAGGTGTCATATAGAGACAGGATCTATATCGTGAAAGATATCATCATGAAGCTTTCTGAGTATGGTGAATTGAACCAGACTGCGTTAATTAGTTTTTGTGGACTCAACTTAAAGAAGCACAAATCTATATTTGATGATATGGAATCTAAGAATCTGATTAGCAGAATTGAAAAACTTGTGGGTAAAAGAGCTGTTAAGGTATATAAACTGACAGTTGAAGGGACTGAATTTTGTAATAGCGTTCTGGAGCCATATGAAAAGATGTTTCCTAGAAAAAGATTGACAAAAGATTGGCAATAGAATGGGTTCTTGATGATGAAATCAAATAGATAATTTCATTAATATAAGAATACCAGTGTTGATAATACGAGAACTTTTTGAAACATTTCTATTTCTTTAATCTGCTATTCCAATTCATATTGAGATGCAAGCTTACGATCCATTTGTTCTTTCTCTGCTCTGAATTCTCTATACCGCTTATTCCATGAGCCGATTTTCATATACTGTCTTATACCTGCAAAAAGCCATATGGAAGATATACTAATCACGGCTCCAAGTAAAAAGGCTAAAACAGTTCCAAATTCATTCTCAATTTCCATTACTGCAAAGAAAGATGGATGTCTTATCAAATATATAGACAGACCTATCGCAATTGGAGCAAGTATTAATGCAGAAATCGAGACTCCTAACAGAGTTTTCCTTATCTCGAAAATCTGTTCAATAAAACTATCCATAAGGGCTAAGATGTTATTTCTAGCCGAAATTGATGCTAATTCATCATTACTTTCATTGATACCAACATCGTTATCGTTGGTACTATCTCCTCCATGATTCTCGTCCATTATGAGTACTTGATAAACATCTAACCTCTTTCCCTATTTATGTCATGATGAACATAGTTAGCGATTCTTTAGGCAGTCAACTTGAATGGTTGTTAAATGAGGTTTTGTTCTGACCTGCATCCAAAATATAGTTCGTTAATATAGCAGTTGGACATCGATGTAGCCAAATCCCTCAGAATCTGCAGGCAGATGCTAGCAGGTAATCTAGAATAGTGGGTCGTGTTAAGTTAAGCTCTCTCACCTCTCATTAGTCGTACAAGATCCATAAATTTGATGTGTTTTTGATTACTCATTACATTACTAGATCTAGAATAGTGTATTCTGAAGTTAACTTATGGGAATTGGAACACCATCTGGTGGCAATGGTTACTCTCAAAGCCGAAAAAAGAAAATCCTGCCATAGACAAAACGGGTAGAAATGCTTCCGTTGGCCAGGAGCATGAAAAAATTTGGTTCCTAGCCGGGACTTTTGTAAATATGGATATCCCAACTCGAAAAGTTCTTACCCCCATGGGAAAGGCAATTCTTTTTCCGACAATTTGTTATCAGGCAAATTCCCTTGAGGATCCAATATTCAAGAACGAAGCAGAGTTAGCAGCAAAGAGTATGCATGTGAATGCAAACCCACCCTCTATGTGAGCGGCTGAGTTTGCCGCTTACATTTTTATGAAAGAATATTTTTTATAAAATAGTGTCAATAATAACTGTTGAGCAATACAGGCAGTAGGTCAGGTCCTTTTCCGTAGTAGTTTTCATTCTTGGCCTACTGCCTCTTTCCGTGCCTGCGTTTTGTTATGACAGTTTAAATTTATGAAAACAGGAGGATTGGAGGGTATCAACAACGAATCCCTAGTGAAATTATTCAGTTTCGGACACACTGACCTTACTGCATTATAACGTAGGTTATTATTGTTTAAATACGCAACTGTTAGTTGTCCTTCTTAAGTGGTAACTAAAAATCGATTAGTTATTGCTACTTTCTTCTGAGTCGTTTTCTTCAGATGGTCGTTCTTATTCAGATGTCTGCTATTCTGATTCGTCTAGCACACAGAGACCAGATTCTTCGTCCAAGTCTTGACGCACAAGTTATTTTCTAAATGTTTAATACAGAAAGTTTTTCCTGCTGTATTAATATGGAGGAGCGAGTATTATTATCTTTTAATGGGGGGTTTTGGAAGGGGAGTCTTTTATGGATTTGATGATTCATCATCAGAACCAGTAATTGATATTGTGGAATTTCTAGTTCCACTGTTAACACCAAGTACATCTATGTTAAGTGTAAAATCATCGATCGTGCTATTTGAAGGACTCTGATCCTGTTGTTCCTGTGCATTTGCCAATCCTCCTTCACTAATCCAACATCACCGAACCGAATACTATCACTTGAGCGGTTAATCCTCGTTTGCTTAATATCCCAACGGCTTTACAGATAACCGTCGTTTTACCTACGCCTGGGACACCGACGATGATCACCCTGGAGAAACTGGAATTGCTACTTCCTTCCAATTAGGGCCGCTAATTTTGGCATGTGGATGTCGACCTGCTCTCTTACGAGTAGATTATAGTAATTGACGAGGATATCTACCATCAAAAGAATTCCTATTCCTGACCCGAAAACATTCAATACATCAGAAGTCGCAGCGAGTAGACCTATTACTACACCACCAATTATTGTTACTGATGGAATATATCGATTTAGAAGAGTTTCAACAGACCATTCCGATCGCCTAAATCCTGGTACTTGCACATCTGCATCAAGCAAATTCTTGGCAGCAGCCTTTGGAGATAAACCTCCAAGTTCAACCCATAGTTTTCCAAAAATTGTAACTATGGTCGTGAGGAATATAACATAAACTCCAGCACGGACAGGGTCTTGGGCCGTAGTTTCAAGGCTTCGTGGAGGGGTCATGTAATACAGTATTCCTCCAGTTGGGCTTTGAGGATTTTCAGGATCATACTGTGCTAAGGAATTGAATAGTGGATTGGAATTCTGAGGATTATAATTGGCCCACAACATTTGGCCCATAAAAATCGCATTGGCTAACAATGCTGATGCCAATATAACAGGAATATTCGAGGTATACAGGAGCTTAATAGGATATACAGCCTTAAACCCTCTGTACTTCGTTGAGATGATAGGAATGTCTATGTGAATTCCCTGAACGTATACTATACTTGCTA
>WHTU01000339.1 GCA_009377575.1 Nitrososphaeraceae archaeon | reverse complement strand
GATACTGGATTGCTCTACTATGGAATTGTCTTTCAATCCTCTTTATGTGTCCTAGAGGAGGCAATGAAGATAACTGTCAGTTAGGGGTACAAAGATAGGAATTGTTTTCATAGTCTAACTTGTTGCCTATTTTAACTAGGCGTTTTCTCTAACGATAATCTTAGTCCGGAAAAGGAAGATGATCGTGTATATAAACAGTGAATTATAATGGAAGGAGTATTATACCGTATTGCATAAAGAAAAAGTATTACGTTAGCTCCTGTGCATCGTGACTTTAGATTTAATGTATGCAATTACCGGTACTACAAAATAAAACATGCATTTGTGTTGCGTAGTGCCGGGTTACCCAATCAAGAGCTAATGAAAATCTGGAGATAATGTACCAATATTGAAAGCAAAATATAGAAATCGAATTGAAATAATTGCTTCAGTATTGGAGGCTACTAAAGGTGGGGGCGTTAGTAAGACAAGAATCATGTTTAATGCCCACCTGTCATACGAACAGTTGGATGAATACCTCAATGAGGTATTAGAAAAAGAACTTTTAGCGAATGATTTCC
>WHTU01000338.1 GCA_009377575.1 Nitrososphaeraceae archaeon | reverse complement strand
AGATCGTAGTCTCTAGTACAATATCACACCGTAAATATAACACATTTTACTGCATTATTCAGATGTCCCAGACATACGAAGAGTGTTTACAACAACTATTTTGCGTCTGCTGCGAAGATATCGGACTTGACTGCAATTGTACTATATATGGAATTGGTGAAGAGGCCGTCATCGATAATATAATTCTACATGTGTTTGAATATCATGCAATTAGGTCGGAAGAAATGACTACATGTATGGAACTGAAAATAATAGAGAATGTGCGTGTACACCACTCTCCCCTACCTGCAGGTCCTAGCTCATATATTAATTATTTTTGTTAAATATCATTATGCCAAGACAAAGCCGTACTAAACTTGTCCCACCAAAACCGGAGCCCGAAAAAAATCAAGCTCTCGAAACATTAGAAGAATCCAATCTACTAGAGCAAAAAGAAGAGCCAGCGATAACTGAATTAGATAACGAGATTGAGTGTCCGCGATGTGACGGCATCATGGAATTGTGCTCCAGCTTCGATAAGTTAGTGTACGCTTGCGACAGCTGCAGCTTCTTGTTGAAAT
>WHTU01000337.1 GCA_009377575.1 Nitrososphaeraceae archaeon | reverse complement strand
GATGATGACGGGGTGGTGATTGATTTCAGATAGAACGGAAAGATCATACGAGGCTACAATAATTTTACTGCTATTACTCGTTACATGTGCTATTGGTTCTGCATTAGAATATTTCAGATACCTACCAGTTTCGATATATCTAGTTCTGTATACTATTGCTGGTTTTACCCTCATTTGCTGGCACTACAAATGGTAAAGATTAAGATGGGACTGTAGACCAGGATTAAAGTCAAAGTGTAAACAGGGCTTCTGACAGCAGATTCAGGATCATATAGATCTCGGACTGGAAATTGAATAGGGAGCTTTCAAGTTGCCATTGCATCCAATCATGTTGCACTAATGGCTAACGAGGTGGCAGAGTGTTCGAATGCAGTAGCGAATGGAAGTAGGTAGGACCTCAAGGACCAACAAGTCCAGGCAATTGGGTAGGACCGCAGACCTTTATGAAAAGTGCGGTAAGGTTTATGGCTGCTAAAGGCTTCTTAATGATTATTTAGATAAAGCCCTTCACAATCAGTCCTACTCCAGTGAAAAAAATTACTACAAATATGATCAGAGGTACAGCC
>WHTU01000336.1 GCA_009377575.1 Nitrososphaeraceae archaeon | reverse complement strand
GGTTAAGTTTCACATTAGTTGCTATTTCAACTTCTTCTTTAAGAGACCCAATTCTTTCTTCAACAATTTTCTGAAGCTCAATCAGTTTATGCATGAAACAATCATTTCCAAATTGTGATATAATCAGTAAAGTACGTGAAGCAGAGGGAGAGTGTATAGTTATAATCTATTCCAATGCTTGACGCATGCTGTAAATATCACGGATCAGAATAAATCTGACATAACTATGGATAACTCTAATAGCCATATGGGATCAAATCACCCAAATCAACATGCCATACTTAAGAAACTCACTAAGTTTGCAGACATCTCTGTCCTAATTTTACTTGTTATCTTCTTTCTGGGCTTCTTGGCATTTGATTATGAAATATTTGGTCTTCATGAACAAATCATCGCTATTCCGCATGAAATGGAAGTCTATTTTGAATTTGTTCCCTGGATTATTTTTATAGTTCTTGTCTTTGACTTATTTTTAAAGTACTTAATTGTAGAAAAGAATCTTAAGATTTTCTTTCAACATTATTGGCTTGATGTAGTGATGGCAGCATTAATACCAATCTTATTACCT
>WHTU01000335.1 GCA_009377575.1 Nitrososphaeraceae archaeon | reverse complement strand
CTATAAGAATCATCAGATGAATAGATACATCGGACATCTTTTTAGTTTTGTAAGCTTTGATTAGCTGAGGATTGAATGCTGATAATACAAGTATACCAGCAACAGTACCAATGCTATCAACCCATGCAGGCTCTCGAACCGATTGGAGAATCTAGTCTATTAGAGCAAAATGAGGAACCAGTGCTACCTGAGCTAGACATAGAAATAAAATGTCCTAGATGTAATGAGATTATGGAGCTGCGTTCCAGCTTCGACGAATTGATGTACTCTTGTGAGAGCTGCAGTTTCTTGCTGAAATGTGTGCATAGCTAATGAGAGACTAATTGTCTTTTTTAAAGATAGTATCATTTCAAGTAAATATTGGGTAGAGATTCTAGTTGTTCTAATTTTAAACCATTAAAAAGAAATGGGTTTGTGTGTGAATTCCAAGCTATAGTCTAGACTTTTAGGAGTGACTTAAAGACTGCAGCATCATGTACACTTTATATGCTATAAAATGATTACTAGAGAAGCTAGGACGGCCATGAAAGGATATGCCAGAATGCATTAAGTGTGGTAACAAGAAGAT
>WHTU01000334.1 GCA_009377575.1 Nitrososphaeraceae archaeon | reverse complement strand
AAAGATTAACTGGAGCGAGTACAACGAGTCTCTTGTCAGGCGGGGTGAAATGCTGTTTGATTCAGATTTTTTACAGAACTGGCGAGCAGAATTAAAGATAATGAACGAAGGAAAGGAAGGCCCTCATTATCGCTATCCGAATTCCTTGATATCGCTGCTCGCCACCGTACATGCGTACCTACTTCCATACCGTCAATTAGAAGGATTTCTAAGAATGATGTCAATCCATATAAAGAAACTCAAAGAAGTGGTGTCAGATTTCACAACAATCTGGTGGAGGGTAGAAAGGATGAAGGTAAGCCAGGACCACCCAAAAACAAATCCATCAGAAAAAGACGACGTAGTGATAGCAGTTGACAGTACAGGTATCAAAGTAACAAACAGAGGAGAATGGATACTTGACAAATGGAAGAATAAAAGAGTGAGAAAAGGCTTCATCAAGATACATGTAGCCGTAGACATAAAGACAAAAAAGATAGTTTCAATGAGAGTAACAAAAGAAGATGTTCATGATGGAAAGATGCTAAAGGAGTTGGTCGATGATGTTTCTAAGAACCATGGCGTCAAGAAAG
>WHTU01000333.1 GCA_009377575.1 Nitrososphaeraceae archaeon | reverse complement strand
AATAATGTAGTTATCATTAACTAATTGTCTACGCAGTTGTTAGACTCAATAGCTATCACTGCCTAGACAGCTCCACGTAATGAATTAGGTAGGCGAACAATATTGTTGCATTAGCCTTTCTTGCAAGTTTAATTTGGTCGTCCTACTTTTTCATATTTTGTAAAACCAAAAAGATTTTTTATCCCAACATACATTATAATAGACACATAATGTCGTCGAGGTAGACGGCCACTTGGAATTCCCAACACCATTCATTTGTTGGCCATCTTCTACTCCAGTTGAGCTGCTTTCTCTAACCCATGCATACGTTTAGTTAGGTCTATATTTCTATCACGTAATTCTTGCTCTATTATTAGATTTAATAAGTGACTCATGTGCCACTCCTTTTTATTTTCTAGCCTAAGTCTATCCAGCTCACTTAGTCCTTCTTTTTTCAAGAATCTTCCATAGACTTTAATCCTCTTTTCGAAAACCAATTTCATTTTTTCGTAATCGCCATGAGTTTCTTCCGACTCTAGATCCAATTTATCCTCTTCCGCTTTCAACATATCCATTAAAGTGCACTTAAGTGAAAT
>WHTU01000332.1 GCA_009377575.1 Nitrososphaeraceae archaeon | reverse complement strand
TTATATATGATGATTCATTGAGCCTAGGAAGCTATAATGACAGATGCCCTGTCAGAAAATTATATAAATACAAGAACAGACGTCGACCATATCAGAAATATTGGTTCAGAAAGAATGCTAAAGACAAAAAAGGTTTCACCCGCTATTCATCTGGTCCTAAATGGGGAGGCCAATACGATCCATATAAGCCAGCATTTTGGCGTACTTACCAGCCTAAATATAGGCAAAAATTGAATTCCGATGATCTTCTTCCAAGCGGATATACCCGTAATCAGACGTGGATAGCTCTATGCAAGTCTTGGAACGGATTTCTTTTAGCAAAGAGAGAAGATAATCATGAAAATATGAAACAATATGCTATGCAAATAAGAACACTTCAGAAAGAGTTAGGTTTGCCACAATCAGATTTCAATATGTTTACGCCTGATGAAATGGAATGGATGGAAAGAGAAAGTGATGATACTTTGAATGAATTGCGCTATGCTTTTAGTGTTCCTGAACTTTAACTTTGATTAAAGTAACTCTTCACAAAGGACTTACCAGGCCTCAACCGAGTGATTTTATTATACTTTCTTA
>WHTU01000331.1 GCA_009377575.1 Nitrososphaeraceae archaeon | reverse complement strand
AGGTTCAGCAGCTGCAGCAGCAGCAGCAGGTGATGCAGCAGCAGCAGCAGCAGCAGCAGCAGCAGGCGGGTCAGCAGCAGCCGCAGCCGCAGCAGGCGATGGAGCAGCAGCCGGGGCAGCCGCAGCTGGTGGAAATGGTGGATCTGCAGCAGCAGCAGCAGCCGCCTCAGGTGGCGACAATGGCCACAAGAAGTATGGCAAAGACAAAGATAGCTCTTCAGCAGCAGCAGCAGCAGCAGCCGCATCAGGTGGCGACAATGGCCACAAGAAGTATGGCAAAGACAGCTCTTCAGCAGCAGCAGCAGCAGCCGCATCAGATGACGCAGCAGCAGCAACAGCAGCCGCATCAGGTGGCGACAATGGCCACAAGAAGTATGGCAAAGACAAAGATAGCTCTTCAGCAGCAGCCGCAGCAGCAGTCGCATCAGATGACGCAGCAGCCGCAGCAGCAGCAGCAAGTGACAAGGACAATGATAGGGATGAGAAGAATGACTACAAGGATGAATCTAATAGTGAATCTAATGAACGCGACGACGACAGCGGCAGTAGTAGCAGTAGCAGCAGCGACGACGACGA
>WHTU01000330.1 GCA_009377575.1 Nitrososphaeraceae archaeon | reverse complement strand
AATCTACCCAGTAAGATATCCTGATAATATTGTACATCACATAATCCTAAGCTTGAGTTATCAGATGGCTACGCCAGCTTACTACTACCCCTAAGCGCTGATTCGCGGAATATATATCAAATAATTATTCTAGGGAAACGGCGGCCCAAAATTTGCGTCAGATTCAGGAGTAGTTGTTGTCATCGCAACATTATTTTCGTCACCCTCAGCTTGCGAATTCAAATTAGAGCATATTACATTCACAGGAAACCAGTAGTTGCCGCATTCATTGATTTGTGATATGACCTGACTCTTTTCGTAACCACCAGCTAATGCTAATGACGGAGACATGAAAGATATAACCACTACCACCAGTACGAGCAAAGTTACACTGAATACTGCTACTACTCCATATTTCATGCTCTAACAATAATAGTCTGCCTACAAGTTATCTCAGTTAGGAAAAAACAATAGAATACACAAATCATATATCTATTATATCTAGATATTCTGATAAAATATTAGCTACATAAATAAGAAGTGGCAATCAAACAGTACCGTTAGCAAGAAAAAAATAAAATGGATTTTGCTAAAGATTACT
>WHTU01000032.1 GCA_009377575.1 Nitrososphaeraceae archaeon | reverse complement strand
CAGTGAGATTAGGAGCTTGACCAATCAGCACGTTAAGAGAGGCTGTTGAATTATCTTCGCAGGGCAAGTTAACTGCTATATGTCCGTTCCCGATCACGTATGGAGTACTATCATATAGGTGAATGAATCCTTGTGATGGAACAGTTCTTCCCTCAAGTAAGAGGGCTTGTGAATCTCTAACGTAGAATTCGTCCTCATGTGGAGCAGTTGCATTTCCATATGACTCTGACATATTTGACATGTTTGTTACTTGAGCTCTAACGTAAAGGCTTTGAAAGCCCACCAAGATAAGTGTCAAAATGAGGAAGGCTAAAAAAGTGCCTAACATAAGTTGGGTTAGGTTCTGCATTATTTGCAAGTGAATAATTTCTACTATATAATCTTTATAGTACATTAGTCGAACAGCGAGCTCATCGATACTGGAAGTAACGTCCATTTTCCTTCATTATTAACGAATGCATAGCTAATTAATGACAATCTAGTCTTCAGAAAGTCACGAGTTTAAAAGACTTTGTCTCTTGTTTCTGTCGTACAAACACTCTTTTTCTTTTGTACAAGCACGAACTAGAGCCTCATTTTGAGCGGTCTAACTCGACTAGTAAGCTATTTCATGTAATAGATTCTTGAGGGGTGTCGTTTCGCTTGTTACTTGAGTATATACTCAGACCTTGACATTAGAGGAGCCATTCTTTGAACAACAGGGAAAGATTACTAGTCAGAAAGAAATTGGTGGCAACAGAACATAGCTCACTTTCTCGACCAATGCGACAATGAAAGACAATATGGAAGTAACAACCATGGGTGATTTTATAGTTATCACTAAAGGTAATAATCTGACAATTCATTCGAATTTTTGAATATTCCATGCTCACGCCAACATAGTAGTAATTCTCCAGCCGCACGTTGACGTTAGATAGATGTCAATAATGTTATTTTGACAACCATATTATTTCGCGAGTATGTCGACATACTCTGGAATGCCTATTCTAATTACTTCTCGGTACTACCGTTAAGAAATTTTAGAATTTGTCATTTACTCTAAATACGCCAATCCCAAATAATGTTAGCATGGCGAATAAAATGATATGTGTAAGTTCCATATCTGCTACCGAAGATATTGATTACTTTATTGTCATCGTTATGAGGTTAAAAATAGGAGTAAAGGAATTTTTAAGACGTCCATTACTCCTGGTGTGCAAATGGCATGATTTCATTTATGCCTATAACGGCAGTACTTCCAGGAGGAAAGTCTAAATCAGAATCTCCAGGGTTTGCAATGGCCACATCTGTAATTACTTCTTCATGTGGGGCTATATCAACATGGTAAAGACACATTTCTCCTGGGGTTGATAATTCTGGTAGATTTTCTAATTCGGCCGCAGTGAAATTAGGAGCTTGTCCCATGAGGACCTGAATGCTAGCAGTCGAATTGTCTTCACATGGTACATTCACGGCGACATGACCATTTGTTATCATATACGGAGTACTGTCATAAAGATGAATGAATTGGCCTGCTGGTATAGTTTTTCCTTCAAGAAGCTCCGCAACCGAGTCGCGTACTACATGAGCAGACTTGTTATACGCGTGTTCAGTTTCAGTCATATTTGTCATTCCAGCCATTCCTGTCATATTATCGCCAGCAGAATGACTAGCTAGTACCTGTGTGGTTGTATTGTTTATTCCATATGTGCTAAATCCGATTAATCCAGCAATTACGAATGCAATACACAGAAATTTAGCATTTGATCGCATAAAACATAGATCTATAACTTTTTATTAAGTATTATGGTACAGTAGACGAACAGACTCCTGAAAACTTGGGATGAATTCATTGTATGCGTATTAATGTTCTAACGGTCCTTTCAATGTAAGCTTTCTGTTTTTTGCGTGTGTTATTCTGATTATAAGATATTTCTTGACACACCGATCATACAAATTGACGAAGATCATTATCAAATTAGATTATCCTTACATTCTTTTGTTATTGAACCAGTGTGATGGATTGGATATAGTAAGATCTTAAGTTTTCTATATATTTCAGTGGATTGGAGAGTGCGTTTGTAATCTGGGGAAAACCAATTTCTATTGTGAGTAGTAGGCGACCGAGGCGTTACTATCAAAAAAGTTGTAAGGTCAGACTTAATATCATATAATTAATAATTTCTAATTTTACTATCCAGGTCTTACTAAGGCATTACATATTGTTCATTAACTGATTGCTGTCTAACAACAACTTTGTTAGTCTTATAGAATTCTATCTCCATCCCTCTTGTTAGACTATATTCTATTCTAAATGATTCGTCAGTCGAAATAGGCATTAGTTCAGTGTTATGAGAATTACAAAAAGGACAATCGAGAACATGTGATGAAGATCCAGATAGAGACTCTAAATCATCAATGCCGAAATAAGATGCACACCAGTAACATGAATTACAAATTACAAAATAGATTTTATCGATAGGCTGCAATATCTCATTATTTTCAAGCTTGGCTTTTTTCAGCCGCAAATCATACGCTATATTAAGTCTAATAACTGCTATAATAATTTTAAAATACTATTATTATAATCTTAGCCTATTATATGTTGTCATTAGTTTGTATGTACACCTCGTTACCTCATAGGTCTATTATTTTTATGCATTATAGTGATAATAATTGACCATTAGTTGACTGCGGGAATGGGATTAATGAAGATTATCATTGTAGCTAGACCCCTTCTTCGATATTGCTCGAATCTTTATACATCATTATTATTATTAGCATTAGTATCTGAGTTAATTGTTAATTATGATAGTTTTTGCATACCCGAGATGGTGAAATTACCTTTTACTTCAACAGTCTCTTTAATGGTATTCACTTCACCTTCAACTGTCCATCTACCACCATTCAGATGCGATAATCAAGGAGCAGAAGTCCACATAGTTCCCTCACCAATGACTTTCGCAATTCCCCTTTTGTTTGGGGTCATCTGAGTTCCAGTTCCAGTTTCCGTAATCGATTCGCCTTTATTAGTCATATGCAAATATCTTATGGTCAGGGTCACACTACCATCTGTTAACAATGTTGCCTCTACTGGATCCCAATGCACTCCTGAATAATGTTTTCCAGTAACTTCCCTTATCGTTGCTCTCAAGCCTCACAGTTTCATTACTAATATCAACGATCCTCGTAGTTGTTGCCTTGGGCTTTGTAATGACGTCATATTAGGCAGTTGACCGCCTTTTCGATGAAGCATTAGCCATATTGTCATACGATTGCATCTCGTGACTATAATAGCCTTTATAGCAATTGCTCATAATCCGATCTCTTTCTCAAAGTTTTAATTAGGGACACTCAGATTGCGATTTAATATGCAAGGTCTTCAAAAACTAAAATGTGCATCTTGTGGCACGATGTTTATGTCTGAAACAGAGACTAATACATGTCCCTCATGCTCTGAACAAAGTCATAGCCATCATGAACACGAAGCCGGCGGCTGCGGCTGCGGCCACTAATTAATCTGATATCTCTGGCGTCGAGCGAGCCATCTCTCTTTCCTAAAGTCCATCTAGGATGATGATGATGAGATAGAAATTGCTGTTAGCATAATTTCCTTGCCAAATGTTTGTCCACCATCATGACTTATTCTCACCATTGATTGGTCTTTACCATCTGTCTTATCCCACCAAGATACAAAGACATTATCCCCTGATGCTTTTATTTCTGCACGAGTCGATTTTATCCCTGTAGAGTTGCTCAAGTTAATATGCTCGCCAAATGTTTGTCCATTATCATTTGAAGATTTAATGAATGTGTCAGGAGAGGAATATAGGCTGTTAGTACTTTCAGCTCCACTAGCCGTAACGTAGACATTGTTTTCTGTTACTGCTACACCTTCTTCTACTGAAGTACTATTTGTAGAGTTGGTTTGTTGGTAATAAAACTTAGATATGATAAGGTACAAAATAGTATTGTAAAAACAACGTAAATTACTAACCAACCTTGGTGTGATTTCGCCAACTTAATCCCGCATTCCAGCAGGGGCAGCAACTAACTGATACAGTGTCTAAATAGCTTGTTGATTAGACAATTGGTACATGAGGCAAGAGCAGCAACTATTAAAACAGGAACGGACTATCTCTCAAATTCCAATACGGATTTAGATTATGGAACTGCATTCTATCAGACATGCAGTTAATATTAAGTCACTTATATCCAATGTAGTAATCATACCTACAAGGCTATAGTGTAACCATTAAAAATCATGTAGTAGAACAAATAACAATAAGGCATAAAGTCATGGTGAGGAAAAATGCTATCAATAAATATAAACTCCCTGTACCGAAAGATCTGTTACAACGTATCGACAGAACTTCATCACCGGCTCATTTGGGCAAACTTCGAAACGCCATTGATTTCATAGTTGATAAAGAGACATCCGTTCTTGCAGCAGACGATGGAATGATAATTTTTGTTAAAGATAGCTCTAATATCGGAGGGTCTAGTCCAGTTTATTGGGGGCATACAAACTTTATTGTAATTATGCACTCAAACGGAGAATACTCTCGATACGATCACATAAGCTATAATAGTTCAAAAGTGATGGTTGGTCAATATGTCAGAGCAGGGGAAGAGATAGCTAAGGTTGGAATGACAGGATATACCTATCTACCACATCTTCACTTTCAGGTTTTTGTAGCTACTGGAATTAATGTGTGGACAGACTTCGACACTTTGAAAGTTCAAGATTTTAATATCTCTCGCTGAGCCAGGTCTCTCCACGTCCCTTCCTTCTCTGTTATCGCCCAAATTTTTACCTCTGGCGGTGATATGTCCCGTTTGTCAACATATAGATTAGATAGCTAGCAACATACATAAAAATATCAAATTGCGAAATAATTAGTTCATCTAGTCATCAGTTGATGACTAGAGTAATTTCTAATGTATCAGATTTCTGTTAACAGGCAGTTCTATGTCTATAAACTTCTCTGATTATTAACTGAAAACTCTGCTGCCGTTTCTCTTGCTGTATTTTCAATAGCTTTTGCTGTGTGTACATTGATTCTCGAAAACTCTTTTGTGTGTCGTTGAGCTCGTTCGAAATCGTCTCCCAAAGCTTCAATGTTTCCAAATAGGATATCGTTACCTATTCTAGCTGATGCTGAGACGTTTTCAGCAATATTGCTGACTGATCTGGCATATATTTCTGCAGTGACTTTTGGAGTAAACCAATAATTAAACACTCTATTAGCATTTTCATAGTACGGGTTTGCAGAGTTAAAGATAGAGTTCATTACTGATTTTTGAGCATCAATATAATCTTCTACCATTTTTCCAGTGGATTGTAAGACTTGCTCTTGATAGTTAGTAATTACATGGGTAAATTGTGGAATTTGAGTTCTCGCTTCATCTATTGATTTTTTTACATTCTCTTTTGTCTCATCTAATGATCTGTGCAATGTGTGTTGAAATTCTTGTGCTACTACTTGTTGTTGTTGTCCAACTTGTTGTAGAGTTTGAGCTGCATCGTGTTTATCTTTTATACTCTTGGCTTCTTCAGCTACTCTTTGAGTGTCTTCAATAGCTTTTTCTTGCTCTCTTTTTGACATGTTGATATCTTGTCATGACACTTATATATACATTGGCAATTAATGGTATTATTTCCCATTTAACACCATAGAATTGCATCAAAAATATCATTGGATTGATAGAATCATGATCACAGCCAAACGCTCCTGGTCATTCGCTTCTATGATAGAGCCTGTATGTCGTCCATTATCAGATGTCTTGAGCTTTATGCGATTACAAGATGGATCATCGCATATCTCTTTAGCTGTCAAGATGTCCACGTTACTCTAGCTCCTCCAATAGGTATAAAATCTTTTTAGGCTACATCACGTAGGCGATCTTAACTCTAAATACTATATTTGCATATTTGCACGTTTGATATAACAAGAGTTATTCCATGATAGCGGCTAATTGGGTTGGCTTGACCAGGTATCTATCTAGCTATCACAATATTTAGGCTAGAAATGTGCTAATAACCGAATTATTCTAATTATTTATTGAACCATAAAGTAGGTGTTAATACCAACTTATATAAGGGTGTACACTACCCTATATCTATGATAAGATATCCTGCTGAAGCTCTTGAAATTGATGCCAGACTAAGTACGATAACAGAGGGATTACATAACGAATTTTTTAATGGTCTTAAAAGTGTATCTAAGGAGAATGCATTCGTTATAGTGGACTACATCTCGGCTATGTATACCGAAACGAATCCTTCTAATAATTATAGGAAAGATAATATACGATTATTATATTCATTTTCGAAATTCAATAAAGATAAGGTATTCAAATCTATAACACGAGATGAAGTCATTTCATTTCTGAATATCAGACGGAAGCCTGAAGCTTCTGATCCGTTACATAAGTGGGTTGGAACCTATAATCAGTATCGTATATACTTAATAAGATTTTTCAAATGGTTATTTTTTCCTGATAAAGAGCAAAACAAAAGGCCTAAGCCTAAAGTCGTGAATAACATTCCTGCATTAAGAAGAAAAGAAAAATCAATTTATAAGCCATCTGATTTATGGACTGAAAAAGATGATCTCATCTTTCTCAAATATTGTCCAAGTAAAAGGAATAAATGCTTTCATGCGATGTCTTGGGATACGAGCTGTAGGCCACATGAGCTTCTCAAGCTTCGAATAAAAGATGTATCATTTAAAATATTTGAGAAGAAGCAGTACGCAGAGGTTTTCGTAAACGGAAAGACAGGTACTAGGCATATACCCCTCATCGATTCTATTCCTTATCTCAAAGATTATCTAAACAACGAGCATCCTCAGCCTGAAAATCCTAACGCGATACTTCTTTGTGCTTATGGTAAGAGCATCAATAAGGTACTAAACAGTCAGAGTTTGAATAGAGTTTACCAGGACTATAAAACTCATTTCTTTCCAAGATTGCTAAAAGACCCAAATGTACCTCAAGAAGATAAAGAAAAGGTTCAAGAACTCCTTAAGAAGCCTTGGAACCCGTACATCAGAAGGCATAGTGCATTAACACAGAAAAGCAAACTACTCAAAGAACATACTCTCCGACAATATGCTGGATGGACGTCGAATTCCAATATGCCTCAGCTCTATATTCATTATTTAGGGAATGAAGCAGGTGAAAGCTTACTAGAAGCCTATGGTATCACTCCCAAAGACACGAAATATTCTAACCCTCTAAAGTCAAAGCAATGCCCTAATTGTAATGAACCAAATAAACCAGATGCGAGATTTTGTGCTAAGTGCACGATAGTATTAACATATGATGCTTACAATGAAACTCTTCAAGAACAGAAAGAGAAAGAAGATAAACTATTACAAATGGAAGAAAAATTCAATTTAATGCAATCACAAATAAGAACTCTGATGTCCGTCTTTGGAAGTTTGAAGAATCAGAACGATATAGATACGATGGCAAAACAGCTATTTCAAAGTGGAATTCTCGAAACCAGCAAATAAGCTGAATATTCATCCTTATTAATAATATTAGGGCTTATTTTTTTTGGGTTTTAAAATATATCTTTAATTGATCCTTAGACCTCATCTTACACCACCTTCGTCCATTTGGTCGATAGCTTATCGTACCTGCTTTATAACGTTCCTTTTGTTTCTTGTACTTTTCACGATCATAGTGTCCAATATAGGAATGAAAATACGTTTTGCGGATTCTGTAAGGTGTATTTCCGTATCCTTCATTTGCATATCTAGTTCCCGAAATTGCCTTCTGCATATCTTTTACATGATCTTTAAGCTTGATACGTCTAATTGTCGAGGGTTTTTCTGGGTATCCTACAAGGATAATATCTTCCTTTCTGTCGGGATTTCTCTTTAATATTGTTAATGCATTTTCATATGATTCACAAATTTCGCTATATTGTTTAGGAACATAGTATGCATAGACCTTCCTTTGCGAAAGGAATCCAGGTTTTTTGCACCGAGGGCATACTAGAATAACCATACGTGTAGGTATCTAAATTAATACATTTTATAGACCTCATAAAAACTATAGCGATGATTGAAAGAACAACAATCTCGATATCTCGAAAAAACCGAGATATCTTGAAAAATTACGGAAGAGCTGGTGATACTTCTAACGATGTAATTACTAACCTTTTGAACATGATCAATGAAAATCCAGTAAATATTAGCGTGCCAAATTCTATACCCTCACTTAAAAAATCTACGGATCGAGTTGATTAGGATAGATGGACAAAGTGTGTGTATCCCTCGATAACAACCTTCTACATGATCAATACAAGGTTAATGCAACAACATCCGTAAGGAGATGCCTTACACAAAAGTGTCAAGAATGCACCGGGATTTACCGACCTTCAGTTGATAAAGTTCATTTACAAATAATCTGCAATTGTGAATGCCATCAGAGAAAAGGAGCTAGACAGATTGAGAAGATCAGGACCAGCCCCATTTCTATTCATCCCAACGGAGATTTTCAGGATGATTACCAGTATTAAATGTGAGCATTATATTAAGACCTTTTGTTTCAGCAAGGAAGTAGATCCAATCATTGACGCACCCATTTATATCTCATCCGCATACTCACCCTTTGCAAAGAACTAAAATGTTACCTACTCACGAGCCAACAGAGTACTTACGTCGACTTCATATTTTAATCCAAAATTACAGTATTGAGGAAAAACCCTTTGCTTCAACCTTAGTTGAGGGGAAAGATTACCATGATGCCTGGGCTGATTTTTGGCGGCATTGCATCGGCATAAATGTAATCCCGGTCGATAGCCGCAAGAAAAAACCACTTGTACGATGGAAGCCATGGCAAGATAAACCTGTATCTGAAGCTCAGTTTGACGAATGGAAATCAAAAGGCTTGTTCACTAATGGCTTGGCCTTTATTCCCGGTCGAGTTTGGCATAGAGAGGACAAAAAACAACTATTTTTCGTGTCAATCGATGCCGATACATCTGTTGCAATAGAGGAACTTGGTACAAGAACTGGAAAGACAATTTCACTTCGTCGAATATCAGAAAAATTTCTTGTGGAACAACACAAGGATAACTTAAACCGAGCGCATATTTCCTTTTATTCACCAGTACGATTTCCTCGTAAGACACCTGACCAAGTCACTGGGATTGAAGTCAAAAGCTCGGGTAAAGACGGAAACGTTGTATCTTGCCCATCTGAACATAAAAATGGACATCGATATGAAATTATCGGAACGCTTGAACCTGTTACTCTAAATATGATTCAAGCTATGGAATTCATACAACACATAGACCAGATATGTCGAAGACATGGTATTCGATATCTAGAGAGAACCAGCCTCTTATCTGATAAAATCAAAATCATGCTCAAGTCATTTGTCATCGACCGTAATATCCAATTAGAAGAAGGAAACAGACACTCAATCCTTATTTCAATTGCTAATTCCATTCTATTCCGATATATAGGTAAAAAGTCAGAGTATGATTTAAGAAGCTACTTATTGCAAATAAATTCTTCTTTATGTAAACCACTTCCGTTATCTCAGGAGGAGATAATGAGTATTTGGAATAGTGCTTTGAAATTTGCAAAGGAAAGGATTGATGAACAATGTCTTAAGTCTTCGCGTCATATACAACTTTTATCTAGACCAATCAATATAGAAGAGGCAAGTGAATCAATTATGCAGAAATTTCATCCAATTACGGATGAAGCATCTCAAGAAATTTTGTACTATGATAACGGTGTCTATGTTTCAGGTGGCCAAATAATAGTAGAAAAGGAGCTCGAACATATGTATGGATATCAATTAAGGAACGTACACATTCAGGAAGTTATTGGCCATATTATGAGGAACACTTATGTCAGACACAATGCATATGACAAGGATGAAAATATTATAAACGTGAAAAATGGTTTGTACAATATTAGAACCGGTAAGCTTCAATCCCATACTCCTCAATACATTTCACTTAATCAAAAACCGATAGTGTATGATCCAAAGGCCAAGCCAAAGCTTTTTGGGAAATTTCTGAACGAAACGTTGTATCCTGACGAAATAAGAACTGCTGTCGAGTTGATGGCTTATACACTTCTAAGATCTAATCCGCACGAGATCTATGTAATACTCATTGGAACCGGGGCGAATGGAAAAAGCGTTTTTACCTCCATACTTGTCGGTTTGCATGGGTTCAAGAACATCAGCAATGTTCCTCTGCATTCATTGATTAAGGATCGATTTGCTCTTTCTGACTTGGAAAATAAAGATATTAATATAGATACTGAACTATCAACGGGGTTCATCAATGATATCTCCATCCTCAAGAGGTTAACTGGAAGTCTTCCCACTCGCATCGAAAGAAAGAACCAGAGGGCGTATGATACAATATTGCATACGAAGCTTTTCTTTAATGCTAATAAGCTGCCAATAACTGATGATGATTCAGATGCAAGGTTTAGGCGTGAGATTGCGATTGCGTTTCCCAACCAGTTTGAAAATGAAAATGCGGATACAAATCTGCAAAATAAACTAACCTCAGAGGAAGAGCTATCCGGAATATTTAACGTATTAATGGTTGCGCTCAGAAGGATACTTCGGACTAGAAGAATACAAATCAGGCATCAAACGATCCAGCAAAGAAGAAATCGACATGATATTATGATCAATTCAGTTGCTTCATTTATTAGGGATGCTCTAGCTCAGAATCCAACACATTCCCACTATGTAACTAAAGATCAAATGTATGAAGCGTACACTCGATTTTGTAGCTTTTATGGTTTGCCTATTGAACGTAAGGAATCATTCGGAAAACTGATAAAAAAACAGGGGATTGTGGATGGAAGAGAAACGACAGGCGAAGAACGGAAAACCATTTGGAAGAATATTGAATTAATAAAATGGGTTAAAGATGTGAAAGAAATGGAATCAATTATTGAATGCTAATGTGACTATATCAAAGCCAATGCAATAATTCTTGTCTATTGCAATCTCCTGTCATAGTTTGTCGTAGTGTCATAGTACATTTTTTATTTTCTCTCTTTTTTATAGGTTTATAATATATATTCATCCATTTACAAAAATAAGGAATAGAAATTACCCATGACAACTATGACATACCTTGACAGAAGCGTACTTCAATGGAACTATAATGAATTCCAATGGAACAGAGCATTAAAAATATAGAGAATACAGAGAATATCGGATAGATTACTCTCAGGGTTATATCTGGCTGTACATAGACAGTTTACAACTTTGGGGATAAAGAATAATATATTATATCTTCTTGAAGATTTCAAATTGTGAATCAGAAAAAGGATTAGCCAATCCATATTTCAATTCTAATGTTTTCATTATATTATTCATCAAAGGTAATGAATATTCATCGATGCATTCTCTTATGTATTCGTTGTGAGTATCATACTGAAATTCCTTGCGTTCAGGATCTAGGGAATGATATATGCTAATTTCTGAATTTATCGTACTGAGCTGTAATTTCAACCTAAATAATGATTGTGTCAATTCACGGTCATTTTGTATTATGCTATATACTTCAGGTAGCAATGTGCTAGTTATTGTCAATTCAAATTTTAAAGGGGAATAGGGCAGATATCTTTCCTTTCCATTGGCAGCTTCATCTAATTGTTTATTTGAAATGCGCAGAATTTCACTTGCTATAATAGAATTACTGAGTAATTCAATATATAGTAAGTTTAGTTTACTTCTCCTTTCTTCATAATGTAAAAAAGCTTCCATGACTTGCTGATAATTCATTATTTCATTGCCCTTATTAGTTCTATAATAAAATCTGCCCACATCCGATTTCATATGTGGACGAGCGCTACTTTGAGGAATGTAGGTAACAAATAATACCGTATCTTTTTCCTGGATTTTGATCGGAGGATTTACAAAGTCATAATAGGGGGTTGGATTAATTGACTTCATTTTATCTCCAAATTCCTTCGATAAATCATCCGATTCTTGAAGACCAATTATTCTGTCTTTCTTACTATTGCCTAGATCATCAATTCCAAATATTATGAATCCTCCTACAGTGTTCGCGAAGGCACAAGCTGTTTCAACAATTCTATCATTCAATTTAGGATTTCTACTCTTTATTTCACGCTTGAATTCAAAGGTATCAGCCTCCAAATACCCCTTTTCTACTAATTCCTTTATTATTTCGTAATTCCATTCGGATAATCGCGTAGGGATCATCTATGACTTATAATGCGATCGCCTTTATTTTATAACTTTAAATCGAATGGGGATCAATTTAGGTTTCCGGCAAATTTTTACTCACTGAAAGCTAGCGCCTAAATACGAAAGAACTATGCCTACCAAAGGAAATCAATAACTAACTATTTTAATCTAAGAAACTCTGACGGTTACTCGCTCTGGTTTTGATTCTGGTCCATTAATTGCAGTTTTACAGCCTGACAAATCCAAATCATTTCCGTATGCGCACACTCTGAACGATGAACCAGTAGCCACATTAAGCCCGTTGAATGTTGTTTCTTGATCTTCACAAGCTCCGACTATCTTTTCTTGTGTCAATTCTGATTGGACATATATCCGCATATCGAACGTTCTACTGGCACAGTATTGATTACCGTAGGTACCCATGTCCAGACTTGTGATTACTCTTAGATTTCCATCAGCAGCATTGTTTCCTACATCACCAGCCCCATCTGAACAGGCATCGAATCCATCGTAATATCCGTTCATGAATTCTCCCGTATGAAATGATGGACCTTTTCCTGGTTGATTAATGTATCTCTCAGATGGATCAGATATCGCTGCATCATTACATCCGTGATCATATCCAGAACTATACGGAGAATCATTTGAAGCCTGTACCAGAAGTGTAGTTGACATTTGTTGCAAAATTGTCATACCGAAAACTGATACAATCACAATGATTGTGAGTGATTGCTCGTTACCTAACAAACCGCTAATTATACAGAAAATGGAGATTTATTAATCTTAGAGAATATGATTGTGTAAAAATCTATCCCATTATGCTGCGTTTACTCTCCTTGTACTTAACTTCTAATGAGGGTGCAACTTTCCTGTAACATAATTGTGTAATTATATAACTAAGATTATTTATGCAGTGTATAGAAAAAGCTAGTGTCGAAGCTACTACAATATTGTAGAGGTATAGATAAAAGATGATATTTTTCATGTCCTATTAAATGTATTAAGTAGGCTAATCTTGTGACAAAAAGTGGTCTAATCGAATGTATTAAATAGTCCAACTACCATAATTAAAGTAGGAAACTCAATAGATGCTCAGAAATTTAGTTCATATTAATATTCCGACAGCGCTTTATGATTTAATAGGAGAATTAGCCGTAAAAAATGGTATGTATCGAAGTGTTCCTGAATTTGCTTTGGAATGTATGAGGAATAAGTTGTATGAATTAAGGGAACAAAAAATAGAGAGGCAAAAACTGAATATTTATTTTAAGAGGCAAAAAGAAAAGACAGCTCAATCATCTGCTATTAAAAAGTAGGAGCATAAGGAACTTCTTGGACTCAATCGGTTCGTAGTAAAAAAAGACTTTTAGGGAATAACACGGTATACTTTCTAGGATTAATTGAAGAGGAGAAGACACTCCTATGACAAATACCTTGTTGAAAAAGTCTACAGATACAGGAATGCACGTAGACCTTACATAAAGCGATGGCATCGAAAGAGAGCTAGTGAAAAAAAGGGCTTTATGCGATATTCAACTGGTCCTAAATGGGGAGGAAAGTACGATCCGTATAAACCTGCATTTTGGCGTACATGGCAGCCTGAACATTGGCGAGAACTGGAGCCTGATGAGATGCTATCAAGTGGATATACATGGAATCAGACCTGGATAGCTCTCAGCAAATCATGGAATGGATTTCTATTAGCTAAAAGAGAGTGCGATCATGATGATATGAGGCGGTTTATAGGACAAATTAGAAAACTTCAGAAAGACTTAGGCCTCGAACAAACTGAATTTGAAGGCTATTCACCAGCAGAGCTTGCAAACATAGATCTAGAAAATAATGAGGAATTCCTTATGGATCGTTATGGGTCTACGGTTTAGTTCTCAAATTAAATTAGAAAATCTATTCTTATAAACAATCCCCCGAAAGTATACTATCTGCCTGTGAAAATTGATATGCCTGTAAAATTTGAAATCTCTAATGACCTGAGTAAGCGTAAGTACAGCAAAGAAGATGATAGCCTGCCTAAATTGTTAGAATCCTGTCATTTGCTATCGTAATGGCGTATTTGGTAGGTGCTCTTTACAATAGTACGTTTGATTGATTTTAAAGATATGGCCATTGCAAAATGCTCCACCACATGTTTCGCATAGTGCGGCAGTCTGCTTTGGTTTCTTCCATACTCTTGCGATGGAAGAATGTTTTGGGCATGATGCAATTTCATCTGTAAGAATGGTGCTAGATGCTGCTAAGGCCTCGCGCTTATAGTTAAAATCTCCGGCCTTCATATTTATTACCCATATAGGAACATAGACAACAGATTTTATCAGGATTTCTACCTCGTGACGTCTAGGAATAACACGCATTTTTTGTTCCTCCGTCTTGCCTTTAGCCTTTTTTTTCTTGTAAGAAATCTCCATCGTATTGTTTGAAATAATATCTCTCAAAACAGCCTTTTCAACAGCTATCAATGATACCTTATTATCAATAAGGTTAATCGCATAATCCCCTGTTAACTGTAATTTAAGATTTCTTATATGTTCTATATTTCTTAAATCAATAATGATTTGGTTTCTTCCAGCGATTCCACTAGGTACTAAATCCACATTCTTCTTCGAAAGAAAAGGATTGAGATTGTTCACAAATTTGGTTCTTTTCTTGTCAGATAATAATTCACCATTGAAAGCATCAACAATAACTACGTCTTGGTTCTGAAGATTGTGTTTTTTACCTGAAGGATCATTTTTAGAAATATCTATTTTATACTCAAAGACATAGTAAGGATAAAAGTCAAGACTTGCCCCTGACACTCTTATCACTGACTGGTTTTCGATATTAGTTTTGATGGCTTCTTCATATCTTAACCTGATGGGGAGGGCTACATCTAAAATAATCTCGTCAAGAGAGTTGTCAGCAGAAACAGAATTTCCACATGAAGGACAGAACTTCTCGGCTCCTTCTAGGTCAAAACCGCACCCTGCACAAGTTTCCATAAATGATTAAGTCAAGGATATGTAATTAATTTTTCTTAACTTAGAATTAGTTCACAAGAAAATATACAAACTACATACTATCATAATGTAAAATCTGGAATCTAATTAATACTTAAATGCTAGTTGCTGCTTATCATTCTCGATAGATCTGTTTTCATGTACCTACTGTGGGTATAATTTGTCTGACAAGTCTAGATTTTGTTCTAACTGTGGAAGAATGATTGACATGACATTGGTCGGATCAGATACAGATTCTAATATATCTGTGCAAACATCAAAGGTTTCAAATATCCCAGTACATGAGCAGCATCAAGTTTTATCTAGAAAGTTAGAATACTATCAGAATCGACTTCTAAAAATTGATTCTGCAAACCGTTCTATTATATTGAGAGGGATCCGTGATCTGTGGTGTTTTGACTTATCTGGAATAGACACAGACAAGAAAATCATTGATCATGCCCTGTCTGACAGAAAGCACATTTGTATTGTGCCCAATTCTGATAGATCTCAACAAGCTGAAAAGCAAAGGGCAAAGCTAAGAAAACTATATCGGAATATCATACAGATTCAGCGAGAAACAGGTCGTCAAGAAAATTATTTAGGTTTTCCTTTCTTAGTTGGTCATTTTGATAGACAATCCTATGTTAGAGGGCCTCTAATCCTTTTTCCAGTATCCCTTGACTATAAAGAAAACGCTCGACCGGGTGGCTGGTATATTATTTTTACAGAGGATAAGGATCCAATATTAAATCGAGCTTTAATGGAAAAAATCAGGGTTGAGAGTGGCAGAACTCTATCACCTCTCTTTTATAATGACTTTGAAAACTTACTTGATAAAATTGAAGAACAAGAAGGTGGATCCAAGAGTTTAGAACTGTTATTTTTAGATGGGCTAGTCAACATCTTAAGTAAAAATGAATTCATTATTAATAATAACTATAAGTTAAACAAAGTGGAAGCTCTGAGCAAGATTAACGTTTCTGGAGGAATGGTTAGTACTGATGATAGACAAACATGGATCAAACATGAACCACTCCAACTTGTGAATCATAAAATAATAGGTATATTCCCACAAGGTGAAGATGCGATATATTCTGACTATGAGGACCTGATTAATAAAGTGAAAGAATCCAGTAATGAGAGTTTCGGCATAATAGAAAAATTGCTTTCAGATGACAAGTCAATTGACGTAAGCCTTTCGGAACCTGTAAGTAATCAAGACGAGAAGTCTGAGAGTATAAGTCTAGATGATTTTCCTACCACAAGACTTAACTCTACCATAGCAAGCGATGCAAGCCAAGACACCGTTGTATTAGCTTCTATGTCTTGCGAATGTATTGTAGTAAGAGGTCCTCCAGGCACAGGAAAATCCCAAGTAATTGTTAACATAATTTCCAATGCTTTAGCCAAAGATGAGAAGGTTCTTCTTGTTTGCGAAAAGCGTGATGCACTAGATGTAGTTTATCAACGTCTTGACAGAATAGGACTATCGAGATACATCGCACCATTGTATGATGGCAAGGATCGTTTTTCCCTCTACAAGAAACTTGCTAATATTCTTGACTATAAAGCTCCCTCTGGCAATGCTACCAAAATCAACCAAGAATTCAATAATTGTTCTTGTGAAATTGATAGAATAATTGAACGACAAAAAAGGATTGCAGATGCACTGAGAGATGAAAGCCTTGTAGGAGTGCCAGTTACAAAACTCTATACCTTGGCAAGACCTGATTACATTACTAAACTAAGTTTAAGACATATAGTACAAGAAGTAAAGTATCATACCTTATCCTATCTATCGGGCAAAATAGCAAGGTTAGAAGATGGATGTAAAAAATTTGATCTTGCCCATTCTCCCTGGTTTTATAGAAAAGATTTTTCCAATTTCGGTCTAACTGAAAAAAATACACTTTTAAAAATTGTTAATAATATACTTGATTTGAGGGAAAAACAGATCGTACTAGCAGATAGCATTGCCAACCAACAAAGCCTCATTGTTTCACTTGAAACCCTTTCAAACAGTAGCCCAGGAGGAAATCTGTTTCGAAAGTTTATCTCTGGAGGGAAGGAACGCAATGCGCGAGAGATAGTAAAAAGGTATCTTAGACTGCCCGATGACATACAACAGATTAAAGAAGCCATACGAAGTGCAGAATTAGGTCTACAATTTTGGAATGACTTTAATGATTTCTTATCTTTCTTAACTGAAGATGGTGTAAAGGAATTGAAAAATGAATTATCTAAACACTTGCATGATTCCATTTATTCAAGACTGAACAAGATACAGGATACTATCAATGACTTTGATGAATTACAAGCCCATGATAGAAGAAAAGCTGAATTATCTACTCCGGAGCAAGAAATTTTACGTCAATGTATGGACAAATTGTCGTTTGAATTAGATTGGAAGGAAGAACTAAGGCAAGAGTTTTATGCTCATTGGATAGACCTTGTTGAAAGCAAACACCCTGATCTGAAAGGACAGCCATTTGAAACATACCTATCTAATCGGGAACAATTGTCTGAATTGTTAAAGGAACATAGAAAGATTGTAGTTGACAAGATACTTTACCAAATCAATGAATCTGTAATTAGACCAGATATTACGTTAAAAGCGAATGGTTTGTACAAAGCACAACACAATAAATGGTCATTGCTCTTAGATGAGCTGAAGAAAAGAAGACATGTATTACCTATAAAAAAATTATTGGAAATATACGAAAATATGGTATTAAGGATTGCACCTTGCTGGTTAGCCACACCATCAGCAGTATCTTCCATTTTTCCTCTCAAACAGAATATCTTTGATTATATAATATTTGATGAAGCAAGTCAATCACATGTTGCACAATCTCTGGCTGCATTGTATAGAGGTAAAAAGGTAGTAATAATAGGTGATGAAAAGCAGCTTCCGCCTATTGCCCATTTTAGAAGTAAAGATGATGATGAAGAAATACTAAGTGAGGAAGACGACCGTGAGCTACTCTCAGAAAGTTTGCTTGCTTTGGCAAATAGGACATTTAACCACAGCTACCTCACTTGGCATTATCGATCTGTTCACCAAGAACTAATAGATTTTTCAAACCATGCATTTTATGATGGATCCTTAAAGATTGCACCAAATGTTTCGAAGCCTTTGATTCCTTCAATAAAATGGATTTCATGCAATAATGGATCATGGATTGACAGGAGAAATAAAGCTGAAGCCGAGCTAGTTGTGAATCAGCTCAAAGCCATTCTCTGTGAGAATAAAAAAACTGGTAGAAATCGTTCAGTTGGCATCATTACTTTTAACTCTCTCCAGAAGGAAGAAATTTGGGAAGAGATAGAGAGAAGAAAACAGAATGATCAAGAATTTAAAGCATTATATTCTGCAACAGATGATCAGAGTACTTACGCTATCCGTGATCTGCCCTTTGTGAGGAATATCGAAAGGGTTCAAGGCGAAGAACGTGATATAATTATTTTTTCCCTAGGTTATGCAAAAGATCTCTCAGATCCCAAGGATACATTTAGTGTGCATTTTGGATCAATAAATGGTGTGGATGGTGAAAATTATCTTAACGTAGCTATAGCTCGGGCTAAACAAGAAATAATCATAGTTTGCTCTTTTGATCCGTATAAAATTAGAGTTGATAAAGCCATGCATGGAGGACCAAAAAGATTGAAAGAATATCTATGTTATGCAAGATCGATTAGCGAATCTAACCCCCAAGAAACGCAGGATATACTTTCCTCTTTACACTTTATCCGACCTAGCTGGACTGCAGTATCGGGAACAGAAGAGGATGATTCATTGCAGAAATTAGTTAAGATAGAATTAGAAAAACTAGGATACCAAGTAGATCTTCATATTGGACACTCAAATTATAAGATCGATTTAGCGGTAGTCCATCCGGATTTTGCTTCCAAGTATATCCTAGCTATAGAATGTGATGGTAAATCCTTTCAATCAGCAGAAAGTACAAAGGAACGTGATATAACAAGGCAGGAATTTCTTGAGAGCAAAGGATGGAACGTAGAACAGATCTGGAGTAGGAACTGGTGGAAAGATTCTAACAAGGAGATTATACGATTAAGGGAGAAGATTGAAGAGTTAAGGAAGATTAGGACTACAACGGCCGTCTTTGATATACCTTCACTTTTAGCTACTGGAAAAATTGCTGATACGACAGCAAACCCTCAAAGACTTATTATCGAAAGAATCAAAGAGCGGGAAAGCTGTAGCATAGAACGGAAATCTTCTTTTAGGTACGATATCAAGATTGGAAATCCAAACCCAAAGGTCTTAGAAAAGATAATTGCAAAAACAGTTGCCGCCTTCATGAATGCAGAAGGAGGTACTTTATTTATTGGTGTGGATGACGAGGGCAACCCGGTCGGATTACAATATGACTACGGAACACTGAAAAAGCAGAACACTGATGGCTTCGAAATAGAACTTAGACAATCAATAGAGAAGTATACAAAGAATAAAGCTGCGAACGAATACCTCAAAATTAAATTTCATCCTATAGAAGAAAAGGAAATTTGTGAGGTGGTGATTGAACCCTCTTCAAGACCTATTTTCATATATGATGAAGGTGGAAAGCAACAAGAATGCTATGTACGTGTTGGTAATTCTTCGAAGCCTTACACTCTGGATGAGTTCTATGAGTATTCTCGAAGACGGTTCAAGTAGCATCTCTAGCTTGAACATTATAAATGGAGAATTAAGACTATAAAAATAAAAGTCCAAATCTATTGTCATATATAAAAGATGAACAAAATACAAGAAAAATTTAAAGCATAAGCCATTCGTAAGAAGTTCTATCTGAGGATAAGTGAAGTAGGTTAGCCAAAAAAAGAAAACGGAAATTTGCCAAAAAAAGAAAACAGAAATTGGCAAAGAAAAGGGAACAAAAAGATTCTAAACCAGTCAATTATACGGTTTTTAACCAGAAAATTACGTTTAATATTCTAAAATCACACCTATGGAGCGCTGCAGACATACTAAGGGGTTCGTTGGATCCAGGTGACTATAGGCAACCGATAATGTCTTTGCTATTCCTGAAGAGATTGAATGACAGGTTCGAGGAAAATGCTGAGGCTTTGATCAATGAAGGGAAGACGGAGCTAGAAGCTTACGAGAATAAGAATAGACATACATTCTTTGTTCCGAAAGAAGCTAGATGGTCTGTTCTTGCCAGTACAGGTGAAAATATAGGAGAAACAATCGATAGGGTATGCCGAATTGTCGAGGACGAAAACCGGGAGCTAGAGGGTGTTCTTACAAACACCAGGTACAATGATAAGAGAAAATATCCAGATGATAAATTACGTAGACTAGTTTCACATTTTAACTCTCCACGGTTACGTAATGAAGATTTAGAAAGTACTGATATCTTTGGAGATGCGTTTGAGTACCTTTTAGAACAGTTCGCAGACGAAACAAAGAAGTCTGGAGGTAATTTCTTTACTCCTAAGGAAGTCGTAAGGCTGCTTGTAAATCTAGTTGAACCAAAAGAAGGCATGAGGATATGTGATCCAACCTGCGGTTCAGGCGGCATGCTTATCGAATCCGTGAAGTATATTTCAAAATACGGAGGAAACCCTAGAAATCTGGTGTTAGAAGGTCAGGACATCAACTATGGTACAATTGGTATGTGTAAGATGAATATGGTTCTACATGGCATTGAAGATTTCAGGATCGAATACGGAGATTCAATCGTCAATCCCAAATTAGTCGACGGCGGAAAGCTCATCACCTACGACAGAGTATTAGCCAATTTTCCCTTCAGCATGGACTGGGATAATAAAAATTCGGCAAGAGATCCATACAATAGATTTAGATTTGGAATTCCTCCGTCACAAGATAAAGCTGATTTTGCTTTTATTCAACATATGTTTGCAAGCCTTAATAACAAAGGACAAGCGGCTATCATATGTTCACAAGGGGTTCTGTTTAGAGGTAATGAAGAGGAAAATATACGAAAGCGTATGATAAATGAAGATATTATAGAAGGAATCGTTGCTCTTCCTCCGAAGCTATTCTATGGCACTGGAATTCTAGGTTGTGTTTTAATCCTAAACAGGAATAAACCTGCTAAGCATAAGAACAAAATAATCTTCATTCATGCAGCCAGCGATTATGAGGAAGGGAAGATGCGAAATAAGCTTAGAGAAGAAGATATTGCCAAAATTGTTTTTGCATTTAGGAAATATGAAGATATTGATAGATTTTGCCATATCGCAGAAATTAATGAGTTAACAGAGAATAGTTTTAATCTGAATGTTCCAAGATATGTGGATATTTTTGAAGCCGAGGAAGAAATTGATATTCAAGCTACGATTAATGATTTGAAAGAACTAGAAAACGAAAGGAAGGAGATAAAAGTTCAGATAAATAAAAATCTGAAGGAATTAGGATTCAGAGTTTGATAACGCAAGAACTACAAAAACCGAATCAAGGATACAAACCCTTTAGATTAAATGCACATAGTAATATAGTATTTTCGCTAATTCCAGATAGCTGGCAGATCGTTACAGTTGGATCTATTTCAGAACATATTACAAAGGGAACTACTCCATCTACAGAAGGATATGACTATGTAAAAGAAGGAATTCCATTCTTTAGAGTGGAAAATATTGACGAATTGGGTAATTTAGATCTTACTAATTGCAATCACATCTCCAAAGATGTTCACGACAAACTATTGAGATCTCATCTAAAAGAAGGCGATATTTTATTTTCATTGGCAGGCACACTAGGTAGAGTTGGCATAGTAAAAAGGCATCAAGCTCCTGCAAATGTTAATCAAGCTTTAGGAATTATTAGAATAACTGATAGAGCATATGATCGGACATTTCTTCAATATTTTTTAAGAAGTTTAATCCTTGAAAAGCAAATTAATATTGAAAAAACTATTTCTGCACAACCAAATGTCAGTTTAACTCAATTATCAAACTTCAAGATAGTTAAACCGCCATTGATAGAACAAGAAAAAATTGTATCCATTCTTTCAAAGGTGGATAAGCTAATCCAAAAAACAGATCAAATCATTGAACAAACTCAAAGACTTAAGAAAGGTTTGATGCGGAAATTATTGACTAAAGGAACCGACGTTCAGTTATCAAACATTATAGAGCTAACAATGGGTCAATCACCATCCGGGGATTCATACAATACAAACCACGTTGGAACACCTTTACTGAATGGACCAACAGAATTTGGACTTGAGTATCCTATGCCTGTGCAATTCACAACCAAACCTACAAAGTTATGTCAGATAGATGATATATTACTATGTGTCAGAGGAAGTACAACTGGAAGACTTAATCGTGCTGACCAGATCTACTGCATCGGACGAGGTTTAGCATCAATCAGGGGAAAGCATGCTAAGAGTAATACTAGATGGTTATACTACCAATTTCAACGAATTCAAAACAGAATATATAATATAGCTTCAGGTGGGGGTTCAACCTTTCCAAATATCAATTCTGATATAATCCGAAAGATGACTGTTCCTTGCCCTGATATAGATGAACAGTTTCGTATTTCTAACATTTTATCAAATATTGATAAATATACAAATGGCCATATTGCATGTAAAGCAAAGTTAGAATCTCTCAAGGAAGGACTCGCGCAAAACCTCCTAACAGGTAAAATGAGGGTTAAAGCATGAGCATTTCCGGCGGTACAGAGAAAGATGAATATTTTGAATCCGAAAAACCAGCAATATTACAACTTCAAGCTATGGATTATGAGTACAAGAATCAAGCTGAATTGAATAAAGCTCGAAGAGATTACAGAGAAGTATTATTGTATGATAGGCTTGAAGCTGCTATTAGGAAAATCAATCCTGAGCTAGATGAGGACGGAGTATATGATACTTTTTCACAAATCAATGAATCCAACTTTCCGCGCACTCTCGATGTAATGGATACAAATGAAAGGATTAGAGCTAAGTTAGTTGGGTTATCAAGATCAGGTGGATTGGAACCCATTACAGTAACTCAGAATCTTGGCGAAGGCAATATTGAAAAAACTGTAAAATTATTTGATTTTGATAATCCGATAAATAATGATTTTCTTGTCACAAACCAATTTCAACTAGAAGGTCTAAAGCTGCCAATTTATCCTGATATTGTGATCTTTGTTAATGGAATTCCGCTAGTAATAATTGAATGTAAATCCCCATACATAAGAGCTCCCATCGAAGAAGCTATAGATAAAAACTTTGAAAGATACCAGAGTAGAGGTGCGGGATACGAACGACTGATGTTTTTCAATCACTTTCTGGTAGCCACATGTGGTATTGCTGCTAGACATGGTACAATAGGTTCTAAAGTTAATCACTATGCGAGATGGTCGGAAGCCTATCCACAATCCATAGAAGAAATTGAGAAAATGTGTAATCGTAAGCCAAGGGAACAGGAAATTTTAATAGCGGGCATGCTATCAAAGTCACACCTTCTAGATCTACTAAAAAACTTTGTCATCTATGAAACAGTTAACAATAGAAAGATCAAAAAAATTGCAAAGCATCAACAATACCGAGCAGTAACAAAGGCTATTGATAAACTAGATTTAACTCAGGATATTTCAGATAAAGGAGGTATTATTTGGCATACTCAAGGATCAGGAAAATCACTTTCCATGTTATGGCTTGCAACACAAATAATGTACAGATTTGGTAATCCTCCAATTGTAATTGTAACGGATAGAAAGCAGCTCGACGAACAGATTCATGGTACTTTTAAGGCCTCTGGATTTCCGGATCCAATAGCTGCTAGAAGTAGAAGCCATCTTCAACAACTTCTCAGCAATCCAAAGGGAAAAACAATAATGACTACGATTCAGAAATTTGGATCTCAGGAGAAGCATATACAAACTGAACAAAAAGTAATTGCGCTTGTGGATGAAGCACACAGAACACAATACAAGTTCAATGCTCAGGCTATGAGAGCAGCTATGCCTAATGCTGTATTTTTTGCTTTTTCTGGAACACCTATTGACAAGAAAAATAAGAGTACATATAGGGTATTTGGTCCTTTACTTGACAAATATTCATTCGAGGAATCAAAAGAGGATGGGGCTACTCTTAAAATACTTTATGAAGGTAGAATGCCAGATCTATATGTAGAAAATGATAGTAGTATCGATCCTATCTTTGAAAAGGTTTTTGCAGATCTGGATGAAGATACCAAACTAAAGTTGAAGAAACAGCATGTAACTAGAGAGAAAATTGCAGAAGCTCCTTCTAGAATCAAAAAAATATGCTTCGATTTAGTAAAGCACTATGCCGAACATATCGAACCCAATGGCTATAAGGCAATGATTGTAGCTACTTCTAGAGAAGCAGCAGTTACTTACAAAAGAGAACTTGATAATCTGAATGCACCTAAATCAAAAATTATAATGACATCGAACCTGGGAGAAAATGGAGGAAAATGGGATGAATATTATCTCACACCAGAACAAAGAGAAGATGAAGCTGAGAGATTCAAAAGTCCAGAAGATGAAACCAAACTTCTCATTGTTGTCGACATGCTTTTGGTGGGATACGATGTTCCTATAGTTCAAGTGATGTATCTCGATAAATCTCTAAAGGAGCATACCTTGCTCCAAGCAATAGCTAGAGTAAACAGGTTGTATGACAATGCAAAGACTTATGGTCTTATTGTCGATTACTGTGGGATAACTAAAGACCTTCAAAAGGCTTTAGCTATATTTGAGGATGAAGATATTCAGGGCGTTTTGGAACCCGCCGAAAAGGAATTAGATGAGTTAAAGAATAGGCATAGAGAAGCAATTGCTTTCTTTAACGATGTAAACAAAAATGACAATGCTGCAATATTAGAAAAATTTGAACCCGTCAATGTTAGAGATGAATTCGAATATGCTTTCAAAATGTTTTCAAAAGCGTTAGACATAGTCCTTCCAAAACGGGAAGCTGAACCATTTGTTGAAGATTTCAAATATCTGAGCGCCAGACGATTCATGATAAGAACCCTCTACGATCCACCAGGCCAGAACCTAAGACAAGATGGAAAAAAAGTACAACGATTAATCGACGAATCAGTTAGGTCACTAAAAATCATGGGAATAATGGACCAGAGAGAGGTTACGTACAATAATTTTTTGGGTTATGCATCTAAAATCAAAACAGAAAGGGCTAGAACTGCTCTAATTAAGAATAAGGCTAGACAAATTATTAGAGAACTTGCTCCTACTAATCCAGTATATTACGAAAAGCTAAGGGAAAGATTAGAACGCATCATAGACGAAGAAGAAAAGCGTAGAAAGGAAAGTGCTGATTATTTCAACCAATATGCGAAGGTCTACAAAGAAGCATTAGATACAAAAGAACAACGAAGAAAGCTGGGATTTTCTACACCATTTGAGTTTGCTGTTTATGAAGAATTGGAATCAGTAAAGAAGGATCAAGAGCTTTCCAAGAATGTAACTGAAAAAATATTCAAAAAGGTAATTAAGGAAGCTAAGTTGATTGGTTGGAAGACAAAGAGGAGTTCAGAGAAAAAAATGAGTATTGATATCTATGACATACTCGTAGAAAATAAGTATCCCGATAAAAGTATTGAAGTTTTAACACAAAGGATCATCGATCTAGCCAAATTACATCTATGATTCATAATAATCAAGAATCAAAGGATCGGGTACGGTACAGAACTACGAATATAGATTACTATATAAAGAAAAGTAAGCGCATCAAAACTTCTGAGCTTATTGTTGATTCAGATAGAATAGAAGTTAGAACCCCTCTAAATAAGACCATTGAAGATACCAGGGATATCGTTCGAGATAAAGCAGAATGGATTCTTAAAAAACAGCACCAGTTTAAGAGTTTGATTCCACAGGTTATGAAACCAACCTTCGAAGAAAATTCTACTTTGCCATATTTAGGAAAGAATTATCCTTTAATAGTAAACATGAATCAATCCAGAAATACTCACACTTTTACTGATGGCCATTTTATTGTGGATATTTCAAGCCCTAGAATGGAAGAAGATGCCAGATCCCTGATCAAACTAGTGTATGAAGAGTGGATCATAAGAGTTGCTTATCCTATTCTAAAAACTAAGGTTGAAACTTACTCACAGAAACTAGGAGTACATGTACAAAAAATCTTAATTAAAAGAAATTTGAAAAGTCGATGGGCTAGCCTAACAAAAAAGGGATCAATCAATTTTAACATGCATCTGATAAAAGCTCCTCAGGATGTAATAGATTACATCGTGCTCCATGAGGTGTGTCATTTGAAGGTCAAAGGTCATTCTCATCGCTACTGGGAGTTAGTTTATAGGCATATGCCTAACTACCAGGATAAAATTAATTGGCTTAGTGACAATGGCAGGATGCTAGTTAATGATTAAGAAAGAGATAGATTATCTTTAAGATGAACTAGCTTTGGCAACAACTTATTACGACAAAGATCTTTTAAATGAAGCTCGTGAAGACTATGAGCTAAGCATAAATCATCCTCAATTATATCAGTACAGTACAAAGTCGTGTCGATGGATTTATCACTTCAATAGCAGAATGCGGTACGTTACACCCGACTTCATAGTACACTATCCATTCTTTTGATTGGTCTATAATGTCGATTCTTCTCGTCAAGGAACATACTATGATGAATTTAATATATGTGAAAGTGCTAGCCGGAGGAAGCAACAGAAAAACTAACTAATTCTTGATGTAAATCTTTATCCTTATAGTGGATAACATAAATCTCCAGCTGTTTATAAAGCGCTCATGTTATTGAGAATTCAGCAAGAGATATGAATGAATATCTAAGATTATCTCCTTGGATTAGCAAGTATGACACGAAAGATTAACTATAGATTCCCTGATCCTATCTATGGGATAATAGAAGTTCCAGACTGGTTAAGTGAGATCGACAACCTTGAACCAGTCAGAAGAATGATGTTCATAAGGCAATTGGGGCTTAAAGCGTATATCGATTTTCCTGGTGCAATTCATACAAGGTATGCACATGTTTTAGGAGTAATGCATCTAGCAGGTAAAATGGTAGATATACTCCATCGAGAACAAACACAACAAGGACGGGTGCATATCTCAGAGAATCTGAAGAATAATAAGAATACGATCATGGCAGCTGCATTTTTACATGATATAGCCCACGGCCCATTTTCTCATGCATTAGATTACGTTATAACCTCATTAGGTGGGAAAGGGCACGAACAAATGGCCTCAGATATTATCACTAACGATTTGGGCATACTGGAAGATTATGGCATTCCGCTAAGATCTGTCATAAAAATCATAAATGATGAACACAACTACCCATTTATATCAGGAATTGTGAACGGCCCCCTGGACGCTGACAAGCTGGATTACTTATTAAGAGATTCTCATAACATTGGATATAGGTACAGCTTTGACTTGGAACACTTCATCAATCTTTATACTATAATTGGGGATGATAGGAAACTCGAGGAGTGCTTATTGGGCCTTATCAATTCAGATGAGGCAGTCGTAACTGCAGAAATCTTTACTTTAATTTGGAAGAGTATGTATGAGTTGGTATACTATAAGGAGAACTCGAGAATTGCAGAAAAAATGCTTGAAAAAGCCACGATTAGAGCATCTAGGGATACTTCTACCATTTTCTCGGACACAAAAAAATACATAGGATTAGACGATGAGAGATTATTGAACGAACTCGGTAAAATAGATGGGTACCCATCAAGGATCGTAAAAGGTATTAGAAAACGGGATTTGTTCGAAAAGCAATATGAATTTAAATTAGATGAGCAAAACATTGGATCGATGCCCAAGCTTCTGAGCAAGGATCCTAACGAGATATCTGAAAAAACCACCATACAACTATGCTCAGATCTTAAAATTGAAGAGTATTCTTTAATATGTGATTTATTTAAGAGTAGATCGCCAAAGAAAATGCATATTTTTGATCCTAATGATCCGGAAGAACCTATGGATATCAGATCAAGATCAGAAATTATTAATTCTATCAAACCTAGGACATTCTTGAAAATCTACAAGGATAAGGAAGTACACATCCCTCTAACGCAAGAAGAATTAAATGCAAGAGTATACACCATTCTTGAAGGTGTTTTGGAAGGCATTCCAGGTTGAATTCTCAAGATATTATTCTTCTCCTTTATCTTATAAATAAACTGGAAAAGGTAGAAGGACGAAAAAGACTGCAAAAGCTAATCTATATTTTGAGAAATGTGGATAATATCCCATTTACATTTTCATTCAGACCCTATTATTATGGGCCATATTCAGATGAGCTTTCGGAGGCTGTTGATTCTTTGCGCAGTGTTGATGCTATTAGCGAAGAGCTTATTGAGAGGTCTAGCAGAATTTATCAATATAATTACATTATCTGTGATAAGGGAAGGAACATTCTACAAAATCAGCTCCAAGGAATACAAACTATCATTGACAAATTGAATATAGTCATTGAAAGATTGAGAGATATTGATACTTCGGAATTGGTAACTATATCAAAAAAAATACAATCAAAGGATTCAGAGTAAGCTTATTTATGGAAGTATGATTCTAAACAACATTTGAACGCTTGTCAGTATGTGCAAGAGAGCTTCTAGCTGTCATTTTCATCGAGTCAACAGTGTCATCGATCGTTAATCCTAATGAATTTACTAGCTTGCGTGTTTCAATTGTATCTGGAATATTTTTTATCCTAAAATAGTCTTGATTATCTATGTCATAGAAAATCACAAATAGACCTGAAATTGCTGCTCCAGCAAATATGGGCTTTAATTTGTCAGTTGACCTGTCATTGTTATCAGAATTACCAATTATATTCCTTAGTCCTTCAATTCCTTCCTTCCGTTTCTTTCTGTTTAACCGCAGTCTGCCTATATCGATAAATTCATCTAATTTTCCTACCTTCTCTTTCTCTTTATCAATATGCAATTCATTAGTAATTGATTTCCCAGGTAATCGGATATTTCGAGTACAATCACAGAATTCACACTCCATAGTACATTGATCTCTCAAGCGTACATCTTTTACTTCAACGATCTCTTCAAAATATTCTTCTAATACGGGAATTTCCATAGCCATAGGATATAATCCTCCTTCCAAGCAATAGCAGATCTCAATAAAATGTACAACACCATTTTCATCTATTGTACCTTCTCTTAATGCTGTTTGCATTCCTTCGTAAAATATTTCGTTTCTTGCCAAGGATCCAGAGCTGAGCGAAGCTGATAATCTTTGTTTATCCTTAGAATTTAATCTACATTTAATATAATACCGCATCCCAATACGTGTCTATAATACAATAGTCGTGAAAAGTCATTTAAGCAGTGCAGCAGCTTTCCTAGAATCAAACTGAGGTCTATTCAAATGATCTCCATTGACAAAATATGTAAGAGCATCAGAAGCCAGAGATAATTACACAGATGGAAGGAAATCTAAGTTTAGGTTTCCATAGAAACTAATTCTTAAATTGTAATACATTCTAATTAGAATATCGATGAGGAAAGACAGTAGGAGTAACAAGGACAAAAAACCTTTTCTAGACACGTCGAGAGCAAACCTTTCTAACGATATATTTGACATTCATGACAAACCGGATGTAGCAGTTTGGAATAAAGCAGTTCGAACACACGAGGATAAAAGAAAGCTAAAGATTGGCTCTTTAGATCAGAATCTGATAAGGGAAGGTGAGAATGCCCTCATTGATCCTGCTAGTAAAGAAAGTGTAGCTGAAGCAATAATTTCTGGAGCACAATTGACTGATAGAGTAGATTTATCCAAATTAGATCGTAAGAACAAAAAACAGAGATAATGCCAAATGTATTTACACACAATAACTTTTTACGAAGATAACCAGGAATTAGATTGGAATTCAAATAAATTATGGGATATGACAAGGCGGAAGCACTAACTTGATATGGCTCTAAAAGTTAAATCATTGAAAGAAATAACAGAGAAATCAGATGGTCTTAGAATACTAATTGCACGTTATAGACCAAGAGCTCTTCCAAAATCTAAAGAGAATTGGAATGAATGGTGGAAAGATCTAGCTCCAAGTAAGGCCTTGCATAAGGATTACATGAAAGAGAAAGCTGTAGACTGGCATGAGTATAAAAGACGATTTCTAATTGAAATAATAAATAATCCCGAAGCTTTAGATAAAATTCAAGAGCTAAGGCAGTTGAGTAAAAACAAAGATGTCACCTTATTATGCCATTGCTATAATGTGGGAGATCATTGTCACAGATACCTTATTAGAGATATGATTAAATCACAAACAGAAGCAGCATAAGAGATTTTCCATGTGTCGACCTTCAGAATAGAGCAGTGACGATAGGAAGACATTCTTTGCCAAACATTCTCACGAGATTTTCTGCATGGTAATCCATAAATTACTCATCTTCTGCAAATTTAACTTCTTCTTGTTCCTGGGGTGACGTGGTATCATACAAATGACCATGTGTGCCCTCTTTTAGATGATGCTTCCTTTCTTCATTTGTCACAAATTTAGTGCCGCACACAAAGCATTCAAAACCAGCTGGTATTTTTAGGTCTTCATTTGCTCTTGTCCTATCTTGTTTATTATCATGTTTTTCTTTTTCATTTTTCTGTTTCACATTTGTTATTCGTCTTATTGCGTGCTCTATACCCATCATGGCTAATAATAGGGATAAAATACTATAAAAAAGTGAATAAAAACAAGGAAGGACCTATTAATTTACAATATATGTGTCAATTATTGACTTAATATTATAATTCTTAGCCAGATAATTGATAAAAGTTGGTTTTCCTATTATCTAATGCCTCGCTGTGCAAGGTACAACACCCAAAAAGCTAATCTTTCAATTAAGAGTTATCTCCCCCTTACCACCTGAATAATCTCCAGTCATGCTTACTATATCTTCTTGAGATTCACAAATTTCCTTAAGCAATTCCAAGCTTAATCTCATGTTTACTACGTACTGTGTACCATTCTCATAAATTGAGGGAAGAAATCCTGTTCTCTCAAATATCATATTTTTCATCTTTTCTTGATCTGTTCCCTCTTCCGTTTCTATTTCAACCATACAGAATGGAAGTGATGAAGTTTTATCTTTTTAGTATTTCCATACTACCATCTTACCATGCCGTATGGACACACATATCATGCTAATCGTTTGTAATAGGATCCTGGGCAAAAAATTCATCCTCGTCTATAGGTGCTGCTTCAGGAGAAGGTTCAGGAATTCCTTCTTCCACTATAGTACCTCTAAGCTCGCCTAGTGGGTTAGCTTCGGTGTGAATATTTACATAAGCCTGTCTGCTTTCTATAGCATCTACTAGATCAGACATGTTCTTCCCTTGAAGTGGTCCTACAAAGTCCTCTGCTGTAAAGAATCCACTAACTGGTTCACCTTGAATCTCGTCAGTTGATTCAGTAGCATTAAATAGCCATACTACTATGTCACCATTCTCATTCTCCCTACCTTGATGAATATGAGCTTGTAATATCCCTTCGAGGCCTCCAACATCAATATAGTATGACATTTCACCCGCTTCTTGATCGAGCGTAAAGTCAATCGACCCGGCAGCATTTGTTATAACCGGAGGTATCTCTTGACCTCCAGTTAGATCAGCGGTGAATACTACTTCTGTTTGTGCAAATACCATCGGGATGCTAACAATGCCTAGATCTTCCAAATCTGAACCGCTTAACTGAGCTATATTTTGTTTAGCATCTAAAGTTTCGTCCGCCTTCATCGTCATCAGTTCCCTTGGATTAGCATCTGCTACTGAAAAGGCTAGAATATTTTGATAGGACAGCAAGAAAATAAAAAACAATATCGAACCAAAGAGTAACACAAATCATTAATATCACCGGAAAATAAAAACATTTCATCAATAAATCAATGTAGGAAAGGTGTGTTTCATTAACGGAATCCTTGTTAATAGATTTAACCTGAAGGTGCTGTACGTTTACTTAGATTAGACTTGGTAAAATTTGAAATAGCATTTACAATTTCCGTTGTAACCAGCCCTGATGCAAAACTGAATACTGCTAATATAGTGGGTGAGCCTGCGATAGGTTCCCATTGTGAAAAGAGAAACCATACAACTACAGCAAGAATGGGTGAAAGAAAGAACAATGCTACATCTCTTAGTGATTCAAAGAAGATTAGTCTTTGGGTAAGATCAGTAACGTCAGTGATACCTTGAGCTATCAAATATTTCTTCATATCTTCTTTTTCCTTTCTCAAATCCTCGTCTATCAATAACCTGGAAGTTTTGTACAAATATCTAAGATATCCACCGATCAGACCGAAAACTACGACATAGATCGGTATATATAATTCGCCTCCTACGTTAAAAACCCATTGATCACTACTTGATTCAATTCCGGTCTGATTGGCGTCTACCTTAGTCAATCCTATCGGAGAGCCCTTTCCGATTTCTAAGCCAGTGAAGATGAAAGAGAGAAGTATAGAAACTACAATGCCAGACAAAAATACAAATCGTAGGACCTCCTGTGTTGCATTATCTCTCTTGGCAACAGTAATAAGTATGAGTAGACCGACAAATGAAGCAACGGAAATAAGTAAGAATCTGACGGTACTTGTATTATATATGCTAACTACATTAAAACTTGTAGATACCTCCTCGTCGTTTCCATTTTGAATTGCTTTAACAGTAACATTATATGTTCCAACCTGGCCAGGATGAAGAAAGAATTTCCACTTATTCACATTAATAAGTTGTGATGATTCATGAACGACTTGGCCACTTGAATTTCTTACTTCCAGTACTAGCTTACGAAGACCTCCCTCTTCCGTATAAACTCTAACAAAAATTTCAACGGACTGAAGTTCAGTATATTCTGAAGATTCAGGAACTACATTTAACGAGATATCATTAGAGGTAGTGTTTGTAATTTCAAGAGTTTCATTAGATACATCCGTAGTTTGGTTTGTAGTTTGGTTTGTAGTTCCATACGCACTGTATGAAATAAAAAATAAGATTACTAATGGAAATAATGCTAGCTTCTTCATTTTACAATAACCTCCTTAGTTAGGGGAACGTATTACCTCTTTTTCTAGACGGTGAAATGCCGCAAAAGGATATTATTATCACGATAATGATTTGCCAATAAAAGGGGTGGCAGTAAGAAATGGCAAATCCAATCACAGTGATATATTATTGACCTGCTATAAATAACACTCTAAGGACTTCCCCAACAATTTGACTTATAACAAACTAAGGACACTTAATAATCACATATTCTTATATAAAATATTATTACAATTCTGTCATAAAGTCCTAAGTAAATATAGCGTCATGTAATTTGAATTGAAATCTGAAATATCATTTCAAGCCAGGTAAATTAGCTAGAAGCTTGTGAGATACCATAAAATTGATTAATTCGTGAACAATAGAATGCCTCATGAATACGCGTCAAACAGCTAAACCATGGCGGCATATATCAAAATGTTAGAAACCCAAGAGAATTTTCCTATAGAATTTGAGTATATTTACTTCTACACTCGTTCATATTTGGATATGTCTAAAGGAATATCTAAATTAATTCCTGAGGAAGGGCTTAGTGTATAAATCTAGTGATTCACAGTCTAACTCTTCATGTTATAAATCACATTTATTGAGCCAAGCTTAAATACGATCGAATAAATTGAAGTTTAATGGTCGGGAATGAGGTTGAATAACTTTCTAGCTATTAGCTGTATTGCATCAATATATTTATTTACCTCTATTACGCCGGTTCAAAGTGTAGAATCTCAGGTTCAAGTAACAGATGGTGGAACAGGAATATCTATTTACACAGAACAGAATGGCGTATATACATGGTTGCCGCCTGAATCATTTTCTTCTGTCGAATTTGTAGTGGGTTTGAATTCTGGAAATATGGATGGATACAATGACGACGCTGACTGGACCTACTACTCTCCAATTGGGCTTGCTTACATTCCTCTGGATATATACCAAGATAGTCAGTACCCTCAGTCATACGCAGCTGGATACTACCAAGGCTTCCTCGAAGGGTACTTAGAATTCCAGTTCAATACGGAAACTGACGTGGGTGATGCAGGTGCTGGTGATCCGGATCCAGCTCCACCCATAAACGAGGAAGAATTCTTTGGCCCACCCATAAACGAGGAAGAATTCTTTGACCCAGAAGCGATAGAGAGTCCAGAATAATCAAAGAGGACTTGTTCTACATACTCTGCATTATTTAAGCGAAATAAAATCCCTAGAAGTCATTAAAGAAATATCTGAAACAAAGGTTCGTCTTATAGATGAAAAAGAAAGTTCGTTAGGTGAATTACTGGTTGAAAATCTAACTAGCAAAGATTTTGATATCTCTCGTTACGAAGATGAGTATACAGAGCAATTAGAAAAGCTGATCAATGCAAAAGCAAAAGGCAAGGCACTTAATTAAACAAACTACAAAAGTACCGAAGGAAAACAAGATTTGGTAGCTGCATTAAAGGCGAGCTTAGCTAAACCCTCATCGGCCAGAGGTACTAAAAAATGAGATTATAATTCACAGTCTAAATGAATATAGTATATAATTTAACTTGTTCGGAACTTGATTCAGAACAACGTCAGAAAGAAAGAGCATTGAACGACCATTCCTTGCCTAATAACATTAACTTACATAAACCTGGCAATGTTGACAATGATAATTATTAATAAATGTCAATTTAGCAGAACAGTGTGGGCATCTTTTGGCAGATATTTCCAATAGCATTTTGAATATTGACACTGCGCTAATTCCTCCTATTAATATTTTTTCGGCATTCTTTATCCAGCTGTTATCCTTTCTTTTCACCATTTATATCTACATATTGTAGATCATACAGGATGTATTTAAACATTTAATGTATAACGGATATATAGTCGAATACTCTATTAACTAATCCCTATGGCATCGAACTATCAAAAGGTGTTGTCAGGAAGAAGGGTTTCAATTCCAGACTCATTTTCCAAGAAATATGGAATTAATGAGGGGGATATTGTAATCTTGGAAGAAGATAAAGGCGGTCTACGTATTATCCCTGCTGATGTGATTAAACGCAGAACCTAAATCTTTGGCCTGCTGTTAATCGCTAATAACCATTTCATAAACTAGTATTCGTGTCTAGCTTATTGAACCATAAATGTTATTTATCAGAGATCCGAATTTTAGGTCGTGCGACTAATGAAAATTGAGAAGAAATCAATTATGCCACTTTTAATGGCCACAGTAGTCTTGTTAGCAGGATTTAATACTCATACTATTTTAGGGCACAATTTTTCGCCTGATGAGAGTGCATCATTTCTTGCCTTAGTTAATACATTAAAGGCAGAAGCTCAGATGGTTCAACAGAATTTAGCAACCAATAACATGTCTTTGGCTAGTGATCATGCGAACAAAGCATTAGCACTAATGACAGATGATGTGAATAAAGAGATTGCAGAAAGAAACCAGAGATTATCTGATGATCTTAATACTGCTTTAGTATCATTAAAGACATCTACAGAATCAGCTCATGGTAACAAAACGGCTAGTGACACAGATCTTTTAGTTAATGATATCGATGATATTCTAGATGAAATCGTTACTGCAAGAATAGATCCAGATCAACTGAATAATTCTACTATACAGGTGCTGGCGGTAGTAGAGTTACTAGATGAGGTACTTAGGAATTACGGATATGCTTTCGCAGTTGGATATGATATGACTAACATGTCGATGATGACGATGGATGGCAATAATAATACTAATAATAGTAGTGAAAATAGTAGTATACATTCGATGTCCACGATGAATATGGGTGGTGGTGATGGTAGCAACAATATGTCAATAGAAGATATGTCGAATTCTAACGATATACTAATAAATACGACAGATTATCAGACTGCACAAGCCTTAGCTATGAAAGTACAAGAGCTATTCGACAACCAGATAATGAACTCTTCATTATCCGAAGGTTCTCAAACTGCAAATCAAACGATTAACAATGTATCAGCTGCATTAGAAGACCTAGTTACAAGTATTGATGGAAAAGCGTCTCCAATGGATATAATGACGATTGTCCATACAAGAATCCATCCCAATCTCATGACTGCATTTGGATTGCAGCTCGAAAATGGTTGACGTTGATAAAGAATCTAGATAACGTCAAAAATTTTTCTGCTCTTAAGGTAAAATTTAGCTAGGATTTAACAAAATGGCATGATATAAGAGTGTTGAATACTAAAATGTAAGATAGAATTAATGACTAATTACAATTCTATGCTATTAGACATTAGTATCTAATTAATATTCTTCTTGCATCTTGTAAATTTTAATCCGGAAAGGATTGATTAGTATTTTACCTATACTATACCTAGGAATGCAAGATTTCACTTTAGTGTAATAGACTTATCATTTGACTCACCTTCGCCTATCTTAGCCAGTTCAGCAGAAATTGGTCCTAATCCAGCTTGTTTGTTACTAAATATC
>WHTU01000329.1 GCA_009377575.1 Nitrososphaeraceae archaeon | reverse complement strand
GGTAAAGCTGAATTTGACAAGTTGACTAGGGGAGACATTTGAATCATAATATAACTTACATAGAAACCAAAAGTAGCCTCCATACTTTCCTTTTGGAAAAAGATAATCGTAGTGCTCCTTTAACATTTTCTTTATCACTCTCCTCTTGTTATTGGGTACGAATGAAAAATATAAATTGCCTAATAGATGTGTAGACAGACCCATAAACAATTCTTGCATTAAGTTCGAAATCGATGTAGCTAATGATTGGTATGAAATTTCATTTGAAATGGTTCACCAAAAGATCATATTGAGGTAAGAAGGAATCGGTAATCGTGACGAGCTCCCGATCATTATACTCATTTCTCTCCCACATTTTTTTCGATCTCGTCATGATATCACTTTCTGGTTCATGAGTGCCAATAGCTCGTCTCGTAGTTCTATATTGCCTGACCCCCAAATTCTGTCAGCCAGGAGGAATATAAGTTGAAGACATATAAGAAAAGAGCCGATCATCACCGCCAAGTCGTACAATCACAAAATCGATGGTGATCATTGCAATCTGCAATAAGTGCAGTTTTTTCTTAGGCAAAACAACTAAGAA
>WHTU01000328.1 GCA_009377575.1 Nitrososphaeraceae archaeon | reverse complement strand
GATGATTGATTCTCCATATCATCCTTATTCTGATATACGTTTTACAATTAATGAAAGAGGAATAGATGATTTAGAAGATAGCCGTCAGTCCAAGGGCAGGAGTAAGAAATAACAACCAATCGATAACTGATTGTTCTACCTACTAATTGAGCGTAGAAATGAATAAAAGAAAAAAACATAGACAAGAGTTAGCAACAAGAAAGAAACAAACCAAGTACAATGAAGAGGACGCATTCTACCGCATAATAGATGATGGTTTCGATGGCGCGTGGCGATACGTATTGAGAGACAAATCTGAAATCTATGATGCAGTTATGGATAAACGTGAAGGATATTTAGGAAAATGAAGAACCTTGAGGACAAAGTGGAATAAACTTATCAGGTCTCGTGGTCATTGGGCGTTACTACTGCTAATTGGAAGACCTATGAAAATATTGACTTAAAAGAGAATGCATTAGCAATCAACCCTTTTACGGATAAACTATATGCAATTGGAGCTGATACAAAGTCTGGAATGTCAAATCTATACATCATTGATATATCTTCACCTTAAGTGACCGTTTAACATTTTCTTCATATTCATA
>WHTU01000327.1 GCA_009377575.1 Nitrososphaeraceae archaeon | reverse complement strand
AATAGGCCTCTAGCGTTACTGGGTGCATATAATAATAGCAATGAAACATTGGTGTTGCAAGGCGCTACGTTGATCGATGGAACTGATGCCCCTCCAAGAAGTGATGCAGTTATAGTCATCAAGGATACCAAAATAGTCGCGGTATCTAATCAAAGTAACTATCGCAATAATCTATTTTTTAATGATTCCAATGGAACACAAGCAGGTATAAGAGTTCTAAACCTAACTGGAAAATATGTCATTCCAGGACTTTTTGATATGCATGCTCATGTAGCGGGAGTACTCATAGGTTCCTATGACAAGGCCATATCGGAAAATATGCTTGATATGCTTTTAGATTATGGTATTACAACGATTAGAAATCCTGCGGGTCCGACTAATGAATCAGTATCCTTAAGGGAAGAGATACACGGCGGAAAGATAAGAGGACCTGAGATCTTTACTGCTGGTAGACTTCTAAATACTCCTGAATTACCTGTACCGTTTGTAGAAAAGCGGGTAACTACTGAAGAACAGGTTAGAGAGGAAGTTCGTCGTCAGGCAGGAGCAGGAGTAGACTACATCAAGCTGTATGTTGGATTGACTC
>WHTU01000326.1 GCA_009377575.1 Nitrososphaeraceae archaeon | reverse complement strand
CACTTGTTGGCTTATTAGTAGTAACAGGAGTATCATTAGTGGGCGTAGGTGAGGTATTAGCTGGTGGTGGATATGAAAAAAACCAGGTCACATTACAGACAAATGAGTGTGGCAACTATTGGTTTCCAGTAAATGTAATATGCTCCAATTTAGGTTCTCAAGTTCAGGGTGACGAAAATAATATCGCAGTGGCTACAAACACAGAGAGTGCAAGTAGTACAGATTCCAAAGAGAATTATGGGCCTCCATTTCCATAGAGGTAATCAAGGTTCTGGTCAGGTGCATCTAGTTCTGCAATTTTGAGTTTACGCTCCGATAATAGTCCTTGCCGTCTTCATGGCTCCAATATGTATTAGTATTCGATGGAGACGTGAAATTTACGTGTGTGAAAAAAGTTACAGAAGTGAGTCCGATTAAACAGGACATTACTATTATTGAGAATTGTACTGTTACTGTACATTAGGAATCTACCAACTGAACATACAGATTCAGTAAGTTCAGTAGCTTCGTTATACCCAAGCTCTATTCTTTCCGGAGTATTCACCATCGAAAGACGAATGCGCACATTATTGACATCAATCGTATCA
>WHTU01000325.1 GCA_009377575.1 Nitrososphaeraceae archaeon | reverse complement strand
TATAACAATCCTTTTTGTGGTATTAATTTGGAATACTATTTTTATGATGCCATTTCAACTTAAATACAACAAAGGGTCTATGACTGACTTGACAAACTTTCTAAAGGTGACCTATCTATTTAAGGACATAAGGAGGATTTTTTATCCTATTGTATTAGTTGTAAAATAAGAACACTACTTGAGAATAATGGTATGTGGATCGATAGGTCATGGCGGAAAGCATAATTTGAGCTGCATCTGCCAATACATAACCTCATTATTCACTAAGTCATCAAGCAATCTCCTATGATTGTTGCTAGTGCACCGTAAGGCTTAATGCTAGACCACTATAAGTTGAGATCGTTATTATTGGCATAGAAGTAATATTACTAAGCTTTAATGTAAAGCCAAGGATACATTAGCATGTTAAGTTTAAAGAATGAGAACCTTCCTTGAATCTTTTAACATGATTTCAACCATCGTTGACCATATAACATATATCCATGACATTAACGAATACCTACTTGATGAACTCACCGCCTTCTACATCAGAAGACGTTGAGGAGAAGACAGAAGTTATCTATGGTGCTGAAAATATAATTAATGAAA
>WHTU01000324.1 GCA_009377575.1 Nitrososphaeraceae archaeon | reverse complement strand
GTGGAGAAAGTTGGTCCTGTATACGGTATCCCAAGTCAACATTATTTCTTCTTCCTTAGAAAATCTTTTTAACGTCCGCTAACCGGACATAATCACGCTCATTTCATGTCCGATTCAGTTTTTCTTTAACTATGCGCTTCCATCAATAAACCAGCTGCTTTTATTTTAATGCCCTAAAGGGGGACATTATCACGCTCAAATAATGTCCCTTTGAGTTTTTTAAGAGCTAAAAGAATTATTTGGTCATTCGTGCAGTATTGAACATTTTGTAGTAAGTCATACGCATAAAATGGGTAGTAATAGGAATTAATACATGTGAGAAATTTGGCAATAGCTTATGTGATTGTGGTTATCGCAATACAGAAGGATAATCCAATCGTTATAGGGTAAATTAAAACGTATGATGGGGAAGAGAAATACAGAAAGTTCCCCCACCACACGTAATCCATCATGTTCGTATTGATTGCTCTTCTGTAAACCATTACACCTCTTATTTATTGGAAGCTGCACACTTCCCGATCACATCATTACAACTTTATCTTAGATTCAAAAGCATAAGAGAATACTAATGACTGGGAGATCGAGCTAAAGG
>WHTU01000323.1 GCA_009377575.1 Nitrososphaeraceae archaeon | reverse complement strand
AAGAGTGAGAACTAATGATAAGGTTTATTTGGTATCCAGACCAGACAATTCGTTTTTTCTTAGATATCTCGTATAGATATTTTGTTAATACTTGGACGGCCAGCAATCGTGTACAGAATATTGACTTCTATGCATATGCCAAACTATACTAGTTGCCAAATCATTTTTGATTAGAGTGACAACATAGCAATTTGACTGTCCGTTATCTGGAGTATTGGTCCCACCAACAATAAATAATGCCAGATTAATAATAGGATATGCAAAAGAATGAATCTTCTGCAAAAAGTGCAAAGGATATCGTGATGGAGTATCTGCAGGCTGCGGATCGCCGGGACTTTAAATCGGCTAGGGGCAATTTGAGCGATAACTTATCGTATGTGTCGCCTCTTAATTCGTTTGATAGAGCTGAACCATACCTAAAATATTTTGAACACGTGAACCTACCCAAATTAGACATCAAGAAGGAGTTCGCGGATAGTAACGATGTCTGCATTCTTCACGAACTAAAGGTTGGCACGCCGCCAGTAACATCTCTTGTGTGTACTTGGTTTCATGTCAATGATGATGGGGAAATAAGTTCGATTAGGGTGGTTT
>WHTU01000322.1 GCA_009377575.1 Nitrososphaeraceae archaeon | reverse complement strand
CAAATGCAATTGAAATATTTACACTATTTTGGTAATGAGAGCAATAACAGCATATTGCAGGAATATGGGATTCTGCCAAAAGATAATGAAGAGATAGACGCACTGAGGCCTAAACAATGTCCTAACTGTGATGAACCCAATAAGCCAGACTCAAAATTCTGTGCAAAGTGCAGAATGGTACTAACATATGATGCATACAGTGAAACGATTGAAGAAACACAGATCAAGGGTAAACAAATTGAAGAAATGATGCGCAAACAAGAACAGTTTGAACAACTAATTCAATCGCTTATTGATTCAGGGCAGCTAAAAGCAACCGTAAATGATGTTTAAATAACATTTACGTTATGTACTACTACAACTTCATAAAGCCCAAAATACTGGACATTATTCTATAGTAGTCCTTCATTCCTGTCAAACGGTATGCCAGATTATCGGCTAATTCACCCAGTTTAGAATCATCTAGTTCCTGTAATCCTATACTCAAGTTCTGAATCAAGCTAATCTCCGCTTGACTAAGCCAAACTTGGTCTGCAGATGCACCGATGTTTACTAACCTAACTGCTCCTTTTTCATCAGTTATTTTCATGAGATT
>WHTU01000321.1:226-596 GCA_009377575.1 Nitrososphaeraceae archaeon | reverse complement strand
TAGACAATTTGATATAGAAGGTACTACAGCGGTCGATAATGCCATCATAAACTTAGCTGGTGGACAGCTTGTCTTCGATAATATAAGCAATGCAGTGTGGTTTACTGATGCAAGAACAAATTCAATAGGAAAACTTGATGTAAAAAGTGAAAAAGTTCAATTATTTACTATCCCTACCCCGAATGCAGGACCTATGGGAATAGTGCTATCTCCAGATAAAAAAATGATTTGGTTTACAGAGATTACAGGCAATAAGTTAGCAAGTCTAGATCTTACATCTAATGAGAATATTAGTAAAGACATAATCACAGAATATTCAGTTTTTGGACCGCAAGGAGGAGTACTAGGAGGAAAAGGTCCTACGCTATTG
>WHTU01000321.1:0-216 GCA_009377575.1 Nitrososphaeraceae archaeon | reverse complement strand
AACAATGTCTTATTCAAATGACATCGTACGAGTGGAGCCATGGAGCTTAGTACCTACAAGCAAATTCATGGGTATGTCAAATTTTTCTCTTCCTAAACCTGATACTTTTTCTCCCTTCGGTATAGTGGTAATTGATAGTAGGGGTAGAAATCAGTATGGCAGTTTTGACAATGAACTTCAAAAAATATTTCTTTCTGATCACGGCTCCAATAGAGT
>WHTU01000320.1 GCA_009377575.1 Nitrososphaeraceae archaeon | reverse complement strand
CCAACTACAAGTAACAGATATCTTATTACAGGAAGCAATATCCTTTCATATATGATTTGGAATTCCTAACTCAAGAATATGTTTGTCATCCAAGTACACTTTTCAAAAGTATTAATGAACATGAACTCGAAATAGCTATAATGCAAGGTGAGGAAATAGCAGAAAGGGAGAACGTAGATGAAGTAGAGTTCCTCAGAGTTTATTTTCAATTCAGGTCGATCTAGGACACTCGTATTTCTGAGAATACCATCCTATATCAATAATAGACGCAAGTAATATATTAAGTAGTTAAATCATGGTACCATATTTACATATTTACGTAAACCGCTTTGACTGATAATATAAATTTGTACTATATAGCATGCATATATAATACCTTCAGCTTGTGTAGTTGACAAACCGAATAATTTTTAAGATTAAAGCAAAGGTTTTCCATTCATAGATAGAAAAACACAGTAATAAATATAAGTCATCCAGACATATGTACTACCAGAAGACAGCATCTTCCAAGAATCATAACCTCACCTTATTTACTAAAGGTGCTTCTTTGATTATCATCTACACTGTGCGTAGATCCCTGGAACACACACAGGTTCTTA
>WHTU01000031.1 GCA_009377575.1 Nitrososphaeraceae archaeon | reverse complement strand
GGTTCGCCTGACAAAAATTGGTTGGGTATGCTCATGTGCCGATCACAAGTTTCGTGGTATACGCTGCAAACACATTTACGCAGTCGAATTTAGTTTTGCTATTCGTGAGACTGTACAACAGGAAGTTGTCATTCAACCTATATCACAACTGGTGTGCAGCTACTGTAACTCGGAGCATACCGTCAAAAAAGCTATAAGGCGGAACAAACAATATGACATTCAAAGATATTTGTGCAAAGATTGTGGTAAACGATTCTCATTTAATATTGGGTTCGAGAAAATGCGGGCTCCGGCTGATGCGATTACGTCAGCAATGCAACTCTATTTTACTGGAGAATCATTTAGAAAATGTTATGCGATTTCTGAAGTTACGTGGGGTTCATGTAAGTCATGTCACGGTTTACAAATGGATTCGGAAATATGTTATCCTGATGCAGAGCTACGTTGAGAAGATAAAGCTACCGATGTTAGGTAACGCGTGGAGAACAGATGAGTTATATGTTAAGTTTCGCGGGAACTTGAAATATCTCTATGCAATCATGGACGATCAAACGCGATTCTGGATTGCTCAACAAGTTTCTGCAACTAAATACCTAGCTGATGTAAGACCGTTATTCAAAAAAGCTAAAGAGGTCACAGGTAAACGACCGAATGTGCTAATTAATGATGGTGCACCCAACTAGAATCAGGCATTCAAAGATGAATTTTTTAACCGCAGAAGGCCACGAAGTCGACACATTAGACACATCAGTTTGCATGGAGATCACAACAATAACAAGATGGAACGTCTAAACGGGGAAGTTCGTGGCCGTGAAAAGGTTATGCTGGGATTGGAGAGAGTTAATACGTCGATCTTACCCGGTTATCAGATTTATCATAATTACATGCGATTACATGAAGGCATTGCAAACCTAACTCCGGCTGAGAAATGCGGAATTAAAGTTGAAGGCGAAAACAAATGGGTAACGCTGATCCAAAATGCAAAGAGGGAGAAAGATGACCAGAAAGATACATAGAGTGTTTGTAGGAGGGCTCGAAGCTGGCAAAAACTTTCCAATTAGGAAAGAGCCATTTCTCGACCTGACAGATTGTAATGACCTAATAGTTGTAGATAGACAATATTTTCTCGAAAACGAAGATTTAATACGCGATTGGGCATTAGATAAAAAAACCCAAGACTTATTTCAAAAACGATTGGATAGCTTATTATATCTCAATCTACATCCAATTTTTTACAATAATGGCTGTGATATTGACGTGTCCTAAATGCGGTAATGAATTTAAATCTACTACGTTGAAAGTCAAAGATCCAAGTGAATATCAGAATATAACGGCAATGGGTACTAGAGAAACATGCCCAAAATGTGATATTACGTCTACATTCGACAGTACTATGTTTGAGTGGAAGTCGGAATAAATTAATCTACTAGTGTTCCGACGAATAGCATAACTAACCAAATAGAAATTGATGGTATGAGTCCAAAAAATAACAACTGACCGATTTCCAAGAGCCTGGCTTTTGCAATATTGCTATTCGAATTCGTCTTTATACCACTCAAATATTCCTCTATGATTCTATCATTAAACTTTTCTCTAGAACTAGTTCGCCACTCATTAACTTTATCTTTATTGTAATCGCCTTTTCCCCTATCTCTGAAAAATATTTCATGTCCAAGTGGGTATTGATACCTTCGTAAACAATAAGACCAAATAAACAATCAGACAGCACCCATGCCTATTGCAAGTGCTATCGATATCATTATTGGAGTATATTCATGATTGATGATCAGTTTGTTTGTTAGAGCAAATGTTGCAATTGCAATAAGAGCAGCCGAGATAGAGTTGGATATAGTTATCATATTCCGGTTGATCTAACATAGTGTTGCAAGGCGGGAGGGTGTGTTGCGACACGGATGAAACGAATATAGCTAACAAACAACACTTGCATAACAAACTCATGATTGGATAAAATAAGCAAGCGCCTCTCCCGTAAGCGAATATATTTACAGACTCCTCAAGCGGAGAGATAGACGCGAATACCTTAAAACAATGGTGCAGGCACCGTTAACAAAAAGAGCTTCTTACCATAGACAAAAGACATTATTCAGTTAGGATGGCAAACTAGTCTGGTTACGGTTCTGCTCTTGTAGACTACGCATGTATTCATTTTGAAGCCATAGTTGAGTATGTTATCTGAATGCCTCAGAACCAAATTTAATGAAAAAATCTACTGCTGCCACTGTTACGACATAATTATTGCTAATAAATGCTGTCCAATAACTACCCACCTGTCTATGAAAATCGTCGAACGATTTTAGTAAATCATCCAATGGTTTGCTACTATACATTAGGAAGCCGATACCATACACCCATATAAGGTCTGACATCTGATTTGAAATTCTGCATTCGCTGATAGCGTGGATGGGCTCTAAACCACTGTTTGAACTTTTTCAGCATGGTCTTTTCCCAATAGGCTAATCTTATATGTCATCTCCACCTCTTTATGCATGAACGCTTCGGCTGCATTCTGAGCATCTTCTATTGGAGTCAAAACATATTCTGCATTTGTAGAGCTATAGTTTTTTCCCACTTGACTCGCAACAGTTTTTGGTAGTTTTCAACCGGAGTACAGCGAGCTGCAAAAACACCCGGTTCGCGACAGAAATGCACCCGTACCAACTTTCAATCTTGATGAAGGTCAAATGAAATAGTAGTATTGTTGGTTACAGTTCTGTTGGTTCTATTAGTTATTAGCTAAAATGGGCTACTCTTGGGGTAGAGTGTCACGTATACGGTATAATATGCGACTGGTATACAGTTTGAAAAAGTTGTGTACATTTTTGTCTACGGTTGCGTCGGTATACAACCGTTCAATAAGGTTTCACGCTCAGCCCGCTAAACGATTCTGAATGAACAAGCTATTGTTAAAGACACCAGATCGCTTTCCCTTATGTACCCCGTTCAGAACGTTCAACGGTATTAAATAGTAGTAGAATTTTGTTATATAACATGTCACGGGCTAAAGCTAAGATTATTCAGTACCGCACAACCGAGCAAGATTTTGCTACACTCAGTAGATTAGCAGAGTATCTTCATTCCAACGGTCATTGGGGTCATCCGCAAGATCCAAATCAGATGCCGTGCATCCTTAACGTGCAGTCAATTTATCTGAGAAATATCTTCAAACTTCCACAATTGTTACATACATATACTTCGTAATAGTGATGCTTTCTCATGATTTGTTGCATGTATGTGGTTGGATCTATTTTTTGAAATAATGGTAATTCAAGTTCAGTAGGAATTGCTTGGAATTCGCCTTACATCATTCCACCTTGACATTCAATACATCTTCTAGTCAATCGCCTTGGCACCACCATCTAATTGGACATCTACTACCAATAATTTATTTGATTCAGTCCAAATATTCATGAACTGCTATTTTTCGTTGCATTTTAAAATACCGTCACACATTTGTTTTGTCCTTCGACATTGATACCACTGTTCTCAGCCGGAGTCATGTTTGCAATGCCTAAACACAGTCTTACGAAGCTATGATAGATTTGATGTCCGGGTAAGACTGATGTTGCCAGCTATCTTCAAACCCCGCATTACTTTTTCTCTTTCGCTCCCCCGTTAAGTCGTCCTATCTTTGTCACTGTGATCGCCTTGCAATTGAAATTGTCGAATATCCCTGCTGGTGGAATAAGAAGCAGTAGTATTCAAAAAAATAAAATGTTATTTCTTCATGGAATCCTTTATTTTCTTAATTGTTTCCAGACCATGAATCTTAACTTCGTCATTCACTGTAATTCTCATTAAATCATTGATTGCATCTATGCCATTGTTGCCATAGGCAGATAACGCGTCGATGGCTTTGTTTCTCGTCTCCGTATGAGTATTGAGAGTGAATTGTTGTTTAATGTTTTCAATCTGTTTTATTTCGGACAATCTGTTGTAACTCTCTTATGCCTTTCGAGTAGGGGTGATTAATATACCATCGGTAAAATAGTTCTATATCATTGTTATCCAACTCCATGACAGTCTCCATTATGTCGACCTCTCTTTGCATATGCAATTCGGCAACTTTTTTTAAGTCATCTAGTTTAGCCGACATCGATCTCCTGATAGAAGTTGGGATAGGTCAAATATTTGAAATTAGATTAATTTTACATTAGGTTAGCTATTAGCTATTTATTCTGGCACCTATTCGTATCAATTGTTAGATAAATGAGCGAGTTGACTGATATGAATAAGCCATTGAGTTGAAAGAGCCAGGTTTATGGCTCCAGATTGGCATCCTGCTACGGAATTGGGTTATCAACTCCTGGACATGCTAGTTGCAATCACATCTTGAATCTTGGCGCTATACGCTTCAGACGGACACTCTGCATTTTTTGATTGAATTTTTACGAATATAGATTTGTTGTCTACCTCAGCATACTCCATTTCATGAATATGAAAAAGAATTTTCTTCGAATCTAATTTATTATCTACATAGAATTCTCGTACTGTAAATAATTTTAATAATTCATCATGACCGATCGGAATACTTGTCTCCCCACTTTCCCACACTACGTATTGTCTATCGATTTGTGTATTTGGTACACTAAGAGTAGCTTTACAATCTTCAGCTTCTATGCCATGGGCTTTGTTCTTTATTTCCAAAAGATAATTGATGTAAGAATATCTGCCATTATGGGTTTCATGTCCATAACTCTTAGTCGATCTTCTACCATATTCTAGTCGCGGTTTCCCAAGTGATTCTAATACACTTTTGCCAAGACCCCAGAACAACGTTATCACACCGATCCCCGCAGCAATCCATGAGATTGTTGACGTGGCATATGGTTGAGGATTTATTACTTCAGCGTAAGACAAACCAATGGCTATCCCTATTCCTAGAGCAGAAGCAATTAGTATTATAACTATCATAATTACAGTTTTTGCTTCCAAATCTGAGATTATGAATTTCAAATGCTAATTTATTCATTGAACGCCACTTTCTCTGAACATTCTGCATCAACCTTCTCCTCTTGTTCTCACCATCGACAGTGATTCCACATTTCTCAGCCGGTGTTATATTTTCGAACCACCCATGTGGGCGTATGTAATTGTGGTAGATTCGATAGTCGGATAAAGCAGGAGTACTAGCTCTCTCCAAACCACACATGACTTGTTCTCGGCCGCTAACTTCCGTTCAACCGTAGCATTTGGTGCTGTTCTGGTCCCCCCTGCAGCCTATTTTCACTTGCTATTGGTTCCATACATTACATTATTGAGCACGAAAATGCAATATCCAATACACAGCTATTATTGGCCTTATTGTGCATAGCATCATGGTCTTCTGCTTAAATAGTGGACTGGGAGGATATTGCGCGTGCTCTTCGGTTTGAGAACTAAGAGAGTAATTAATATCGACGCCGACCCTACAACTACACTGATACCGATCAAGGACGAAGGTGATTTGTACAGAATTACTGAGATAAGTGGTATGCTAGATGTAGATGAAAAAGTACTATTAGTTATAGCACAAAGCAAAATAAGACTCGTAGGTCTTCCGTTCTCATCTAATATTATTTATGCAACCGACAGAAGAATAATTCTCCGAGATATCTCATTGCATGGGTTGAAGGAAAACAACATTGGAATACCATACACAATAATAACCGATATCGCCCATAAACAAGGCTTTATTTCATCTAGCATTAAGTTGAAAGTGAATCGAATGCGGGGTGAGAATGGTTTGACTGCATTAGGTCAATATGGAGTTACCGGGAACGAAATTGAATGGATAATTGAACACCTTCCTAATGACAAGGCTGTACGATTAGTCAAAATAGTCAGAGCGATGATAAGTAAACGGGAGCTTTTGTCTGAGGATCAGCAACCTATCGCCGATCCAAATGAGCATATTGTTGCCTCCTTTTCTACAGTGGATTCACCAGCCGATGAGCTCTTAAAGATAGCTAGATTGAAAAGCGAAGGGGTATTAACTGAGCAAGAATTCATTATGCTGAAGCAAAATATAATAGAACGTTTTCACTGAGTTTGCCTCAGCTCAGTGATTAGTTTCTGAGAGGCAATGACATTCCTATAGGAATACTGCTGTAGGAATTGCTTGTGTCTGCTTTGGAATTATTAGTATCGTCGTATAACTTTGAGCCATCTGGGGGTAACGTAGAATCTTGATCATCGTTCTGTTGGTGTAAGGCGTCGTTCGGTAGCTCTGGCGCTTCTAGATCATGAACTCCATTTGATAATGTCTGGTTATTCGTGAATAGTGGCTGTTGGTTGTTTTGCCATGGGCTCTGTAAAGTATTGTCGATAGTAATCTCCCCTTCTAGTGGCTGTTCAATAACCAGAGGTTCATATTGAGGATATTCGTCAACATATATTTTCCCTACGCCCGCACGCTGAGTATCACTATTAGGGCTAGTACTAGTGCCGTTCTGTCTTCCACCTTCACCTCCTTCAAATGTGCCCAAGGAACTATTAGTCAATAGCTGTTGCAGCTCTTCTTCATTGATTACCATTTCAGGATTAACTGACAATGGGGGATAGCTACTGCTGTTTGTGCTGTTTGTAGTATTTGAAGTATTAGAAGAGTTTGTACTGTTAGTAACCTCCCCGACAGATGGCAGAAGTTCCTCTTCTTTCATAACCATCTGACATACTGTCATATTATATTTGTAGTCAGGTGAACATACATTCAGATCTCCTTTTAATACCCTGAAAAACATGGCATCTGAAGATGGTTTATCCCCTTCTCCATGCTCTGTATAGGCTAATACACTGTAATTTGGGATCATTATAACAAGAAAAAATGCAACTGTTGTTACTGCAAGATTGCATCTATTGCACGATTGCTCTCCGATCACTATCCTCTTCACAATTTCGATTCTTCATTCTGCGCTTAAATGAGCTTCCGAAGTATATCGTATTGCATTATCCAATCGGAATTTGAACCTAGTATTTGCAGATAGTTATGTCTATTAGTAAACGAAATAAAACATTATACGTACATTATTTCATGGTGAAAATTTAAGATTAACGGGTCCTATTCGCAGGAAAGTGGGATCGAAGAAAAGAAGTTCCAAAATGTCCTTTCATTAGTATACATATGCATACGTAATTGTATTTCTCCTACAATAAGGACAAAGACGAGCATGATATTGAGTTCAGGATCTCAAGAATGTAACATAATAAAAAAATGAAGCATGGATCAAGTACTCACTTTGATTCACCTTAAATACTAAATATTCACCATGATGATGACAGAATAATAGTATGAAGTATAGATGCAGAACTGACATTATCGGACTTATACTAAGCGCCGCTAATGCAATAAACGGGGAATCCAGATCGCATATCATGTACAAAAGTCTAGTTAATTATAATCAGCTCAAAGATTATCTTATTTTTCTACAACAGCAGGAATTAATAGAATATGATAGATCTGCTAGAACGTATAGGACAACGGTGAAGGGACGAGATTTTCTTGAACTGCAGAGAGATATGGGTGAAATGGCCCATCTCTATAGTAGCAACTACGAGTTACCCCTCCCTTCCCGACAACAGGCATAAGCGTGTAGTCCATCAGATACATGCCATTGCAGATAGCAGATAGTCTAACAAAAGTCCCATTACAAAGCAAGATAGCAATTATATACTAAATAGTATAGAGATTTTTGGGAATGGATTTGGTAAACGATGGTAACGATGAAGCAATTTCCAAAAAAAGTGAGAATGAATGGTCAATATGGCTAGATTTCAACCGTGAAACTATCAGTTCTTTCGCACCTGAAGATTCAGGATTATTCAAAATTCATGCTAGTATGAAAGTATTGTATATAGGAATGGCCCAGAACCTTAAAAAAACTTTACAAGATTCTATAATGGACCCTTGCATAGGCAAGGGACAGAGATTCAGCTATATGGTAAACCACGACTCCCTAGACAATTTGAAAACGGAGCTGCTGAAAGATTATAAGCTTCGACATAACGGGAAACTGCCGGCCTGCATGGAAAGTGCGATGTAACGAGTATACTTGATCTTAACATATAGTCCTTTTTGCGATGATATATCCTAAGTACTTGTAATTTAGGAAACAACCAAATCAGCTGTTGTCCATATTGTTCAAAAGTTGTCCGTGAGTAGAGGTACAATCATGAAGAGTTCTGATGTAAATAGGTGTCTTAACATTTCAAAATAACATGCTTGGAAAGCACGAATTGACAAGATAAACTCGGAACACGAAATACACGAACCTATTCATAGAAGCATTAGAGTGAGTATTCTGTTGAGGATCAAACGGTCTGTATACATAATGAGGAAAATCCCTGAACCTGGACCTACCCTGTTATCAAGGAAATACTCTGTTACGATGAATAGAAAGTCATTGTCACCTCCTAGAGAGGTAATCTTGAGAAATGTTGTAAACAAGGACGCGTTACTCTGCAGCTTATCTGAGCGTATCGACAAGGAAGTCATTGAGAAAGCAGGACCAAAGCTTAAAGTTATCAGTACATTAAGTACCGGATATGACCACATAGATGTAAAGGAGGCAAAAAAAAGGGGCATCCATGTTACTTTCACCGGAGAAGTGCTTTCTGAAGCAACTGCCGATTTGACTTTCGCTCTGATTCTTGCTATATCTAGAAAAGTCGTACTTGCAGATAATTACATAAGACAAAAAAAATGGAAAGTAGGATGGTCACCCGATCTTTTTCTAGGTTCAAATGTCTATGGCAAGACATTGGGGCTAATAGGTGCAGGGCGAATTGGAAGGGCCGTAGCTCGTAGAGCGAAAGGATTTGACATGAATGTTATATACCACAACCGGCGCCGATTAGAGACAAAGCTCGAACAAGAAATAGGTGCCAAGTATGTGGAGTTGGACACTCTCTTAAGAGAAAGTGATTATCTTTCGATTCATGCTAATTTGAATGCTGAGAGCACCGATATGATGAACGAATCAAAACTCAAGCGTATGAAAAATACTGCCTTTTTAATCAATACCTCTCGTGGTCAAGTAATTGATGAAAGGAGTCTTGTCAAAGCACTTAGAAAAAAGTGGATTGCTGGGGCTGCGCTTGACGTTTTTGAAAGCGAACCATTAGAAACTAATAGTCCACTCATTAAAATGGAGAACTTGGTACTGTTGCCGCACATAGGAAGTGCCACATATCAAGTTCGCTCCAAAATGTCAGAAATTGCGGCCCAGAATATTATAGAACTTTTGAGCGGAAGGAAAACACCTTTTATGGTCAGATAAGCCTACTATTCTAGAAATGTCTACTGGTTCATAGGTACCTAGGATTGAATCCAGAAATGATCAGCAACGTTGAAAGCACGACAACTTGCTAGAAGGCACGTATACGAGTACAGGACGGGTTCAGATGTGCATGTCTATAATTTGCCGTCATTGAGGGCTCCATACAGCAATAATTTTTGGGAGCTGAACTCACTGGTTTGTCGTCAAACGAACCTATTTGGTCTATCCCTACGTGAAGGGCCAAATTATATAGATAGGGGTAATTTCTCAGTACGATTAGCAAGAATCTTTCTCATGTAAATTTCTTACTCAAGCTAAATATACTAACATATATGGTTTTGATTATAATTCATCATGATAAATTCAGCTGAAAGCGAACCAGAGTCAATAATTGAAACTTCTGAAGAAAGAAGGGAACGATTTCTACTCGAATTCGAAAAGCCATTCAAATGTGAAAAGTGTAATGAGCGATTCAAGAAAAAAAAGTATCTAAGAGAACACAAGGCCGAGATTCATTCGTATTAACTGAGCTATTATAGTTTTTGCCTTTTTCGTAGTTTGCGTCTAGAGATTTATTCTAAAATTACCTAATTCACGATCAAACTAAAGCGGGTATTTTTACCAATGGTTGATGTGGACATCAAAAATTAAATCTCCATTAATCCATAATTCCTTCATATGAAAATTTATACAAAAACTGGTGATCTAGGAGAAACTGGACTCATAGGCGGAAGGAGAATATCAAAACATCATGCAAGAATAATTGCATATGGATCAGTCGATGAATTAAACTCCAGTGTAGGCCTAGGCCTAGCAACTTTCCATTCTTCCCAACATGCAAACGATTTCTCAGATCTTATTGAGATTCTGTTAACAATCCAAAATGATCTGTTCACCCTCGGTGCAGATTTGGCCGATGACAGTCCGAGTACCGATAACCGTTATGGAAGCCCACGAATAAGTGACGACATGATAACCACAGTTGAGAAGACTATAGACACTCTTGAACAAGGGCTTTCACCGATTTCTTTCTTTATACTGCCAGGAGGCAGTCTTGAATCTGGTCAATTGCACCTGAGTCGAAGTATTGCAAGGAGATCAGAAATTTCAGTAATAGCTTTATCTAAAGCAGAAGCAATCAATCCTCTCACAATAATTTATCTCAATAGACTTTCTGATCTGTTTTTCGTCATGGCTAGAACAGCAAATAAGCGGTTGGGGGTTCCAGATAATGCTTGGAAGAGAACGCATTAACTTTCGTCTTCCTTATCTTTTGTTCTACGGTCTAATTTCAAAAAACCCTGTAGATTAAATGGCATACTTAGATTGAACTACATTATTTGCAAATATAGTTCTTTCCTATTGGGTGAACAATAAATGCGAATAAGAAATTAATATCTTGTCTTGTCTTGCCAAATTAGAACAGCTGAATAGTCTTGTTTTTTATATTCAAAATAGTAACAGAGGATATATTCAGATATCATTTGAATAGAACCCATGACATATTATGGTAAAGTGGATAGTTCCGTTTCCAATGTAATCCGCGGTACAAGGGATTGAAACTTTCAAAATCCATGAGATGCTAAAATTTTCAGTAAAAATGGACTAAAATATGGGTACTCCCACGAGCCGAATCTTTTATTAGGTGATCAGTATGACAACAACGATGGTATTGTCATCCCTTAATTATCGACTGTTGGCAAATTTCTTTAACTTTGTGATGGAATTGAAAACAATAAAGAGATCAGGATGGATCAACAAAGTAAAAGTTAAGAATCCTGAATCTGTGGCAGATCACACGTATGCAATGAGTACCATGGTAATGGTATTCTCTGACATATTAGGCATGAAGACGGAGAGAGCCGTGAAGATGGCAATATTGCACGATCTAGGGGAATCCATTATTGGAGATTACGAACCAAATGTAATTTCTAGGAATGAAAAGAAAATCAAAGAAACTGAGGCTTTAGATCATATTCTAAATCACTTGCCTCTGGAATCAAGGAAAGAATATGTAGATATTTGGAATGAGTATCTAGAAAATAAGACTGAAATATCACAGCTCGTCCATTGGATAGACAAATTCGAAATGGCTCTTCAAGCTAAAACATATGAAAGTCAAGGTTATCCTTCCAGTATTCTTCAACAGTTCTTTACTTACACAATGGATGGAATAGATGGTAACGATGTACTAATGCTTCTAGAACATACTAAAGATGCTTTTTTTCTAAATAAACGGTACTAAATAAGCAAAGCTTATCTTGGCCTATGAATAAATTTCCAGTTTATTCTTGTCTGGTCAATTAGCTAAAGAATCATCAGCCGATCGCGTTTCATAAATTGCATTCAAATAATTCTACCATTTTAAATAAGCAAATTAAACGCACTGTTGCAGATGGATTTGTTAAGGATTAGTGAAAACTTAAATGAACAAGTAATTTAACTACAAACAAGTGGATAAAAAAATAAACCATGCCCAGGAAGTGGAAGTTAGGGGCCATTTAATTGATTCAATGATCCTAGGAAGAATTCTTGATACCATAATGGATCTCAAAGGGGACTTTCAGGTTCTTGAATTTCAAGTTGGCAAGAAGAAAGGAGAAGAAAGTGCTTCGCGTCTTCTTATAGTAGGGAAAGACCAGGACCATTTAGACAGGTTACTGGAATCAGTATACCGTGAGGGAGCGCAACCCCTCTACGTAGACGAAGTAGTATTAGAACCTGCCAGGAAGGATATGGTATTGCCAAATGGCTTCTATAGCACCACAAATAATCCAACACAAATCTACTTTAGAAGTTCCTGGATCAATGTAAAGAATATGATGATGGACAAATGCATTACCTTAGACATCAAAAACAAGAATGCGGAATGTAAGATGATACGGGAGATACGAAAAGGAGACTTGATTGTCACAGGAGAGCATGGAATTCGAATCATTCCTCAGGAACGTCCAAGAGAAGGCGTGGATATATTTCAGTTTATGAGTAGTTCGAGTTCGAGTGAAAGACCAACCCAACAAATTGCTCGAAAAGTAGCATATGACATTTACAATACTAAAGAAAGCTCTCATGGAAAAATAGTTGTAGTATCAGGACCAGTAATAGTCCATTCTGGTGCCTCTGCTGCCTTGGCGCAGTTGATACGGTTGGGATATGTAGACGGACTGCTTGCTGGTAATGCCTTAGCAGTTCATGACGTTGAAAACGCCATCATGGGCACTTCTCTTGGAATGCACGTTAGAGATGGAACTCTAGCAGTAAGAGGGCATAGAAATCACATGCAAGCTATAAACGAAGTATTCAAAGCAGGATCCTTAAAGAAAATGGTGACTAGTGGTGCTCTACGTAGCGGAATAATGTACGAGTGCGTTTCAAAGAAGGTGCCGTACGTTTTGGCAGGATCAATTCGTGATGATGGTCCAATACCTGATGTTGTGACTGATGTCGTCCAAGCTCAACGCAGGTATAAAAAATTACTTGAGAATGTGAAGCTGGTCTTGATGTTTTCAACCATGCTTCATTCCATTGCAGTGGGCAATATGCTACCGTCATCAGTAAAAGTAGTTGCAGTTGACATCAGCCAACCTGTTGTAACAAAATTGTTGGATAGAGGCACAACACAAGCAATTGGGGTAGTAACTGACGTAGGAACATTTCTGCCTATGATAGTAGATAATCTGACACACATTAGAACGTCGGCGGGAAATGAGCGTACACAGTTACAGCGCAATTGATAGCTGTATGAGCTAGTTGTACATAACAATTAAAAGAAAATGGAAAAATGAGATATTAGTAATATTGAACAATGAAAAATCGGAAGCATCTTCCTGTTGATAATGATTCGTCGATTAGCAGAATGGAATGCATTGATGATAGAAAGATTGCTGACTTTACCACGTAATTCTACATAAAGGAAGATGGAATAGAGATCTATCCTACTATTGCGATTAATAAATTCTACTAGCTCAGGTATAGTGATAAAATTACTCGTACATAGTAACGTTAAATATGGTCATGACATATTTAAGTAATGTGAAACACTTATTCCTGTTAGAATTGTATTCATTGAAGAAAATTATTCCAACCATGCAATTAGTCATGCATGGTGGTGAGTACTTATACCAATAGGAGAGTCAAAAAAACGTGGATGCAAGTGAAAGGAAAAGCGTGGATTTGGGTCTCAAACAAAATATACGAGAGGATGCCAGTACACTCCTTAGGGAGTCCCTGCACGATGCGCTGCTCCATTATTTCAACAATTTGAAAATCTCTTCAGATGATCCGTTGTTTTCTACTTCAATGTCCTATGTAGAAAAAATTTCTGTACGAGAGCTACAGATTCAGCCGAATTTCTTGGAGGCTGTAAGAGTAATTGTCCAGGCTGCAAGGGAAATTGGATATATCTTTGATCATTCTGAATTATCAGATATACTTACCATTGCTGTGGGAGAGATAAGGAAGGGTCGAAGGGCAGAGGAAAAAAACCTTCAAACATTTGATCAAGTCGTTTTTAACATCTATAAGGATCTTAATGAAAACTACCAAAGTTTCAACGACTCCTTAAAAGAATCCTATCCAGAAATACTTGTGAATGTAATTTCTGTAATTCATAGTGGAAAAGATGCTTCGGGAGTACTAATTGATTCGTACAATGCTGAAGCATATTACCGAACTAGGAAGGCTCAACAAGATATGGCACAATCCTTTAATTTAGATTTCTCTACTAAGGTCGAAGTTAGTCATGTACGTAAACCAGTTGCTGAAAGAGTAATATCGGATCAAAGTCTCGTTGATAGTTTGGCACAGATAACAGGAAGAACTACAGAGTCAGTCCGTGATGCGCTTCAGGGATTGTCTGAGTACGATTTGAATAGCATTAAAGACCTGTGTAGTAATTACAATAAGCTACAAAAATATTATGATATTGCTGGAGACGAAAGGGAATTCAAAGAAATAGCGGAAAGAGAATTAGGAAGGAAGTTATTAGATAGTCAGGTTCAACATGCGATCCTGTCGGTGAGAAGGTCAAAAATATACATTGAGAATATCCTTGACGATAAATTCGTTCCAGACAAGTCTCATGGGATCAATCACGTTAAACATAACCTAGAGTATGGATATCAGCTAATAGGTATCATCCAAAGTAAGAGGAAGAGGAAAAATCGGAGGGCAGATTAGTCATCTCGTATTATTCTATGACAATTGAAATACAAAACGAATTCTATTCATATAGGCAAACCAATTTGGTAATGGTGGTTAAAAGCAGTTTCAGCAAATTAATTATGCACTACGTTGATCGTGATGCATGCAAGGCATGAGGTTTGACGAGGATTGTGTACACAAGAACTTTAGTTCTTAACACGCGTGTTTAATATCATAAAGACTAACATGCTCGCAAACTATCATCACATCTAATACGGAATGATACAATTGCAAATTTTGAGATCGAAATAAATTAGTACTAATTAGACCGGAAGAGATAGTCTGCCTACGTATTCCTCCATCGCATGCTCTGACTTTATTTTTGCTACTATATTGATTCTTTCTTCCTCAGTAAACCAATTTGCCAGACTCTTTGCAATGCCATTTTTGTCGCATATTACAATCATGTATCCATTTGATTCCTTTACAACTCCGTAAAAATTCTCTTCCCCTACTGGCTCCCATTGATCAGATTTGTTGTCCTTCAACGCCAAAGCAGGCATAGCACTTCCCGTGTAAGCCTTCAAAATATCCTGAGCTGATTTGACTCTCTTCTCTCCTATCTTTAGTGCTGTGAAATACTGCATATACCTAGTTCAAATTTATATCTCTTAAAAGGTTTATGGCTGCGAAGGCATTAGCCCCTTATGAATACGGGTAATATAGACTCAGAGAGGAACTCTAGGGTTTTGTTGAACTATTTGTGGCTAAGTATTTCAGAAAATAATAAATGATCGCTAATCACTGTTCAAGACAATACGATCATTTATTCACCAAAAATATCAGACTGATGTACGGTTTAGTAACAAGTAATGCTATTGTTCTGTGGACATATTCACTTACCTCTTGAATAGAATTCTCTTCATGACATCGCTTAGCAACGACAAAGCATTGTACAATTCCCTTCTGCTAATACTTTGCAGTTTCGTGGGTCTTGCCAACAGTATCGTATTTTTCTTATTCTGATAGTTATATTGTTCGGCTTAAATTCAAATCTTAGATAGATAAAAAATTAGAAAACCCAACAGCTTATTGATACCTTAATCGAGTCGATTCGAATCCTACACCTTTCCGTAGAGTGTGATTGTACAATTCTGAATACTGACTCAATTAAACTAAGTAGAACCATGTGATCTTCACTAGAAGTGAACAACCGTCTATGCCTTCTTGCGAAAGACGAGTTGATGAGCTAAGTGTCATCATCTGAATGCATGTAAAGAATAATACTCATCTGGTCCACATTTGATATTTCGGCCATAGGTTTGGATCATAGGTCATTGGGATCTAGATTTTATCCATTGGCCAACTTTCGGCAAAACATTATTTTGAGAATAGCTGCTCGCAATAAGCCCTACATGACCAGTGTGAAATCTCATCAAACGTTTATCTTTACTCGAGACCAAGTCATTCAATGCAGCGCTGGACGCCGGCGCAACCAAGTGGTCCTCTTCAGCGACTATATTTAGAAGTGGTACTGTGACCTTGGATAGATCTATAATATTATGATCATCTGTAACATAATTGTCCCTGCCTGAAATTTCTTTTATTCGCATTTCGTTTTTTGCAAGCAAGTTATTTTGGTAAATGTCTTTTATCCACTGCCTAAATGTTTCACCTGCAATAGGGGGAGTATCGTAAAGCCATTTCTCAACTCCCAGAAAGTTCTCTACGAACTTTTTATTGTCAATATTTTGGACTAAGTTAATGTATTTGTTTACCCCCTGCTTAAAGGGTTTAAGCATCGAATAGCAAGCGTAAAGTTGTTCAGAAGTAAAATTCCCTAATGTATCTACAAGTTTATCGACATCTATGTTCTTGGCAAAATTTGCGAGGACTGTTGAGTCTTGATCGGCATCTATTATGGGGGCAATAGTTACTAGATTTCTAACTTTTTCCTGGTGTGTTGCTGTATACATTACTGACATCGTAGCACCAAGGCAATAACCATGTAAAGTTACCTTTTCTACGTCCCTTTTTTTCTCGACAATTCCAACACAACGATCTAAGTAGTAATTTACGTAATCATCAAAGGAAGTGTATTTATCTATAGAGGATGGAGCGTTCCAATTAATCAGATATACATCAAACCCTTGGCGAAGAAGATTTTGGATCCAGCTTTTTCCAGGCTGGAGATCAAGTATGTACGATTTATTCATAAGGGCATATACGACTAGTATAGGGGTCGAAAAAGTCTTGTTCGTCATTGGCCGATAATGTAAGAGAGTATAATGCCGGGTTTCATGTAGTATTTCACTGGGTGTAGTTCCTACTTTTATTGTCTTACCAGCCAGATGGAGCGTCCTTCGACATGTTTCCAAACGCTTAGAATAGTCTACTAATTCCTGCGCGAAATTTAGCGACGAATCCGGGTCAGTAGTCGGTTGATCGTGATTGGACTTAGGCAACTTTAGTGCCTCGTCACCGGGTTCAACTCTCTGTTCAGTGGTAGTTTCTTCTTGTTTGGTCACAAATATTCGCCTGCTTACGTAACTGTCTCCTTCTAATTTTTACTGCTGAGATTTAAAAACTTATAGATGTTGTATTGAGGTGGATAAAGCGTATTTGAGTTGCAAGAAGTATTGGGCGTGAGGACCTTAATCAGGAAGTATTTAAAATTAAGCGCTGTTCATGGTTTAGAGTTGGGAACGCAGCGGCAGGTCAATGTGATTCACTTCATTCAACATTCACGCACGTCAACTAAATGTTCTGAAAATAACAATAGAAAAGATTAGAGCCATTCAGAAAGTACTGGATAATAGGCCTTCCGTCGCGTGTCATCAAGGCTGTTTTTCTCTAGAACCAATCCTTGTTCCTTAAGATCTTCAATGGCATTCTGAATTGTTCTCCTAGGTAAATGACTAATCCGGATCAATTCACTCTGTTCCACAGGGTATTTGGTTTTGATTATGTAATAGATAAATTTGGATGCAGGACCGCCTTCAGGATCCTTTCGAAAGTAAGAGACTCCGTATGCTGCTTTTGACATTAAACCTCTTCTTTGTGTTTCGACAGACATAAGCAGATCTGGCCTAACTTCTGCCAAGTTTACTCGCTGTCCAAACTCAGCTATAAGCGCTGATTGTTGTGATTCAAGGGGGGCTTCAAAAACGAATGCTCTCGGAGGAAATTTTGATGTGAGAGCGCCCATAAGGTGCCATTTTACCGCTCCGCGTTCGTCGTAAATTCCCACACCTATCCCTTCATTTGCCTCCAAAATAACCTTGTTACTACCGAGCTTGATGCTTTGTTCAGTTCTTGAAAGAATCTGCTCCACGGTCAGCTGATGCCTAGGATCCTTCCGTCCGATTTTCCACAAGTACCGCATGTCCTTTGATTCAATAGCGTTAACGATTTTTTCTTTTTCGTCCAAACTCAAATCACGATTGTTTTCACTTATTTCTATAACGTCAATGCCTATTCTGGCAGCCTCAGTTATGAACCTCTCAAATACATTTTCAATAATTGCGTACTCTGTTATTGTACTTCCAAGCGACACTTGAACGTCATGCTTGTGGTAAATCCCTATTTTCTTTTCGAGAATAATATCGGGAATCAAAAGTGGATATGCTCCATAGATCTTGACCATATCTACTATCGGCGAGAGAGTCTCAATACCTTCGGTATCTATGCTCGGTAGCCTATCTATCATGTAAGTAAGCCCTTCCTCTCGCGGTTTTTTCGAGTCGATTCGATCCTTTATTATATCATCAAGCATCTTAACTAAGAGTATTCATTAGGCTTCATTACATATATGGAAGTTGCTCACTTGATCTATACATCAATAATCGCATATAGGCAGGCTACACAACACAGGAATACACAAAGGTAGTGAAGCATAGCCTCCTAAGGGTGTTATTCATGACAACTATGTCGTTTTCGTATGTTAGATCGGATTCTCATTTTCTGGATTTAGCGCAATACCAATCTAATGTAACATATCTCTTACTGACTGAGCAGGAAAAAGCTGGGGTCATATTCGATCCATTGCATCTTGCACCTCTAGAAGCGCTGTTATGATCTGTTCTGAGTGGACCGCAGACATCTGTTTAGTATTCACAAAAGGATCAATTGCTCCCGTTTTCTCATTCTTAATAGTCCCAACATCAACATACAAAGCAACTCCAGCATCCCCCTGCATTAACTTATTGTAATCAATCAGCACCGGTGAAACTTGATATAGCTCTATTACAAGGTCCTCCAATTCTTTGAATAATTGTTTCTTTTGATAATCAATATCAAGGTATTGAGGGAATCCGCTCTCAATTGTCTCGGCTTTCTTCACTAAATCACCATAGAGCCCTTCATTTTCAAGTAAATTCTTGAATACCTCTTCCTCGCTGAGGTTTTCAAGCCCCCTATATGATAATTCCTCTCTAATCACATTATCCGCTTGCTGCGAGATCTGAGAATAAGATTGGATGCTTTCATTTTCCAATCGTCTGAGGTTTCTTTGCACGTCAAGCACTTTCTTGTTAACCTGATAGAATGGTAGGGCATGAAACTGAATTCCAAAATATCCTTTGACATCATACTTGCCCACAGATTTCCTCAATTCACAATAGATCCTATTTAAATCCTCGATTTGTGACCTGGATATGCCAAAACTTTGCCACCCAGATAGGGATCGTATCAAGTTTTCATAGAATTTCGTCACACTTCCAATATCGAATGTAGGCGCCTGCGTTACGGTTCCATCTGCCAGCATAACATTTACCTCCCGCATCGAGATGCTAGGAGATATAGAGCGAATAAAACACTCTCCGACGCGATAGAATATAGAATTTATCTCTTGAACATTACTGTTCTTGGTATCCTTGAATGGCAACCTCATTATAGGTTCGAGGATGCTATTTCGCTTTAGATACTTATAATTCAATTGCGTGAATTGACTATGAGCTATTCTATACTAACTCGGAAAGCATGCAGGCACACGTAGACAGCCACGACGCTATTACTGATAGTTAGGACATAGCGTGTCTTTGGGTCGAAGAACTTTTGTCTTGTCCATAAAGTACAACTACATTCTCTCCTTCGTCAATGCTTAATCTTACGCTGAACTCAGGGTAGTCATATTGATTCAATATTGGGTTAATTCCATTTTTAATCACATCAAGATAGACCGAGCACATTTAACCGAATTTTTGCATGCAACGATCATCCTATCAGAACTTGAAGGAAATAATTCAATAACTGCATCACTACCATACTTTAATACGTACCCTCCATGGCTCTGTATTACAGAGGTCACTTCATAGGAAAGCGCTCGTATAATGGTAACGAGTTTGTCGACCGGCAAGGTCATGCTCGTATTCGTAGAACCAACTAAGTCGACGTACATAATTATGAGTCGTACTTTGGAACTGGCATGATTGAGAAGATATCCCTTGCCATCTTCGAAGCTAGAGTCATATTCGTATAATCTCTCCAAAGCTTTCCAACCCGACTTTGAGTTTGAGTGACAAGAGTTTATGTATTACTACCTGTGAATTGAGGATTTTCTGATCCATAATCTGAATCACTACCCGTCAAGGTATTTACTACTAGTTGAGTAAGACGGTCATATTACCTTATTCTACTACCCAATTCAGTAAAATCGCCATCGTACGATGAAAGAAGCTTATAATATTTTCCCTAAGACTGGCATATGGTAAGGAGAAGCATATATGACTCTGAAACAATCAACGTTATGTGGTCGAATTAAGATTAGGTCATACTCCCGACGCTGATGACGCATTCATGTTTTATGGAATTGCATCAGGCAAGGTGAATAATCCTGCATTTGAGATCAAACACGTAATAGAGGATATTGAAACCCTTAACAAGAGGGCATTGAACCATGAACTTGACGTCACAGCGATCTCAGCACATGCATATGCATACTTGAGAAATTATGTGATATTGCCCTGTGGTGCCAGTTTTGGGCTTAATTATGGTCCAGTGATTATTTCCAAGAAAAGATTTACTATTTCTGAACTTGGTCACACCAAGATTGCCGTACCCGGAAGAATGACCTCAGCATACCTGATTTCAAGGATTGCGCTAGGGAACTACCCTAACGTCCAGATGCCATTTCACACGATACCAACAATTGTAAAGGATGGAGAGGTGGAAGCTGGTTTAGTAATTCATGAGGGGCAGATAACTTATGAGACATTTGGTCTTTTAAAGGTCCTAGACCTGGGAAGTTGGTGGAATGTTCTTACTAATGGTCTTGCAGTTCCACTTGGAATAAACGTGGCCAGTTCAGAAACCATGTCTAACTTCCAGATACAAGAATTTGAGAATTTGTTTAGAAGTTCTATCTTATATGGGCTTAACCATTTTGAGGACGCATTGGACTATGCCATGATGTATAGCAGAGGTCAGGCCAGAGCCGTGATCAGCAAATTCATAGGTATGTACGTAAACAAGCTGACAGTAGATATGGGAACCGAAGGTCTTACATCTATTAAGAAAATGTTTAAGTTGGCATCTGATAAAGGAATATTGAAGGAAAATATTTCAAGTTTGATCATATAGAGTACATGTTTACTATTTCAAGATCTCATAATTGTAGTAAAAAGTTATCAAAAACTAATTAAAAACGTCTGAGAACGTTGAAAAATGTATCTCGTTGAGCAGGTTGTCTGTTAATCTCATTAATTAGATTAATCAGCTCCTCAGTTGAAGTTACATTATGCTTTCCTGTTGCTTTGAATATCTCCTCTGAAAACGCTGTCCCGACTAAGTCGTTGCCACCGTAATGAAGAGCGACTTGAGCTAGCTTCTTTCCAAGTGCTATCCAATATACAGAGATATTGTTTAGTACGTCAGATAATAGGATCCTTGAGACCGCAATAACTCTCAGGTCATATGTCGAGGGACTTTCTCTTTGAATCATATGCTTCTGCTCCAATTCGGTATTTTCTAGGCTAAATTTTAGTGGGATGAATGTAGTGAAGCCGTTAGTATCCTTGTTTAACTCTCGGATCCTAATAATGTGATCTACAATGTGTTCAGGTTTCTCTATATGGCCAAAGAGCATCGTACAATTGCTCCTTAGCCCTATTTCGTGAGCTTGACGAGCGGTGTCAAGCCATTCCTCTCCGGAACATTTACCTCTTACAATCAAATTCCTTGATTGCTCGTGGAAAATTTCTGCACCTCCCCCTGGTAATGCATCTAGTCCGGAATCTTTCAATCTACTTAATACCTCCTTTACGGAATTCCTGGTTAGCTTGGATATGAAAAAGATTTCAGCTGGCGTGAGTGCTTTTATACATACATGAGGGAATTCCTTCTTAATGGAGATGATCATACGTTCATAGTAATCAAGCCCCAATTTCGGATGAAACCCTCCAACTATGTGCAATTCTGTGGCTCCCAAATCATTCACTGCTATCCTGGCCCTTGCGAGGAGTTGCTCGATGGTAAGCGTGTAAGCGTCTGCCTCTTGACCCTTTCTATAGAAAGCACATAATGGACAACTTGCGGCACAGATATTCGTATAATTGAGATAGTACGAACAAACGAATGTTACCGTATTTCCGCTGTTTTTCTTGCGTAAACTATCTGCCGCTGCTCCCAGTAAGAATAGGTTCTCTTCTCTCATGAGTTGGATTCCATCATCATATGACAATTCTTCGCCTGCCATCGCCTTCTCGAGTGCAGGGGTTACTCTTTCAATACCTTGTAGCAATCTATCTGACTTATCTCTGCGAATATCAATATAAAACCTATGCAATGATCAGCTTTCAAATGGGGACAAAAGATTGTTCAGACAATTCTCATTTCTTTCTTTTGCATTTTTCAAAATTGATCTAAAAAGGTAGATTTAAAGTGTGGATGCATTGGTTGAATTCTAAAGTGATTCTTAGTTATACCCCGAATTAGGCTGACAGCAGAAAAAGATAATTGAGACAAAGGTATTTCGTTTCGTGAATCGTCAAATCGAGGCTTGTAACGAATAAATAGCATTATTTATCCACATATCATGTATATAGTGAATAGCTTGGCTGCATTTGCTCTAAACTTGATCAACAAGTCGGATATTTCAGATATTGTATATAACGTTCTAAATGGGAGTCGCCTTAACTTGAGCGATTGCCTTAGACTTTTGGAATCTGACGATATTTATTCTCTTGGTATATCGGCCAATCATTTGCGCAATAAATTATTTGGGAACAATGCCAGCTTTGTTAATAATATAATACTCAATTATACTAACGTATGTGTAACGTATTGCAAATTCTGTGCTTTCTATAGACCTCCAGGTCATTCTGAATCATACACTCTCTCTCTAAAGCAGGTACTTGAGCGTGTAATCATGGCTAAGGAGGCGTATGGCATCACTCAAATTCTTATTCAAGGTGGTCACAATCCAAATCTTAGGATCGAGTACTATGAAGAAGTATTCAGAGAAATAAAAAAGCGGCATCCTAAGATTGGTATCCACGGCCTTTCTGCATCCGAAATAGATATGATAGCGAGAGTAGAGAGGAGCACCACAAAAGAAATCCTTCATAGATTAAAGCTGGCTGGACTTGATTCACTTCCCGGTGCCGGTGCAGAGATACTTGACGATGAAGTAAAATCAGCAATTAGTCCGTTGAAAATTAAGAGTCACGAATGGTTGAGAATCATGGAGGAGGCTCATAGCTTGGACATTAGGTCATCCGCTACAATGATGTACGGCACAGTTGAGACAACCGAACAGAGGGCGAATCATCTACTCCTAATCGCGAGATTACAGGAAAAAACGCACGGTTTTATGTCATTTATACCCTGGAGTTTCGAACCCAATAAAACTGAAATGCAATCTGACGGTTCTGTGAGGTATTCTTCAGGAGGATCAGGGCTTCTAAAAATGATCGCGATCTCTAGGATAGTCTTCTACAGTTTGATTGATCATTTGCAGTCTTCATGGTTAACCAACGGTGTAGGAATGGCTCAGCTGGCCTTGAATTATGGAGCAGATGATTTCGGAGGGACTCTGATCGGAGAAGAAGTTGTTAGTGCTACAGGGGCAAGGTCAACAGAATTATCAGCAAGCAAGATAATAGAGTCCATAAGGCAGATAGGGTATAGACCATGTGAAAGAGACAACTACTATAATATAATTAGGTACTTTTGAATGGGCCGTTCCCTTGTCAAGAACCTGGCAATATAAGATAACATTTGTAAGGCTATAAAAAAACACATGCAAAGGCGATAGTCAATGGAGTTAGAACAACTAGTCAAATAAGCTTAGAAGTACCTTTAAATTGTCTATAAATATCAATTGTTGTTATCATGCCAGTAGGAATCGATGATCTGGCTATCTACGTTCCTAAGCTCTATGTAGATTGTAAAGACTTTGCGGAGGCGAGGGGCATAGACCCACAGAAGCTAGAATACGGTATAGGGATTAGGAAAATGGCTATTGTTGATGTTAATCAAGATCCGGCCTGTATGGCGGCCAATGCCTGCTTAACGTTAATGGAGAAGAATGATTTGCGGCCCCAAGATATAGGGAGAATGTATGTAGCAACTGAATCAGCACTTGATGAGTCAAAAGCAATGAATTCGTTTGTGATCGGGATGCTGGAGCAAGTTTATGGTCAAGGTTCTTTTGAGCACGCAGGAGGGATCGAATGCAAATTTGCGTGCGTAAGCGGATCTTACGCTCTATATGATAATGCTAATTGGATACGTGCTGAAGAAAATAACGATAAAGCAGCAATTGTGATTGTGAGCGATATTGCCAAGTATGATCTTGGTTCGACAGCTGAATACACTCAGGGAGCTGGTGCAGTGGCAATGCTGATCAAGGATAATCCTAGGTTATTGGCCTTCGATCAAAAAGTGACATCGACCATCATCAGTAATGAGTATGATTTTTACCGACCAATTGGAAAAGAAACGCCTTTAGTTAATGGGACTTATTCAAATCTGTTATATCTTATACAGGTCAGGAAGGCCTTTGACAGTTATAAAGAGAAAGCATTGAAGTATGGATTAATTGATCTAAAGGATGGAGAATCAATTACTGATCATATCGATCTAATCAGTGTTCATTTACCATATAGACGAATGGGCGAGAAGGCGTTGGCGTATCTCTTAAGACACGAGTGGAGAAACCTTCCCAGATGGAAAGAAGTCATTAACGAGATAGGAGTAGAAGAACCTTATCCAAAAGATCCTAGGGGAACCATTGAATCTATCCTGGCGGATACAGAATTTATGAAAGCAGATGAGAAGTTCCGGAGACTCTTTATGCAGACAGCCCTTTACCACGGGGCCTATGAAAAGAAGATGGCGAGTTCTTTGAAGGCTTCCGAATTGATAGGCAATCTGTACACGGCCTCAATGTATATGGGTTTCAGGAGTTCGTTAGAATATGAGTTCAAGAGAGGAACGGATTTGGATGGCAAAAGGGTAGGCTTCGGTTCGTATGGGAGTGGTAGCAGTGCGATGGTTTTCAGCGGGGTAATTCAACCTCCTTATAAGGAAATAGTAACTTCAATGAATCTAGAAGAAGAGATAGGTACGAGAATGAAACTCTCGATGGAGGAATACGAAGGACTGCACCGCGGAATAGGAAGGGGTTTGTTTGATTCTATCAATCATAGCAATAAGGAATTTGTATTAGTCAGAATAGGAGGTAAATCGACTGCAAAAGCTGGATTAAGGGAATATGCTTATACAAATTAAATGACATTTTTAATCAAAAGATAGTGTATATATTGGATTTATTTCGCCAATTTTTTTAAGTGATGTTTATGAGATATTTATCACATTAAGAGCAAACAATTAGTAGGTCTCTGGTATAGGGGAAAACAAAAATTTTGAACTTTTTCAGACTATTGCGCTTGTTCCTTTGAAGACATCCAGCACATTCGAATAGATCTAAGGCATTTAGTTCAGATTGAAATCCTCCTACCACAGAGTATACAGTTACTTTAAGAGTAGGTTATTGCTAGAAGTATAGTAGGATACGATGGCATCTACACATGAAGCATGTCGACAATAACAAAACACATTTGATTCTAGATACTCTCAAATGGATATGCCTATATGCAGGAATAGGTCTTATTGCTTCTTTGCTTTTACCATTTCCTATATCTGTGGCTGTAGCTTTGGGTGCATTTATTGCAATTAACTTTTTGATAACGCGTCTAAGGATAAGGAAGAAGGATACTAGTACAAGAAGCCTTTTTGATTCTCTCTCCTCATCCTCTGATACATCGTCTTATAATTATAGCTCGATAAGATACTTTTGCATGGGATGTGGTAATGAGCATAAAGATATAACGTGTTCTATCTGCGGTTCAAAGATGAAAAGGGCCGAATGAGAGGACAATAATACTTCCTTTAATATTTCTAATCCGTTCACTATCCTAGAAAGACCAACCCTGATGTCCGCACGAGGATCTCGCTTACCATAGGTCTACAAACTCGATTTGTCTTATATTGTCATGACAAATGCCGTAGTTATTTAGTTTGAGTGCTCAATTTTGAATAATTTGCTCGTGGAATCTTTAACCAAAACTCATAACAGGAGTTAGCGCATATTGGCTTCAACTAAATGTCACAACAAGAGTTCAAAGAATATGTAATCTTATATGATCTTATCTGATAGGACAGTTGCACTAGTCATTTTATTATTATATGTGTCTAGTTCTATAATACGAAATTTACTTATTGATTTTAAAGATCTGGATTTGATTGTTCCGGCTGGAGTAGATCTTTCATGAAGAATTGTGTTTCTAATATTCAGCAGTCTCTAATTCCGAACCAAGAAAGTAATTACAAACAAATTTTCATGTAAACTCTCCCTTCTACAAATTATCAGGTTTTGTTGATCCTGGCCTTTTGCAAGATTTTAGTCACTAGCTATTTCGAAAAAAACTCCAATCTGGAAGTCGTACGTTGCACCTTCAATACGAATTCCTGTGAAACGTTAGGGAATTCAAAGACCTATCGCTGACCAGTGTTAGAAGTATTCAAGAATGTTATGGCACAATAGAGCTTCTACCCTTTATTATAGAATGCTTTGAGTTATTGTATAAGGTCGGAACGGGTACCAACTAATCGATACGATACTCGAAGTAAAGTTTAAAAATTTTTAGGCATACTAGAGAGGCCTCACGTTTAAAGTAGTGCTCTTCGTTCGGCATTTAATAATAAATCTGAGACTTATCGAATTTCATCGAATTCAGTTTTGGTTTTTTCCAAGAGATGCATGAATTTCCTGTCGGAGGCTATAAGACTTTTCATTGAACTTTCCAATTCATATAGCGTGACTCTTGCACTATCATTTTCTACAAGTGCAGAAGAAATGGTTAGAAGATTTGACTCACTATACATCAATGCTAGCTTCACTGCGACGAACTTGATCAATTCGTCTAATTCGTATCCCAAGGAGTTTTCTCTCCTAGCGTGGCTTTCCAATTCGGATTTTGGAGGAGAATTTTGATCAATTAACAATCTTGCACATTCATTCAAATACTCAGTAATTGCATCATAGAATCTAGCAGTGCCCTGACTAATCGTTTTAGTTTCAAAATACTGAAATACAAGCGTTTTGAGGACACTATTTACATTATAATTCAAGAGTAGCTGCGGCGGGTACATTAGCTTGTTTAAGAAAATGTAAAGCAGGCCATGAGTAGTAAACCTATATATCATACTCCCACCGAATATTTTTCTCTGTTCTTGATTTTCTTCAATATATCGAAGCTCAATAAGCCTTTTTAATATCGTATAATCATTTCTATCTTGGGAATTTTGCTGTCGAAATCTAAATTTTGATGATGCAACTCTATATGATGATGCTTCAGAGTTCATTATCCTGTAGATCAGAGCTTTATCGTTACTGGATATATCTCCAAGTTGATAATCTCTTGTCATATTTATGAGTTCGGTGTAGTCCATTTGGTACACTTTTTTAACAAGTAGTTACTCCCAATAGTAGTTGTCAATTAAATTAAAACGTATCTGTACTTAGCATTCTATTTAATCGAATGAGTTTCAAATGATTGCTGATGCACTACAAGCATTTACACCATTCTGATATTTTAGACAGGCATTAATAGTTCAATATCCGTACTATGTTATGGGATACTTAAAATTAGAACAAAGTGTCATAGGTTCACTCCTTCTCAGGTCAAGCATTAATCCAATACACAATGATCGTGATGTTAAGGCAGAAAAGGAAGTAATAGAGATTCAGTTGTTTCCACACGCAAGGCAAAAGAAATTGAAAAAAGAATATCCACACTAGTGGATGAATATGCTAGAATAGTTCAGAACCTGAATTTCAAAGACCCGCGAGATCTAATCGGTCTCATTTTCATTCTTAACATTGTAGGCTTTCAACTTATCAGAAAATGAAACTAACTTACCATGATCCTCGATTTTTATAGTTGTGTTCATTCTGATGTTCAATCCCAACATACGGAAAAGTGACAACAATTCTCCTCCCGATATCTTTTGCTGAATATCTCCTCTCTCTATCAAATCGAGTATGCGATTCATTACCGACGCGGTCTGTGAAGGATATTGAGATTCAGCCGCTGACAATACCTCATCCCCTCTGTCGTAAATATATTTGAGAAAAGCCTGCTTCTTTGACTTTTCTACAAGCTTGGATTCATCTTCAATTTTTCTTCGCTTTTCAGTAGCAGCAGCCTGCTCCCTAAGCTTTAGCATTTTTCGAGCTTTTATAATTTCTAAATCTGGATCCTCTTCCGGCTTCAACCCTTCATTACACCTAACGGGACTAATCTTACCACCTTTGTTGCAATACCAACGGAATGAGAAATAGTAGCGACCCTATCAACATCTTTGTAGGCATGAGGTGTTTCCTCCACGACACCTTCTTTAGTTAGGGCCTTGAGATAAATACCTTTATCTGTAAGATTTTTTCTAACTTCGTCCAAAGAATATGTTCGCTTTGCGGCCGATCTTGACATGGTTCTTCCAGCACCATGAGCGGTAGAGCCGAAGCTCAACTCAAGGGATTTCTTATTACCTAGTAGAATCCAACTTGCAGTTCCCATAGATCCGGGTATAATGACCGGCTGTCCAATGGCTCGATATCTTTCAGATACTTGTGCCATTCCAGCAGGAAATGCCCTAGTTGCGCCTTTACGATGAATCATTAAATCACGAGTTCCCTCGCCATCGATATCGTACCGCTCTACCTTCGCAATGTTATGTGAAACGTCATATACTAGTTTCATATCTAGGTCTTGTTCATTCATACCAAACAGTTTTTCGAATGTCTTTCTCGTCCAATGGGTTATTAATTGCCGATTGCACCAAGCAAAATTGAGTGCAGAATACATTGCTTTTCGGTAGCTCATTCCTTCATCAGAGCTGTTTGGAACACAAGCCAATTCCCTATCTACTAGTTTTAGTCCGTACTTTCTCGAAATACTTTCAGAGAGGCGTAGGTAATCGCTGCATACCTGATGCCCGAAACCTCTAGATCCGCAATGAATGAGGATGGTCACTTGACCTATTTCGTTCAGACCCATAGCAGCCGCTGCCCTCTCATCAAGGATTTTATCTATCTTTTGAACTTCTAGGAAGTGATTTCCCGATCCAAGGCTTCCTAGCTGATTCATGCCTCTCTTCTTAGCAGTCTCGGAAACACTTTCAGGATCAGCTCCATCCATCTTACCTCCTTCCTCACAAACCTCGGCGTCCTGCTCCCAACCGTACCCGTTTTCAATAGTCCATTTCACACCTTCAACGAGAAATTCATCAAGGCTAGATTTTGTTAATCTAATCGAACCTGTTTTTCCTACGCCGGAAGGTATGGTTTTAAAGAGTTCATCAACTACATCCTTGATTCCTCTCTTCAACAGATCTTTTTCGGTCAGGCTTGTACGGATCAGTCTTACACCGCAATTAATGTCGTATCCGACTCCTCCTGGACTGATGACACCTTCAACCAAATCAGTTGCAGCAACCCCTCCGACAGGAAATCCGTATCCCTCGTGACCGTCTGGAAGAACCACGACATGTTTTCTTACGCCGGGAAGTGTGGCAACATTAGCAGCTTGATCGATCGTTCGATCGGAGACCATCTTGGAAATTAGAAGATCGTCGGAGAAAATAGTGACTGGAACATTCATTCCTTTTTTTTCATTCTTTTCGAGTCGGAATTCGAAATCATTAATCTTTTGAATTCTATGATTGCCATGTTTAGTAAATAATTCATTCATCACACAAGCTTCATTGTAGGTTGTCATTATAAGCCTTGCTTAAGCAATCCAATTCATGAATGCTTCCATTACCTGCTAAATACTCTAACATAGAAATAAATAGCCATTGCTTCCGAGCCTAATTATATGTGCGGTCATCGTATAGTTTGGTTAGTACACTGGCCTTCCATGTATCCTAGAATACGAGGCTAGCCCGTAACCCGGGACTCGATCTTTTAACAAGATAGGGCGGGAATTCAAATCCCGGTGACCGCACTAAGTATAGGAATTCAAGTACTAGATTTACTATTAAAGAGATGGATACTCTCATGGTAGAAGCACCACCTCTTAATTCAAACCAAGCAAAAGATGGCCATCAAGATTTCAACTTTGTTAACTAAAATTCAGTTACTCCCCAACGAACAAAATAGATCCACAATTGTGGATTTTTATAATTACATGCAAGAAAAGGGATCTTATGAAATCATCAGATTAATAATCTCAAACCGATCATTGACTTTGCGAAGTACTTAGGCCCTATCTCACTTCTTGATATCAATATAAAGGAGCAAATTCTAGCCTATCTCAATGGGAAAGTCAAGGATCCACAGATCGACCCAGACAAACGATGGATAACGACGTGGAACCATTACTTGAATAGAATAAAACTTTTCTTTAGATGGATATACAATTGGTACTTGCAACGTCAATCACAACTTCCATCATTTGAAGAAAGAACAGATTGGGAGCACCCCAGATTTTGTTAGTATACCTGTTTACAGTTGATAAGGAGCACTTCATGACTAAAGTACAGATCTTAACAGATATCAGGTATTAGATTGCATTTCAACTCAAATGTTTAATTTTGTCATAAAGAACCTTATATAATACAAATCAGATGGGTACTACTGGAATGTTAGAAAATCTGAATCTATTAACTTACGTGGCGCTTGGCTTTGTGATCAGCTACTTGGCTCTTGAAGGAGGATGGCACTTTACAGCCTGCAGAATTAAAGACAAACCTATACCACCATGTGTATTCAAACAAGTAAAAACATTAGTCATCTCAAGCAGCAAAAGAACCTAAATAAATAAAGCGAAGTGAGAACGAGAGAGATGAACAATTTCTTAGTGCCTAATAGCAGTAAGAAGAACAGCAAGTTATCAAGAGTCAAACCAATAGAGAGAAATTCTGAATCTGCATCTATGAGAGAAACGCTAACAATTATTCTTAGAGATGGCTTTCAGTATTTTGCAGCTGGATAACTTTAGGGTACTAACTAGCTGTGGACTGTGAAAACAACTAATAATTATGTTTTGAAATACAAGTAAGACATATTATGTCCTGCAGAAATATTTGCGTTGAGTATAAAGCAAAGAAGTCATATCATACTACGTGTTATGAAGATGGTGTAAGACGATGTACAGAATGTGAGGTTTTTATAAGGTGGAATAAGATCAGGTGTCCGTGCTGCGGAACAAGTTTGAGAATAAAAACGCATGATGCAAAGCTAAGAAGGAGACTCTTAAATAAAATAAAGCTCATTTCATGATTTCACATGCTTAAAATATTCACCCAAATGGATAGCTTGTTTTATCTTATGAAGGTGTTTTGAAATTAACGAAAATTAAGAATTTTAAGAACGTAGGTCGATCTAAAATGGAAATATTGATTAATTATTCTTCATCGAGCATAACTATTTCATCTTGCATCCGTTAAGCTAATTCCTATTTCAGGATAAGTCGATTTAACAGATATAATCCGATTGAAGATATTTGCTTTCAAACGTTATGCGATTTAGGAGAATGCTTTATATTCTACTAATCCCGTTATGATTGTGTATTGAAAAATGCTTAAAAACCTAAATCTCATAATATTTCCTATTATCGGCTTTACAATCAGTTACTTGTCACTAGAAGTCGTTTGGCATTTCACTGCTTGCAGAATTTCAGATACGACGATAAAACAATGTATGTTCAAGGTAGTGAAAAACACTTTTCTTGAGCAGAGTAGGACGTGATAAAAAGAGACTTTCATGATGCTCTCCATAACTAAAAAAAGAAACAAAGATAAAAATCAAGTAATGGTGATATTCAAAGGAGTAAAGTATGGAGCATTTGCTGGTTTTATAGCAACTTGGTCATTATCCTCGGTTATCATAGTAACTGAATTATTGCTTGGATTACCAATTGGAGCATTTTATTCGATTATGGGAATTAGTCTAGGCATAGATGATGTAACAGCTGCAACGTCTACGGCTTTTGGTCTTCACCTGTTAATTGGTACTATAATAGGAGCAGCATTTGGTGTCATTGGGATTAGATGGAAAAAAGTACGTATGCTCAATCCGTACAAGAGTTCACTGGTTGGCATGGGAGCAGGTATGATAGTATGGCTTGTATTATTTTTACCAATAACCGCGTTCTTAGTTGAGCCAGCTATTAATTCTATAACTACTATATTAGCTATAGAATCACAGGATCCAGTATCCTCTGAAGATATAATTCAGTCTATCACAAATATTACATTAATTGCGATAGCGTTTCATCTCATATGGGGTGCAATATTTGGATTCATAATTAGTTCTTTGCTAAGGATCAGACTCTTTAGGATAAAGCAGCACTATAATGATATTGTAAATATCGATCCAAATATTACGTTAGTTACTATATGCGATTCCGATGGCAAGACAATGTACTCTCGACATCGCCAAGGTGTAGAGAATTTGCTTACTTCAGAAGAGACCAAAAAATCGCTTGAAATGGCTATGACTGGATGGAAGGTACGCAGTGAACTTTCCCACAAGATAGGAAAAGGAAGGTACGTATTAGCAGAATATGAAAAGATTAAGCGTATTACTATGCCATTTGGAGATGACTATCTCCTGTATGTAACTACAGAAGTACAAGCCAATCATCTAAACATAATCAATCGAATTCGTAAATTAGAGGCAGGATTAAAGTATTCTAGGTAAAAAAAAGTATGGTGATAATAATAATTTTTAGTCGCAGAAGCAGGAACAGGAATAAGTGAAACAAGTCAATATACTATTTGTTTTCTTGTAATTAATTAGGACGCCGCATTGAATATCGACGAAACAGACATAAAGATATTAAAGATGATTCTGCGTGATGCAAGGCTTTCGTACAGAAATATTGCAGCTCAGATAGGTGTTTCTCCTCCTACTGTCCTTTCGCGAATAAATAAACTTCAGGACCATCGAATAATCAAATCCTATTCGGCAATAGTAGACCATGAGAAATTAGGTTACGATTTGACAGCAATAATAGAAGTTACTGCACACAAGGGAAAGATAGCAGAGGTTGAAAGAGCAATCTCTGAATTTCCCAATGTATGCGCTGTATACGACATTACTGGACTTACAGACATGATAATTGTAGCCAAATTTCGGAATCATCGAGAACTCAGCAACTTTGTCAAAAGAGATCTCGCCCTTCCTGCCATTGAAAGAACAAATAGCCATATCGTACTTATTACTGTAAAAGAGGATTTTAGATTTCTGTAGGACAATCACTTTCAGCAAAAGCTTTTATTAAAAAGATTTTTTATGGCACTCTTGCTTTGAATATCGTTGGACAGTTTTGTGTCACAATTATGAACTCAACTAATAGAATGTTCTAAAGCCTAACTCTGATCAAATGGAAGAAGAAACAGGCCCAGTTATTCTTATCGCAAAGTTCAATTTCTTACGATCGAATCCAGATTTTCTAGTATCTTAGCTTTTGTGGCTCGTTCGTTTATTAGTATTCTGATCATATCGGGTCTAAATCTACACAGAATTAGTGTAGTTGCAAAATCTCTCACATCGTTGACACATCCGCTAAGGCCAAAATTACATTCTGACGATAATAAGTGGTTATCAATCCTCACAAGTAGTGCTCTTTTTTACATGTAATCGAGTATTATGTATGCAATTCATCATATTATGGACACTCATAGGGATCCTTTGTGTGCATCGAACCGACAATTACCCTTAGTTCTTCTGACCCATATTTGCAAAAAGCCTGATACTCCACATGATCTTCATTTATTTATATGCTCTCGTAATTTCAGCACCATTTCTTTTATGATATCACAAATTCAATGAATAGAAGGCCGATGTACATATGATCCAAAAAGGTTCTATTTTCCTTACATCATGCCACAATGACACTCAAATTTCGTAAGAAAATCGAGAAACGAACCTGATGATAAATTGTGCCAAGTCTGCCTCAAAAATCTTACGTTCATCTTCATTCTTACTGCTCCGTATTGATGGAGCGCAGATGGAATACTACAAAAGTTTGATTCAGTTAAATATCAAGCATGTGGACTTTTTACAAACGCCCAGAAAGCTTACTCTGATGGCTTCGTTATGGGGTGTACGCAAGTCGGTAACACCCAACTAATCTGTCAAGCATTAGCAGATACTAGTATATTAAATATGAAAACTCAACTGACGCAGACGCAGACAGCGATACAACCAACGCAGGCAATACAACCAGCAACAATAGGAGGATAAGAGCTGGGAACTGTAGCTAGTTATAGAAACCCGTACACTCTTGAGGTAAATTGATACTACACAGAATATACCCTGAAAAAGCCGAATGAACAAAAATAAATCCATGATAGTGATAGTAACTGTCATTCCTGTCGTCATGGCCATCCCCCATAATCCATGAGTGAATTTGTCGATTGGGCGCTATTCAAAAAGGTATTTAACTATTATAAAACTCACCCCCTGCAAGACAACTGTTGAAGCTTATATCGTGAGGTATGTGGTTCTAAAGGTCTTTATACCCAGTGTGCCAAAGCTTGCAGTCACGCATTTTGAATTTAACCTATAATCATCATAGTAATAGTAATTTTAAAAGAAGAAAGAAAACGATAATGATATGTGATAACGAACCAGACGTGCGTTTATTATTTGGGTTAGTACTCGGGTCAAGATACGATGTAATAACGGTAGACTCTGGCGAAGAGTGTATTGAGAAATACATAGAAGAAACAAACCGGGGTAACAAAATATCTCTCATACTATTGGATTATAAATTGGAGGGCATGTGGGGAGACTCTGTTGCTCGCAAGATAAAAGAATGCAACGAAACCAAAATAATTCTCAATTCAGCATATAATGTAGATGATGTACTCATAAGAGAATTAGAAAACGGAAATTACATATCAAAATACATACAAAAACCGTTTGACACAGATCGCTTAACTGATCTGGTGGCTGAGATCGTAATGATTTAATTTCTACATGTGCGCTCAACGCTACTGATCGAAACTGCAGCTTTATGGTAGGGTTAAATATTTAACCTATGAGAGTCACTTTACTAATAGTAAAGAAAATGCCCATCTATCAGATTCGTACTACAGAATATGAATGTAATCGCTGTGGGGACAAATGGATAGAAAGAAGAAATGGCAGGGAAAGAAAGGGCCTTCCTCGGTTCTGTCGCAAGTGTAAATCTTATCTATGGAATACGGAACGCACTAAAAATACAGTCTTAATGGCGAGAAAGTGGTATGATAGATAGGCCTACGAGACAGGACCTTCATCCAGTTCATTATATCCTAAAAATAGCAAGTTTGATACATCAATTAAAACTGATTGAATCAAATGCCATTACAGCCAGACTTAATCTAGTTCATCGATAATAGAATCTCTTTAGCATATAGAATATCCACAGAATAATCAGTTCCAATTGGTACTACAAAAAACAATTGAAAAAGAAATTTGAGTAGAGCTATTATAACAATAATAACGACAATGATAATAATTATGTACAGTAGAGTTCCGAGTACCATTCTCGTTTAGAGCTATTCAAAAAGGTATTTAACGATTGTAAATACATCACATATAAGCTTACACCGTGAGTATAAGACGGTACAAAATAACAGCTAAAATCAATCTGTAGCGGTAGGTAACAACCGATAACAGAGAGAGAAAAAGCTATCTAGCAACAGTTCCAAATAAATAGTGTACAAATCATATGCAAGTCCTAAACAAACAAGATAAAGAGCAGCTAGTAATTAAGCTTCATCAGGAAGGTAAGACAATCCGAGAAATCGCACAGCAGGTACATATGAGCTTCAAAGACATCGGCACAATCATTAGACGAATAGATGGTCAAGAAGACCATGACATTGAAACAAAAGACCTGAAAAATAAGTCCAAAGAAACAAGAGCATTATATCTATTCTTGCACGGTAAACGTCCAGTTGACGTTGCTATTGAATTAGATCTTTCATCTAGTGAGGTAGAAAATATATTACAAGAATTTTGGGTACTAAACAAGCTTGACGAATTAGCATATGTGTATCTGGAAATCAGGAATCACATTGATCTATTTCTTAGACTATTTCATACAATGAAAAAAAATAAATTGATTAATCAAAAAGATATCAAACAGAATTTTATGAATTCTAAAATTAGGCAATATTAATTACCTAGACTTGGCCCTATCATCACTAAATTCAACATCAATTCCTCTGATCTTATTAATACTAATACTATATTTCTCGTAATCCTGGACTGGAATTATCTCAATATTATCTCCCATACATTTTGGACATTTCAGGTTTTTGTAGTTACTGGATTTAATATGTGGACAGACTTCGAGACTTTGAAAGTTCAAGATTTTAATATCTCTCGCTGAGCCAGGTCTATCCACGTCACAGGCCGAGTGCTCAATTTAGAGTAACGATAACTAATTACTAACGTATGGCGGACGAATGGGCATCGGGAGACTAGATATCGTGCCTGATTCGTTCGTACTATTATCATCGGTGTTGTTGTTTTCAGTCATATTTTGAGCGTTAACAACTTGTTCGATCAATGCACTACTACCAAACGTAAGATTAGCTACTGCTGCAATAATGATTACGATGGTGATGAGCTTTAACGGATTTGGCATATTGTTTTTTAGTTACCCCACATAAAAAATATTATGAGTGATAAAACAGATCCTGATGAAAAATCTGATGATATCGATGTTAAAATGTATGCGCCTTTCTCTTGCGTTGATTGTGGTCAAGAATTTGAGTCACGTGAAGAGTTAGAAGAGCATGAGACAAAACATCAAAATCTATCAAAAAACGAGAGATGACCGAAAATTAGTATGATAATAATTATATGACTTAACGGTCAAAACAAACTATAATGGTTGTAATGGTCACATGTAAAAACTGTGGACATGAATACCAATCAAAGGTGTTA
>WHTU01000319.1 GCA_009377575.1 Nitrososphaeraceae archaeon | reverse complement strand
CATTTTTAAAAAAATGGGTGTTAAACGAAGATTGCGAACCCTTCTAAATATTGACGGAGTATAGTTAATGTTTCTTCATTCCACAGCCACAATCCGATTTCTTAGGAGCTAATGATTGTTGAGGTGCCCTTGTCATGCTGCTTTTGCTAGTTTAAATACTGCGAATCATTCGAACCCATATGAGCAAGCTTTTAGTCATTACAATTGCAGCGGTTATAGCGTTAGGGATTGGAACAACAATAATGATGACGTTACAGACCTCATACGCAACAGACACTTCAAGAAAATAATCCAAACAGGCGCCGTCGGAAGACGCGAGCGTACGGCCGGAAAGACAATTGCAGTTTAGTCCTGAACAACAAGCGATGGAAATAATGCTATAGAGCTAAAAGATGAGCAAATTAGAGATGTGCAACAAGAAGAAGATGATAATGAAAATACTGGCAGCAATGAAGAACAAATTGTGATTGATAAAGCACCAGTGGCAGTCTCAGATGATAATGTATATGTTGTATGGTTCGATGATAAAAAATGCACCGAACAACAATTCAGAAGTACTATTTAGATCATCTACTAACGGCGGAATCACATTTGCAGAT
>WHTU01000318.1 GCA_009377575.1 Nitrososphaeraceae archaeon | reverse complement strand
ATAATGCGTCTTCATCTCCATGTTAAAGATTCTAAACGCAAGTCCAGGCTTTGGCGCACCTCTTAGTGAACAAGATATGAAAGATTTCTTAACGACGAAAATTCTAAATATACATCTTGGAACAGTAGATGAAAAAGGTCATGCAAATATTCATCCTGCATGGTACTATTACGACTCTTCGGATAACAAGTTTTATATCCTAACAGGAAAAGAGTCAAAGAAAATCACTAATCTTAGGATGAATGAACTAATTTACTTTTGTGTTGACGACCCAAATCCTCCATACAAAGGTGTTCGTGGAAAGGGGAATGCAAAGATGCATGAGGATATCAATTTCAACATTCCTATTTGGGAAAAAATAATGAAAAGATATCTAGGAAACTCTGATGATCCAACTGCCAAAGGACTATTGGATGAAGTGAAAAGAGGTGCAGCAGTTGTCCTAGAAATTAGTCCTATCTATTATTCGACGTGGGATTACAGTAAACAGCTGAGCTTGCGGGAACTAAGATAGGGCTACTTGCGGCTATACTAAAAACGGCAACTAATAGTAGAATTAAAGTTATTGTACTATTAGCAGATTTCATCGTATATTCATTTA
>WHTU01000317.1:218-601 GCA_009377575.1 Nitrososphaeraceae archaeon | reverse complement strand
GTTCACATAACTCAGTTCTGATCTTAAGTCGTTCTCAATCTCGCCAAATAACTGCAGACATCTCCGCCCTCTTCGTTTATATGTCAACATTAACGCCAGCGTCGGTAGCGGATGTCAGCTGAGAAATATCTTCATCTTCGATCAATTAATAAAAATAATACATCAATATCGGTAAGCATTAGTCATAGATTGAAGAGTGATTTAAAAAAGTGATGAATCTTACGGATTAGAAGATATGATACATTGACTTTCCTGAGGCGATGCGGCGTTTTGTACAATCTGGTGTACGCTTCTCTGTCTGTGAATTATGATCTTTTACAGCATTCCCCAAGCGGAATATCCCTGGCGTGAGGGCACTGTCTTGGATGTTTTAGCAATGTACA
>WHTU01000317.1:0-208 GCA_009377575.1 Nitrososphaeraceae archaeon | reverse complement strand
GCGTCAGTAAAGATTCGTTTCATGTGATGTTCAGTCCCACATACCATTTCCTCATCAATTTCCATTTTTAAAGCATCCTTCATGAGCACTTCCAAAAGGCGCGTATTACGAATCATCTGGTTTCCAATCCTCTCTCCTTTAGGAGTAATATCTACTATTCTTCTGGCTTTATATGTAACAAGATCTGCTTCATTTAGTTTGTGAAGCA
>WHTU01000316.1 GCA_009377575.1 Nitrososphaeraceae archaeon | reverse complement strand
GTTCAGGATTTTCGGTCAATCCTCATTCAAATAATTGAAATTGATCATGTCTTATTCGATGAATTAACCATTTTAACAAGGAAGAGATGAAGATTCGGGTAGAGCACAAAAGCATGATAAAAATGGCTAACGGAAGACCAGAAAGCCATTTTGAAATGGATAAGTTAAGTTCCTCCGACAGGTTCTGTTAACTTAAGGAAAAGACGAAGAATAAATGTATCTACTTTCATCTGAAAATGAGCGTAAATAATTCTTAAAAAATGCTTAGATGAGCATAAAAGCTTTTGAGACAGCTATGTGCATTACTTTGTGCTTTTTGCAATGGACTATTCAACCAGAGAAGATCATCTCAATATATCTCAGCCTATTGCCGTTACAACACCTCTAACGCTACCACTTTCCTTTCATCAATATTTTTTTATAATTTTTAATACTCCCAATCCTATTAATACGAAACCAATTATAATTAACGATATATAGAGAGGAGGCAATGCTATTGCCAAGTACAAGTTCGCGCCTATTGTGGGTTCTACTATTTTAGAAACGGCAAGCAGCGCGCCTCCTGCAATAAGAAGCGAGGCGGTTAGCTGTGCCCTTTGTC
>WHTU01000315.1 GCA_009377575.1 Nitrososphaeraceae archaeon | reverse complement strand
CTGAGACATTGAAGAAACTAGAAGAATTCGTAAACAGCCATAAGTTGGCAGAGAAGATATGAAAGTTTTGTCAGCATAAATACGTTCTTGATTGAGTAAAGAAGAGACTTGTGACCTACCACTATCCTACGGCTGTTCGAATCTTATAAGAGCCTGTGTGTGCCAAGGATCCACACACAGTGCAGATGAAAACCAAAGAAGCACCTTTAGTAAATAAGCTGAGGTATGATTCTCCTGGAAGATGCTGTCTTCTGGTAGTACATATGTCTGGATGACTTATATTGATTACTGTTTTTTTCTATCTATGGATGAAAAACCTTTGAGATACTTCCTGTATTACCAACATCTGTTCGTGTCCGTTGACATATAGTTAGTTGGTGTGCCATTCATTTTCATTGTTTACGCGTTTGCACCTATTGGGTGATGGTATCACCCAGTTGTATTTCCTAGAAGTGGATCTAATTCCTGATCGGCTAATTCACAGTGATTCAACGCACCCTCAGTATTCCCAGCCTCTAATTCTTTTATGCATTCTTCTAGATGAAGATCTACAGGTTGGAGGGTTGATTGGTCTATACTGGCAAAGACTGAAGCAATAGGATTCAT
>WHTU01000314.1 GCA_009377575.1 Nitrososphaeraceae archaeon | reverse complement strand
ATAAGAGTATTAAAAAAAATCTAAGATTGTTGGATTCCTTTAATTTCCAGTTTAGCGTTTGAATTCTGCGTTGGAGCGTATTTTCAAATTCAATGGTAATCTGCTATTTCTTGCCTCCTTTTGGATGCTCCAAGTTGTTCTTGCTATCGTTCATTGTTACGATTCAAAATTGGTTTGACAATTCTTATGGTCCATTGTAGAAATTCAATCTCGATCTGCTATGTGTAGCGGATTTAGCATTACGTTGGTTGCTATCTCTCCTTCTTTTGTGAGCAATCCAATTTATACTTCAATAATTTTATTATTGTACTTTAATGGATTGAGTACTATCACGATTAAGAATTGGTCTAATAGTTCATCCCGCGAACATGTGGAATAATAATACTTATAATCACATTTTCTAATATGTTCATTACAAATGGCAAAAATGTGAAAAAGATTCCATTTGCGATGTCGGGCGAGTAACAGCGCAACAAATCCAAGAATCAGTTCACAGATCATTAGAAGAAACTAAAGACAATATTAGTAAATCTATAGATGAAGCAACATCACAAATTCCACAATATACCGGCGCAGTGAAAAGCTATCAAGAACAAGCGTTACAAG
>WHTU01000313.1 GCA_009377575.1 Nitrososphaeraceae archaeon | reverse complement strand
CTTTAACACGTGCTCTTCAAGCTCTTCACGAGTTTGAAATTCTCTGTTACAGTCCACGCAACAAAATGGGGAATACATTATGTCATCTATATCGGCCAAATCTGTGTCACGCATTGTGTTAGAAAGTATGAAATAAACTATAAAACGATATACTTCTTATGTCTAATAGCAGAGCATAATCATTTTACTCGATCTTGGAGAGCATATTCTGTCATTCCCAATAAAAATCTGGACTACTATAGCTTGAAATCTGATTGCATTTTGGACAATTCTCCATTATATCTTCATGTAGCTCAGATCTGAGAGTATCTTCGTCCGGAGTTTGCAACATTTCTGACTTGTATTCATGCCCACAATTCTTACATGTGACCATTACAACCATTGCAATATGTGGGGTCACAATCTTATTATTACTTTCATGGGGCTAATCAATTCATTCGGTATTCATTCTGAAGTATGATATTTTAGATCTAACGAGTTAAGCTGATAGTATACTCCAAAGAATACGCAGACTAATTTGTCGAGTTAGTTGTAAAATAAATATGTCTCTATCGGTAGCCGCTCAAGTAATGTCAATAGAAAAAGAGTATTACTCTTCGGCTGCTTC
>WHTU01000312.1 GCA_009377575.1 Nitrososphaeraceae archaeon | reverse complement strand
GTTGCCTGAATCAAAGCAAGACAACTTTTTCTTGCCGATATCTTTTTTCCTATCAAAGTTGACTAAACTATTTCTGTTAACAATTCGACTGGAGTACTGATTATAACTTCGTCATCATCCTAGTTGATAGGAGTTAGACGACAGTATTCAGTACAATCGCTTACGGTTCCCATGGTCGGATATCGAAGTACCTACGGATATGTATATAAGTAGTAAATGTAGACTTTTGTCATATGTAGTTGCTATAGATACCTCAACCTGCTTTACATCATGACGATACGCAGATCGATATCGATGTCGGACACGGGTTTTCTCAGCTATTATTAATATGAACTTAAAACCAGGAATTTCCTTCCTTTGAATACATGATCGTGGGTTTAAAGTATCTTATCAGTCCTCGCTTAATATTCTCTACATTCTCAGGTGACCGTTTCTTATCTTTCATTGGGTGAGTCTTCCAATACTTTCTAAATGCTTTTGATTCGCGAAGCATTATTGGCTTTTTCTTCTGGAATAACTTAAGACTAAATTGAGAAACTCTGAGAATACCGCTTTTTATAGAACCAACATGATATTGCCTATTCTTTTTCCTGAAGGTTTTTACTGC
>WHTU01000311.1 GCA_009377575.1 Nitrososphaeraceae archaeon | reverse complement strand
CTCGAACTAAATCCACCAGCCGAAACAATTTACAGTACCATGAGAGCTTTTGTAGCTCATCAACAGTATTTTTTTGATATGCTATGGAAGAAAGCTATTCCTGCGAAAGAAAGAATAAAGGAGATCGAAGAAGACTTGAAAAGAGAGTTCATAGAAACAATCCAAGATTCTGAAGAAACTCTTAGCCTCATTTCAAAAGTTATAACTTCTGCAACCGAAGAAGTATTAATAATATTTTCACACGCAAACACACTTCGTCAATATCATAGACAAGGAATATTGGATCTCTTGAAAAAGAAGATTGATGATGAGATTGTAGTTAAAATGCTCGTAGGAGGAGAGAAGAACATAGACCTACTGAATGAGTATCAAAGTATAGAGCAGCGCTATCTGCTCAAGTCAATACAAACTAAATTAACTACAATAGTAGCGGACAGAGAGCTATCACTGGTAATAGAAGAAAAAGAGGATAAAGAAGATGCAGTTGGTCTTGCAACTTATTCAAATAGTGAATCAACAGTACTATCTTATGCTTCTATCTTTGAAAATCTTTGGATTCAGTCAGAAATCAAACAAAAGTAATGCTCTCTTATGTGTTATCTTTAGTA
>WHTU01000310.1 GCA_009377575.1 Nitrososphaeraceae archaeon | reverse complement strand
AACCGATTTAGTTTCATTGATTACATTTACCAATGCTGAAAAGGAAATTGTGCTCTCAGAACCAATAACTCTGACACTCAAATTAGGACAGTCATCTCCACCAGCCTAATATTATATGCACTCCATAGCTCCTCAATCCTTACAGTTGAGTGCAATAGTGTCTATATCACGACGATGACAATGCGCCTTTTCTTTTTCGGCTGAGTAAGGATAAAACATCATTTATTTATTTCATCTGTATTGAAGCGTGGTTGTAAAATGAATCAGGCCCATGAAGGAATTAGGTGTTATTAACGAAGGACATACTCATAAGCCATGCCTGTGCCATGGCCTAACCCAAAATCATTGTCCAGCGATTATTTTAATTTCATAAGCTGCTCTTCGGTTGAAGTACCAAACTTAGGTGTCAACTCTATTTATCTATGCAAATAATCGACCCTAAAAGTTTAATCTAAAATAATGACATGCGCTTTTGAGTGTTAGGAGTGCAGCTTGTGTTAAATAAGATAATGATATTACTGATTCACAGAAAGGCAATCAGTGTACGCCCAGATGATGAACTTTGTGTGGCAAGGGGGAGGTTTGCTGTATTTCTCTCCCCATGCCACA
>WHTU01000030.1 GCA_009377575.1 Nitrososphaeraceae archaeon | reverse complement strand
AAAATTGCTCTGAAACCTAGCATTGGTTTCTTTGAGAATAGAGATGAAAGCGACCATTGAGAATGATTTGTCTCCCTCAATTGTTCTGTAGCGTGATAGAGGGCCTAAAGTGTGCGTACGTCATTCATCAGTCATCCAGTGCTTCAAAAAAGAGTACCAGTAGTCATTAAGTACTTATGATAAGATACAATTTCAATTCTTTTAATAAAGTTCGCTTGCGGTAAAATGTGATCAGCGAAAACACGGATCCTTTTAGATTTCCATACTATCGTTTTCCAGATGATTCCCTGACTGCAACACCATATTCAACCCTTGTTTTTTTGCGCATATAGGGAATGAGCCTATAATGAATTGAGTAAATCCAAGTTCTATGCTCGTAATCCTTTTTCAGGATATCCTTTATGATTAATGACACTAATCCGCCGGATAGCTTGGACACAGGGATATTATTAATTTTACAAAATTCATTCCTTTTGAACTGATATTCTTCAAGTGTAAAGTAAGGACGATTTACTTGTATGAGGAGAGGCCATACTATATTCTCCCATACCAATCTTCGATAGTGTGTAGAGTGAGCATGCTTTCCTTTCTCCTTGGTTCTTGATCGCATCATTGGCAGGGTATGCGACATTAATCATCAGAAGTCAATTTATTATTTTTGATCGATTTAGGTGGTAGGTTTAGATATATTTTGTCATCGCGAAGACCATCAGCGGAAATATTCTGGTTAGTCAACACTTTGTAAGGTTTGCGTTGGCATTCAAAGCACTTTATATGAGAAAGTCCTACTCTGAACCAACTACTAAATCTGAAGGTGGAGGCACGAAAGGGACCAAACCTTACACTGAGTTCTAGTTAGTGAATAGTCGCCGCTTGTCTCTTCCTTTCGAAGGTAAGTGCTGGTATCTCGAATCTTTAGGAGTTCATCCTTCTCTCTTTCCGTGAAGCTCTGCCATCGACTTTCGTGCACTTTCGATAGCTTTCTGCCTCCGGGGCTTCAGAACCAGTATATAAAGGGAACCTATCAGGTATATGGAAAGGAGAACAATCTGAGCTATAACCGATTCTAATGTCGGATGAATTCCGGTCATAGTAGCTAAGTTAATATCCAACCTTGGAACTATGCCGACCAACGGAGTAGTAGGCACCACTCCTAATTCTTGCAATTCTCTAACTGCATTGCCCATGAATGCTATGGACATATAAGCTCCAATTCCCATGGTTAAGGCGAAGAGTACTCTTAGGGGCAATCTTCTGCCAAGTCTGTTGATTAAGATAGCTACTCCAATGATAACCGCAAGTCCTATGATCATACCAGCAATAACGTATAACTCCATGTACTTTGCAAAGGATAGCATGGCCTGGTAAAACAAGACGGTCTCAAAACCTTCTCTATAGACCGTGAAAAATGCCAGAGCAACAAATACAATTACACTTCCTGTTGTAGTGGCCTTCCAGACCTTTGCTTTAACGAATTCGATCCATTTTTTGGTTTCGATCTTGTTTAATACCCAGAAGCTTACCCAGAAAAGAACTGCTACAGCAGAAAGGCCAGCAACAGCTTCTATTAGTTCTCTGTTGGCCCCAGATATTTCTATGATATATTGTGCCACAAACCATGTTGCAGCTGTAGCCACTACTGCAATTAGAATACCGTAGTAGACATGCTTTTTGAAGCGGTTATTTCTTGTTGCTTGCAGATATGTAAGAATCGCGCCTATTATTAAGGCTGATTCAAGGCCTTCTCTGAATATAATGGAAAATGAAGTTGAGAATGCAATTGCAGGTGCTACAATTCCCACACCCGACACAAGCCTCTCTGATTCGTCTAATCCTCTTCTAATCTCTATGGTCTTTCCCTCGACCTCCTGTAATGGCACATGCTGCTGAAGTAGGTTCCTTAGTTCTGCAAATCTAATCTCCATCTCGAGTGTGAAATCAGGGTCTATTGGCCTAAGTGGAATTTCAACGGTCTCATAACTATCTAGATATGCCGACCGTGCGGCCAAAAGTGCACCTTCGTAATTCTTATTCTCATATAATCTAAGCATCTCACTTAGTTTCAATCTTATCTGGTCTATGTTGTTTCTCACAGATTCCTTTGCTGGATCATCTGCTTTTCCCATCTGCCGAATTTCACCAGTATAAGTACCGAAGCCTTCCCTCAATCCTTGAATATTTGCAAGTGAAGACCCGCTAGCTGTTGTGTTAGTATTCAAATTCGAACGGTATTCAGGATCATTTTTGAGCAAATCTTCAGCTTGGTCCAATTTGCCTATGATAGCTGTGATAAAACCACTAATCTCTTGTGGAGAACGTTCCTCCCTTATCATTTGACGAAGTTCTTCCCTCATCTCTATTTCGATATCAAGCATCAACTCGGGGTCATGTTTTTCGATAGGCGCTTCCAGATATTCAAAGTTATCTAGATATGCTTTGATTGCAGTTGCATCTGCAGCTTCATAGTCGCCCTCGTTCACCGATGCAATAGTACTGTTAAGCAGATCCCTTATAGTAGAAAAGTATATTGCCTGTTCTGATGCGCTCTCGCTGCCACCACTTAAAGTTAGTTCCTCTGTAAAGTCTCGTTCAATTGCAGAAGCAACACTTGCCACGGTATCAAATGGAGTATCATTGTTCATGCTTTCTTGTATCTGTTGATAAAAAGATCTAATTTCATCCCGTCTCCGCTCATCAACTGAGTCCGAAATCCTTTCAAAATCTGCAAGTGACGTGTTTACCAACCCTAACGAATTCTGAAGATTAAATGTGCTAGATCCATCCTGGGTAGATGAAGCGTTAGCTAGCTTGTAGGATTGAATTGCGTCTTCCAGAAGCACAGCTGAGGCTTGCAGGAAAAATCCCTTATCTTCAACAGCCACTTGTCCCGCAGTCGAGTTCGAGAAGCTGTTCAGTAAGTTGTTTATCGTTGCAACATCAGATTCTATATTGGTATTTGCCACTTCTGGACTATTTGAGGTTCGAATCTTAATTGGAAGATCAGTAAGCAGTGCTTCAAGACTTTTTGAAGAAGCTGGGTCTGCTTGGCCTAATATGGGCTTAATTACTGGGAAGGTGACCGAATGAGGAATATAGGCATGTTGGAATGCAGATTCGAGGTCACCGCTGTTTAAACTGTATTGCGTGAGGTTAAGTTGAGTTCCAATCCTTTCTAGATTGATGAAAACTATAAGTGGATCTGCCGCTTGTTGGTTTTCGGCTAATTGCTGCGCGATTCCATCGTCGATAAAAAACGAGGAAATAACTAAATTACTAGCTACAAGAATCAAAAACGCTAAAAATAACGATTCTGTTAAGCGTCTGCTCAGACTCATCTATTAGGCTAACCTAAGAATCACAAATAAATAGATTTCTTTTATTAAACATCGATTAGGTCATAGATGAAAATAATACTGTTTAAATATTAGGATATCCTAATTAGGAAAGTCTAACAATGAAAAAGGCTTTCAAATTTCTCGAAAGTATAAATAAGAATGAAAAAATTGAAAAAGTTGAAGAAATAGATTTAACGACCTACATTTGTGACAATACTGATGGGATTTTAGATCCTTTGGACCAGATTACATATGGAATGAACGAGGTTCAGGTTACGTATGGCAATGTGATAGTCTTGAAAGATGCACCTTGATGAAAAATGTCTCCGCCAAACACTTCGGATAAAAATCCAATTGAGGATGACAAGGCCGATGAGGTGAAGGCGTTAATATCTAGATATATGCTTTTGAAAATTGAACAAAGAAAGATCGAGAATAAGTTGAATGAGGTAATAAAATACTATGACATCGAATCTCTTAGAATTATCTTCGAACCAATAGGTGACTCTATAATGGGAACCATTGGATTAGAATTTCCTCATAGGAAGAAAGAAAAGGATATAACGCAGAATCAAACTTAAATGCAGTCATATGTTGTCTATATTTAAAGGCTAAAATTTCCTTATATTACGTTTTGAAGTAAAATTATTCATTTCTTTGAATATATTAAAATGTATTATATAGATCTGATATTAGGGCTTAGAAAGATCATCAATTTTGTGATATCAGCAGGCGAAAGTGTTGGACGATATTTTTAATATTATTTGAAATTATTTTGCGATTTCTACAAATCTATCTACTCTTTATAATTAGTTCGTACTAAATTGTTGAAAATTATTAAATAGGAGTTTATCCATATACATATTGATTATAATATGGGCAAAATGGGAAAAGAAATAGCAGGCTCTGGCGTTGAAGGCACAATAGAGATGCTGAAGACTGCATATGCTGGAGAGTTATCGGCATTTCATTATTTCTGGTACGTTTCTCAGAATATAGAAGGATTGGGTGTGCTGGAACAAAAGTTTTTTGAAGAACGAGCAGATGAAGAATTGGGACATGCCAAAAAAGTCTCCGTTAGGCTGATGCAGCTTGGAACTAATGCCAAAGATGACCCTTCCTTGTGGGAACAAGAAAGCGGATTGGGCAAGCTACAACCTTCAAGGTATTTGACACTTCGCAGTGCTTTAGAAAAAGCTTTGGAATTCGAAAGAAGCGTTATCAAGTTGTACAATGATCTTGCCAATAATGTTAAGGACAAAGATCACGGCAGTTATCATCTAGCACTAGACCTACTTGACGCGGAACTGGAAGACGAACAGACTATCGAGGACATTCTCGCAAAGCTGGAAATCCATTAAATATTTCTACAATATTTTTTGAAACTTTTTTCTTTTATTTCTTCAAAATTAGCCGGCAAGTTATTGAAGGATCTCAATAGGATCAGGAATAATCTTGTAGAAAGTGGCTCAACCCCACACTTTCTCCCTGAAAGTCCATTTCTTATTAAGTATAAAATTACTTATTGAAGCTGCAGCTACTGCGCAAACGAGCGATATATTGTATGACATTCCAGATTCCACCAAGAGGTAGACTAATGAGAGCTGTATAGAGATACCTAAAGAGCTGAAGAGTAGAAATAAGCCGTATTGTTTCAAAGTATAAAGTACGGAAAACTTTTTGTCTTCAAACGTCCAAATCTTATTCAAGATGAAATTAGTGGTTATCGAAATAGCTATTCCTATTGCGGTCGCCTGAACATACCAAAAATTAGCCAAAGTTCCGTTAGAGAGTAAAAAAGAAACCAAGAAATTGACTACTAGCCCGGTGGCTCCTACGGTGAAGAACCTAGCTGCTTTCGACAAGAACAATACAGACCCTCTGTGCTCTGAAGTTTCCAATCTTTTTTGCGATCTTCTTCCGTACTTGTATAGACTCCAAATTGCCCTCGTATAATCCACGAAGACCTTCAGGTCCAGTTTACTATGTCCATATTTTCTATCAGTAAAGGTATATGGAATCTCTTTTACGGTAACATGTCGCTGTTTCTTAACCAATATTTCAAGCAAAATCTTGAACCCTTGGGTATTAAATTCAATGTCTTTTAATACGTGACGAGGTACAGCAAAAAATCCGGACATTGGGTCTCGAACTTCTTTTACGTTGAGACCATACCTAGCAATTCCAGTTGCACCAAAACTAATTATGAGTCTCTTCAATGGTACACCCACAGTAGTCCCCCCCTTTGCATACCTTGACCCGATCACGACACAATTAGATTCGTGTTTGAGTTCGCTTATTATTCGGGGTATAAGTTGAGGAGGGTGAGAAAAATCAGCATCCATTACTAGTATATTCTTACCCCTTGAAGTCTTGATGCCATCGAGCACTGCACACATCAAGCCATCACGTCTCTGCCTACGAATAACCTTGATCGTCAGTGTTCGACTCTCGTTATGGATTATGTCAAAATTATTCTCTAATACAAACTTTTCAACCAGAGAACTAGTTCCATCTGGAGAATTATCATCAACTATCAAAATCTCTGTCCTAGCATCTTTTGGGACCCTGTTCACAATTTCTGTTACGAGTCTGATAATGTTTTCGCTTTCATTATAGGTAGGTATGACAATTGACAAGAATGTTGAGAACATTTCTTCGATACGAGATGTCTCATTTTCTTGATGAGATTGAAATATTTCAGCTGCTTTTTGATCCCTCAATGGCCGAATATGTAATAAAATATTATATATATATACTCCTATTTGATTCTGAATAGATCAACAATTGGAGGAATTAGTGATGAGTCATATTATGAAGATGGGAAACCAATATGTAAGTTTAAGTTTAACATCTTACCCAGATATAAAAATAAATCTAAATGTTTTAATAAGATTCAAATAAATTATAATAATATGGCCAGCTCCACCGACTCCGGATGGATTAATTTTGTTGCAGTCTCAAGATCCAGATTGTGGACCACTCTTGATCGGTTTTTTATTCGAGGTGACATGCGAATTTACCGAGTCTAGGATAGCACCACCTCCTTAAATCATAGTGCATACTCAGATGGAGTAATAGAATGAGTCCGACTTTATTTTGTTACTAGTTCGATACTCACAAAATCCTGAGTGTGAAGGTGTTAAAATATCACTAGTGAAATAGTCCTAATGACAAGAAATTTCTTTGGTAAAACATTGCATGAGAACGCCTTATACCTATATAAAACCCATTGTGCACATAAGTCGAACGATCTTGACCAATACTAAGGTACGCAGTAAAAGCGACACGTCTAGGGATAACGAGTTTTTCGTTTGTTCCGAGTGTAAAGCTAGGTGTAGATCTGGAGACTTGTTGAATGAACATATGTATGAAGAACATGGAAAGCAATAATCCGCGTTAATCTTCCTCATAGCCCGTATTGTAATATGCATATATTCCTACTTTTATCTCCATAAATCAGATAAATTGATGCGACAATCAAAATCATATGCCTTCTATTTGAGGAGCATTAACTGTAAAAGTTCTCCCAAAAGAGAATCATAAGCAAGGATAAATAATAGCCTAACCTAATTAGGATTAACTAATACGGTGAACCAATGACTATTGGAATGTCTGGGATTGGCATCTATGGAAATTCCGATAGAAGAACACTGCAAACGCCAGGTCAGAAAATACACCTCCTACTCGATTGGAATTTGACTAAAAACCATCGATCCAATCGAGTAGGTTTCTAACTAGCTGGTATATTGAACTAAAAAAATAAATCTGATATCTAACATGAAGGACATTCACCAGTTGTGGCTAACATTCCTGTTATAATTCAAGAGGGCTATGTTAATCCCAAAACCACCATTATGAAAATGAAGCCTCATTTCACAGAAATAGTTGAATATCTCCATTGATCATTCTTTGTTGTTATTTCTAAAATGCCCTATAGCCAATGAGGCTATTCACAATAGTTTCCCTAATATTTCTCGTAGGGACTATTCTGTCCTTGACGTGAAAAACAGGATAGAGTAAAAAAAGCGGCGGTTCTTAAAAGAATTGGCTTATGACGTCTCAATCGAACAGTTGTTGAGCGGTAGTCAGATTGCCATCAATGGCAGTGACCAATTGTTGCAATTCACTAAGCGGTGCTTTGGTTTCTATTGCACTTTGCACGTCTTCCCTGATCATTGTTTCAGTTGCTTCCTTCAAAGCTGGATCTAGTTGACCCAAAGGAGTCTCTAGATGCTCATAATTATCCAAATAAGCGGTTTGAGCAAGCTCTGCTGCACCTGTGAAATTCTGATCACCGTATTCTATTACAGCTTGGTTTAACAAGCTCTGAATTGTACAGATTAGTTCTAGTGGTTCGGCAGTATCTTGGGCTTCTTCGCTTGCTTCTGCGGCGTCACTTTCAGTTGTACCTTGAGCGAATACAGAACCACTTGTCATAGAGTCTACTAATAGAGATACAGCAACTAAAAGACACACATAGATAATCAACATGGATTTCCTGTTCAATGCTTGTCTATTCATGACCATAAATTTCCTAAGTAGTTGTTATTAAAATTGATAGCTGTTTCTCAATTGTGAGAACTATAGTCATTTGCAACACATTTTCTAGTCTTTTCATTGTTGCTATGCAGCATCATTTCACAAGATAGTTGACGCTCGTATAAATTACATGCAGATTTTTGGTTCGATCCCGATTTTGGTGTGTTTAGTTATAATTCTTTAGATCATGATAGTATTCAATTGTTGCTAGCAGCTCTGGTTTATTATAAATCAAGAAAAGAATGAGTTACCATAAAAAAATCAGGAACAATATCTGTAACGATGCTTAGATGGCTGAATCATCACAACTTCAGTAGGTGGGTCCTTCCTAATATTATCCAAGTCATCTCATAATAATAGACATGAGTTGGCCTATTTTCCTCAGCAATTTCAATCTGGATTCATAACTGACAATTTCTTAATTATAAGCAAAATCAAATAATTATTTGTTAGAATCTTGACGACATCTACTTCCTAATGTGAACAGCGAGTCCATCTTTATTCAAACAAGCCTCGATCGCTTTTATCTTACTTCTATAATAGAGAACCTTCTTTCCGTTATCATCTATCGAAGCTCTTTCTACAGACAAAATTCCAGCTTTGCATAAACTACTTATCTTCTTGTAAGTTGAGCTCAATGGCAGCTTATTCTCAGTAGAGATCTGGAGCACACTCTTAGCCGAGTACATGGTTGATGTAATTATTTTATAAGTAATCATTTCTGCAACCTCCCTCAACAACAATAGTGATTTTTTTTCTTCGTAATCAGTTGAAAGGCTCATTTCAGATTAGACTAACCTAATTAGTGTAGCCTAATATTTAAATGCTATCCATCTGATATCCAACAATATCAATAACTAATGAACTTCAGATTTTGCAGCTTGTCTTCGTATTTTTAGTGCTTCTCAATTGAATTATCAAATATCCAGACAATTAACCTGTTCTGGCATATTCGTTTAAGCGACCGCAAAGCTCAAGTATGGGACGACGCACGCAATCTTTTCTGTAGAGTATACAATATTTGTGAATATACCCCGTATACTATTCGTGGGATACATTGGCAAGACCTTAAAAATCAACCTCTTTATGAGAATATTTTGAGATAGTTAGGATCATTCTGTTATCATAATTGGAAGACACCACTGTATATTTTGTCAGCTTCTAAAATATTTCAGATTAGTTCGATTCTACACGCTCTTGAACCCACATTAGCCCCAAGTAGTAATGTATTAACTAACTTTCGTTATTCAGAAGCTCTGGATCAGTTTTTTAGGAATTGTTCTCCTATTTTATTATCAAATCTAAGTCGATCCCTGCCAATCGACTAGTAACAGGAATGCATATCATGGACAACAATGATTGTTCGATTATATCAGAGGTTCCTGTTCTTCAAATAGAGAACTGTAAAATAGTTTATATCCTCAAGCACTATCTAAGAACAGGTCCTGTTAGATTTGTTTGCCCTTTGACATCAAGACCTTTTCACAACGCGCATTACGAATGTACTAATCGGAGATTTCCTGTCTTACTGTGCAGGCACAAATTGTATCGACAGTTATTCATTTTTGGAATCCCGTACGTACTCGACTATACACATGGATGAAGGGACGTATATGAGAGGAACTATGCACATCCTTGAAGGTTTGGGGGCTAATGGAGGAAACGTGGAAATACAATCACCCTTATTTTGGTACTTTGTTTCTTGCCTTAATCCTGTCTATTCGGATATCCTGATAACATGAATCCCGATCTAGCTAACAATGACTCGTTTCGCTCCTTATACCATGCCGACGTTAATAATAAGTATATTAGCCTCATAGAATAGAAGAAAGTAGTCTCTATAGGCTGCTGTACTTTTTGCTGCAATGCCTCTTGAATATTTATAATAGTTCTATTAGATCGTTCTATTATATTCTCTACTAATGTGACTCGATATGTGTTACTTTTTGATTACAGCAAGAACATCTTTCGAAGATGATTTTTGAACCTCATCCCTGATGACCTTAGAAAGATTTTCTGATGATGTGAGATTCGAAAAATCTATTAGTCGTATATCATCCAATAGATGCACCTGTGGTGGAAGATCCCAGCGATTGTCTTTTGTAATTTTGCTGTGTTGGGACCTACTATTTTTATCATCATCATTTTCCTTAGTATGACCAACAGAACTTCCTAGCAATGTGAGCAGGCCAGTCAAGACTTCCTGTTTGGTACCTTTGATAATGTTTACACCTGCTAAGGAAAGTCTTACCCGTCCAAACTTATCGAGAATCAATATAGAAATTTGCGTTTTCTGAGAACGCGGGATAAAGCCCAACAGATTCTTGACTTTTTTTTCACATTCAAATATATGATAATTCTTCATATTAAAATCAATTCGTTTTACGGTCACATTCCGATTTACTTCCCTTATGTCGCCACCTGGACCTTCTGAATTCGAGCTCGTCGTTGTTCCAAATAGACTCTTGGCGATGTTTTCAGCTTCAAGTATGCTAATCTCCCTAGAATTCGCTGTGCCTATGTCTAAGCTCATATTACCTGTTGCGGTTACTCGCAGGAGAGATCGATCGCTAACATATTCTGATTGTACGGTAATAGACTCCGGTAGAGCGCCTTTAGCTAAGGCTAGATCTTTCACTTCATCCATCATAAGTGAGACCTCTTCTGGCTTGGGATTCATATCAACTGTTTTCTCAAGTTCTTCATGAATCATAGCTGCAGCTACACCGATAGAAGATATGACTTCTGCATGTTCTGCTTTTTTATAATTCATATTAAGTGTCTTGGCTAGATGAGGAACTAGGACTGATGCACCTCCGCCTCCTCCCACTAATAAAAAATTACAGTTAGCAGTATTTCCTTCCTTATTTCCAAAACGGTTTTTATTCTCCGTCCTATTCAGTAAAAACCCTCTTGGTCTATTGTAGGTTAAAGCATATTCCTTCAACATAGGATTCATGATTTGCAAGATCTTGTCGGTCGCGATATCGAGTATCTGGTTGGCAGCTTTTTCCACCGAAGTACCTAATTCTCTGGCAAGGATTGATAAGGCGATCTTAGCAGATTCGGAATTGCCTTTGGCATAATCGTCATCAGAGATCAAACCAAGCGCATTAGCTGCACATGTAGTAGTTATGGCAAATAGCCTTTCTCTCAAGTCCCCGTCTTTTCCTGATTCATCATTCCGATCTCTGCCTTTAATTACAGCGTAGACCATGCTTTGATCTTCGACATTGTTATTGGACTCATTTACACTGGTTGAGTTTTTGAGAGCAGAGTCATCTTCTATCTCAGGCCTAAATCGTACAATCGTTCCTCCCTCGAGCTGGGAAGGCTCTGCAAAACAGGAATACTCCAAGCCCGCTATGTGCGCGGATCGTGGACCCACATCTAATATTTTTCGCTTATCTCTTGACAACATCACAATAGAACCTCCAGCGACATTCACAACTCTCACATCCAATGATCTAATACATGTTGGATGTTGAACAATGGTTGCGTAGTTGACTTTGGGTTTACCATCTTTTATTACGCACACATTTGTCGAAGTCCCTCCAACCTCTACAAATACCCCATTTAGTACCCTTAAGTGAAGAAGAGCCCCCGCTACACTTGCAGCAGGCCCTGAAAGAACAGTTATAATGGGTTTTGTCTCAAACGCACTGATATCTGTAACTCCTCCATCACCTTTCATTACCTTTATTGATATATTCTTGGGAATTCCCAGCTTTTCTCTTACGGCATATTCAACAAACTTTGCTGTACTGGCAGCTTTGGGTAGTATACTTGCATTAATCACTGCAGTCATAGTTCGGATCTCAAGACCGTAAATCCCGGTCAGATCATGTGCTGCAATTATTGGAACTTTCTTGTCGTCACTTCCCATATTACTTGACCTTGCAACATTTTCTACGAAATCTTCGTTACTGGGATCGTCTACACCATATGCTTCGCTGATTACAAGTACCTCAGCTCCTTCGCGTACTAATTCGCAAATTAAAGATCTCACCCTTTCTTCGCTCAAATAGGAGGAAGTGTCCAAGTACCTATAACAAGTCTTGATATACTTTTTTCCGTTACCATCGAGTAGAATATCTTTTATATGTGTGCGTTTAATGATATTGGACTTCTCTAAGCTAACACCCATTCCTAAGATTCCCACATTAGCTGTATCACCTTCGAGCAGGGCATTCACAGCCTGAGTAGTACTGTGAGATATGAGTTCCACTTCAGAATTTTGTATATGAAATTCATTCATGACACATGATAGTGTTTGTAAAATGCCTGTTGAAACACCTTGATCTGATTTGTGGGTGGTAGGAAGAGTAGACTGTCCTAGAATACTCCCTGTGACCATATCGATTGCAACTGCTTTGGTGAACGTGCCGCCGACATCGATACCAACTCTTATCCGCCTTTTCTTAGAATCTGGATTGGTCTGATAATTGGTATGAGGAGAAATATCGATATTCTGGCCATGATCATCAGATTCTCCAATCTTATTTTGGTTCAAATATTCACGTTGTTCGGCAGACATTCCTTGTTTACTCTCGAATTAGTGTCACCTAATTATCAACATTTACCTTTATTTAAACTAATGATTGAGAACCGGAATATTATTCTTTAAGGAGTTACATTATTTGAATAAACTAACAATTTATCATTTCTAACTCACAGCGGGGTATCAATTAGGCAAGGTTTTAATGATAGTCTCCCAATATTTGAACAAAGAAGTATCTAATGGATCCACACCTTGTGTTATTCCTCCTTATTTCTAAATCAAATCACCCCAATAAGTCCTATAACATTAATTGTTCTCATAGTAGAGGATTGTCACCTATCTTTTATACTAGCCACTTCTCTACGAGAATTGTGGAAATATTTATCCGGCAAATTTCCCTATCCATGCTTGCGTCAGTTTCAATTTTCATTCTGGTACATTCAACACACAACATCAACACCCTTTTTGCTCAAGGACAAGCTTCAGAGAGTGGTTGGACGGTTGGAACACCAATGCCTAGTCCTCGAACAGAAGTCACTGCTGCAAATTTAAATGATGGCGTATATGTCATCGGAGGCTTTACTTCAGATGATAAAAATTCTGCTATCGTTGAAATGTATAACGCTACATCTGATTCGTGGAGAACAGACATAGCACCTTTACCTGTTCCACTTCATCATGCCTCCTCTGTTTCGTTTCAAAATAAAATCTATGTAGTCGGAGGCTATATGGGGAATTCGAATCCAAGCGATAGATTGTATATTTACAATCCAACCACAAATATTTGGACTCAAAGTAATTCTATGCCTACTCCAAGGGGTTCACCTAATGCAAACATTGTGAATGGAATGCTCTATGTAGTAGGCGGAGATATGAACGACCGATCACTTAATGTGGTAGAATCTTATAACCCTGTTGCGAACCAATGGACCACTCATACGCCCATGCCTACATCTAGACATCACGCAGCTTCCGCGGCGGGAGGTGGGGAAATATATATAATTGGGGCTAGGTTAGACAGCTCATATGAAGGCACGGATATTGTTGAAAAATACGATCCGGTCTTAGACAAATGGGCCACAGATCTTGAACCAATGCCCTCAAAAAGAAGTGGAATTGCAGCCACTAGCATCGACGGAGCCATCTATGTATTGGGTGGAGAACGGCGTCAAGGAACCTTTGATAATAATGAACGATTTGATCCTATCAATAATACGTGGACCATCGAAGCATCAATGCCAACCGCACGGCATGGATTAGAAGTAGCATCTATTGATGATCAAATATATGTAATTGGAGGGGGACCAAATCCAGGATTGACCATGTCATGGGAGAATGAGATCTACAAAGTTAACAGGCCAAGGTAATTATCAAAAGATTTCGATCTTGCTTTTTATTTGCGATTTGCGAATGACCTTTTCAATATTATTTATCCCGATAAAAAAAGAATTTCTGAATGAATTATATTCCATTTCGGTATATTTATCGATCTGAAATGGTCTCAAAGAATAAGCAGAAATTCGTAACAAGGGAAAAAGAAGAATATCTAAAGAAAGTTGCAGAGATATGCGAGAATGTCATCTGCAAGCATTGTGGCCGTTTTAATATTAAACATTGCAGATTATGCCGCAATTGTGGGAGCGAACTCAGACCCGATTAGGAAGGAACAGATTGTTAACTGGTCAAGGATTAGATCATACAATTTTGACAAGTAATCCGAAATCTTCCCACGAAAAGTATTGAAAAATGTTTCACACAATCCAACGAAAAAATCTGGTTGACACTTATTGGTTTAAGTAGCATATATTAGTCTGGAAGATCACAAGAATATCTGTCAAAAATCATACAGCACCGTAGTCATCCTTGCTGTTTTTAACAGAATCCAACAAATTCGAGATCGTCTGAGATTGATTTGAAATTAATAATTGAATGCAATAGACACGGGTTAATACACATGATTTCAATCCAGCATAAGAAGAATACCTAGACAATAAATAGCAATTTCCTCTTATAATGCCTACAGAATTCAATTCAAGACTGTAGCTTGAATTTCGATACCAACTTCCTCTACGCTGGATTTGGGCAGATTTCAAGTGGTTATATCTGGAAGACAACGCATGATTCTGTCTCGTGTATGTATTAACGGTGGAAATAATTTAGCTCTCGGAAGGGGAAAAGACCTGTACATTATTATTACTAGTATCAGATACGTACACTTTACCTGATGAGATATCTACCGCAAGTCCCTCAGGCATAGAAAATTGTCCGTTGCTTTGCCCCTCTTCACCCCATTCGGTAATAAATGTTCCATCACTCGTGAATTTCTGTACACGATGGTTACCAGAGTCAGTTACATACACATTGTCCTCGGAATCGAACGCTACTACTGCTGGCCCATCAAATTGCCCAGGGCCAGATCCAGCTGTTCCCCAAGAGGTTATGAAATCACCGTCCTTTGAGAATATCTGTATCCGGTTGTTTCCGAAGTCAGGTACAAAAATTCTGTCATCCTGACTAACACTAACATCCCACGGTTGTATGAATTGCCCATCAGCTGTTCCCTCTGATCCCCACTTCTTAATAAATGTCCCATCACTAGAAAATTTTTGGATACTTGGTTGATCTCGGTCACTTACATATACATTCCCGTCTGAGTCAAGATCTATTCCATGTGTATGCAGAAATTGGCCATTACCCTCGCCTTCTTCACCCCAAGTTGTTATGAATGTTCCATTCTTAGAGAACTTCTGAATCCGGTCATTGTTTTGATCTGCAATATAGATATATACACCAATGACATCTTCATTATTTTCGTCTTCAACTTCATTTCCATGAGGGTGACTAAATTGTCCAAGATCCTCCCCCGATGAACCCCAAGTTGATTTGAGCGTCCCATTGGCATCAAATATATTGATACGATTTTCTCCAATCTCATTTATAAATACATTACCATCTCTGTCTACGTCAATCCCTTCAGGTTGTGGAAGTAGATCCTCTGTATTCGTCTCCTCATCCCCAGAGTTTGGAGAATCCAAAGCCATCAGGAAAGTATAATTCTTGGCTAAATTTGACGCATCCGCCTTTGGTATTATTGAGCCTGTTTGACCCAAATAAAGAGATAGCAATAGAATACCGATTATGATAGAAAATAAAGGTGATGCAGAATTAATATAATTGATCGCTTGACGTGTATGATTCATTTGAGTCAGTAAATGATTTGCTGCTCTATATATCTTCGCACAGGCTATGTCCTTATTGAGATTATGTAACTGCTCGTGTTCAATTTAAATACGCATGCAAATATATCATTACAAGGGTCATTAACACAATCGATTCTGACTAATCCTTTATGGCTCTAAAATGATCAATCGGTATGAACTACAACTTCCAATGCTCCAAAAATGACTCCGTAAAAGAGCATATAATCCTAAGTTTACTAATCCCATATCATTAAACACTGCAAGATATTTATCAAGTATCACACTAGATCAATGAAAAAAAATTTGCTCACCGATCGATACCGGCGATCGTAACTACTGATTAGAAGAATGAATCGATAATGTCAAGAAAAAGAGAATTTTCAATTTGTTATCTTAGCACTAACGTCATTGATGACAAAAAGCGACTGTCGTATCTGACACATTTTGACTTGTATCTGACACATTTTGACTTGTATCTGACACATGCACCACAATTATCAATGCCCAAATAGGAGGCATTCAAATACTTTCCACATCGGGAATTCACTAAATTATCAAAAAAATTATTTCACGGGATCAAATCACCTCTAGGACTTAGATCTCGTAACACGTTAAGGGGCTTTCATTACTACTTCCTTGAAATGTACTAATTTTGTTGATATCAAAAAATTTGTAATAAAGGTACTCGAGCAATGAGTCGTTGCAATCAGTGTCAATTCAGTTTGGTTGCGAGTAGATACTCAATTTCTTCCTTTTCTTTTTTCTACTCGTTGGCTTTCTAGAAGAAGTTGGCATAACGCGGGTATTGAAAAGAATTGAATTGCAGACAGGACATGACCCTTCGACAGCAACTCTGTGATTAGCAAGTCTTACGTAGTTGGATGATCTAATCTCTACTTCAAGTTTACAATTGGTGCAGTATGCTCTTCGCATCGATCCTTGTTGCATCCTAGGTATTGCTCCAATCTTATTAATATTATTCCGGAAATCAAGATGATATTCATGCATGAAAAGTGTTTGGAACGAACCAACACCTTAATTGGCTTCCTCAGAGGTAGAATTGAGAGCAAAATTTCAGGACCTTAGTAGTCACAACAACGATTTCAAATAAGAGTCCCAACTAATGGATCGATACAACGCTAGCGTTTAGGAAGAAATAATGACCGTTCGCGTTTATTATTTATGGATGGCCGAAAAGGAAAATTTCGTGTTAAAAATGTTATTCTTCTCATCCTCCTCTGTGATAGAGCTGCCAACACCTCCAAAGAACGTGGCACGAAATTCATTTGAATCTCCCGTGCTAGTTACGGTGTATTCATGCTTCCAAAGCTGGTTCGCCTGCAGCTTAATCCATGTGATAGGTAACGGGCTAGGAACAACCTTTACATCATCCTTGTAGAGAACTCCCATTACAGCTATTTCTCCCACAGGCTGGTTGCTGTCATTAGCCACAACGTAGCGGATTGTAACACTAGAAGGATGATTTAGTGTTGATCCACTAGGAATCGCTTTACCATTGCTTTGATCGATCAATTTGATCCATGCAGAGGTATCAGGAAATTCTGGCATGTTACGTATCTTGGAATGGATTCTTATAAACCTATAAATCCAGAGTGTTATAGCTTCCTGCTCAATCATGAAACTCCAAAATCACACTATGAACGATTTTTCTAATAGATGTACGATCCTCTTTTCCGAACCGAAAAACTGCCACTGCTTTTCTTTTCTGAATAACTCCTACAGAAACTAGATCATTTTCCGTTGGGGTCATTATTATCTCACTGGAAAGCACGATGGCAGCCGGAGCACAATTGGGTCAGCTTTGGTATTCGTGCACTTCATGGAGAGTATAAAGGGCTTCAGTCATAAAGCTATTGCGAGACTTAGATCATTTGCATGGTGTCTGAGATCCCAGAGTTTAGCGGCATCTTTCGCAGGTTGTAAATCAAGTAGGGAACCGACTTTGAATAATATATCTGGTAATATTGCAATTGCTTCTATCTTTTATTGGTCTTGATCGTTTAGGAAATTCAGATCAAGTTATTATCGAAAACCCCTCCTTCATTTGATAAGTAGAGATTGCCTCGTCTTACTGGAAGGCACATGGAATTGCCTGCACTGTCATTCGAAATGTAACATACTGATTTCTATATCAGTATTAACATTTAGAGTAGCCTCTCGCTCTTCATAGGTAAATAGTAATACTTGAGGCAATCGAAAGGAGGATCATTTAGTGATATATGCCGATTTCGTTGATAATCCGCCAAAAATGGGATTGTTACCAGTAGCATTTCTGATCAGATCCGATTTATCTACTTTTGAAATATCTATTGATTCTGTAGACAATCCCCCAAAGTCTGTGCTATCACTCGTGGTATTATTTGTCACTCGCTGAGCACTGACTGTTGTTGGAACAATTCCTAGGAGAATCAATGATATGAATAAGGCAAAACCTAGTGTTGACTTTATGATTTTGATTCTTTCTGACTCTTTCGTAGTGGAAACAAACAATAAATCCACTATTAATCTATCACTGTATGTCATGAATAGTTTGGTACTGACGGTAAGAGAGGATTATATCTGCTGGTGGGAATTTTGACTCTTATCATATTCCACCTTTGACTTTACGATTCTAATCAAATCTTCCATCGTTATTGGTTTTCTAACATAGCATTCAGATTCATCTAGATGAGGAAATAATTTCTTGAATTCGTTGTGGTAATCCTCAAAGGCAGTGATAAAACATACCTTGACCCCATCATCAATTCCTTTAATCTTACTGTATAATTCAAAACCGCTCATTTGAGGCATCCTTACGTCCAGCAGTAATAAATCGTAGACCCCTATCCTATAGTTAGAGAAGGATTTCAATGGATCAGAGAAAACGTCAACCACAAATCCGGCGCGTTCTAACGCCATCTTATAAAATAATGCAATATCCTGATCGTCATCTACGATTAAAATTCTTTTAGCGCCGCTGCTAGCAGAAATTGCCTGATTATTAAACTCATCATCTGCGGCCACACCCGCTGTATTTGTTCCGGCTCTAGTCAGGTCATGATCTCTTATTTGTTTTTTAGAGTTGGCATTGGAGGAGAAATCATGACGCATGTCGGGTTTACGACTTGGCAACCAAGAAGGCAAGAAACTAGGGGCAACCAACAATAATTCGTTACTCGCGATTAAATTAAATCCTTTACCCGTCCTCCTCCTATGCATTTCATGCATAATCTTGAGGAAAGAGGTATCTTTAGTTTTCATTTACTTAGTATGCCCTACTTGATCTCTATAACTACACCAGTGATGTATTTAGGCTTTAGTAGATCTACCTTAACAAGAAGATTATAGAGCACTATAATTATGAGGACGGAGTTGCTCCATATTACTTAATATCTACCTCTCAATCAAAGCCTGATGGGGATATCTCCTAATCAGCAAAAAATATCATTTCTCGCATGCACTAAACTTGATTGCTTGTTAAAGGCCTCAACAAGAACGGGTTTGCATACTTTCGACACGACAATTAATAAAAATGTGCCTTAGAAGAAATACGCCTTAGAAGAAATATGTATTTATTTACTAGGCTCGTCTAAATGGCTGACGCGGATGGACCAGCGCTTTTACAAAAGTCACGCTACGACGATTATGCTATTAATTGTTGGAATCTCAGCTATTATGCTTGGTATTGCTTTTAGCATATATCAAAATTCCCTTTCTAATGAAATTCTTAATCAAGCGGCTACTGATATAAGATCTAATGCAGAAATCGAAGCCCATGCTATTTCAGAAATCTTGGAGAAATCTGTTGACGCTATTACAGATAACCTACAGCTAATTGCAGAAGCTCCTTCTGTACGGAATAATGATACTTCAGGATTTAACCTAATCAATTTGGGACAAGACATTTCAGCCAATCTAACAGATTTTTACATGTGGCTTGATGCCGGGGGTAAAATAGTGTGGATAAGCAATTTAAATGAGAGTAGCTATCAAAGATACAAGGGAACTCACCTTAGCTATAGAGAGTACTTTTCAGTTCCTAAGGAAACCACAGAGGCCTATTACAGTAGCGTCATAGATTCTAATGATAATATTTCTAGACTTTATATTTCATATCCAATTTTTAATAATAGCACTACAGGCAGTGCTCCGTCATCAAGGAATGTACAATTCGATGGTATCGTAACTGCAGGAATACGCATTGATAAACTTGGGAATTTCCTTCAAAGCACCGTTCCCGAAAAATATAATTCCTCCATTGGATTAATTGATAATGATGGTACAATTCTTTACACTTCTGCAAATCAATCTCTAATAGGACTTAATGCGTTTAGCGACGAGTTCCAATCAATATTACCATCGCAGGTCAGCGAATCTTTCAATAGGCTGCGAGATTCGCTGACAAATCCTACCGCTAATGTATATGATATCGCATACCAAGGCAATACTACTTCTATCGCGTCTCAACCGGTATCTTTAGAGAATCATAGCATCGGAACATTATATATTAGTGCTTCGCATAACCTTGCTGAGAATGTACAGAAGCTAATCAACCAAGAGTTTTTTTTTAGTATTATTATTTACATTGTTATTGCATCAATTGCTGTAGGAATTGCATTCGTTATCCTCACTTCAAATAAAAGACTTCATGCGGCGTTAGATTCAAAGACTTACGAGCTTAGAAAGACGATCGGAAAGCTAAGTGCCTCTAATGACATCCTCACTTCAACTGAGCATTCCCTAAAAGATAAACAAATGCAACTGACCACTATTAACAAAGAATTACTCGAAGCGTACGAGCAGCTAAAAGTTCATGAGAGAATGCAGCAAGATTTTATCAACATAGCAGCACATGAATTAAGAACGCCAACTCAATCAATAGTTGGATATACTGAGCTACTTCAACACGACTACAATTTTACTAAACAAGGTCTTAATGATAAAGATTGTAGTACACAGGACTCTTTGGAGGCTCTAAGAAGGAATGCCATTAGACTTAAGAACCTTACAAATGATATCCTTGATGTATCAAGAATCGAAGCAGGTACGCTAAAATTAAACAGGGCAAGATTGAATCTAAATGAAAAGATAAGAAATGTGGTAAAAGATTTATCAAATACTAATCTCCAGGTTGGAGAGAAAGGATTAGAGATTCAATTTCTAAATGACAAGAATAACGATGGTATTGACTATTACGTCAATGCCGATAAATCAAGAGTCTTCCAGATATTATCAAATTTAATTAATAATGCAATTAAGTTTACAGGTGTGAATGGAGTTATCTCTATATCAATAAACAAGACATACTCTCTTTTGTCCAATATTAGTGATACTGTAGAGAAGAACGGATACGCATTCATTAGTATAACGGACAATGGCAGTGGCATAGATCCAGAAATTCAATCTAGCTTATTTTCAAAATTTGCAACTAAATCAGATATTGGGACTGGTCTTGGGTTATTCATAGCAAAGAGTATAATAGAGGCTCATGGTGGCAAAATATCTGCTGAAAATAATAAAGATGGAGGAGGAGCTACTTTTACATTTAGTTTACCGGTTGATTAGCTCTGTGGCTTTGGATTTACTAGCTGTTCATGATGCAGCTGCATTTAATTAAAGAAAGGGCACTTTGTAGCATCACTCTCGACCACCTTTGCTTCGTCTGTACAAATCTTGAAACTTTCTATCTTTCTATCTCTTGATACTGGATCATTTTAGTAAGAAATGCAATCAAATGTTAAAAAAACACTCTACTATTCAAATTGCAGAAATCATAGTAGTGTCAATTTGATCAATAAAAATATTTTTTACGCTGGTCTTCAGTCTTATATATGAAAAATCTTGTTGGTTTTCCTATCGCTTTCAATGTTGTACTAAATTCTGTGTCGCGTCAGAACATATTTTCAGTCTGGATTAAATGGTATAAAACAGTATGAATCATATGTAGCGCCTTACAAATTGTATAAGGTGCTTTGCCAGGCCACTTGGTTGATTTTCACAGACTCGCCATTCCAATCATCATTATTCTAGCGATTGGGGGTATCATAAGTTTTTTTCTTGCATACAGTTTTTATCCTAAGAAGAATGTGAATGTGAATGTCGATGGCTTATGCTTTGAATTGGTCGGCTCAGCGTTTAATCAATATAAGAATTTGGATGCACAAAGAGCAATAAGGATTTTAGGACTGCAATTGGATGCGATGGAATCACATGTTGACTTAATACCAATCAGTTTCAGCGGAACAAAAGATGAAATCTCAAAGTTTAGCGCTCTCTGTAATCTCGAAATAACCAAGAGCAATAGAATAGGTAATATACCTGAAAATAAGGGCAACGTTGACAAATATATTGTAGATGGAAATGTACCAAAGGTGCAATTCAAACGTCTTGTAGAAGGATTAACTATTCAAGATTTTGATCCTCTGAATAATACAGTAAAAAGCAGTATAGGAATACGACCCAACGCATTTCTTTCTGAAGATGAGAACAGAGAGATCGTTCAGAATATCAGTAGTTTCATGCAATCAGGTATTAAGCGAATCGTAGAAAGTGGTGATACGAACGTTATACGGTCTGCAGAATGCCGGAATGTATTCTAATATTGGGAATACTGGGAAAATAGATCGAGGGAGACTGGTATGAATACAGAGTTAAATACAGAGGTCAGAGAAAAATGTTCTAAAATCTCAAGTGTTTCAAACGGGGAGAAGCATAGATCTCCCTGAAGTTCTAGAAAATACGATCTAATAATTTGCTCACCTTCTGTCTGTTTTAAAATTATGGAAATGGTAATGGAAACTCTGATAGGTGTTAGATGCATAATTGGTGGTTGTGGTGAAGCTAAAGCATGAAGTGCTGAGCTATTTTTAGCATTATTAATTCGACCACACGGGATAAAAAATTCTTTCGCAGTCGCTGAAGATTTCTCAATTCATTCGTAGCAAGAAATAATATTTTTCGATCAAGCAAATTTCAAATACACTATTTTACACGTCACGACCTACCACATCTGCTTGTCGCTTCGACAATCATTTCTTCTTATTCTTCTTCTTCTTCTTAACTTTGGTTGTCATATTGGTCTTTTTTTTCAATCTCTTGGATTCATTTTGAGCTTTAGTCTTATCCGTTGTTGATGGTTTCCTAGCATGCTTCGAAGCGGTGAGTCTTCTTGATTTCGTTATCCTGTTGACTACCTTTACAGATGTTCCTGTCTTTCTGGGGGCAGCCTTTGAAATTTGCTCTGCTGTCTGATTAACTATGTCTCCTGTTTCTTCCACCGATGACAACGTTTGTTGTACAGCACCAGCGACTTCAGGCGCAGTTCGATTTTCACGAAGCTCTCTGGTTGTAGCACTGACGCCTTGTGCTGTGTCTCTAGCTGCCAACGCTGCTGCTTGTATTGATTCAGCGAGCTCCATAACAACACCACTATCACTAAATGCTTTGACCGCTTCTCGTGTGGAAATAGCTGCGTCTCGTATTACCTTTGCTACATTTTTGACAGCTTTAGCAGTTTCTTCTGCTTCATTTTTTAGCTGTGCGCTCGATGTGGGGTTAGATGAACTGGTAGTGCCTGGGCTATGCGTCCTTCTCATTGGTATATTTACTCCTCAAATTTACTTAAGTATTCTTGCGCTTGTCCATTTTGCACGGCAAAGACATTCTTATTGCGCAGAATGTTCAGTTGCTTTCCGGAGTGTATGGCGTCGAGCGACTACTTTCCCATATCCACACTTTGATATTGGACACTTAATGTGCATTAACTGAATTAAATAATACGTTTAATAGTTGAACTTTACAAACCTGCAATATACATGAACGTTATTACATCTATATCTAGGTATAAATCATGCAACCTTTGGCTCGATGGTTTAAGATCAGAAAGCACAAAGGCAGTATATGCAGTTCATCTCTCATTATTCTGTAAATTCTATCACACAAACCCTGATGATTTAGTTAAGAGAAGATCTGAAGAACTCAAACAAATGGTAATAAACTATACCTTAGAATTGAGGAATAAGAGTAAAAAAATCGCAGGTAAGCCAAAAATGGGCGAGATGTCCGTCAATAGTATAAAGCAGTATCTTGCTGGCGTTAAATCATTTCTAAATGAACATGAAATCAATTTACCGTGGAATAAGATAGCCAAATTATATCCAGATGAGGTAACAAATGAGTTTAGATCATATACTAGACAGGAGCTCTCAAAACTTATCTCTTTAGCTGACCTTAGAGATAGATGTGTTATCTTACTGATGGCTTCGGGTGGCATTAGAGTTGGAGCTATTCCCTCTTTAACTATCAAATCACTAGAGAGACTGGATGAGGGTTTGGGTGTATTAACCGTGTACGGAGAGAGTAAGAAGTCAAGATATGTTACGCTGGTTACCCCCGAATGTATGTTGACAATTGATGAATATTTGGAACAGAGGAGAAAACTAGGTGAGAAAATAAATGAGAGATCGTGCCTTATCAGGGACAAATACTCCATCTACTCTAAGAGAATAAATGCGCCCAAATGTCCCAGAGAACGGGCGATAAATAAACAGATTAGGCATTTAATTCGAAAAGCTGGTCTTGCTTTTGAGGAGCTGCAACCAGATCATGCTGCGAGAAAATTTTTTGATACTGCATTAGTAAACTCCAAAGTTGACGGAGAGTTCAAAGAGCTGATGATGGGACATAGCGTTGGACTGGACGAGGCCTATTACGACGAAAATAACGAGGAATCATGCAAACAGATTAAGCTCGAATATATGAAGGCTGTTAATTCATTAACCATTACTGATGAGCATAGACTCCGAAGTCAAATCACTGATTATGAAGATAAACAAAAAAACATGCCTAGATTGGAACAACTTCAAGAGCTGCTTACCAGCAGAAGCATTGAACAGGATTCGATTAAAAAAACTGTCGAAAAGTTACAAAGAGAAAAAGAGTTACAAGATCAACATATTCGAGAAAATGAGACAGAAATGAAATCCATGCGTGAACTATTAACGAGATTTTCTACATCTAGCAGAAAATGAACCCCGGATTAAGAGCCGTCTGCTCATAAAACCTGAACCTCTGGGGGTCGTCAAAGTTCAAACACCTCGAAATAACGCATCATTTATTATGTCAAAACGAGCGGCACGCTCGAAGTTGAGCGCAAGTTAATGCGACTGAAAGCTTAGATGATCTCATATATTCAATACATGCTGCTGTGTGTAAAAACTGTAATCATCATCAGTAATATGTTAGTTTAGGCCGCATAATCTTCTGATATGAACTATACATAGATATTCAGTATTCATACGATCAATCATGTTAACTATAAATAACTCAATCTAGCAATACAAACTGAAAACCACACAAGCTTAATGCAAGTTGAAACAAAAAGTTTAGAATGTATCTGTCATCGGTGTAATTATCAATGGCAGTATCGTGGAAACAGCAAATACATTGCATGTTGTCCACGTTGTAAAATGACTATCTATCTACCAAAGATGATCCGTCTTATGAAACAAGAGCGGATTGACATCAAATCGAAGTTCCCCGAGGTTGAAATAAAAAATAAAAACTCACTCGATACCCGAGTTTCCGAATCTATGACATCGAGTGGCTATTCAGAGACTTATGGATCATAATATTAGTAGTACTAATAAATCTATCATCGATGATATTGGTGGGCATAGTCTTTCCAGATGTGTCAAATGTTACAAGATAATTGTATATAGCCCTACAAAACTTGATGATAATGGAAATTTAATTCCATGGGATTACGATGGCAAACACCATAAATGTTTTGGTTACGACATCATGGAAAAGACAGACGATCTTACGATAGACAGACTGATTGAAGGCTTATTTCTGAATATAGTAAGGCATACATATCTAGATGAAAAAACAGGGCTCATAAAGCGAACATACGAGCGCCATGCACGAATCTTATTTTATATGCCAACTCCTGTTTTCATCCTACATCTTTCCCATATACAAGATGACAAGATCAAACAGGAATTAGCAGAGCTTGACGACGAAATACTGGATGATGTAATACGGGATGCTATTGGGAAGGTGTTTGAATGTATAACCAGTGAGCAGCAATACAATCTTAGTATCAGAAATCGGTTACGATGGAAAATAGTTGAATAGCTTATGAGAAAACCTGAAGATCTTATTGGGCGTACGTCTAATAGCAATAATGATGATAGTGGTAGTAAAGGTAGTAATAATAATAGTGATAGCGGCAACGATAACAGCGGATCTGGCACCTCCTATGCTATAAGGTATTCATCTGCAGACTTTCTCGCAGAAGCTATTTTAATTGCAGGACAGCCAATGTTTCTCGTTGTTGAGAGAGATTCTAGTTCAATATCCATAAAAAGTTCCGTAAACGTGGAAGGTAAAATTTTAAAACCATTGAAAAAAGAGACATACCTATCTAAACCATATTCATTTTCGTCGGAACAAGAGATTTTTGATTTTGGAAATGAAGCTCAAAATATGTCATTAAGTGATCTATATACTAATGTAAAATCCCATTGCAAACTATTTATCGTTGGAGATGAGAATCATATCACACTCTTATCAGCTGATATCACATATACATATTACCAAGACCGACTTGGATTGACACATTACCTGTTTTTTATTGGAAAACCCGGCTCAGGTAAGAGTAATAATCTAACTCTAATAAAATTACTAGGCTATCGAACGTTTATGAGTACTGATATGACACCTGCAAACATCTATCAATTTCTCGGAAGTCAAGAGGAAGCGATAGGAACCTTATGTATAGATGAAGCTAATACTATCGACGAAAATAATAGGCTTATGGAAATATATAAAACTGGTTACATTACCGGTGGTAAGGTAGCACGCACTGACACCCATAATGGCAGAATTCAAAATGCGTATTTCACATTTTGTCATAAGGCTTTTGCTGGCGAGCGATTACCTGACTCTGTTACAGCCAATGGTTTCAATGAACGTACTGTACCAATTAATTGCTATGACGGTAATCCGAAATATGATATTGCGGAAATAGTTAGTCCTGCAGGAGAGCAGGAATATCAGCAATTATTAGATCGATTAGAGCATACACGGAACTTGTTATTTATCCATAGAATAATTCACCGATTTAAACCAATCCTCATACCCAAAATCCATCTGAAAAGGCGAGAAAAACAACTTTTCATTTCATTAATACGAATGTATCATGGTGAAGGTGTTTGGCCAGAGATTAAGTCTGCGATTAGACATTATATTTTAGAACGTAGAGGAAGGCAGATGGATACTCTGTACTCATATTTGTATGGACTCGTTAAGAGACTAATAAGAGAGAATAATTCTCTCCAGATAAAATCGTCTGATATATGGAACAAACTAAAATCTGAGTTAGATGGTGAAGATATTCTATCAAGACCGTGTTCATATTCGACTCAACGATATGGAACCATCAGTCAGAAACAAGTTACGAAGATACTAACAGAAAATTTTGGAGCAAACAAACTAGGGCATCATGGAGATGCGAACATGATAGTCTTCAATAGTGAAATATTGGAACGGCTAAAGATGACTTATGAGGTTTCCATCGACTCAGCAATTGGGATAGATGGGGATGATGGGGATGATTCTAGATATGGAATGGATGTGTTTGTCGAAGATAATCATAGCTCTAAATCTACTGATGTAAATGTGTCGACTGAGAAGTTAGATAGTAGTAATAGCGATGATGTATCAAATAATAGCTCAAATGAAACAGTAAAACTCGAAGACAATCAAATAGATGGGGACGTTGGGATAGATGGGATAGATAAAGACAACTTGGGAGATAACCATGATACACATACCACAGATCCAGAAATACCAGAGTCTGACGATATGAATATTAAAAAACTGGGCAGTAATCAAAGCATTGGGATAGATGGGGATGATGGGATAGATATTAGAGAAGATAAAGATGGCCTAGGTGGCCGTGAGGAAACTAATGATAATAAAGATCTAGATAGTGATGGTTCTACCATTTGCCCATCATCAACGAATCATCATAACGCTAACTCACAAATGTTTGAAACTAAGCAATCTCTCTCTAATTCTAATAGTCAGTTAAGAAAAGCTGTTTCAACTTTAGCACATAATACTACCACCACCACAAATCTATCCCATGTATCCCATCTATCCCATACACCAAAACAATCAACTATTAACTTAACTAGGGAAATCATTGAAGAGTTTTTCTATGATGACGGGCTACCATATCGCCCTCCTACTCTACATACGTTAGATGCAAGCCCGTGTAAGTCGATAATCAGGATAGACAATCATTCTTTTTATTACTGTACCCTGCACCCGCATTTTCGAAACATCCATTTGGAGACAATAGAACATCATATCAAATACAAAGATGCCAAGCTGCATGAATCTCTGATGTTGAAGTCGTTGAATATTTACAATTCTACGAGCCAGTAAAATGATATGATGAGTAAGTTTCACAATAAAGTCGCCCAGGTCCATTATGTGTAGTACATGAAGACAACTTCGATACTAACCGGATATCCGATTTATCATAACTGTATACTGAAGCATCATAGTATCGGAGATTTACCAGCGGGTAAGTACGGAATTAAAATCGAGGGGTGAAAACAAATGGGTTACATTGATTTAGATTGCCAAAAAAAAACTCAATCTCTAGATAAAAAAACTGCCCGTTTCATATTTAAAAAAGTCATTGAGTTGCTAACAACTAATGCTGAACATAATAATGGGACGTTCTGGGACGGCAAAGACATTGCATATAGGCAGGTATTGAGAGTCATTAATGATATATTGGACGAATAACACTATTTTCTCTCTTAACCGATGTATAAGAGATGTAGGACAGCACCAGCTAATATTCGAAGACATCTTAGACAAGAAGCGGGATTCGGTTGTGCGATATGTGGTAATCCACTCATAGAAAATGCCCACATCATCGAGTACAGTCTTACACGCCAATTCCCGCCAGAAGATATGGTTGCATTGTGTCCAAACTGTCACACCGAAGCGGATATCGGTAGATTTCAAAAATGGTATTTGAGACAAGTTAAAAAAGAGCCGTTCAACAAAAAGAGACAAACCATTGGTAAACGATTTCTGATTACAGGTGAAAAGACTATTGTTCATTTGGGGTCTGTTAATTTCACTGATACCCATAGGATTATGACCGCTAATGACTTCGATCTAATTTCAATTACGAAGCAAGAGGATGGGTTCCTATTATTAGATGTAAATCTGTTTGATATATTAAATGGGTTTATTGCGATAATTCATGAAAATAACTGGTTAGTAGACAAGAGGTATGCGTGGGATATTCAGTACAAACCACAACAGCTTAAAATATACTGTGCAAGTCGGAATATACTATTCGACATTGGGATAAAGAACGAAGAAGTTTTCATAACTGGTAGGTTATATTTTAATGGTTTCCCAATATCAATTGGTAGTAAATCAATAAAGATTGGGAGTAATGAAATAGGCGGTTCGTCATCGTTTACAGGCTCTGAACATGCAATTGATATTCAATTGCATTGAAAACTGCTGTTAACAAAATACGAGAGTCAATAGCTTTATATCATATTTAGCTGTCTGTCGACCGAGCTTTACAGCATAAGAACACCCGGAAACCTAACAGAAACTCATAATGCATTCTGCTTCTGTAAATCATATTGAGACTCTCCCCGTGCATCTAGTATCTCACTGATTATATCGCAAGTTGGTGAGTTATTGGTGCATGTCAAAACACAAACTCATTGAACTCCAGAAAATAATTCAAGAAAGAATTGGATCACTAACTGAAGAGGTGGAAATAGCAACTAACGTGAAACTGAACCCATTATACATAGCCGACCGTAAAGATGAAATTGAATTTTTACGTTGGACAGCAACTGTTATTTACTCAATTTTAAATCAAGATATTGACCGAAAACAGGTACAAATTGGAACAACCAAAATACGATTGGATTTGGCAGACACGATAGAATTCGAAAATACATTGCAGAACAGAATTCAAGAGCTAAATTTGAAATTAAAAGACTGCAATAATCTTAGAGAATCTGACATTTTAATTAATGAAATTGATTTGCTTGAGAGTATCTTGGAACGCCTTTCCGATCTTAAATATGGAGATAAAGCACGAGCCATCGAGATTGCAGAAGCAAACAATGATTTCAAACAAGCAATACGTCTACGAAAGCAGATAATCAAAATTCAAGATACTGAAGATGAAATCAGCGCTCAATGTTCAAATACTAAGTTAAGATGGACATCTTAGTTGGACAAAATCTTACGATAAGATCGTATGTCTTCTCTCTAAACACATTTCAACAAGAAGCTGCAACTCTCGCAAGAGTATACTAACTTATCGAAGCTGGAGCACAATTCCATTAAATCGCTACATCGCGGGCATTCAATTTCATTATCCAATTCCGATAACACTAACTCATCTTTTTGCTCCTGTGGGCTAGACTCTTCCACTATTTCGAGTGCCTGATTTTCAGTTCTCGTGTCAGGAGAAACGAGTTTAGCACGGCCTTGTTTGGGCATAATGATATTTATCAAAAAGAGTTATTATATTCCAGCTGACCATGGGGGGACGGGGGAGCTAGCACCCCCACTCCCCTCCTATGGCTGGCTATAGACAATATTAACAATAAGTCAAAATAAGTTAACAAGAGATTTAAGCACATGCCTAATTATATTAAAGAAGTTCTAATACAGGATATCAAAATGCACTCTTGTATATTACTCATAGTATTGATAAAATTATGAACGGAGAGATACAAATTACTGATCTGGTTATCTCTAAGTTACTACGACAAAATATAGAAAAATATAGAAGTTTATTCCCCCATGTCGCAGCAGCTATTAGATTAAATATTTCCGGAGTTATTGCTGGCAGGGGAGATAATATACAGTATGTTCACTCAGATTCAAATCATGCTGATCCGCTGCAACGAATAACCCCCGCCAAGCTAATCTCTTCTGAAGAGTATGATAGAGAGAAATATTTAGAAATGCTCCTCGATTCTGCTGAGGCAGTATTATCAGTATTTGGGTTTAATAGGTCATCATATGGATTTGATAGAAAAAAAGCCTACCACTGGTGGAATGAGATTTACCAGCAACGCGCGAAAGACATCGAATCTGCAAAATCAGAATTATGAAAATGATTAGGGTTAGTTAATGAGTCTATTTCCGGATGAAGACATTCTCACTAGAGAGATTGAGAGTTGGCGAGGCTTCATAGATAAACTTCCGTCAGACGAGGATAAGGTTGTATTTACTCAATTGCTCGATGATTGTTATAAATATTCTCTTGCGATAAATAACCATCCACAAACGCATGCATTTCCAACTGAGTCTTTGATTCTAGCTTTGCTATTGTCACAGCACAAACTCATCATCCATTTGAAGTCGATGATACAATCTAAGCAGACGGATAATAGACTAATTCATCTGGGCAAACAAAAGAAAATGTATGAGTTTGAAGACAGTGAATTGTGAGTAGCCTAGTAAGCCATTTACGAGAATGACGTATGTATGTGCGCTCTTATCTTCAATTCCAGTATCTATCTGATGACCGGCCAATATCTGACGATTTTCACATTCTATAGCCAGAAAAAGACTTGCTCGTAATCTGGCACAAGCGGCACAGCTATACCACTCAATGTACATACACAGAGCATGACCCTATTGCGTTCAATAATTTTATTATCTGACTACATAATACTACAAATAATCAGCTATATATTACTGTATATCCACATATACGATATGGCACACCAAAAAGCTCTAAAAACTGGAATAATCGCTGCAATATTGCTCGTCACTGTCATTTTAGCAACACAACAACAGCCTATACAAGCATCTAACGACAGAGAAGTTAACTCAAATGATGATGCTGTAAGCGCTGGGTGGAAAGAGGGAAAGAATGACTACCTAAATGGTGATGCAAAAGAATATGAATGTTCATCAAACAATCCTGATACATATTGTAAATGGTATCGGAACGGTTATGAACAGGGATGGAATGTACAAATAGGCTTGGGAAGACAGCAGGGTAGTGATCCGCAATAATTATGATTTCTGCTGTATGTGAGGGAGCGATTACAATGATGGCAGCTAACTTTTTCTTTTTTTGAGAAACCGGGTTAATGATGGTAAAAATGAATAATATTCGGAAAGCAGCATTCTGTTCTTTGATAGCCGTGATGGCAATAACCATGATAACATCGAATCAGTTGTCAACATATGCATCGCCAACAACGGAAGATGACGGTTATACATATCCAGATGACTCGAGTGATGAAGAGAAAGAGGAAATTGATGAACAAGAGCAAGAGGCCTGGGAAGACGCAGGTAGACCAGGGGACAGGAACGATGATGACGATGAAAAAGACAACGGTGGCAGTAATAATGTTGAATCACCATCGATTGAAAATGCCCCGGCGTTAGCGGTACAAAATACAGCAGTTAATGAAACTCGCTGGTACAACAATTGTGAGGGTGGAGGCAAACAAGCTGGCGGAGGGTTACAATTTGACACCTTTGCATATGAAAACTGTGAAATTCACGCAAACGGCGATAAAGCGTACTATGATGGTTTCGTGCAAGGTTGTATGGGAATAGACAACGCCAACACGAATGAACTCTGCGAGGCATTCATCGTTGGTTGTCTCAGAGCACAAACCGTCGACTACAATGAAAGTTGTGATGTTGCAATAGACACATCAAGCGCTGAATGGAAGATAGTAATGGTATTACCGGCCTACCAAGATTCGGTCTAATATTCTGTGTTGAACCGGAATGAATAGAAATAAATCCACGATTGTAGTACTGACTGTCATTCCGGCCGCCATAGTTATCTTGCTAACATATATGTTAACCACTGAACGTTTAATGTTCAAAACGATCGATCTAATTAATATTTATGACATTTTGTAAAGTTATTACTATGGAAAATTCCCTACCTCAATGCGACCAATGTAGTTCGCCTGTTACCGATTCTATAGAAATAGAAATAGAAAATCATGGAAGAGTAAAATTGGGTAAATATATCGACGGTTCATGGACATGCAATGATTGTATGACAGAAGAGAAACTTTCTACCGCCTCATTAAACCACGATGACAGCAATAGCATGCATCATGAACATATGGGGGTTGCAAACAAATCTGATGTATCTCCTAATACTCCAAAGGCAGATGAAGCCAATCAATAACCAGAACAAGCAGACTGGTAATAGCTGAATTGTTGTATGATATCTCCATCGAGCTGTCAGAACAACTTGGAACGACACTCTGGACAACGGTTGAACACTAAGACGTTCAGGTCAAAGTCCAAATTTAATACTATCAAATGTTAGCAATGATCTATTTGTTATATTTATTTACATAGAAAATACTGTCTTTTGGTATCTATTATTTATATATGAAAGATGATTAAAACTCACAAATAATCGATCATTATATTACTACAGAATGGTGAATAAGATTTCATATGTACTGTATTTAGGAATTTTAGCCATGACAACTATGAGTAGTTTCATGGCTATATCTGAAACACAAATGGTATTCGGAGACATATGCAGCAGCTCAAGCGTATGTATAGCAACAGGAGGTGATGGTGGTCCAGGAGGAGAAGGCGGTCGAGGAGGAGACACAGGAGACGCCTTCGGTGGAGAAATTGGACCATCTGGTGATTGTAATGCAAAAATAAGAGACTCAAGCAGTATTGACGGTGAACCTTCGTTTGATCAATCTGGCAAAAACATTGGACGCGATTGTACTGGAAGTACCGGCAGTAATGAACACCGTACTGGTAATGGAGATCATAGCGGTAATGGTGGAAGAGGAGCAGATGGAGGCGATGGAGGCGATGCTATTATCGGTAACGATAGAAGAGGAGGGAACTAGAGCATCGTTGATGTAGGTCAAAAAATAATAGACTGAGAACACATACAAGGCCATACCTATTGTGATCCCTATAATAATGCAGAAAATCCGGCGGTTTATTACGCAGCATATGAGGTGGACTTTGCTGCCGGATGGACTGCAGCTGGTTTATACATCCGCTATTGTTCGGTGATCAATAGCGTCTGGCGCTTTTTAACTATCATGGAGTAATCTTAAAATTTATCCGTCGTGCACTCTTTTTACATAAGTTGCTATGATTCGTCAAACTACCGTCTTATGCTATTTCTCTGGAAAAAAGTTTGACTAGCTGATAGCGTTACGGGGCTATATATTGCAAATTTATACGATTCTAATTTAGACGGCAGAGCGGGGTAGTTAAAAGATGGAGGCTAATTGTAATCGGTAAACATATCCGAAATAAACAAGTCTCACGTTTGTTTGAATTTTCTAAAAGATATTACAATTTAATCTTGACAGACAATCACTATGAGAATATATTTGCATATTCTCTTTAATCTTCAATCTCATACACGTAGTCATTTCATCTGGAGTTATGGCGTGATATTCGAACATGTGCAGGAATGTCTCATTCGCGACTTTCTCTTCCGTGTTTCCATTAATAATGCAATTACAGTCCAGCCCTACATCCTCGCAGCGAATATAGAATGATCTTATACAATCTTCGAATGTTTGGGACATCAGAAATATATAGTAAAATTGCCTATATTAACTGAGTGATAAATTCTACTATGAGACTACAGTCTAGGATATTTCAGGTACACACTATTGATACTAATGCTGAATATTTGAAACCAATATCTTGAAGCCAACTAAAAGACATATACATTGTCCAAAAATGATATTGAATCAGACTATCATTATGTACTATTCACTAGAAAAGATATAAGATTAAACTGGTAATGTTATCAATATGAATTCACATAAATGAAGATCTCATTAAGCCATTAGTCATATCATACATGAATAACAAGACCATGTCTATGTTAACAGTTCTCTTCCTGGTAATAGTTATGTTTATGCCTCTAGCAGATCCGTTAACTAAATTAATGCCTTTTTCAGTTTACGCTAAAGCGTATTCTAGCTCCGCACAGCTGCAAAATGAATGCTCATCAGAAGACGGCATTACAAACTGTGCTAATAACAATGCAGAAACAATTGGAGATGAGAATATTGTAAACCCACAAGTCAGACAGACTTCTATAAAGAGCGAAGAAGATGGTTCGCAAGGTGGACAAGGTCCGCCAGGACCAGCGGGACCAGCCGGGCCACAAGGTCCGCCAGGCCAAACGGGAGCTACTGGAGCTACTGGAGCTACTGGAGCTACTGGAGCTACTGGAGCTACTGGAGCACAAGGTCCACAAGGTCCACAAGGCCCGCCAGGACCAGCTGGACCAACCGGTTCACAGGGTCCACCGGGTCAGACTGGTGCTACTGGATCACAAGGTCCAGCTGGTTCGCAGGGAGATCCCGGTCCCCCAGGACCTCCAGGCCCACCAACTTCCCAGGATTTGATTCATGTTGTGTGGGAAGCTAGAACATCCGCTGCTAGTGCTAATGATATATTTCTCAAAAGAGATGGAGCTGATTTTGATCCGAGTACAATAAATCTAAGTGGTACCCCTGCAAGTTCTGGTAGTCCAGCGATGGCTGTCTCTGGTAGTGATGTGCATGTTGTTTGGGAAGATGATACCTCTGGAAACGGTGATATCTTTTATAAGAGGAGCACGAATGGTGGAGCCACGTTTGGTGAGCCAATAAATCTAAGTGTCAATGATGGAGAGTCTGAAGCCCCGGCTATAGCTGTATCAGGTAATAATGTGTATGTAGTGTGGACAGATGACACACCTGGCAATAATGAAATTTTGTATAAAAGAAGCACAGATAGTGGGATTAGCTTTGTAGAGCCTACAGAGAATTTGAGCAATAATAATGGATCTTCTGAACTCCCTGCAATAGCTGCTATCGGTAATAGTGTACATGTAATTTGGCAAGATTGGATACCACAAGTTACCAATCTGGATATCTATTACAGAATGTCAGTTGATGGTGGAGTTACGTTCACCAGTGAGGTAAATCTGAGCGATAGTCCTGGTGGCTCAAGATTTGCATCGATAGCTCTATCAGGCGAAACAAGTACACGTGGCCTGGGACGATGACTCATTTGGCTCCGGAACGGATATCTTTTACAGAAGATCAGTTGATGGTGGAGTTACATTTTCTAATACAGAGAATTTAAGTCTGACTGCATTTTCTGAATCCATTAGGTCTAGAATAGCAGTCTCGGGCCAGAATATACATATTGTCTGGCAGGAGAATGTTCCAAGCGATATTTTCTACGTTCGATCCCTAAATGGTGGAAATACGTTCTCTAGTCCAGGGGTAAATTTGAGTACTAATTCTGGAAATTCAGAATGGCCTGATATTGCAGTATTAGATAGTAACGTCTATGTTGTATGGGCAGACAGTGGATCGATAGTGTACCGGCCGTCAACAGATAATGGAGAGACATTTGATGAGATATGGAGTAATATTAGCGAAGGCTTAGTTTTTCCGTTCTCGCCGGTGATAGCCGCGAGTTAACCTAGACACCAAATGCGCCGTCGGCAAATCGGCAGATACGTACTAAGGCCATTGAGTATAAAATAGTACAAAATAACGGCTGATATTGGTGTGTAACAGTAGGTAACAACTAATAACAGACAGCAAAAGCTATCTGTGATGTCTACCCAATAAAACACATTGCAAGTGGTACTAACCAGACGAGATAAAGAGCAGTTAGTAATTAAGCTACACCAACAGGGAAAGACTATTCGTGAGATTGCTCATGCAGCACATCTGTCATTTAGCGATATTGGAATGATAATACGAAGAGCGAATGGTCATGACAAAGATGGTGACATCGAAACAAAAGACTTGAAAGACAAGTCCACGGCTACGAAAGCGTTATTTCTATTTTCGGTTGGTAAAAAACCTATTGAGGTTGCAATAGAACTTAATCTGTCAGCTTCTGAAGTGCAAAGCTTGTTAGAAGAGTTTTGGGCCTTAAATGATCATGAATTGGCAGTCGTGTACAATGAGGTTAAAGCCTTTCTGCCGTCGTTTCTGAAGTTGTTTCATTGTTTGAAAGAGCGTCGTGTGTTGGATGAAAAACATATTTTTAAGTTCCTCAGATACGCAAATTATGATTTATCTGATTTAATGAACAGAGTTCAATGTCTTACAAATGACGTAATAAATTTAGAAGGCCAAAAGAGAAATCTATTGGATAAGCTAATTCTATGGAATGCACAACTGTCAGATCTCGGGAGAGCTATCGACATTAAAAACCAACAACTAAAGCGAATGGGTAAATGAATGTCAACAGAAAAAACATTAGAACCGTTTTGACGGTGACAGGTTTTATTATGTTAATACATTAGTTCATATACTATAATGCCTACTCAATTATTGACTTTTAATGAGTTATGGACAGAACACGGGAGGTTCCTCAAAACCTGTAGAAACAGGCAAAGAGTACACGGTAGACATTACTGACACGGGTAGAAGTGGAGACGGTATTGCGAAAATAGGCGGCCTAGTGATTTTTGTAAAAAATGCAAAAGCTGGAGACAAAAACATAAAGATTAAGATTAATTCAGTGGGTGATAGATTTGCTACTGCAGAAAAAGTAGCAGGTTCAACAGATACGACTTGAGGTTGTTCGTTTATATCGTTAAAATAACCTAATTAGATTATTTTCTCTTATTTTTCATCTTAATTAATACATTCCCCACCATATTAGATGGATAGACCTAAGACTCGATTAGTCTGCTAAATATAACTAGTACCAATTCCAGTACTATTCTAATAGTCATATGGATCATATCATG
>WHTU01000309.1 GCA_009377575.1 Nitrososphaeraceae archaeon | reverse complement strand
GGACGGAGTACCAGCACCTGTAACGGAACAAGAATGTACAGTTAAACAGATATGGCTACGTAGTTTAGAGGAATAGGTAGATAGGCCTTGATAGTAAGAATTACTAGGTGTAAAGAACTGCAACAGTTGGCGGAGTTAATCCTTATGCAGTAGTAGCAAACGACTTGCTATCTATAGAATTCCCTGATGGGATAGAGATTGCTATGAATCCATCACAAGCTAACCCTGTTGGATTGTTTACTTCTAGAAGTTATAATGGTACTATCTGGACATCAACTGCAAACGCGATTGCTGGAAAGATAAAGACGCAGGTGACTACTTGATATGGTTGATGAAAGAACTAGGGATTACTTACTTCACCTAAAGAAGACGTTAGAAAAGGTAGAATCTTGTTGATTATAGTATAGCTTAAACCATTGGATGTGCTATTACAACAAGTGTTTATCGTAATAGTTTCAGTATTTTTATCTGCATTACTGCTATCAATGAATACCGCCCTGGCTTATGCTTCGACTGTCCCACCAGCAGCAGCAACTGCAGAGGAAGAGCCTAAACCGGGCACCCTCATAGTCATAACGTTTGAAAACGGAACGACTAAAGTAGTACGGTC
>WHTU01000308.1:297-611 GCA_009377575.1 Nitrososphaeraceae archaeon | reverse complement strand
CTGCCGCGCTAAGTCCTTTTTGCATTATTGCTCGTTGATGGCATTTCACGGCTCACTACTTCAATTATAGCACCTATAATCTAGCTGTTATTAAATCTTAATGTCATAAATTTGACGTTCTATGAGCAATTGTCAACCATTTGCAAGTCAGAGATCCAGGTGGTTCCTTAGGCTCATTTGACTGCCAGGAAGGCTAGCCAGTTTGGTGGAATACTAATCCAAAGAACACAACTCCTGTCCTACAGAGAATTAGAGGATGAAGCATGCAGAAAAATGACAGTGAAAAAAAGGGAAGACAACTTAGCTTGCTTATA
>WHTU01000308.1:0-287 GCA_009377575.1 Nitrososphaeraceae archaeon | reverse complement strand
AGTTCTGAGACTCGTTTCTCTAGTTCTTGGACGTTACGGTTTGCTTCTAGTTCTGAGACTCGTTTCTCTAATTGAGAGACTCTGAAGTTAATTGACCTGATCGGAATCATTTACTATGATGACGATGAATCTGACTATTCAGTTGCAATATTGAAGTAGAAACGAAGAGGTTAAAGATAATACTTGTAAAATTGATGGTCAGTATATAAAGAAAAGGGTTAGCTACCAGTCTAGTTTTATGGAGCTGAATTGGTAACAAATGATAGTCTCTCATATTTGATCCAAAT
>WHTU01000307.1 GCA_009377575.1 Nitrososphaeraceae archaeon | reverse complement strand
CATATTAAAGATATTTGGGACTAATCCAAAATACATAGTTGCTGCGTTTATGGCAGTAACAGGATTCCTAAGCGCATGGATGAGCAATACTGCAACTGCAATGTTAATGATTCCAATAGCCACAGCAGTTATAGTGCAGTTTCATGATCCAAAAAATCAAAAGAAATTTGCTGTATGCATTATGCTTTCTATTGCATACTCTGCAAGTATCGGAGGAATGGCTACTTTAATAGGCACTCCTCCAAATGCCATCTTTGCATCGTTATCCGAATCCATTCTTGACGTAGAAATAAGCTTTGGTCGATGGCTGATCATGGGTCTTCCTATCAGTGGAATATCGCTTGTTATAGCATGGTTGTATATGATAAGGTTTGGATCCAAAGTTACCGATATTACGTCTATTGTGGAAGAAAGAGGCCTAATTCAAGAAAGACTATCCAAACTTGGCCGTATTACTAAAGACGAGAAGATCGTTGCAGCAATTTTTATCTCTACAGCGATAGCCTGGATTACCCGAGGTCTCTTATGGAAAGATTTTCTGCCTGTGGTGGACGATTCTACAATTGTCCTGATTGCAGCTATCACTTTGTTCCTTATTCCATCTTCATCTTC
>WHTU01000306.1 GCA_009377575.1 Nitrososphaeraceae archaeon | reverse complement strand
GTAGGGAGATATAGATAATGTACGAAGGGATAAAATGGTTTATGCAACAGAGCTAGGATAGCAACAGAGTGATGCAACCAACTGATTTAGTATTTTCCATTTACTTTATCAACAATCCTAATCCTGAGAAAATCTATTCTAGAATGCAAGCCGAATTCCTCAAGTTACTACATGTTGTAAAGTTAGACGAGTTAAAGGAAAACTCAGTTAGGCATAAAATAACATTGCATTCCTTTCGAAGATTTGTCAAGACTACTATATCAGATAATGCAGGAAGCGATTATAGTGAATGGTTCCTAGGTCATGACCACTCAGTATATTGGGGCAAGAAAGAACCTGAACGCCGCAAGATATACTTACAAAGATGTATGCCATCACTCACAATACTTGATTACACCGCAATAGACACACGTTCAAAGAATATAGAAACCGAACTAAGAAAACGTGACCAAGAAATTAATTCATTATTGCAATGGAAAAATGAAATACAAACACTATTATCTAATCCTGATAAGTTCGCAAAGATGTTAACTGAGAATAATAAATAATCATTTTTTCTTATTTCCATTAGGCGTGTGCTTTGATTCTTCATGTTCAATTATTTCCTCCCAACT
>WHTU01000305.1 GCA_009377575.1 Nitrososphaeraceae archaeon | reverse complement strand
AAATCCTATAGGAAAACCAGATACTGAAGAAAATTGGAATATAATAAATCACCTGAATCCTAGGTATGGCTTAATAAACTAGGATTGGGGGCTCCTAATATAGAAATTATATGCAAGAATAATTGCCAGCGGTCGGTCGTCTTTATTGTGAAGTACAGTACCTAAGACTAGCAAGGTCTGCTAATCCTCTAGAGAATGTATTCTGATTATTATAGGGGTAGTCTGATTTCTCAAATCTAATACAGATAAGCCAATCAATTTAGTCAGAAATTGGAAAAGATAGAATGAAAAGACTAGGTATGAACCTATGGACTACGTAGCAACAAGGGTAGCGGTTTCAGCTTGAGACATACACAAAAAAATTCCCATAGGTATGCTTCGCAGACTATTTAAGTTTTTTTTGTGTTCAAAATTCATCTGCACCTTTTGAATTGTAGCCTTATAAATCAAAATTCTAGGATACATTATCAAAATGAAATACAAAATAGTCAAAGTGTTGACTGCAGTGACTGCAGTAACTGCAGAAGTGACTGCGAAGAGTGTACCAGCGGCAACTATTCACAACTATTTTTTAAGGAGTGAATATCATTGACCAACAATAAAGAAGGCTGGCAATGCCCCT
>WHTU01000304.1 GCA_009377575.1 Nitrososphaeraceae archaeon | reverse complement strand
CCAGCCACAACACTAGAATAAGACTAATCTGTCGAAGACATTTCACTGTAAAGACCCATACAAGTCTAGAGAATATAAGTTGAAAGAATACTTTGATTAAAATCGTCGATAGACAGTACTAACTACCAATACCTAAGCCCCTTAAAACATAGTTCATATTCCATCGATAGCTTCTGAGTAAGATATGTCTTGAACTCTTCCTGGGCTTGCTGTCTGAGATAGGCGATATCTCTGCATACGATTGATCTGTCTATATGTAATTTCCATGCAATCACTCTCACAAGATAATGCTGTTGCATTTTTTACCCTTCCAAGACCGACTAGAACCGATTAATAGCTGCAAGTCTGTAGTTCTACATATTATTAATCAAAATATTCTGGTGGATACAACTTCCTATTCATGCCGCTCCTATCGGTAAGTTCAATCCTCGATTCAATGATATGAAATCCTTCTATCTCCATCTTATAATCTGCATTAGGAAACTTCAGGGTCTTACTTTTCATATTCATCTTCTATAAATAGACTTTTGTTTTCTGCAAACGTATCGATGATCAAGTCTGAAGGGTTTGTGTCTGAACCTAGACTAGATCTAACCTTTCTGGTAGGACGTGGTAACTTGACTAATG
>WHTU01000303.1 GCA_009377575.1 Nitrososphaeraceae archaeon | reverse complement strand
ATTGTGCCAGGCACAGACCTTCATGATGAGAATGGTGATGATCATGAAGATGATGATGATAATGGAGGAACAGGCGATAATGGTAATAATCATCCAGGTGATGGTCACGGACACACCATCTAATGGAATACCTTTTCCATCTTTAGATGCATAAACGAACTACTCCCTATTTTTTGTCTTTTTGAAAATTTTGATCTATAAAATTGTACTCAAAATATTCTAGACTAGCCATTATTGCCAGCTGCTCTTCGAAGTTAACTAGTTCCGTATCACTTATCAGACATCTTTGCAGAGAATATAGACAGACTGATTGCACCTTAGTTGACGAGCACACAAAAAAGACCAGTTGTCATTGGGGACCAAATTTAGACGCCCATCTTTCCGTAGTGTTACCTTACGCTCTAAACACAGATTCATGTTAGAACGATTATGCAAAATAGTCCAACACATTAATTGCGTGTTGACCCAGTGAAATTTCCTAAAGTTCATGTTCATCCCTCTTAAACACTATATCGTCAGTCATGACATAGAATAGTCAAAAAAAGATGAGAGCCTGACCTTAGATTGGTCGGTGGACTAAATTACCTTCCTATACACAGACCACTTGGATTACTTGTCTCACAACTGT
>WHTU01000302.1 GCA_009377575.1 Nitrososphaeraceae archaeon | reverse complement strand
ATACATAATGGATGTGGTTTAATATTACATAGAAAATGGCTTGAGGGCAAGGATATTACCCGTGAATATTGTGATTTTAAGGAAAATTATAATTGCTTTGCAGTCGAAAATGAAACGGAATTGGCAGAGTTAATCAAGAAAGATCCCGATCCTGCAAGAATTGTAAAAAATGCACGGAAGCTTATGAAAAGGCACATTGAAGTTGATTGGTCTCAATTATTACGAGACGGTCACACAGATTCTTGATTATTTCAGAAGTTCGCATTAATTGGGCACCATAATTATCTTTGATATAGGATAGGCCAGACTAATGATCTTCTTTTGTAAAGGCATTTACAGCATCTTCGGGGATTACGATATTATAACCCTTAATGAATGCCCCATATGATGTATGTTTTATACAAATATGAGTATGAATTCCAGTTATTATCAATGTAGTTACTCCCCTTCCCCTCGTATGATTCCTTAAGTAAAGTATCTAGGTTGGTGGAATCAAACGAACCATAGAATCTTTTTGGTTCGTTTCATGATAGAGTCATTGAGCATATCATTTACCAGAATGGCAATTCTTTCCTTCGATAAATTTGATGGTCGATCACTTCTATGTGAGTCTAAACAAGAATAAGTTTT
>WHTU01000301.1 GCA_009377575.1 Nitrososphaeraceae archaeon | reverse complement strand
ATTATACAAATAAGTTTTTCTGATCTGGTATTAGCAAGAAAGGCATCTCAATACAAATTAATTCTAACTTCAAATCCCAATTTCATAATGTAGGTAAATCATATCAGCTACGATCCACTACTTTCTTGATTTCTTTCTCGTATTCCGGAAAAAAGTCGTTTATCTGAGCTATTTCAAATTGTCGTAGTATTGAATCTTTAGATTCTCTTTCAAGAAGAAATTCAAATGACTTCTTGACAAATTCTTCAGGAATTATGCGTCCTTTTTCTGTCAGACCCATGTAATAACCCTTGTCCATTGTAACTTGATGGGTCGTCTGAGAACCGCTTCCATCACTTTCAGTTACTTCTACCTCATATCTCCAACTCATATCATCTAATGGAGGGAGAGTAACTACAGAGATTCTTGCCAATATGCAATACTAGGCACACTGATCATTTATTGGTTATCGCATACTATTTAGTATCTGAGCTGTAAGCTGTTTTATTGGGTTGGTCTTAAAACTTAGCAGCCTCTTTGACACTAATATAGTAGAACATATTACGTTGACCGTGCATTTTTTTGTGTTCATGCTTGAATTACTATTCTTGAAATTAATTAGTTGGTCTTTAGTTGTAGCGCCACCGAAAGA
>WHTU01000300.1 GCA_009377575.1 Nitrososphaeraceae archaeon | reverse complement strand
CATTTCCAGCAATGCAATAACTTAACTCAGCTGCATTGGCGTGCCAGTGGGGTTCACGTACGCCACCTTTCTGCAGACGAAGTAATGCAGCTCCCATCCCTGCTAATATTGGAAAGTTATCTGCATTCATTATAGTCCTGCTTCCAGTTACACTCTGGAATTGGGGCTTAGCCCTATCCAAATCAAAGATACGAACTGAAGATGATTGCTGATTCATTGTTGTACTCATATTGCTTGCAGTCTGATTAATATTGGTATTGTTATTGGTACCACCACTACCAAGGACCTGACCAAACGACATCAGAGATGGTAATGTAGCACCTACTGCTCCTGCAACCCCAGCTAATTTCAGAAAATCTCGACGAGTAAGTTTCTTATCTTGAGATTTGTGTTCTGATGAACTTGTCGCCATGAATTAGAAACCTTAATTGATATTAATTAAAGTTTTTGTTCCAGGTTGAAATATATGCTGAATTAGTCTTTGCAATTGCAGTGATTATTCTGCTAGCCATTAAAACAATTCGTCGAAATCAGAGATTTCAATCAATCGCGATAGACACTCGACTACCGCACAGTATCCGAGGCTGACTAAATGTTCTAATTATATATAGGAAGTAACCTCAGGCTCAGT
>WHTU01000002.1:152750-153107 GCA_009377575.1 Nitrososphaeraceae archaeon | reverse complement strand
GGGATTCGATGCCAATGTAGAAATACATCCTGCAATGAATCTTGATGATTTGAAGAAGGCGATCTCAAGTATGCAGGTATAGTAAGGAAAGAAAAAATTTCTACTTTTTTTATGTGCATCCTGGATTACTTATTTATTTTTCGTGCGCAAGTGATTTCAATAGATAAATAATGTGACTCCTTATGTGTTACCCGCATGTCATCGCAAGAAGCAACTTCACTTGAGGAAAGAAATGAGAACTATCATAAGCGCGCAAATTTTCAGACAAATCTAAAACGAACTAATTTACTTTCCTGTGCCTATATTGTTCCTTATGATTGTAACATATCTCTGATCCTTAAGTCAAATAGGGGTAAC
>WHTU01000002.1:0-152740 GCA_009377575.1 Nitrososphaeraceae archaeon | reverse complement strand
GAGGAAGGGAATAATGACGATGATGACAACGGACAAAACATTGAACTACAAATTCCTTCTGTAATTCCATTTCCTTAGTTCGAATACAGTAACAGAAGAATCACGCACATTCTCCTGAACAATTTTTGCGCGCAAAAATCAGATTACTTCTTGACTACAAGTTCGTAAACCTAGTATATGAATACACTAAACTTGAATTGTTCTAATCAACAATTCATCCATTTTATTGTATGTCTGCATTGCCTGCATTCCTTTCGGAGTAGTTTTGAACGCCCTTTCTCCCTCAAAATACTCGATAAGATCACACTCAAGCAGATAAACCAAGTACTCTTTCATTAAGTTGTATGAAAGATATGTCTTGAATTGGATCTCCGTTTTACATACCTTGTTACCGTTGGTTACTTCAAGTATAGATGAAATTATTTCAGATCTTGATCTATGTCTGAGTTGTCTTGGCATTTCTTATACTATTTTATTAGTGAAGATATGTATATATATTTATGACTAACCTAACTACTAGAAGAGTCTTTCTACAATATTTAAGGATAAACTCCGAGGATTGAACTAATTTGTTACCACTAAATTAGGATCGTTGATGATATCTCTTGCCTCCTGGGTCAAGTCCTTGACGAATGGAGCACCCACGGCTACTACGTAAGATCCATAATGCAAAATTGGCATTGTATTTCATATGATTTACGAATGTCGTTACATCTTCTCTATCGGTGCCGTCGAGGTCTCCCTCTATCCTACGGATCGAATATGTCAACCTTTGTTTTCTGTTATAGGGGTCTTTCAACTGAAGCTTACAATTCCTCTTGCGGGGGGAAATATTGTCAAACGCCTCTAATAAGACCTTCCTTTTCGCGACATTCGATCCTTCTTGACAACCATACTCTGTTTCGTTCGGTGTGGGGATTCTAACCGAGGATTGGATGGACTGGGCGGGAGTTGAACCCGCGACCTTTCGATTGCGAATCGAACATTACTACCACTGAACTACCAGCCCATAAACTGCCTTTAATGGTAAACATTAAGAAAGATATAATTATTTACAATAACTTTAGCCTAAGATAGCGAACCAAATTCCCTCTTAGTTCCCTAGCTTCTCCCGCTCCGCAAACAAAAAAATGTTAAAGATTTACGACGAGGGTGACAGAGTAGCGAATGTCCCCGCCTCGGTCCATGGAATATCGTATTTTACATACTTCGAATGGCCAACCAACGTCTTATGATCATCGACATCAGAGCTAAAAATGAAACATATACCACATTCAGAGCATAGCCATATCTTCTTCAAATCATCTGGTTTCAAATTTGATGCGAATACTATTAGTGAACGTATCGTATTTAACTAATCAACCATCAAGTTATATTCGTTTTTAGTTTATACAATTTCTAGAATTAACTGCATACATTATATTCTATAATAACGCAACATAACATTATAATATATATATTCCTCGTATCTCGACACGTACCTACTGGAACGAAACATTATTGAGGATTATCGCAATTAATGAATGACAATCAGGATGCACTTTTAGTTCGATCGAAAAACAACAATCTTTTTAATCTCACAGCCCCTGATTGAAATTGATATCCTTGAGTGGCTACAGCAGGGACAGAAGACGAACTATTGGAAGGGATGGTGAGGTAGGTCACACCTCCTCCTCCACCGCAGACAAGCTATCAAAAAGAACTCATCCCACTGAAACCATTACTTTCCGATTACCCACCGCTCTGCTAGAAGAGCTCCGAAAGGATGCTGAATTGGAAAAGATAAATCTAAATGCATTTGTCACACGTATTTTTTCTAATCACGTCCAATGGGAGAGGTATGAGCGCAAGATGGGTTTACTCCCAATGACTAAACCTTTCCTCAAGGAGGTCATTAACCAGCTAACAAATGACCAGATCATAAATCTTGCACAGAAGATGGAAAAGGAAAATTTCAAAAATATATTAACATTTATGAATGAGAGTCATGACCTAGATGATTTCGTAGAAATCTTGAGAACCTGGCTTACAGTATCGTGGATGCAACATAATATCGTCCTTAGAAATGGATCCTATCATTTTAACATCCAACATGATTTAGGCTATAAATGGTCCTTGTACGTACAAACTCTAGTTTCGGAACTCTCAAATGATATACTTCAAAGAAGGGCTGAGATAAGGATAACTGATAATGTGATATCTATAGTATTTCCTAGAGATTGAGACTGAACACAGTTTGGGAAAGACATTTCCAAGTCTATGTTACATTAGTTTTCAAACTTGGCTGGCCTGAGCAACCCCATTTTAAGAGAGAACCAAGAATCTCAAAATCCTTGAGATACGCGGCCAAATCTAGCTTACTTCTTCGCCTTCTTCCATTTTCCTCCTTACATGGTTTTCTTTTTTTTAACTAGAATCCTTGCTCAAGTACAATGCTTTTTATCTAGGTTTATCGCGATAGAGTAATCAAGTTGGCAAGAAGCACAAGAGCAGCGCGCACATCTCAAGATGAACCAGAAGCACTACCCAAGTGGGCTGAAGACGAAATCAAATCTGTTAATTTTGAAGATCCTCAAATCGTATCTAGGACCGGATATATTCTTGATATTTATGAGAAGGATTTTAAGGTAGACATACAAGTGTATGAACCTCTCCCCGATGGACGTACAATCGTGGAAGGATTGGATGTCCTTACTAATATGAAAATATCTGAATTCATGAAAGGTTTCGTCTACGAATTTAAGATTAAGATGTACAAAGGTAAGTTAAGCTCACAATTAGCCGATCTTCTCAAGAGCAAATATGTCCTAGAGATGGATAGCATATATCGCTTCGAAATGGAGGATCTACAGATGTTAGACGTGGAATCTGATGTTGCAAAAAGTAGTAACGAAAGCTCCGCGGACTCCGATGACGACACCGGAGATTGATTTTAGCGCCGCAATCCAATCGTCTTATCCTCAATCCAACCCCATTTACCAAAAAGGCGGTCAAACAGACTGACTTTACAAGCAATTCTCGGATCGGTGCTATAGTCGGTCTCGAGACGCCCAATAGTTAACTAATCATCTCTAGCTGGCTGGCCTTTACTACCATTGGGATTACCTAGTTTAAATCTATGGTCCTCGCCGTGAGGATGACGGTTAGCTGTGTTTGAATCAGAAGGGCCATTATTAAAATTCTTCTTCCTCACAGATATTGCGTCTTTATTTATTGTAAGCTTCATCAATGCAATCCACATGATTACTAAAGGAACATGATATGATGCAATTCTCCAAACCACTATTACAGATAAGTGCGAATCGGTAACTATATCCTGTAGTGAGGGTATAGAATTTAGATTTGCAACGTATGCCCAGATCCCTAATTCAGCCAGGCCAGATCCTCCCAATGTTATGGGTAGAGTGGCCAATACTGTGGAAGCAGAAGTCGCCATGACCGAATCAAATAGACTTACAGGAGGAATTCCATTGCCTACTGCATTCACCAAGACCATAAATGAGATACCTTGTAATACAAATGCAACGACTGTTATTGCTATTCCTATCGCAAATGTTTTGATAACGGCTGAAGATGAGAAGGTAAAGTTTTCTCTGCTCATCTGGCATAAATCTGCGATTGCACTGTTGGTTGATGTGACCAAATTTCTTCCTCGCTCTCCCCTCAAAATTTTTTGTATTATTCTATCTAATAGATTGGGAAGTTTAAGGTTTCTTTTCGCAGAAAAGAACATTAACAAAAACCAAAATGTAAAGGTGGGAATAGACAGTAATATTACGATTGTTCCAATAAGGTAGCCACCATTGAGAACTGCAAACACTCCAGATATGATCCCTAATATGGTTCCTACAAAGACATCTGAGATTATTTCTATGGTCGTAATCCAAGCAGCTTTCCCAGCTGGAACTCCTCTTCGTGTCAACCACGCAAACCTTACTATTTCGCCGCCAATGTAAGATGGAGTCGTTTGTGAAACAAATTCTGAACCAAGTCTAGCAGAGATTGTCATTGAAAAGCTGCTAACATCGTGTCCTATAAATTTTCGAATAAAATACTTGAACCTATATGCTTGTAGCAAGACCTTTCCGATCACAGCTGCAGATGAAAGAACAAAAGGAATAACCCCTACTGACAAGAGGTCATCTACAGTTATGTGTGTGAAGAACACCATCAAGATCAATGGCACAATGCTTGCCGGGATTGCGAGCAAACGCCAATTCAAAATATTTCACCCGTCTGATAAGATGAGGCCATATAAAAACCCCGGGTGATTTCTGTCAGTATCGTTCTTTGAATCATGCTGTAACATCGTGAACAACCATGGCTTGAGAAAGGACCGGTAAAGTTAGGCCAAGGTTAAGGGATATGTTGTCCTCTGGTTCGAATCTCCTTCCATACACAAATATACACCGGCATGGCAAACTATCGCTTGTAAATTCTCATGGATTCGATCTTCGTCACTGGAACGGCTGGGGCTGGTAAGTCTGTTCTTACTTCGAGGCTGCTTCAATGGTATTCTGACAACAACTCATATCCAATTTCCCTAAACTTAGATCCTGGTGCAGAAAGTCTTCCATATGAACCAGATGTAGATGTTAGAGAATATGTCGATTTGAAAGCTATAATGGAGGATTATAATTTAGGCCCAAATGGGTCACTTATAATTGCTAGCGATCTCATATCTACTCATCTAGAAGAAATCCAAAATGAAGTAAACGAGCTAAACCCCGACTATGTTATCATCGATACCCCTGGGCAAATTGAATTGTTTGCATTTCGAGCCAGCGGTCCATACTTTGTAGGAAATTTTCTGGCAGACAATAAGGTTAATATTTTTGTTTTTGACGGAACGCTTGTTTCTTCCGCGTTAAATTATGTCTCTATTTCTCTGCTTGCCTCCTCTATCATGCTACGATTGAAGACCTCACAAGTAAACGTATTGAGTAAGAGCGACCTCATCATAGATACGCTTCCACAGATACTTGGATGGGCCTCCTCCAGTAAGAAACTTGAGGATAGTCTAAATCAAGAAAAAGAAGCAGAATATTCTCTATTAAGTAAAGAAGTATTAAGGGCACTCAGTATGGGTGATTTCCTGCAAGATTTAATAGCGGTTTCAAGTCTTACGATGAGCGGCATGATCAATCTGATTGGTGCAATATCAAGAATCGTCAGTCAAGGGGAGGACAAGAGGGATTAAGTTGGAATATTTTTGGTCAGCATCCGTTGAACTCATAGTATGATATAATAAAGAATAATAAAAAATGACCATAATAAACAAAGGAAAAAATTAATCACGAAAAGTATGGTAAATATGGCTAAGCATCAATTGACATCACATTCTGTTACCGCAGCAGCGCCTTCATCTACTGCCAACCTTGGTCCCGGATTTGACATATTTGGTCTTGCCGTCGACGCTTTCGACGATTTCGTAACAATAGAGAGGTCCACTACTACTAATCCTAATCATAGTAACGTTAGTTCGCAAGAACGTTTTCGGACTGATGAAGCCTCTTTTCCAGTTCGTATTGAAATGACCGGACAATATCACGAATCGATTCCCCTGGAAGCAAGTAAGAATTCAGCTGGATTAGCCATACAGAAGATCATCAAAGATTTTGATATTAAGGGTTCATTCTCAGTTATAGTAAAGAAGAACATTCCCCCTGGTTTTGGGATGGGTAGTAGTGCAGCTTCTGCGGCCGCAGCTGTTGTGGCATTCGATACTCTTCTCGACCTCCACATTTCTAAACCAGATCTAGTTCGATTTGCGGCAGAAGGAGAAAAGGCCAGCGCAGGGTCATTGCATTACGACAATGTAGCCGCATCAATATTGGGAGGCTTTGTGTTGGTCCGCCCGTTTCCAACAATTCCTGAATTCATCCATATTGAGCCTCCAAAGGATTTACATCTTGTTTTTGCGATCCCGAGTTTGAAAGTCCCTGCAAAAAAAACCGAATTTGCCAGGAAGGTTTTACCAGAAAATGTCTCACTAGGGCATGTTGTTCATAACCTTTCAAATGCTGCCACTGTAGTAGCGGGGTTTGTTTTGAAAGATGTCAATATGATAGCAAGAGGCGTAGAAGATATCATCGTAGAGCCAGCTCGTAAGCACTTGATCCCTTGTTTCGACAATGTCCGAGCTAGTGCATTGGATGCAGGTGCGTTCGCGGTTACCATCAGTGGGGCAGGTCCGTCAATGGTCGCTATTGTTTCAGGTGAGGATCGGTTGGAGGCCATAGCAAATTCGATGAGAACTGGATTTGGACAGTGTGAATTGACCTGCACAACGATAAAGTGCTCACCTAGTAAGGGAGCAAGGATTGTATGTAAAAAATAGAATCCACTGCTTTACAAATCAACCTGCATCAGAGACTAGGACAAAAATGTAGACCAAGCTTGTTACCGGCACTTATGATTTCTTGCTCTTGTTCAAAAACGCAGACATCATCTTCTGTCTATCTTCATGAGCAAAACACAATGCCCATCCATAGATCTCTAGGCGTAATCCTGTGTCTAAATCTGTATCCAGTGCCTTGTTAATTAACGTCTTGCTTATCTTAACAGCTGTAAATCCGTTCTTTGTAATTTCTCTAGCAAGGGCTATACACTCATTTATCAGTTTTCTATTGAGAACCCTTGCGATTTCAGCTGCACGTTCCTTTTCTTTTTTGGGATCTGATTTATCATCTATTTCTGAAGGCAATTGGTCTTCATTGCCTACGCTTACTACTTTGTTAACTAGGCCAATTTCGTATGCCTCTTGTGCAGAAATCATCTTTCCAGTAAAGATTAGTTCTTTAGCTTTTGCTGGTCCCACTAATCTTACTAGACGTTGCGTACCCCCCCAACCTGGTGGAATGCCAATGGTAACCTCTGGCTGGCCCATCTTCGCGTTGCTTGATGCTATTCTCATATCGCAGACCATCGAAAGTTCACATCCTCCCCCCAAAGCAAATCCATTGACAGCCGCTATGACGGGCTTATCGAGCCGTTCAATCTTGTTGAGAACGCCTTGTGCAGAAGCAGCATATTTCTCAGCCTTCATTGGATCGATATTTACCATATAAGCTATATCAGCGCCAGCACAGAACGATTTCTCGCCGGAGCCTGTGATAATGACAACCTTGATTGAATCATCAAATCCCACTATATCAATAGATCTGGATAATTCGGCTATGACATCCGTGTTCATAGCGTTTAACGCCTCAGGTCTATTAATACGTAATAAACAAACGTCTCCTAGCGGTTCGATCTGAATGTATTTCATCGTAGACATTATCGTAAAACGCTAGATTGGTCAACTTAAATCTTGTGTAAATTTTAAATCTCATTGACTGAGATCAGCAGGATTTAGTACTACTCCTCAGTTCGAGCTTCTTCTCTTGCAAATGCAAGAAGGTTGGGAAGGCCGGTAAAGAAATATCTACCACCATTCAGATACCTCAAACCCACGTCTGTATCGCGCCGCTCTATGCTCCGTATAACTGACTGTAGGCTATTAGGTTATCTTGTTTTCGGCATCAGCCCATAAATATTCAAAATAGTCCTTTGCTAGACCAGCTAATCCCGAATGCTCGGCCCAAATTGCAATGGGTTCGAAACCATTACTGTCCACGTTACTGCCTTCTCCAAGTAGAAGCATCACCTGTCTACTATCGCCAATAACTCCACCGCCGAACATGTGATCTTTGACTCTGACCTGAGCTATTCTTGATATTGCGCGAACCGTGTCAGAGCTCGTCCTTCCAGAAGCAAGTACAGAAATATTAACACCCTTCTCATACAGAGCTCGTAACATTGGTTGGGCTGGTTTTGCAATATTCTCGGCGACCTCCGGGAGGGCTATTAGTAATTCTGTCTGACAGTCAAGGATTATCTCGCTCACTTTCCCAACTATGTTGTGTATTCCTCTAACGACCCATATTTCTGGCCGTTCCTTTATCCCTCTCTTTTGGTATATAGGTAACAATTCACTCATGATTAAATTTTCGCTATCCTTAATCTCATTCTCCATCCGAATTCTCATCGCTGCAAGGGCGCTTTGTGGAGATTTGGGAAAAAATTTCTGTGGTCTGGAACTGTTTGATTCCAGCCAGCCTTTATCTTCCAGCGTGTTAATAACCTCGTATATTTTTGAATATGGAACCCCTGATAGTTTGCTGATTTCAGATGCAATGCCTGGCCCTCCCTCCAAGATAGAAAGGTAAACTTTGATTTCGTAGCCTGTCAAGCCAAGGTTTTCCATTGCTTTCCTTGACTTGTCACTAATAATCATTAAAACCTAGAAAGGGATACCATAATTCTAATATATTCATTCCTCAAAGCATTTCTAATAGTCTGCGGTTTGCAATGATCCTAGATCTCAGCAGATCAATGAATGTGAACGGACTTCTAAGTAGATAAAGAAGTCAAAATATCCTAATCACCTTATGAATCGTAAGGTTATGTTTATATATAATCCAGAGCTCACTGCCCATTGACATTAGGATAAGGGTTAGATAGAGATGGAATTAATTCAAATAGCAAATCTTTCTAGTAAGAATATTGCTGATAAGAAAACGATAAGGTATACACAGAGCATTTGTCCGGATTGCAATATGATATTGGACGCAGAGGTTTTTGAAAGAGAAGGCAAGGTCTACATGACCAAAACTTGCCCAACACATGGAGAATGCGAGGAGCTGTATTTTGGCTCTTACAAAATGTACCAAAAGTTTAGCACCTATTGGATGGATGGAAAAGGCGCCCATGCTCCAAATGTAATGGTCGATAAGTGTGCTTGTCCCAACAATTGTGGACTTTGTACCAACCATTTATCTCATTCAGGACTTGCTAACATAATTGTCACCAACAGATGTGACCTTACCTGCTGGTACTGTTTCTTTTATGTCAAGAAGGGGTTGGAAGGAGCGTACCTCTACGAACCTTCTCATGAACAAGTGAGAGCCATGATGAAAACTCTAAAGGCTGAACGGCCTATAGCCGGCAATTCGATACAGCTAACAGGTGGAGAACCAATGCTCCGCGACGATCTTACTGATATAATTAAGATCATTAAGGAAGAAGGGGTGGATCATGTCCAACTTAATACGAACGGCATAAAGTTGGCATTGTCTCCTGAAACAATGCGCCAGGTTAGAAGTGCCGGTGTGAGTAATTTGTATCTCTCTTTTGACGGAGTGACGCCGAGGACTAATCCCAAGAATCACTGGGAAGTGCCGTATACACTGGAATCTGCAAGAAAATGTGGAACGACTGTTGTCTTTGTTCCTACTGTGATAAAGTCAATAAATGACCATGAACTCGGGGGCATTATCAGATTTGCCCAGAAGAACATGGATGTGGTTCACGCAGTTAACTTCCAGCCAGTTTCATTAACTGGTAGAATGTCAAAGAAGGAACGGGAGAAATACAGAATTACGATTCCAGATTGTATCGAGAGGATAGAAGAGCAGACTAATGGTGAAATTCCTTCAGATGGTTGGTTCCCAGTTCCATCTTGCATGCCCATGACTAACGTCATTGAGGCATTTTCAAAGAAACCAAAATACGAATTGTCCATTCATTTTGCCTGCGGTGCAGGAACATATGTCTTTGAAGACAGTGAAACCAGGAAGCTAGTGCCTCTAACATCTTTTGTTGACATTAAAGGTTTGTTAGAATACTTTGAAGAGAAAGTTGATGAAATCAAGTCTGGCTCTAATAGGTATTGGAAAATGCTTGAAGTTTTGAGAAAGATAGGACAATTTGTTAACAAGAGCAAACAACCAAGAGGACTGGACTTGGCCAAAATGTTCTCCAGTATATTACTGAAACGCAACTTCGACTCGGTAGGTTCGTGGCATGGCAGATCCCTTTTCCTTGGAATGATGCATTTTCAGGACAAATACAATGAAGACTTGGAACGTCTGCAGAGGTGCGATATACACTATCTGACACCGGATCTTAGGATAATACCTTTCTGTGCATTTAACGTAATACCTGAGTGGTACCGGGATAGGATACAGAAGAAGTACAGCATTCCGGTCGAAGATTGGGAAAAAGCACATGGACAGACCCTGGAAGCCGGTCTTTATCGTGGAACAATGAGGAAAGGCAAATCAGAAGCACAGATGGGTTGCGCAATGTCAGAGATGCACAAGGCCGCAGCTGAGCTTTCAGCAGACGACGATCATAAAGGAGTAGAATTAAGAAACGGAATGGCTGGCGCCTAGCGCTTCGCACACTTTTTTGTATACAAGTTTAATTGTAGTCGTGTTTTGTCGTGAAGTAGATAGTTATTACAGAGTCGCAAATTATTACTAATAATTACATGAACTTTGATCCAAATTCTTGAAAGCAGAAAAAAATAAGGCGCCTAGAAGATGTGGTACACATGCACTGGATGACATTTAAATTATGTCTAATTCAATTCTTTGCTGACAAACGATGAAGAGAAAAACCTACAGATATCGGCTGTGACGAGGATCTTGAGTTTGGAGTTTGTCATTACTAAATCATAAATAAACATGTAGTAATCAATTCCTAAAGGCTTCTTCATAAACTTGATAAGGAGCTGAACCCATCTTATAATATTAATTGGTTGTTATAGAAACTTCTTCTTCTCTTGAGAGTTTTCGAAAGTTTATAATTGTTAGTACATGTAGATCGTTTATACCGGAAAGCTACCTTAAGGACTTTGAGGTATTTCCAGAGAGAGAAGAAGGACCTGGAGCAATCTACATTGAAGCTGCAGATAAGGTAACATTGAAACGAATTAGAGAAATGACATTCGTGAATGCTAAAGAAATTCTTGGTATTATCTACTCATCAAAGAGTGGGAATACAAGACTAAAGTGGAGACAGACAAGAAAGAAAATAGGTAAAGTGCAAGGAGATGCTTCGTCAAACTCCCTTGTAAATATGGTTGAGTCCGGAGTGCTAACGCAAGAGTGGGTAGACAACTACCTAAGGGCATCTCATTCACGAAGAACCTCTCAAGATATCGACCAGTCGTTACAATCTGCCCCTGCGGCACCAACTACTCCCCATTCAGCATCGTCAACTTCTCCATCTCAGTCTCCCTCATCTTCCTCTTCTGCTCATTCTCCAACTTCTAGTAGTCAGTAAGCACCCTACAATAGTAAAATATCAACCCTCTTTGTTTGCGAAGACTGAGGTATGATCGTCAAGGAAGTAAAGGGATCAGAGGGTAAGGTGTACTTTCTAATTCCTCAAGACGCTGATGACCTATTCAGCATAAGAAGAATACTGTCACGTGATGACCTAGTCGTTGCAAGTACTACCCGAGTGATTAAACAAGAGAAAGAATATTCTCGCCCAGATCGAGGTGAGCGAATTAGTGTCAAAGTATGGCTCAGAGTTGAAAGTTTGGGATTCGACAAGATGGTTGATAGACTCCGAATAAAAGGGATAATTTCTAGCGCAAGCAGCGAACTTGTACCTCGAGGTTCTCATCATTCTTTGACAATTGGAATAGGGGATAACATTACAATTGAAAAGAAAAGGAATTGGCTAGCGTACGAAAAAAATATTGTGAATAGGTTTTCAGATACGTCTGTCTACTTTCTTGTTGCTGTGGATCTTCAAGAGTGTGCTGTGGCCAAATTGAGCGGAACCCATTTGGGAATAATCCCAAATATTTATTCAGGTCAAAGTGGAAAAAGATACCACGTTCAGACTTCTAGAACAGGCGAACCTGAACAGTTCTTCGATGAAATAGCCAAAGTCATAAAGTCGCAATTCAGCCTTGAAGATATTGAACAAACGAGCGGTAAAGTGATCATTTTTGGACCAGGGGAAACGAAAAGACGATTGTTTAATTTTCTTATACGAAAGGACAAGAATCTAGCAAATTTGACCTCTGTCATAGAAGGAATAGATGTGGCAGGCGAAGACGGGGTATTGGTGTTCGTTCGTTCACCGAGAATGAAAGAGGTCATGGAAAACAGCAAAATCTCGAAAGTATTATCAATGTTAGACGATATCATGATCTTTGTAAGTAGAGGAGAAAATCGATTCGCTATGGGCTTCGCAGATGTAGAAAAAGCTGCATCGATACGTGCAGTAGAATCGGTGGTATTCTCCAGCTCGATATTTGGAACCGTAGAAGAAGAAGAGTTGGTCAAGTTGTTAAATACTGTCGAGAGCCAAGGTGCTTCAGCATTTGCTATAGACTCTTCCACGGATATAGGGATGAGAGTCTCCTCACTAGGAGGAATAGTCTCGGTCTTGAGATATCAGATTAGTACCTGAAAAGAGTTTGTGATATCACGCATTTGGATTAGCGCCCAGAACAACTTTAAAATGAGATCGAGAATGGCGGAAGTCGCTCATCATCTCCGAATTCTCATTGTGTCAATTGTTGTCTTCGTTTATTGCGAAAAGTAATTGATGTAGAACCAATTAACCAGTCTAGATAAGCTTTAGATGTTTTGTCTATCGATATTTCTAGGATTTCCGGAACATCATATGGGTGCTGCTTTTCTATCCTATTCCTTAGTTCTTTAGCTCTTTTTTTGGTTGTCTTGAAAAATGCAATGAACTCTTCCTCTTCATTCAGCTTATTCTCCCACCAATACAGAGATCGTACTTTGGTGTAGTTTACACAGGCACATAATTTTGCATTCACAATCAATTCGTAGGCAATATCGCGTAGTGACTTTTCATTTGCAAATGTAGAAATAATTATAGCTGCTGCGGACAAATTCTTATTGCGAACCAACACGATGCATCTGAAAAATAACGTACGGTTATCTTATATATGGTACTCTTACTGCCTTAAATTTTGAGATATGTTAAATTATTGATTACTAATTGCTTTCTGAACCAGCTTAGCTAACTAAAGCTAATCTTTTAGTCATTAATACCATGACTTCCTGCCTTAAGTATTTGATTCGAATCATGAACTTGTAGTCTATTCCCGAAATTGAACCTAGGAAAGAAAAAGATAAGGATCGAAATGGAAGATGAGGAAGGGGGCAAGTACAACCTTTCGTTAGAGGGAAGTATTTCAAAAACAAAGATGCTCAAACTATATGAATTCATGAGTATGATGGATGGGAAGACAAAGAATTACGACGGAAATAGCCATGGAGAAGCTGATTCTTATTCCAGTTCAAATGGCAGGATGGATGAAAATCGTCCTGTTTCGGTAGGAGACAAAATTTGGAGCGTCGTGGCAAATAAGTTTAGTTCAAATGCTTTCACTTCATCAGATATTCAAGAAATGTTTGAAGCAGAATATGTTGAGCCTATACAATTGAGTATCATCTCCACGTATCTCTCGAGATATTCAGAGAAAGGAAAACTCAATAGGATAAAGAAAGGGAAGGAATGGGTATATAGGCTGGGCAATAGGTTACCAACTAATACTTTATTTCGACGAGACCAACCATTTGATGCCGGTGAATTGAGCCACAATATTGCGAAATCTACTGAAGTAAACTAGTTAGTTATCGAAGGAGTACAGAACAGGGATATAGTCACAGTGAAAGTTGGATTCAACTTTTTAAATTACTAGTCATTTTCCCAAGTTCCAGTTAGGGCTCTAGATTTTTCTAAAACTTTCAAATTACGATTTTTTTTCGTTAGAACGAGCTTATTCTAAAAATATCTACGGAAGACACATTTGCTGAATTCACGAAATGATTCGCAGCATTCAGGAAAGGATCCGGAAAAGGCGCACTATAAGAGTCATTGCAATATCCGCACACATATACTTTTTATTCTTATTAAGTATCTGAAATCATAATGTCCGATTCTAGTCAACTTCTCGTTAGGAGAATCAAAGAAGGGACGGTCATAGATCATATCGAATCCGGCAAAGCACTAACTGTCCTGCGGATATTAAATATCACCGGGACGGAAGGTAACGTAATTACAGTTGCATTGAATGTGCCAAGCAGCAAACATGCCAAGAAAGACATCATTAAAGTTGAAGATAGATTCCTTAAGAAGGATGAAACCGACAAGCTCGCTCTCATTGCTCCAACAGCCACAATTAACATCATAAGCGATTACAAAGTTGTTGAAAAGAGAAGAATACAGCTACCTGACGCCATCATTGGAATATTTCGGTGTCCGAATCTTAAATGTGTTACCAATAGCGATGACTACATTAAACCGTCTATTGACATCATCGATAAACAGAATGTTGTTTTGAAATGCAGGTATTGCGCTAGAGTAGTTGGTATTAATGAACTTTTGTCGTAAGTTCTAAGGGATTAGCAAGATGCGAATAGCCCTGTGTCATAGAGTATAACAACTCAAGGTCTCTAACTTAAGCCGGACTAGTTCGAGTTTGATTATGTTTTATCCAGAAAGAGTGATTTGTGAGTTTTGATGACAAGCAGTTAACGGTTTTTCAAGATCTCATGACTTGTGTGGTTGCGCCAAAACTCTAACGTCGGTCCATTATCAAGTGTTCAACTTACATTCCGTTTCTCAAACTTTCATAAGCTTTAGAAAAACGGGAGACCAATATGCATGACTTGGGTTTTATTTTCAAACACAAATTATTTCTGATTGATAATATCGAGAACGATACTCGTTTAAGGATAGATGAATTCAAATAAAAAAAATAGGATAGTCGGAAACGCAAAACAGTAGTTCTGTTATGATAGTATTTTTTCCCGCTATTTATTCATCCTGAGAACATCTACTTGTCCACTGTGTAGCCAGTCTTTTAGCTCTTCGTGACTTGGCTTTGCGTCGTGTTTTCCTGCCAGATGGAGGTGCAGTAGTACATAATTAACCTGATTTAGCAATGGTTTGTTATTCTCATCCCCCTTTCTGGTCTTACTCTTCAAATCTTCCGGAACAGTGGCCCACCATTCCTCGTAGGTCCTCTTCGATCCACTCTTGGGTTGCTGACCAAATCCTTTTGGTAATGTCATGCTGTGAATAATAATAAATCCTGGCTTTTTAAGCGTTTATGTCTGAATTGATTGGGATAATCGCAGCAAACTCCCAAATTCACCCTTTGTGGATTCAAAACTCGAGCTCATCTCCTTGCCAAGTGATCTGTGCAATTGTCTTCTATCTCTAAATCATGCTTGCCAGTATCAAATCTATGCTGTAATAATGGATTTCAAATCCTTTAATCCGTCGTCACGAATTTCTTGGAAATTCGGTAACCTACTCCCATTCCAATAAAAAGTGTCAAAAGTCCAAGCGATACTGTGATTAGGAGGTCGGCCTTAAAATAATAGTGCATTAAAAAAGTCACAAGTAACGCTGGAATTGCGATAATTAGTGCAATCAGGCTACTTACTCCGAACAATCTCATCTTACTTAACGGACTAGATTTATTACTTCCTTCTTTCAAGATCCACAAATCCTCCCCGCTCTTTACCTGAGTAGAAACATGTATTTGTTCATATCCTTGAATCACGTATACGCGCACGTTAGAAATCTTATCGCAATTGCGAACTGCAACCTAGCTCCTTTTTCATGGAGCATAAAGTGTTTAGCAGCAATTTGAATGGCTCTATAGCAAAGCTTGCGGGGACGATTTTCTTTTGCTTTCCAACATTGGATGGATGATTATCATTGCTGTGTCGAGGGTAGACCGAGAACAACAAGAAAATAAGCAAATCAATCTTTTGCCTGACTCCCCAAACCACAGTTAAACGAACCGATAACTAATACTCTCACGGCCCTGTATTACACTTGTGCAGGACCTGCTGTCGCTGCCGATCTTTCTGATTGAAAATGGTTTTTGCCGTTAAATATCCCTATGCATCAACCTTTCATATTATGTTCTTAGATAAAGTGAAGCGAAAACCTGAAAAAGTTCTATGCTCAATGTTTATATTTCGTAGGTTGGTGAGAAATTATGATAAAAATTATATGCATTATCCGCCCTCGAGGATTGTTTTTTCCTATAGGAATACCAAGGATATTTCCCCTGACGATCTCATAAAAACGCTCTGGGTAAGCACTGCGATGGCCCTGGTCCTTGTTCTACCACCACTGGCAATTTTTGTTGGGATCAACCATAGCACAGAGGATATACTGAGTGCCTCCCTTATAGGATTTGGAGTCCACTTTGCGATTTTTGCATTCTCAGTCAGGATTTGTTCACAGTTGGAAAAGCTATTCAAAGAATGAGCATCTTAAGGGTCATACCAAGTCATCACTAGTAAGAGTGCGGACACTTTTTAATTGCCGTTCTCCTTTTTCAACACTAACTGGCCTTGCTAAATATTAAAATGCTGGTCATGATACCAGTATTTACGGAGACTCTCGAGTTGAAATGAGTACTACTGTAAGTATGCCCAGTAAGATCTTTGGTACCGTGTTATCACACGGATTGAGGGGCCGTATGTTGTCTAAGAATGAGCTTCATACACTTGCTGAATCAAGGGACATCGATGAGCTCGTTACTCGAATGAAGAACACCGTATATCTTGACGCTTTAGCTAAACTCCCAAAGCCCTATACCGCGGAGAAAGCGGAGAGCGCACTTCGCGAGTACCTCGTCAACGTCCATGCTAAATTGGTAAACATATCAGGAGGTTCAGGGATACTATATGCATACTTTACAAAATATATCACTTGGAATCTTAAATTAATTCTAAAGGGAAAGGCCTTGGGCAAGTCATACGAGGAGCTTTTGCCAAAAATTAACCTGCGAGCAGAAGAATTAGTAGGCAGGAGGGATTTGGTAGTAAAAGCATTAGTTGCTCAAGATTTTGACGAAGCTGTCTCAGTCTTGTCGGGAAGTGAATTCTTTGAGCAGGCGTCCAAAGCTGCTGCGGCTTATAAGGAGAAAAAGGACCTGAGGCTATTTGATATCTATCTAGACCATGTCTTCTACAAGACTCTTGACAAAGCCATGAAATCTGAGTCACAAGATCCAGACATAAAGAGGGTAGTTTCAGTTGATATAGATTCGTATAACGTGTTAGCAGTCTTAAGAGGCAAGTATTGGGGTTTAAGCTCGACAGATATAAATGAACTAATTGTGACCACGACTCCAAAGGTTACAAGAGAGACCCTACAAAAGCTCATGAATGCCGAAAAGATATCTGAGGCGGCTTCGGAGTTAGGGGATACAGTCTATAGAGAAATCATTCCTCAGAATGTATCTGACGATATCGATATTATTATGCAATTAGAGGCGGGCTTTGAAGGGATAGGTTTGAAACGGGTATTTAGTGCATTTAGATCGGTTTTCAGCGTTGCCATCATGCTTGCAGCATTAAAGCTCATAATGATAGAAATAAGGAATCTTTCAGCAATTATTTCAGGCGTAGAACAGAAAGTGCCTCACGATTTAATAGTATCTAGACTTGTAACTCCTGATTGAGCCTTCGTGTACTGGAACAAATTGAGCCCAAAGGATCTCACACAATCACATTTAACCAAGTTTAGAGGCTCTAATTTTTAAAACCTTCGACTCATTCGCGTAGATGAGTAAATAGTGGTATGAGTGGATGAGCAAAAGGAACACTTTTTTCTCCTTCTCGATTGAAACCCACCATTACGACCCGACCCAGCAGGGATCTGTGCAGTTCTTTTACTACTTCTTGCTCCTTTAATGGTCCGTAAACTTGAAAGAAATATTTCTCATTGTGAAATGAAATGTGTTGTATGATCGAGTCTGTGACAATAATCGGGTCTTTGTACAGTCTTTCTGATGTAGGCCGTTCCCTCATCTCTACGGTGATTTGTAGCTGTCGTTTCAAGTATTTACTTCTTGTAAAATTGGAATCTGTTGAGAACGCGTTAGTTTTATACTGAACAACCGCCTTGTCGAATTCGCGTACTGTCTTGCCACATAATTGCAAGATCTGTGCTGTTTCTAATCCAGAAGATATCCCCCTTTGCTTTCCAAAGATATAAAACAGCCCAATAATCTCCTCTACCGAGATATAGGGAAAGTCTTTTTCACCTGCCAAAAATGCTTTAATTCTTTCAGGAAGATCTTCTGGGAAAAGCAGACCCATGTAAGAATTGGCAAACGCCGTCAACGTAACATTTGGATTTCTTGGCAAACACGTTTATACATTGCCCCACATGATACAACTAGAATCATGTCTGCAACAACAAATTCTGAGAATGCTAATGTTCATATCATAGTCCATGGAAGAATGGCCTTATTTGAAAAAGTTAAAGATCTACTGGGGAAGAAAGGCTTTGACATCCAGAAGATGAAACTGGCAAGCTTAGAGGAGGCAGGCAAGACAGGGGAATGCGTCGCTATGCTATGGCCCCCATGGGATCCTAAGGAAATAATCTTAAGTGAGATCATGAACCTGCCCGAATCTTCTGACCAGAGTCAGCCAGCGACTTCAATGGCGATGGGGGCCTGGTCAACAGTAGGACAGAAAGAGATCTCTAGAATAGATATAAGCTAAGATTGAAACAGTCTCAGCTAACCCTACCTTGAATCAATCAACTGTCAACTTTGGGTTGAATTGATGCTTTTCTATAGCCATGGCTAAAGTCTGGGTCATATACCTTCGAAAATTGGTAACCTGTTGGTTTTACTACGTTACCAACAATAAACAGCGCGGTCTTGGTTATGCGTGCTTTTTGAGTTTTGATTGCAATGTCTGCTAGATTCCCTGTAATAATGACTTCATCCTCCCAAGTAGCTCTGTAAACAACCGCAGCCGGCGTATCAAAAGTATATACTCCTCCTTCCAACAACTGTCGAACTATTTCCTTAATCAAGTGAACACTCAGATAAAAGGCCATAGTTGAACCATGTGATGCAAGTTTGGAGATCTTTTCTCTTTCAGGAACAGGAGTCCTGAGCTCTGCTCTTGTAATAATTATGGTCTGAGTATTTCCAGGTAGCGTTAATTCCATATTCAAAGATGCAGCAGCTCCTAAAAGAGAAGTAACTCCAGGGATCATTTTACAAGTTATCCCATCTGCCTGCAACTTGTCCACTTGTTCTTTAGTAGCACCATAAATGTTCGGATCCCCATCATGCAACCTCATAACAAGCTGACCAGCCCACGAAGCATCTCTCAATATTTCATAAATTTTTTCTCTATCTATCAAAGAGGCGTCGTACAAACTTGCATTCTTCTTCGCACACTGAAGTAATTTTGGATTTAATAAGGAGCCTGAATAGACAATTGTATCCGCTTTAGACAGTAGATTTCTTGCCTTCACCGTAATAAGTTCAGGATCTCCAGGGCCTGAGCCGGCGAAAAATACGACAGGTTGACGTGCTCTCTTCTGGATCATTTCTTTTTCACAACCATAATGGAAAAATACTTTTCTCCTGTCTCGGTAACATCTTGCAATTCTCGTAGTTGAAAAGTCTTAATTGATTGTTTATCGATTGAGACGTCCTGAGCTATGGTTACCATAGAATCGTTACCAAATCCAGCTTGCGGCAACACGCGTATTACCTTACCGAAATATCTTCCATCTTTTAGAAAAATTACAGTGTCACACGTGCTCGCCGTATTTCTTACTCTTTCGATGTCATAGCATGCTGGAATTATACCCACTGTCTGCTCTCCTTCAGCTAGACTCAATTTTGCCTCGGCAGCAAAAGAGAATATAGAAGTTATGCCGGGAATGATCTCGAGCTCTATATCCCGGAAACTTTCCTTAAATTCTCTAAAGACATAAGCCCATGTGCTGTACAGAGATGGATCCCCAACGGTTAGATAAACCACCTTCTTCCCTGAATAAACCGCTTCGGCGATCTCAGAGGCGTTTTTCTTCCAATGGCTTACCAATGATTCTTTATCTTTTTTCATCGGAAAAATCAACGTTCTAACACTTTGGTTTTGTCTGTTGATATATCTGTCAACCACCCCAATAGCTATGCTCGGTTTTCCTTCCCTTGAGGTTGGACCGAATATAATGTCTGCCGATTTCAACCTATCCAACGCTTTAATTGTGAGTAGCTCTGGATCTCCCGGCCCACATCCAATACAAGAAAGCCTCATTTTTCAAAAATGGGCCCAGCAGTAATTTAAGTTACGCTCTGGATTGATGCAAAATCAATCGAAAACTCAAGCACGTTGCAATTATTTCGTGTTTTAGTCGAGCACAACAAAGACTGGAGCATCAGATATAAGAATACAAATTCCTTATTTTATTGGACATTTTATGCTGGATATTATAGATCTAGGACGATGGTTTAGTTGCCGAGATTATTAGAACCGGGTTTCTCGCCAACATCATGGTTCCAGTCGTTACCTTTCTTGATTTTGAAATTATGACCTGTGTGACATCTACCTCTTCAAGATTCGCGTTATAAATTGTAGACAATGCCTCATATGCTGATTCTATCAAGATGGTATTAATAACCAACCGACCATTCTCTTGCAATTTTGCTATTCCCATTTCGATAATCTTTCTTGTGTTGCTCCACGTTCCGCCAACAACTATGGAATTGACCTGCGGAAGTCTTGGAAGTGCATCTTGTGCATCAGATAGTATGACCTCGGCATTAAGGCTGAATCGACTCAAGTTCAACCTCGTTAATTCTACTGCCTTTTCATCGAAATCAATTGCATAGACGACCCCTCCTCTGATCTGATTGCAGATTTCGACGGTCAGGCTACCGCTACCACAGCCAATATCAATGGCGGAAAAGCCTTTCTTTAGCCTCAACTTGCAGATTGTTAGCGCTCTAACTTCTTCCTTTGTTATAGGAACCTGCTCGGATCTTTCGAACAGCTCATCAGGGATCCCCGGGGTATCAAATTTCCAATGCAATTTGCCAAAATTTTGGCAACTTCCCCTATTTTAACCTGCGAGACCTTGATTTAACCCTGTATAAACAAAGATCATAAACATCAAAAGGAGGAAAATAAAGGGGAAAATGCCGTTAGTTGCAAGCTTTTTCCTTTGTGTTCTTTGAACTGACCGACCAATTTTTCTTGATAAACCGTACGATAGCAAATAAAAGAACAAACCGATAAGTATGACAATGCCTATTGTCGTCCCTTGATCGGTACCTGGTGTTATGATTAGGCCTGCCATGACTCCCCCTATGACACCAAGAACTGCACGCAAATAATAAATTCTATCGAACATGTTCAATCTATCGACGAGGTACAATACGATTATTACAGTCTTGAAGCACCCTGGTTTAATTCCTTACGGTTAGCGTGGAAAAGTGTTATAATTGGTTGTTGATAGAGTCACGATGAAGAGCATGGAACTATCGGGTCTTGAGTTGCATTGCCTAATTGGAGATATCAATCATAAACTAAATCAAGGATATTATGTAGGCAGTATATCAAGTATTTCAAGAAATTCATTTTCCCTGAAAATGCGCCATCCTAATCTCCCTGATGTTATTTTGCTTCTTTCTACAACTGGAATATGGATCACAAAGATGAACTTCCGTACTTTCGAAGACAGTCCCATTATTAGTAGTATGAAATCAGAGATAGAGAGAGCAAAGTTAGAGAGCATAGAGCAGGTAGGAGATGAGCGTGTAGCCTACCTCAAGTTTAGACACCTTGATGGCCGTTTGAGAGTCCTAGTTGCAGAATTCTTTCGTAAGGGAAACGTAATAGTATGCGACGAAAATAATATGATAATTACAATTCTAAATCCTGTTGAGGTTAGACATAGAACACTTAGAACAGGTATGACTTACCAGTCACCTCCACCCCGCGGCATTAACATCTTTGATCTCTCAATCGGTGATTTATTGGATTTGCATGACAAGGAGCTGGACCAGAACATGGAGGTTGAAAAGTGGCTAGGCAGGAATGTCTCGCTTTCTAAAAAATACATCGAAGAAATAGTTACCAGGGCCAAAATGAAGCACAGGAAACTAAGCGATACAACCAATGAAGACATAGAAATACTCTTTGAATTTACCAGAAAACTTGTATTTGACGTATGTGCACCATCAATGCATACCCCATTAGTGGTTTTAGACATTACTGGTCGTCCAGCAAATGTAATACCCTTCCGATTGAAATCAATCTCAGGGGAAGCAGCATATGTTCCCTATGAGACTCTGATGGAAGCTGTGGACGTTGTTTTTAGTGAACTATTAAAGGAAGAGGGTTCAAGCAGCCGTACAGTTGAATTAGATAACAAAATTGCTGTTCTAGAACATGATTACGATCAACAGAATCAAGCCGAGACGGAAGTGATTGAGAAGTCTAATGCAATCAGGAAGCTGGCACAGGAACTCATGACGCTTTCTAATGTTGTGACTGATACCCAAGACAAATCCTTATCTTCAGTTCTAGAAAAAAACACCTCGAAGATCGTTACCATTGCAGGCAGAAAATTTCTTGAAGTAGTCGATGAATCTATACCTTTCGATCCTCGCCTGCCAAGAACTTCCTCGTTGTTGTTTGATAGAGCAAAGGAATTGGAAAGGGGTTGTCAATCAATTAGAAATGCCAAATCTAAACTCATTGAACAAATGCAAGATTTAAGAAAAAAAGCTGACCTACTACAAAAGAAAGCAGCTGTAAAACTTCAAGTTGAAAAAGAGTGGTTTGAAAGATATAGGTGGTTTGTAGGTAGTGAAGGGCTTTTGTGCATCGGAGGAAGAGATGCCTCATCAAATTCCGCAATTATACGGAAGCATTTAACGGATCAAGATTTGGTATTTCATGCGGAAGTCCATGGATCGCCATTCTTTGTCGTCAAGAATGTACCAACCAATGGCGCCGAACAATTCAAAATAAGTCTTTTGGAAGCAGCTCAGGCAACGGTATCGTTTAGTAGGGCTTGGAAGGACGGATTGTCAGTTGCTGACGCTTATTGGGTCTTTCCAGAACAGGTAAAGAAAGGCGCTCCCACCGGACAGTTTCTTCCTAAAGGTTCCTTTGTAATACAAGGAAAGAGGAACTTTGTCAAGGGGATTGAGATTGGGCTGGCTTTGGGTGTTATCGTCTTGGAAAAAAAATATGCCTTAATGTGTGGTCCTCAGGAAGCGGTAAAAAGGAAATCTATTGCATATTGCGTGTTATTACCAGGTGGAAATGATCCAACTAGTCTGGCTAAAAAGTTTAAACAGGAGATGGTAGGCACATGCTCTAACATTTCTGAAGACTTCAAGGACCTCTTAGAGTACCTCAAGTCGCTTTCAATAGACGAGATTATAAAGACCATTCCTCACGGCCAATCAAAGATACTAATTACAAAAAAAGGCGATCTGCTAGCCCGAGCGGTGGGAGAAGTGCATTCCTAATTAATAAAGTTAAACATGTCATAACGATATTAAATCTGCAAATTGACAGTTCTCAGTCCCAGCAAAGTAATTAAGTAAATCATAGTCTTCATCTATTGTGGCCGAAAGGGATTCCATAAGCAAGCACCGGGATGCAAATATGACTACTAGGGTTCTTGTGAGGGATATCATGAATAGTACAGTTGTGTCTTGTCATCCAGACGACTCCGTGAATGAAATCGCGAAGAGAATGAATGACGAGAAAATAGGCAGCATAGTCATCATGAGGAATGAAAATCCGGTAGGAATTGTTACAGATTGGGACATAGTAACAAATACGGTTGTTCAGGATGTCAAACCTAGCATGATCAAAGGATCTGACATTATGAAGCAGCTTCATACTATTGAAGGAGAAGAGAGTGTTACCGAAGCAGCTAGGCAGCTAAGGCAAAAAAACATCAAAAGGTTGGGTGTGGTCTACAAAGGAAGGCTGGTAGGCATAATATCTGCATCAGACGTTATCGCCGTCACTCCAGAATTGGTGGACGTTGTGTCCGAGAAGGCGTCGCTGATCAGAGGGGAAATTGGTCGGCCCATAGGGAACGTATCAGGATATTGCGATGAATGTGGCGAGTGGTCTGATCTGTTGCAGTACGTTCAAGGAACTTTCACATGTGAAGAGTGTAGAGGCGAAGCAGCAGCCGTTTAGAGGTCTAGCCTTTTTTGCGGATTCGATGCACGGAAGTTTGGCTCGGAAGCTTAGGATATTCGGAATGGATACAGCTTATAGCAGTTCAATTACTGATGAACATATACTCAACTATTGTAGTATTCAGCGACGAATCCTTTTAACATCAGATAAGGAATTGTTCAAGAGATCTTTGAAAAAAAGAATTGGAAGCGTACATTTGCAAGGTCTTACAGATAAGGCAAATATGGTAAAAATCTTTGCTGAATGCAATATCAAGAATATATTGTATGATTCGGCATCTGCAAGATGTCCCATATGCAATCTAGAACTCGAAAAGAAAGAGAAAAAAGAGTTAGGTGATCTCTATAACATAATCCCTCCAAAATCGTATCTTTTAAATTCTCATTTTTATCAATGTAAGGGGTGTAAGAAAGTCTACTGGGAAGGGAGCCATAAAGCAGCACTAGACTCTCTAGCCGAATCAATTAACCAAGAGTTGTACACGATTTCTTGCATCCCCAATTGATCATACATTAATTTACTAGATGCGCCATTCTCTGTCACATATTGAGCATGACAATGAAAAATAGCAAAAGGTTAAAATCACGTATGCCGAAGAACTTCAGACCATAATGAGTTCATCCTCGCCGCTAGAGAGGACTATTGACAAGGTTTTATCACAAAAGGAGAGTGAATTAATTTCAAAAATAGACTCTGCCTATCAGGAATCTCTAAGAAATCTGGATTCTTCTAAAAGTAAACTCAATTCGGAATACTTGGCGATAATTGAAAATGCAAGGAAGCAGGCTGAAAATCTCAAGCGGCAAATCGTTGGTTCAAGTAGACTGTCTGCGAGGAATAATCAGCTTATCCTAATTGAAGATTCAGTTAGAACCGTCTTCGAGATGGTAAGGAAGAGATTGTCATCACTACATAAGGAACCGGATTATGAAAAGTTGATGAAACAAGCCTTATTGAATGCCTTCAAGGAAATGGGAAAGAATGACCTTTCCATCGAATGTAATAAGACTGACTATAGTCTAGTACGCAAAGTTGCGGATAGTATTAACAAAGAAATGGGAACAAAGATGGTTGTAGCTAATAAGAGTATCGACATCCTAGGTGGAATACGTGTCACTTCCTCAGATGGAACATTGAGTTATGATGATTCCATAGACTCTAGAATAGAACGGCTCAAACCTTTAATAAGGAAAAACATTGTCCAAGTCTTGAGAGGAGAGAGAGGAAGAGAAAGTTGGTCGCAAAAGGTAGAATAGTCTGGGTTAGCGGTCCAGCTGTTAGGGCCGATGGAATGTCATCTGCAAAGATGTATGAAACAGTTGAGGTAGGTGAATCTAAACTAATTGGCGAAGTCATTAGGCTTACCGGAGACGTAGCATTTATTCAGGTTTATGAGACGACCTCGGGTTTGAAACCTGGTGAACCTGTGGTTGGAACAGGTCAACCGCTATCTGTCACTCTCGGTCCTGGGATCATTGGCCAGATTTATGATGGCATACAAAGGCCATTGAGTGAGATGGCCAAGAAATCAGGTGATTTTATTGGAAGGGGGATCGAAACCACACCAATAGATCTAAAGAAGAAGTACAAATTTGTTCCAACTGTAAAGAAAGGAGATAATATTACTGGTGGTTCAATTCTAGGCACGGTAGATGAAACTCCATTGCTTACTCATAGCATTCTTGTGCCTCCTAATCATCGTGGAGGTATGATAAGTAACATGATTGGTGAAGGGGAATATGATTTGGAACAAGTTTTGGCCGAGACTCAAAAGGATGGTGGCTATCATACAGAGCTCAAGATGTATCACAAATGGCCAGTTCGACATGCTAGACCTTACACCGAGAGATATGATCCTACAGTGCCGCTTGTCACAGGCCAGCGTATTATTGACACGTATTTCCCCATCGCAAAGGGAGGCACGGGAGCCATTCCTGGCGGATTCGGAACAGGCAAGACTGTAACACTACACCAGATAGCGAAGTGGGCTGATTCAAAAGTTGTCGTCTACATAGGATGTGGCGAGCGCGGAAATGAAATGACCGAGGTATTGGTGGAATTCCCACATCTACTTGACCCACATTCCGGTAGGCCCTTGATGGAAAGAACAGTTCTTGTAGCAAACACTAGTAACATGCCGGTAGCCGCCCGCGAAGCTTCTATTTACACAGGTGTGACTATTGCCGAGTATTACAGAGACATGGGTCTTGATACTGTATTGGTTGCCGATTCCACAAGTAGGTGGGCTGAGGCATTGAGAGAAATGTCAGGAAGGCTTGAAGAGATGCCGGCTGAAGAAGGTTATCCATCTTACCTTGCATCCAGATTGGCAGAATTTTATGAACGCGCTGGCCGAGTCAGGTCTTTGGGTCTGCCCGAAAGAAGCGGCTCTGTGACTCTGATAGGAGCTGTCTCTCCTTCAGGCGCCGATTTCACCGAGCCCGTGACGACGCATACTATCCGATTTATCAAAACATTTTGGGCTCTAGATACCAGACTTGCATACTCGAGGCACTATCCTTCGATTAACTGGATGCAGTCCTATTCAGGATACTTGGAGGACGTTGCCAAATGGTGGAAGGAAAATGTGAGCAGTGAATGGTTCGAGTTGAGAGCAGAATCATATCAGATTTTGCAGAGAGAAGATACATTGAAAGAAATTGTGAGACTTCTTGGACCTGAAGCCCTTCCCGATGAAGAAAAGCTTATCTTGGAAGTTGCACGCATGATAAAAATAGGAATACTCCAGCAAAATTCCTTTGATAAGGTTGATACCTATTGCAGCCCACAAAAGCAGGTGAAACTAGTCAAGCTGATGGTGAGATTCTACAAGGAGGCGCTTAAGGCCTTAAGAGAGGGAACGCCCTTGGCTGATATAAGGGCAATGCCAGTTATTAGCTCTCTACTTAAAGCAAAGTTTGAGATTCCTGACGAAGAGGTGCAACGATTGGATGGTCTTGAAAACGGAATGATTGAACAGTTCAAGAAACTACAAAATAAAGAAGAGGTGAAAGTGGTTGTCTGAATCAGCTGCCATTGAATATACTAAAGTAGCCGAAATTAAAGGTCCGCTTATGATCATTGATGGCATCACAAAAGCCTCTTTCGACGAGCTTGTTGAAATTGAGACTTCAGATTCAGACAGAAGACTCGGAAGAGTATTAGAAGTCGGCCATGGTAAGGCGGTAGTACAGGTATTCGAAGGTACTACGGGGCTGGCGATCAGTGGAACGAAAGCTAAATTCTTGGGTAAAACTATGGCTATGCCAGTATCTCCTGAACTACTTGGAAGAGTATTTGATGGACTTGGCAGACCAAACGATGGTCTCCCCGATCCTATTGCGGAGAAATTTCTAGATGTAAACGGAGAACCAATGAACCCTGAGCGAAGAGAATATCCTACTTCATTCATACAAACGGGGGTCTCTGTGATTGACGGTATGCTCACGCTCGTCCGTGGACAGAAACTTCCAATATTTTCTGGTTCCGGAATGCCCCATAACGTACTAGCAGCCCAAATAGCCAGGCAGGCAACGGTTGTAGGAACAAAAGAAGATTTTGCAGTAGTCTTCGCAGCCATAGGAGTTCAATATTCTGAGGCTCAATATTTTAAAAGAAGCCTTGAAGAGTCAGGCGCCCTGAGACGAAGCGTATTATTTCTTAACCTAGCAGATGATCCTGCTATCGAGCGAATTATAACTCCTAGAGTAGCACTGACCGTAGCCGAATACTTGGCCTTCGATCTGGGGATGCATGTACTAGCGATATTGACAGATATGACCAATTACGCTGAGGCATTGCGTGAGATTAGCGCAGCAAGAGAGGAAGTCCCTGGCAGGAAAGGCTATCCAGGTTATTTGTATACTGATCTGGCAAACAACTATGAGCGTGCTGGACGTATTAGAGGCAAAAATGGGAGTGTAACTCAGGTGCCTATCCTATCTATGCCTGCTGACGATATAACTCATCCTATTCCTGACCTCACGGGGTACATTACTGAGGGTCAAATAGTTTTAGGAAGAGATCTTTTCCGAAAGGGGGTTTATCCTCCTGTGAACGTCCTCATGTCTCTTTCGAGACTCATGAAAGATGGTGTTGGGGAGGGCAAAACGAGATCGGATCACATGGAAGTAGGTAATCAGCTTTACGATGCTTACTCTCGAGCACAGGAAGTCAGAGCTCTTGCTGAAATCGTAGGAAGGTCAGGACTGACTGGAGTCGACCTCAAGTATTTGGATGCAGGCGATATGTTCGAAAGCCATTTTCTGAAGCAAGGAAAGGATGAGAACAGAGGATTAGAAGAGACACTTTCAAGAACTTGGGATGTACTCTCGACTCTACCTGAGGGAGAGCTAACGAAGATAAAAGAAAAACATGTAAGACAATACTACAAGGAGACGAAATGATCTTCTAGTCATGTCGTTTGGGGGAAGAGTTACAGCTACAAAGATCGAACTAATCAAGATCCGTCGTTCGATGCAGGTAGGAAAGATGGTTCACAAGATCCTAGATGATAAACGGGAGGTTCTCTTGAAGAAGATAGACGAAATGATCGAGGAGGCTAATAAGGCTAGAGGTGATATCTGGTCACCATTAGCAGAGATCTATTCTGCCGTCTATGATTCATACATGTCGCTTGGAACAACAACACTAGAGTCGATATCTGATTCTACTCCAAGTATCATGGAGGTGGATGTAAACGTACGTAGAGTTGTGGATGTAAGGATCCCAACTCTCCACGTTAGCAGCAAACAGGGGGGACAAGAATTATCATACGGTTTCGTGGAAACCAACGCTTCGGTAGATAAGGGCGCGAAATTAATCAAGAATATACTCCCACAAATTTGCAAGGCAGCCGAATACGAGAATGCAATATTTAGTTTGGCAAAGGAACTCGAGAGAACTCAGAAGTTGATTAACGCGTTGGAGTATGTCATCATCCCACAGTATGAGAATGCGATATATTTTATTCGGGCTACTCTCGAGGAACGGGAAAGAGAAGAATTCGTAAGACTCAAAAAGGTTAAGGCAGTCATGGAGAGGAAAAAGCTTTAATACCGTCGGAATTATTCTGGGAACTGACTGAGGTATGAGTGAGAGTATCATAACAAGCTTTTATGAAGAATCTAAAGATGTCCTCAAGAAAGAATATGAAACCATGGTACAGCAAACGAAAGAGATGCTTGGCGAATGTAAACGCAAAGCACTTTCCAAGATCTAGTTCACTTATCCTGATTTCTTGCTTAGTAACAATACTTTGTAATTCTTTTTGATATATGGGATTGTCCGTTTGCCGAGATATCATTAAATAGGGCGTTCGATCTCGAAGCCCTATGAAGAAAGGAAAGGGAGGACATATTTTTATCCCGGTTATTGTGGCTTTGACCACAATAACTTTCATAACTGTAAGTTCCACTGGGTCTACTGCATTTGCTCAGGAAGAGGCATCTGCGGGCGATTCAAGCTCATTCAAATTGATCGGTGCAGGAATGGCGTTCGGTTTGGCCGCTCTTGGCGCGGGCATTGGACTTGGTTACGTAGGGGCTGCCGGCCTAGCAGCAATTAGCGATAATCCAAAAATGCAATCAAGGGTTTTCATCATTGTAGGCATGGTGGAATCAATCGCAATTTATGGTATCGTCATGATGTTCATCATACTCGGTCAAGCGTGACCTAATTCAGGAGATTCCTAATGAGACACCTCAAACTGAGAGGATAACGGATGGACTGGGACTAAATGGGAACCGCTAAACTACTGAAAACAACACTCCTCTTGCCGAGGGCTGAAACGCAGCAGGTTGTAAGTAGACTTGCTCAACTTGAATGGTTTCATCCGCTACAACATGCATCTGAATATGTTAATCCCTATTATGACGACCTACTATTGAAGGCTCAGAGGCTTTTCCAAGAAATTGATGACGTAGTCAAGGCCTTGGGAGTTCCTCTCGAAACGGGCGTTATGGATACCATGTTTAAGGGTGCTCCAAAGGCGCAAACATCCTATGAGATTGAAGATATTCAAGGTTTCATAGTTGACTTGGAGGGAAGAAGCGCGGCCCTCTTGAATGAGCCTAAAAAAATCCTTTTGGAGCAGAGTCAGGTTTCAAAACAATTGGAAGAATACCGCACGATAGCTTTGACCTTGGAAATGGCAGCCGAATTGAATCTAGATCTTAGAATTTTCTCTAAATTGAAAATATTCTATGCTGCAACCTTCATAATTGAGAATAATGACCAAGAAGAGATCAAGAAAAGCCTCGGAGATCTGCCGATACAGATTGTCAAGTTAAATGAACATAAATCCGCGTTGATCATTTTAGGTTCAGCTGACAACGATGCGGATAGAATAATCAAGGTTCTAAGAAGCTTTGGAGTACATCCTTTACAAGTACCTTCTAACATGCCTCAGAATCCTCATTTGGCATATGCTGAGTCTAAAGCCAAAATAAAGGAACTAGAGAAGCGAAGTACAGAGTTAGGTAAGAAGGTTGAGAAATTGAAATCATCGCTTACTACTAAACTACTATCATTACACGAAGCTTCTCAGGTGGCAAAAGATGTTTTAGAAGCAACTAGGAAACCGGGAGGAACCAAGAATTTCGCCATGATTCAGGGTTTTATTCCTGAGCAGATGGAAAATAAATTCAAGAGTTTGACAGGCGATTACGTCTCTGTGATGGATGATCCTCAACACTCGACTCCCCATGAAAGTCATGCAGAAGATCACATTGAGAAACTTCCTACGCTCCTAAGAAATAAGAAGTATATTCGTACCTTTGAAATCATTACTGAGACACAGGGATTACCCAACTATGACGAAAGAGATCCTACGCCCATTATTGCCTTTGTATGGCCTATATTTTATGGATTGATGTTTGCAGATCTAGGGCACGGCATATTGCTTTTTGGTCTTGGCATGCTTTTCAAATTCCGCGGAAACGGATCTCTAACCACATGGGGAACTCTGATAGCAGCTAGTGGTTTAGCGGCAGCTATTGGCGGGCTGGGAACGGGAGAGATATTTGGTTTTCACGCTATCGAGCTGCCCATTCTGGCACCTATTATTGAACAATTAGGATTTGTGGGAATGTTAAGTGTATCAGAGCTAACCTTTGATGAGGTAGTAAAGATTTTGGAGATATCAATTGCCATAGGAGTAGTGCATATCTTGCTGGCCTTCTTCTTAAGACTCTGGGCAGATATCAAAAAACATGATAAGATGATGGTCCTTTACCATGATATCCCAACCATAGTACAATACTTTGCGGTGGTAAGCCTTATTCTGGCTGCCATAGGGTCTGGATACGATATCATCGGCATGTTTGGTATCACAGGAGTCACCCACAATGAGCCAGTTCCTTGGTTGACGGTCGTTTTCGGAGACTGGGTTACCGTAGATTTGGTTGCAAAAGCAGCACCTCTTGTCATCATTGGCACCGTGATAACCATGATTATTGGAGGCATGAAGGAAGAAAAGCACCTCAAGAAGCTTGGGAAGGACGAAGGTGGCGGATTAGTAGGTATAGTGGTGGAAACAATAATGGTAAGAATTATCGAAATGCTCTCAAACACAATAAGCTACTCTAGACTCGGAATAATGCTACTAGTTCACGCCGCACTCCTTGTGACGGTTATCGATTCCTTCGAATCGTTAGGAGGCACAGCAGGAGGATATGCGGTACTCATCGGTGGAAATATCGGCATAATGATGATTGAAGGACTGATAGTATACATACAAACAATTAGGTTACATCTTTACGAATGGTTTCCTAAATGGTATATTGGAGAAGGAGTTGACTTTAGACGCCTAGTCCCTAAAATGCTCAATTCCAAATTTGTGTGGCGGACCAGAGCAATTGATCATAGCCTGGACGATAATCGGGTCGAAGCCAGGAGAGGCACCAGTGAACCAATACTTGGGAAGTCATAGCAGTAACCTAATTTATCTAGGTCGTCGACTAGGCTACCAACCGTGAAGAAGGATCGAGATTTCTCAGAATAATCATCAGCTCTATTTTGTTCTCAACAATGGGCAGAAGGTGGTGGTGTCGGACTGAACCTTGTTTTGTCAGGTCGGTATGTTTCTCAATCCTGTTGATAAGTATATAATAATGAATCTTATTAGAGATTGTGACCTGATTGCATATATTTGATGGTGTTTTTTTGTAGTTGTTAGATAACCCGATTGCCGTATTTGACTCTGGCCTAGGTTCTCTTTCAGTGATAAAACAATTGCGCAAGGACTTACCTACTGAGAATCTCTTGTATCTTGCAGATGAACAACACTTTCCATATGGAAACAAGACAAAGCAGGAACTTCTAACAATAATCCTTGATATCCTGCGATATCTCGAACGGTACAGACCAAAACTGGTAGTTATTGCTTCAATTACCCCTTCTGTTCAGATTCTTGATGAAGTCAAACGCTCATCTAAGATGGGTGTTGTGGGAATCATCCCACCACTCAAGACCGCGTGTAAGCTGACAAAGAAGAAGCATATCGGAATTTTGGCGACCGCAAGTACGATCAAGAGCAAAGAATTAGGCGATTTGATAAAGTCTCAAGTTCCCCAAAATATACTCGTAACCAGATTTGATGCATCGGAAATTATAGGATTGGTCGAGACCGGTGAGTATATCACTAAGGAACGAAAGACTTTTGATGCAATCTCTAAGGCAATACAATATCGCGAAGATCTTGAATCACACATAGATGTGATGGTTTTGGCAAGCACCCACTTACCCTTTGTCTCAAATTATCTTGCATCCTTATTGCCTACGGTCAGGTTTATTGACCCTGTAAGACTTCTCACGCACGACGTGAAGAGATACCTATCTACAAATCATATGGCTAAAAAGAAAGGGGTAGGTCGGACAGAAATTCTAATCACATCAAACAAATCTAGATTTGAAGGGATAATTAGGGAATTAGGTATTAGAGAACCAGTTAAGGAGATCTTTCTTGCCCTTTGAAGATAGTGCATCATATAACTCTAAACTCTATGAAAAACGTCATTTGTTAGGGACTGAATGCTTGGAATATTCTCTTATTATTCGGTAGATTTACCTTGGGCTGGAACCCACTAGTTTCCTATGGATCTGAGAATCGTTTTCTTGGGCACGTCGGCTGCTACTCCCACTGATGAACGAGGACTATCCTCTATCGCAATTGCTCGAGGAAATGAGATACTTCTCTTCGATGCTGGGGAGGGTATGCAAAGGAACTTTGTAAGATCGAGCCTCCGAATGAATAGCAAAATGAAAGTCTTTATCACGCACATGCACGCTGACCACTCACTTGGGATATTGGGGTTACTCCAAACTCTATCTCTTAATGGCAGAACCTTGCCTATTGATATTTATGGAGAACCAAGACTTGTGGAATTCATAAAGTTTAGTACAAAACTGATAGGTTTTGGGCTTTCTTTTGAAGTAAATCTTCACAATATTGAGGCTGAGGGATTGTTGGTGCGTGAGGAAGATTATGAAGTGACCTGTTGTGAAGCAGACCATCACGTAACTGCGTACTCATTCTGTCTGACGGAATTGGAGAGACCTGGGATTTTCAATATCAAAAGAGCAGTACAATTAGGAATACCCAAAGGGAAATTATACAAACAGCTTCAATCAGGGAAGGATATTGTGATCAGTGGAGACATAGTAAAATCAATGGACGTGGTAGGTCCAAGGCGACCTGGAAGGAAGATAGGAATTTCAGGGGATACAAGGCCAACTGAAAAGCTTTGTAAGTTTTTCATGAATTGCGATCTGCTTGTCTTTGAATCAACTTATGGTAACGAGCTCCGGCATAAGGCGATCGAAAACTTTCATGCTACTGCAACTGAGGCAGCTACGCTTGCAAGGCAGTCTGGTGTTAGGAAACTTGTATTAACCCATTTTAGCACGAGATACCGGAGTAGCAATCAGCTACTTGCTGAAGCGCGTCTCATTCATGAAAATGTAGAAGATGCAATCGATCTGAAGATAATCGACCTCCCCTACCGTTAATAAAGACCTTTTTGAACAACTTTGCATTGACTCAGTGCTGAATTATTTTCTTACAAATTTATAACTGGAGTATACTAATAATTGCAGGGGATGAAGTGAATAATCGCTGCTCCAGGCAGAGCCACAAGCTATGATGACCTCGCGACGAACAGACCCCAAACTATTTGGTCTAGACCCATCCTTTCAAGTGTGACTTGAAGAAGGCGTTATTTTGCTGCGACGATAGGAGGCATGAACGGTCGTTTGAAATTTTTCTCAAAAGCCAAACTGTTCATACATAAAATAATGACTATCAATCCACAACATATACATTAATCATGCGATACTATTCATTCAATGTCTTTGGATGAAATAATATATGATTATCCCCTTTACAGACCTCCTTCAGAGGCAAACTCAACTATCATACAGATTACGTTGGGGTGCTCATTTAATCATTGCTCATTCTGTAACATGTACCGAACAAAAACCTATCAAGAGAGGTCATTGGAGGAGATCAAATATGAAATAGATTTAATTTCTAAATCCCAGCCCCTTACAGAAAAAGTCTTTCTTGCCGACGGGGATGCATTGAATGTTAAGACTGAAAGGCTAGTAGAAATATTAGACTATTTGACTCTTGAATTTGAGAGTCTTAAACGAATTTCATGCTATGCGATGCCAAGGAATTTGCTACAGAAAAAGGACTCAGAACTCGAAGTATTGCGAAATCGAGGTCTAAGCATGTTATATGTCGGGATAGAGAGTGGAAATGACGTCGTACTGCAAAGGGTTACAAAGGGCGCATCTTCATCGATGATTATCGAAAGTTGCAAGAAGGCAATAGATCACGAATTCACACTCTCTTGCATGGTTATCCTCGGCTTGGGTGGCAAAACCTATACCGATGCACACATTTTAGATACCGCCAGGGTTGTGAGTCAAATTAGCCCTCACTTTCTTGCGGCTCTCAATCTCCACCTTGACGAAAATGTTTATGGTGAGTTCATATCCAAGTTTAAGGAGCCATTTTCCTGGTTAACTGATTTGGAGATCTTGGACGAACTGGAAAGGCTAGTCACGCTATTTGATCCAACCAGAGAAGTAATCTTTAGAGCAAATCACGCTTCAAACGTTTACAGCATCGGCGGGACACTACCAACCGAAAAACCAAGGCTTCAGAGGCTGATTCATGAATTGAAGAGCCACCCTGAGATGTTACGACCAAAGATCGTTCGAAGATTCTGATTCTGAATAGGCTTTCAACAATCTTTCCTGTTAACTCTAGCTATAACACCCTCGATGACATTAAGGCTAATGTTTACATCATAATGCCAACAAGTTTATCATACCAGAATTAAAGAAAACAAATAAAAGAAATTTTTGAGTGAGTGATCACATTACCAGTGGTGTTTTTCGTCCGGAATAAGACCTATCTGTTCACGTTCGAAGTAAGTCTCTAATTCTTGAGTCCATTTTTCTTTAGCTGAACCTCCCCCAAGTCCTTTTCGTCTGAGCCAAAATGCAATTACGCTCAGGAGGAAAACTGCGAAAAGCATTGTCCCAAATATGTATACCATTACATCGAAGAACAATGGGTCATACGCTGGTCCTACCTGCTTCAGAAGACTCTCCAATCCGGTGCTGAACATTCCCACAAGGCTTAGAATGGCGCTCATATTACGATATAATCCAAATAAAATCTATGATATATACATTTTGGTTCGCACGTGTAGATCCGCGCCTCATATGTCGAACTTACTCATCTTTATCAGAACCGGTAACTATACATTTTTAGCAAAAAATAATCTTGCTAAGAGTACTCGACAGTAAAAATACTCAAAAAGAAGGAAAGGTGTTGTTCAGTATCCTTATCTATTCTGATTTCTTTTCATAGCTTCAAGTTCGTCTTTGTATCTTTGAGCTTCTAACTTCCAATCCGGTTCACTCTGCCGTGTAGATTGCGATGTAGCCGCCTTTCTCGCCCCTCTAGACTTGGCGAAGAATGCAGCTGCAACCCCTCCAAATATTACTACGAGTACTATGATAAATAGTACAGTGTTGTCAAGTGTACCGCTAACCATAGAAGTTCCGGAGCCATATGCACCTTGTTGCTGAGCAAGTGATGTTTTCTCCCTAGCAAGTTTCAGCTGTTCCTCAACACTTCCCGCTTCCGATCCCCCGGTGTACTGAGCATTAGCTGTCTGAATACCAGGCAGAATGAATGCAGTTGCCATGAGTAATGCCGTAATGGATAGAGTCAGTAGGTAGGCTTTATTCATATGATCATTTTTCGAATCTCGATTATTTAACTTTTTTGTAAAACCTGTTCCTTCTACAATGTCCGTAACATTTAGATGTCGACCCTCAGAACGTTGTCTATCAATGGCACGAATGCATGCACATACTCGCGGCAAGTCTCATTCGACCCGTCCTACGTCCAAAAGTGTGCCTACTTGGGTAAACACAAGTCATTCAGACCTCACATCGAATATAATTAAGATGTACAAGGAAGATGGTCTAACCGCTTCCCAAATTGGTATCATTCTTAGGGATGAGTATGGAATACCACTAGTGAAACCAATTTTGGGAAAAACTATAACTGATGTTTTGAGAGAGAACGGTGTTAAGCAGGATATGCCAGAAGACCTCGACAGGCTAGTGAAAAAGGCCCTTGGCTTACAAAGGCATCTCAGAACCCACAATAGCGATAGAAGAAATGTGCGATCCCTTGAACTCATCGAATCAAAGATCCATCGGTTATCAAGGTATTACAAGAAAAGGGACAATATTGACAAGAATTGGAAATATGCTGCGGTTATAGCACAGGCGCAATAAACTCACGACTTCTCGATGATCCCGCGAAATAGGCTAGACGATGATCTCAAGTCTATTTCAGATAAAATTCGGGACTTCATACGAAAAGACTGCAAGATCCTTATTCTATCGAGCCCATCCGCAGATGGGATAGCAGCAGGTACTATAATTTTCCAGACTCTTGAACGATTAAACGCCAAATGTGTGTTGAGAAGCGCTCCTAGTATCACGGATTCTCTACGTGTTGGAAACTCCTTTTCAGATGAATACGATTTATGTTTTTTGATAGATTTCGAACACGAGCCAGTCGAAAAGCTCGACAGGAGCCTTAAAAACGAATGGATACTGATCCGGCATCTATCAAATGAAATAGCCCCTGAATCTGATGAGGCCTATAGCCTGCGAGTTCTGAACATTAACAGGTACGAGCTCAATGGTTGGTCAGAGATAAACTCTGGAGGAATCTGTTATCTACTTTCGATAGCATTAGATACCAAAAATTCGGATCTATCTGTACTGGCTGTACTGTCTTCACTTGGCGAGAGACAGGATCGTGGAGAAGGTAGGTCACTTTTGGGAATAAATGCTGAGATAGCTAAGGTTGCAGAATCTCAAGGTTTGATACGAAGTCAACAAGATGATCTTATGATGGTAGGACGCGAAGGGAGGCCAATACACGAAGCAATCGCTCTGACTCGTTTTCCATATATTGACGGATTAACATGGAACCTGCAGAGGGCTAGGTCAATAGTGGAAAATTCTGGGGTCAAGTTGAAGGAAAATGGAAAATGGAGAGTCTTAGCCGATCTTCAGGACCAGGAGAAATGGTCACTTTATGATGGGATTGCAAAATTCGTTGCCACCAGTTCTGGCGCCGAGGGACTACCTTTAGAAGGCGTACGTGGAATCAATTACACCTTACTTATGGAAGACCGGGGAACCCCCCTTCGTGACGCAAGGGAGTATTCAGATCTCCTTGAAATATGTGGTAGAGCACAAAAATCAGGAGTAGCAATTTCGGTTTGCCTTGGTGACCGGTTCGAAATGTTAGCTAAAGCAGAAGAAAGCGTCGGTCGTTATCTTGACGATCAGAGACAATCGATAAGTACTATATTCCGAGAGAAATGGAGGATTTGGACTGACAGAGACATGGTCTTCATGAATGGAGAAGGCGCCGTTGCTGAGCATGCCCTCGAAGATATTGTAGCTCTCCTTGAATCCTCCCCACAATTCTTGCAAAAGATCCTCATTGGCAGGACAGTAACTCAAACAGGTACGTACAAGTATTGTTGTCGTATGCACGACTTACCAAAACATAAAGAGATGGCCTCAGCGATAATTGGTTGTTTTAATGTTTCTAGCGCGTTACCCCTTCCTTATGGGCCCTATATGCCATGTTGCGAGGTCCCCCCTAGCGATTTGGAAAGCTTTGTTTCATGTTTGAAAGCTGCATCCAGGACCAGTTAAAATGCAAGAGTCTCTCATTAATAAAATCACCATAGATATAGAACTTGATTTAGAAGATGAAGGCAAAAGAGATGCAATAATGAAGTCACTGATTGCTGACAATATTAATTTTCCCCAAGGTTTGGAAATGCATATGCATTCTCTTTCGGAGAACATGCTTTTAATCGAATTCAGCACTGAGGGTTCTATAGAGACGGTTTCCAATACTGTTGACGAAGTTTTGAGCCATATTTCGATTGGGAAAATGGTGCTGAATGATGATTGATCCACGACTTCTAAAAGACGATCCAGAACGGCTACGCCAAATGCTTATTCAAAGAAACCTGACATATCCGTTAGATGAGTTATTGTCGCTAGATAAGAGAAGACGTACTTTAATCTCCGAGAGCGATTCTGCAAGGCATCGGAAGAATCTGATTGCTCATATGATTGCGAAGAAGATGAAAACTAGAGCGGACTGCTCTGAAGAGCTCAGAGAGATGAAATCCCTCGGCGATAAAATTTTGGAACTGGATAAAGATCTTGAAAGAACAGATGCAAACTTTAAGCACTTGATAATGAGTCTACCTAATCTGGTCAGCAGCTCAGTCCCGGTAGGTGCCAATCCGCAAGAAAATGTCGTAATTAGATCAATAGGAATACCTAGTAAGTTCGATTTCTCTCCTCTTGATCATGTTGATCTTGGAACTAAGTTGGACCTATTTGATATAGAGCGTGCTGCAAAAATTTCTGGCTCCCGGTTTTACTTCTTAAAGAATGCACTAGTTAAGCTGAATATTGGACTGCTCCAGTTTGCTGTGGATTACTTAGAAAATCAAGGATACGTACCTATACAACCTCCTTACATGATTAGAAGGGAGCCAATGGAGGGCGCAGTCATATTGGAAGATTTTGAACATGTCATCTACAAAATCCATGGAGAAGATTTACACATGATTGGCACCTCAGAGCATGCAATGGCTGCGATGCATATGGACGAAATTCTTGAAGGGGCTTCACTCCCTTTGAAGTACGCTGGTATCAGTCCGTGTTTCAGAAAAGAAGCGGGTGCGCATGGAAAGGATACGAAAGGCATCTTCCGAGTGCATCATTTTGACAAGGTTGAACAATTCATATTCACGCGACCGGAGGATTCAGAAAAGGAGCATCAGAAAATGGTAGACTTGGCCGAGAAATTTTATGAAGAACTGGGAATCCCCGTTCGGACTGTCCTGTTGTGCACGGGGGACATGGGCAAGACTTCCTCGAAAACTTACGATATAGAAGCATGGATGCCAGGACAAGACTCTTACAGGGAGATAGTGTCAAGCTCAAACTGTTTAGACTATCAATCTAGGAGATTACGAATAAGATTCAGAGATCGCCCTGATGAAGAGACTCGTTTAGTTCATACCCTTAATAGCACTCTGGTCGCGACCGGGAGAACGTTAGTTGCAATTATCGAAAACTTTCAGCGTGCTGATGGATCGATAGATGTACCACATCCCTTGAGGAAATACATGGGGATTGATGAGATTTCAGGCTGATAAAAGCTTCGAAAGTGCGGTTTATTAGTTTTCTAATTAAGACAATGTGCTAACTATTAATCAGGTACAAAAATGAGGGAAGTTCGTCTGTGATTACTAGATCACTTGCCACGGTCTGGTCGCAAAAGTTACGCCTAAGCCTGCACCTATCAATATTACTTGATATATCACATTCTCCCATGGAACTGGCTTGAATATCGGTTCGCCTGTGACTTGTACGGTTTGTCCTGGACCCAGTCCTGGACCAATGTCTTGAATATTGAGTTGTGTATGGACATGATAAATACCTGGTTCTAACGCTGTGACGGTTAGTGAGTATGGTATTGTAGCTTCTGGTTCAATGTCAAAGACGTTGCCGGGGGGGTCACGAGCTATAAACTCCCACCTATTGCCTGCGTTTGTCGATTCGCTGAATAGCGACAACCAGGCTCTAAGTTCTCTATTTACCAAGCTCTGAAGTGTGCCAGTTACTGTTAGCTCATCGCCGGTCTGAAGTGTCTGACCAGAAAAAGATTCATCTTGAATTCTCACAAACCTACTCTGGAGTTGGGCCTGAACACCATGTCCCTCTACAGAAGGCATAAATGCGAATGCACTAGACATTACTAATACCGCAGCCAATCCTGTCAAGACTATAGCCTTGTTAATCATTTTGTCGTTTCTAAGCGATACCAGAAGAAACAAAGATATATATTTTGCTGTTTTCGATTGGCCATCTCCAAATCCGCCTTAGCGTACTACTCGGTTTTTAATATATCAAATTTTTTGAAATAATTCATTGTTACCAGAGAATTTCCTTTCACCGTGACTTTGGATAAATATGATCCTGGATGTGGGATCCATTTTTGATAACCCACTTAAACCGATTTACAATTCGCACAGCAAAATTTAAAAAGGTAAGTACTGATCAGGTATTGTATAAGATGACTTTACCAAAGGGATTCGGACCGGGTGGAAGACGGGTTGAAGGCGGCGGTAGTAGAGACGACGTAGAAAAGATGATCGGACGCAGAGTCGAAAACATGAAAGGTATCTTAGTTTTAGGCTTAGCATTATGTTGGGCTGCGACAGCTGGCGGTGTTTATGTAGGAGTCACTGTTTATCCATGGGCGTATCCCCTGCAAAGTGGAATATATGCCCTCTCTGTGCTTACTGTTATCGAAGCACTTGGCTTCTTCTGGATGTGGAAGATCGCAACAGAAAAACCTCTACGTCCGTACTGATTTATTCTCTATTTTTTAGAGAAGTTACGCCTTTTAATCTCACTTTTTTCTAGGCAAGTTATTGTGAGCGTTGAAAAATTTTATATACAACCTCTAGGAGAAAGTTGTTAATGGTCTGGCTAAGACGCACAACGCATTATCTGTTCATAGTTGTCGTAGCTGTTAACAGCACGCTGCTGACTATTAATGCTGGAGACTACATATTCTACACTGATTGGGCGTGGACTTCATTCGTCGTGTTCTCTATATCGCAGTCAACGATGCTTGTTGTGGGTGCCATCTATTACATGTTGTTTACGGGAGTGCCGGGGACAGCAACCTACTATGCCACTATAATGACGATTTATACGTGGGTTGCAAAAGGAGCTTGGTTTGCTCTTGGATATCCATATGACTTCGTTGCGGTACCGGTGTGGATTCCATCTGCAATGTTGCTGGACCTGACATATTGGGCAACAAGAAGGAACAAACACGCTGCGATACTAATAGGAGGAACATTGGTTGGACTTTCACTGCCGATGTTTAACATGATCAACCTATTGACTATACGCGATCCGTTAGAAATGGCATTCAAGTATCCTAGACCTACGCTACCTCCATACATGACCCCAATCGAACCCCAAGTCGGTAAATTCTATAATAGTCCAGTAGCCTTAGGAGCTGGCGCGGGAGCCGTGCTATCTGTGCCAATCGCAGCTTTGGGTGCAAAACTCAATACGTGGACTTACAGATGGATGGCCGCTTGGAGTAAGTGGGACTAGGCCTAAATCAGCCAATCCTTTTTCTTTTTTGTTTATCTTTTCAGTAATTTTCAGTTATATCCTTAAGTAACCTTGACATGATTCCAATTCCAACTATATTTGATACCTGACAGCGAAGCTTGGCAATGGCAAACAATGGAAGTTACAATCAGAAAGGAAAGAGCTAAGTAGCTAGCTACTCACTCTCAAAATATCCAGCAAGTTAGAGATATCAGAGTTAGACCGACCATCTGTTAAAGAAACTCTCTGGCTTGAAGGTGGATCTTTGACATAGTCTGGGATCTTTGAGGCAATTCTCTCCTCATAGGTTGGGACCATCTCGTTTTGGTAAAATATACCGATAGGTATCTTTTTGCCCCATTCATATGACTTCAAAATTGCATTGGACATCTTACTATCTGCTTCATCTTCTAAGTGAACAATTCCATCATATCCTGCTCCTTCGAGTTTGTACGTTCTAGGAATCTGCTTTCCTGTTTCTGGATCTAAATTATCTGATCCTTGATACCACTCTCTGGTATTGATATCGTTGTAAGTGGGACATGGTTGCAATACATCAAGGTACGCCAAGCCTTTGTGTGCAATACCCTGTTTTATCAAATCTTTAAGGTGCCGAACGTCATAGGAGTAACCCCGTGCAATAAACGTAAAGCCGGATACAGCCGCAAGCGCAAGTGGATTGACTGAATTATTAGAATTCGGTAGTGGAAGAGATTTAGTCTTCAAACCTAGCTTTAACGTAGGTGAAGCTTGTCCTTTTGTTAATCCGTATACTCCGTTGTTAAATATGATGTATAACATGTCAACATTTCGTCTGCCAGCGCTAACGAAGTGACCAGCGCCTATTCCCAACCCATCGCCATCACCTCCGACAGCTATAACTTCTAGCTCAGGATTGCAAAGTTTTGCACCCTGGGAAAAAGGAAGTACCCTTCCGTGCAACGTGTGTATCCCATAGGTGTTAATAAAATGCGGCGTTTTGCCCGAACATCCAATGCCTGAGAAGATGACGGCTCTATGCTTCTGGATCCCCATTTCTGAAAGGGCCATTTGAATAGCGTTAAGGATACCAAAGTCACCACATCCTGGACACCAGTCATTGTGAACCTCTGTCTTGTAATCACTAAGCTTAAGCGCCATGTTTTAAAATGATCCTCCTAGGAGCCTCTCGCAAGATAATTCTCACTAGCGCATTATAAACTTCACTAGATGAAATCGGTCTGCCATTGTACTTAACAATCAGATGATCCATGCTGATACCAATATTTTCACTAATGAGCAATCCGAGTTGTGATGAGTAATTCATTTCAATATCCACTAGCTGTTTATGGTCGCCAATTAGGGTGCGCACTCTTTCAATTGGGAAAGGATTCAAAAGACGCAATTGTACAAATCTGATCTTTTTTCCTTCATCTATGAGCCTGTCCATTGCATCTAAAATAGCACCCTTTGTAGAACCCCAGCTTATAACGGTCAAAGAATCTGGTTCATCAATTCCATACAAGGTAGCCTTGTCTTCGTCTCTTATCTGCTCGATAGCAATTCTTAATTTGTCCATACGCTTATCCATCATCGCCGTTCTTATCTCTGGGTCCTCTGTAATATGACCTTCTTCGGTATGTTCATCACCTGTATTCCAAAATATTCCATTTTCTGTTCCAAGCAAAACTCGGGGGGATATGAGGTAATTTGCATCACTGTTGTTGTTGCCGTTCTTGTTCTTGTTATCTCGGATCAACTTAAATCTGCGATAGTGGCTGGCATGACCCAAATCAGGCGATATATCAGATACATTTTCCATAAGCAAACCTCTGTCGATCAAGATTCTTTGTTGATCAAATATTTTGCAAGTAGTGATGCTATTTGCAATTGCTTTGTCGAGCAGATGAATCACAGGCATCTGGAATTTTTCTGCAAAATTGAAGACCTTAATGGTATCATAATAGCTCTCTTCAATATCTCCTGAGGCGAACACAATTCTTGGAAACTCTCCATGTCCTGCCTTTGTAGCAAAAAGGAGATCCCCCTGCTCGTGCCTTGTTGGCAAGCCAGTCGCCGGTCCAGTCCTTTGGTACAAGGAAACCACTATTGGGACCTCGTTCATACCGGCCCATCCGAGGGCTTCAGTCATCAGAGAGAATCCTGGACCTGACGTTGCGGTTGCAGAACGTGCACCGGTAAGCGCTCCTCCTATTGCCATGGTTATGGCAGCTATTTCGTCTTCCGTCTGTAAAACTAGTATGGAACCGTCCTTACCCTCAGCTTGTGGCACTATCGCATTTGCCTCAAGAAATTCACTATCATCACTGGCAGGTGTTATTGGGTAATAGGTCTGAAATTTGCAACCAGCAGTCAATTTACCTAACGCTGACGATTGGTTACCTTGGACTAGTATCACGTCAGGCAGGGGTTTCTTTGTAGTCAAACTAAAAGCAAGACCACTTGCATCATGATGTGTTCTAGCATATTCATAGGCATAATTGGCTGCCATGACATTCAGCTCAGCTATTTTGGGTTTAGATCTGAAAATGTATCTAATTGCGCTTCCGAGGGTCTCAAACGGAAAGCCTAGTAATGCCATGGAAGAAGATAATGACATTACATTGACCATTCTTGACAATTTGCTTAGTGAATGATCTTCAGCCTTGGTTGAAAATTCTTCAAGCAATTGAAAGTAAGGAATACTGAAAAGACTTACGTCGTTATCAGATGCGTAGTCTAAAATTCCTTGAACAGTTAGAGGCTTACCTTCCCCTTCTAGAAGACCGACCAATCTGTCCCGAAAAGCATCATCCAATGTTGGTACCTCACCGATCTTGACGTCTACGAGCTCAGAGTCGTAAACGATTCCGCCCCCCTTGACAACTGAACCAGCATGCCTAAGCAAAGTTTCCGCGTCAAATGAGACAAGCATACTAATCTCATCCACGTGAGATCGAATCTCTCTCTCGGAGATTCTAACAGTAAAGTAACTATGCTCTCCTTTTATGTTAGAGTAATACTCACGCTTTCCAAAAACCTGTAATCCTCCCTCTGCGCATGCTCGTGAAAAGATATTCGCAGCTGAATCCACGCCGCTACCTTGCGCACCGCCAATAAGCCAGTTGAGAGAGTTCTTCACCTTATTCGTAAGGGACATCGATATTATAGCTTCTTATTTGCCAGCTTTTATTAGTTTACAATTTTATTTCGTATTAGATTTCATCCGCCACCGGTTGCAGCATCATACAAACAGCATTCACATTTATCTCGTTCACCGCAATATGGACAAACACACAAGCACGCTTCCATAGCATTACCGCATATATCGCACGGCGGAGGATCCACCTTGGTGTCATCAACCATGTTTTAAAATATTTAGTTGGTGAGTTATTATACTTTTAAAAACTCGATTTGAATAGGATCCAAAAAGGAAATCATTCTCCAATATCTATTGATACTAATCTCTAAATAACTGTTGGAAGTACACTCCTTTAAATGACAATATCTCTCGTTCCATCCGAATTTGAGCAGAGAAATATTCAAAAGCGTGGTTCTGGTTCTAGCTCGCCATTTGCTGCTGGCACAACCTTGGTTAAGAGAGGATTCGCACACATGCAGAAACACGGCGTTATTATGGATGTCACCAATGTTGAGCAAGCGCAAATTGCGGAAGATGCGGGAGCAGTGGCCGTAATGGTGCTTGATAAACTCCCGTTTGATGTCAGATTGGCAGGTGGTGTAGCAAGGACAGCTAGCGTAAAGGTCGTCCAAGAGATAATGGACGCAGTTACAATCCCTATCATGGCCAAATGTAGGATAGGTCATCTTGGAGAAGCTCAGATCTTGGAGGCAATAGGTGTTGATATGATAGATGAAAGTGAGGTACTCACCCCGGCGGACGAAGAAAGCCATCTTTGGAAATGGGATTTCAGAGTACCAATTGTAAATGGTGCAAAAAATCTCGGTGAGGCACTTCGCAGAATAGAAGAAGGATGTTCTATGATAAGAACCAAAGGCGAACCAGGGACTGGCAATGTAGCCGAAGCAGTGGCACATATTAAAGCGGTCAACAATGAAATACGAAGACTTGGATCGATAGTAGATGATGCACAGGAACTCATAAAGACGTCAAGACAGCTACAATCGTCTCTGCGCATAGTTGAAGAAACGGCCAGGTTAGGAAAGTTACCCGTTGTAAACTTTGCGGCAGGTGGAATTTCCACACCAGCTGACGCAGCACTTCTGATGAATCTTGGCTGTGACGGCGTGTTTGTAGGCTCTGGAGTTTTCAAGTCAGACGATGCTTCACAACGAGCTCAGGCGATAGTTCTCGCTACTACATACTTTGATGACCCTGCCACTGTGCTTGAGTCGCAGAGAATGGTTGACGAAAAGAAGTCAATGTTGGGGCTTGATACTCAAAACTTAGCTTTGAGGATGCAGGAAAGGGGACCATCTGTATGAGGGATAAGGATCTAATAATAGGGGTACTGGGAATTCAAGGAGATATTGAGGAGAACGTTTCCCAAACTGAGACCGCTTTTCATTCTCTTGGAAAAAAGGGTGAGGTAAGGGTTGTTCGACACTCTAAGGACATTTCCGGATTAAGTGGCTTAATCTTGCCTGGTGGGGAAAGCACTGTAGTCAGCAATTTAGCTACCGTCAATGGGGATCTTTTTCATAAAATCGCCGATGCGGTGTCCAGGGGGATGCCCGTACTAGGCACTTGTGCAGGTATGATTATCCTATCCACCAGAGCTTATGACAGAGTAATTGGACAGACAAAACAAAAGTTACTCTCGCTGTTGAATATTGTAGTAGAGAGGAACGCTTTTGGAAGGCAAAAGGACTCCTTTGAAGCAGATATGGAAATCCCTCTGATGGGAAAAAGGCCCTTCAAAGGTATATTTATTCGAGCTCCGATAGTTTCAAAAGCAGAGGCTGGTGTTCAAGTTATTGCAAAGATAGAAGACAAAGTTGTAGCGGTTAAGCAAGACAATATTGTTGCCACCGCTTTCCATCCTGAACTTGGCTCTGACAATAGATTTCACGTACATCTTATCAAATCCGCTTCTGATTTCAGAGATCGTACCAATATAATGCGGGGGGTGGGATTCGAACCCACGAACCCCTGAGAGACGGGATCACCTATAACTGTGATCTTAAGTCCCGCGTCTCCAAGCATACGATTACAATTTGGCCAGGCTCTACAACCCCCGCTGCTACTTTAAAGGACGAATCGACTAGTCCTTACTTAAATCTTACAGGGGCGGGTAAATTTGACAACCGGCCAACAATCGTGCAATTTTCCAAATTCTCAAGAATATTCTGCTCGCACACTCCTCTCACGAAATACGAGAATTCAACGCTAGAATGCAGTAAGATAGTATAATATTTGGAACTTCTATTGTTGCAATTTCAGCTAAAAATGCGAAAATGGATAAAAAAATGCAGTTAAGCTTATGTAGGTGACAGTAGCGAATGTTACTTCCTACCTTGTAGGGTCTTATGTGTGCCTTGATAGCTCAGCCTGGTAGAGCGTTGCCTTGGTAAGGCAGAGGTCCCGGGTCCAAATCCCGGTCAAGGCTTATTTTCATGCTTAAAATCTTGATAGTGGGTCAGAACCTATACAGGCTATCTTACCAAAAATAGCAAGAACCTTACCGAAAACAGTAAGCCTCCTTGAACCAAAAGTCACTGAACAATGGGCTCCTAATTTCCAAGCAGTCTTACACGTTGTTCTCTTAAAACCTATGTCTTTATAACCAGCACTTTAACCAAATTTCGAATCTCACTAATATCGACCTCACTTTCCCTTTAGGCTTGGTATCTTGCTTATACTTGCAAATGCTTCGATCCTTCGGAGTGACTACTTTATACTTATTGATTCCGATGATAAACATGTTGCTAATTTCGGAGATGATTGACTTTGCTTGCACTAGATCGTACTTAACAACAAAAGCTGAGATTGCATAATAATACAATACTTGTAGCATGATGTTGGCATTTGTACCTTGTTTTGCAATGTATTGGATTTTGGAAAGCGAAAGGTATTGTTTACTGATAAAAATTCAAAGCTGAGTATCTTTACAAATACTGGAAAGTCGTGAATCTCTTTTCATATTGACTCAGTTATTGAAATCAAATAGAAAGAAATTGGCCGGTTTCTCGCAATCTTCTATCCAGCAAAGATCCAAACAAAAGCAATGGCCAATATGTATTACAAATGCCTTGTATGTTGCATCAGCCTAGGTCGTCTTTTAAGCATTGCATGAAGGCCGGCATGCGTTAGTTAGTTGTGGCAAATATTGGTTTCGACAAGTACTGATGGTTGGATTGAGTCTCGACTTAGACAATGGCAGTGACTGCCAATACTCATACGGTTTAATAATTCACTCCACGCTAAATTAGCAGTAATAGCACAATTCGAAATGAGGTTCTGTTAACTTGTCAGCACATTTCTAGGCTGTTAACCGTCGGCTCATTTAGGTGATATGTACTGACATACGTCGCTTTCTATATACTAGTTATATTTCTCCCAATACTGTCAGTATTATTTATGGTGGGGGAACTGTTTCTTGGGCTTCTGAGTATTGGTATAGCTGTGGGCGCATCAGTATCCGCATTGATATTAGAGATGCGAAAAAGTCGTGGAAAGATGGATAATCTATTGGGCTTTTTAACCAATAGTACCTTAAGCCATGCTGATGAGAGAATAGCATTGATCTATGCAATGGCTGACGAGGTTCAGTATTGGAAGAGCACAAATACGGACATCAAGCTAAAAACATCGAGAATTGTTTCTGATATAACTGCTGTTGCGAGAATTCATAATAATATGACATTTGAGCAATGGCGAGAACTCCAAAAAGCAATAGACGCTTTAGTCGAAAATATGAAACAAGCAAAATACGACACCAGTGAAATCGAATACACGCGAAGAGCACTACGATGAAGGCATACCCAATAACTAGCCACCCAGCATATACATTATCAATTGAAAAAGAGCATAAAAGGTAGTTGCATAACCAGCATATTCTTTTACAGTTTTAATAACTCCAATAAACTTAGTTCGTTTGGAAACTCCATCAGATGTTCTTAATGCCTCTTTTGCCTGCGCCTTAACCTTATACGGGTTTGTTCGAACATCTTCAAAAGGCATCGAATCAACCCGACTAATTATGTTCTTTAGAATAGAATCGATTACATATAATGGGGTACTATCAACTATAAGATCGATACGATTATTGATAAATTGTGAATTAATAATTGTTGTCGGCGAGCGTTCTAAATCAAGAGCCACACTATTACTATCAAAAGTCATATCTGACATATTCAAACTGCTATTCTTGGCTGCGATAGCCGTATCGAATCCAGTTATCTTCACATTCTTTAGTCTGACATTAGCGTTTTCGACCGATATGGCGCCTACCAAAATTTAACTTAACTAGCTACATATTTGTATCTCGCTACTAAAAAAGCTATATAGTATACTGTCTATCTAGTTATAGCTACTAAATGTCTAAGTCGAGAGATATAGTCCATGCATATCAAACGAGAAAAGATGGAACTGTGGTGCTCGTGATTCCAAAACCATTGAGAGATGAGTTGGAAATCAAATCGGGTGATGAATTTCTTGTTAAGAAAGATGGGAATAATAGAATAGTTTACAGACGTATATTTGGAACTCGATAACCAATGCAATCTAGCAATATATCTTTATGCAGCAAGTGCTTATTGTGGACTATATACGAAGAAGGCCATCAGTGTCTGCTGAAAGATATTAACTTTGTTAGTCATGTTGAGATAAACTGTAGTCGATATATACATCAGATTAGTAAAGATGGATCTAATTGGACTGATATACCACCTATTCCGTCTTTCATGATGAAAGAAGTGCGTGAATTATTCGGCTCAGATTAAATCATATTTTTTTATTTTCTTCTTCATTCACATTCTTTTTGAGCGTCGCATTTTGTATCAATGTCTTCCATTTATTCTCGCCCTGAACTTTAATCCCGCATTTCTCAGCCGGAGTAACATTCCCAATTCCCTCATGTGGTCTAATATAATTATAATAGATTTGATATCCATCCAAAACTTTTGAATCAGATGAATTCTTCAATCCCCGCATAACTTTTTCTCTATCTCTGACTTCACCGTTGAATCTCTCCATTTTGTTATTATTATGATCGCCCTGTAATCTGATGTGTTGGATATGACGAGATCGCGGGCTCCGTCTGGTGAAGAATTCTTTCTTAAATGCATCATTGAAGTTGCGCGCGCCATCACTGATTAAGACATTTGGTCTTTTACCTGTTATTGATTTGGCTTTTCTAAACAACGGGGTAATGTTGGCGGAGAATTTTGAATCGGCGACTTGTTGCGCTATCAGGTAACGAGTCTGGTCATCCATGATTGCATATAGATATTTAGTATTACCCCGGATTTTCAAATATAGTTCATCTGTTCGCCACGCATCACCGACTTTTGGTTTTATCTTATCTAGATAGTTCTGCATAAGAGTAGCATATTTCTTTATCCATTTGTAAACAGCAACATGACTAATCTTAACTCCCTGTAATTCTAAGAATCTCTTGCTGTTTCGGAATGATTCGCCACTGAAATAAAGTTGCATTGCAGACGTAATCATCTGCGGAGTCGCGTGCATTCTTTCAAATCCAATATTGAACGTAAACCATTTACTGCAACTCTTACAACTGTATCGCTGGATGTTACCAGATTTGTTTCGGCGAATACCATGTTTCACAATGTTGTCGGATTTGCAAGTCGGACAACACTGTAGAGTGATTTCGGGAATAACAACATTCTCAACTTCTTGGCGTAATGCATAAGATAGCTCGACAGCATGAACATGTTTGCATTTGACGCCACGATATGCGTAGTCCGGACAGCTACACGAAAAGCCAATTTTGGTTAGGTTGACATGGTAATTTCCGTTACCGGATTGCGATTTGACTCGATAGAGATGTTTGTTAATTCGTCTTACGGCTCGGAATTGTTTGGATATCTTCAAACCAAGTTGCTGACGATTGTGCACCGGTGTAGTCATTGATACATTTACCGATGAATATTATGGATACAGATGCTAATAAAGTTATCGATACATATACCGATAAAGCTTAATAATCGTATGTGGTTTATACACACTATGACGATTGTATTACAAGACAGATTAACCGATTCTATTCTTAAAATTGTCCAAAACTCTACCGAACCATTAGAGACCGAAGAGATTCTTAGACTTGTTCGAAAGCAATGGCGAAACAGCACAAGAACTAAGATTATGTATAGACTGAGCAACTTGAGAGCTGACGGTCTTGTGTCTGGAAAGATGCTTGGTGCTGGCAAAGGCGTGTGGATCTGGTGGAGCAGTAGTAAATTGAGATCATCAGCTGACGACGAAAATGCGTGGCCGGAAGAGGTGCAAGCATTGGAGAATATTAAATCAGGCAGAACTAATATGATAACCCAAAGCGCAGACGAAACATTAACAGAGCTAAAAGAGCTAGAGAATGAGTCGTAATCCCAAGAAATGGGATTTCACTAAACCCGAAGATTTCAGAAGTCAGGTCTTAAAGTTACTCCCGTCTTTAAGACCAAAATTAACAGAGGTCATGACCGCTCTCAGTGAATCAGAAAATCCAATTGCGTCACATAAGAAGAAGATTACTCCACACGGTGAATTTTATACTGAAAGATTGAATGATGATTATCGGCTGTCATTCAACGTTGATTTCAAGAACAGAAGAATCATAATAATTCGAGTTGGAGCTCACAAGTCTGTTTACGGCAAAAAATGAGCCGAGTTAACAGATATTGGATGAGCCGTTAGGTTAACAGAACCCGAAATGATCACATTTATTCATGACATACACCTTCCACTCAGTTAGCAATACACTCTGAAGTATAAAACCGTGATTTCTAGGATGGTGATATGGTACTACCTCAAGCCAACACAATACACGCCAATACTTCCCATGCTAACCGAAAATTTAAGGGCTAGTCACTGGTATTTTCTTGACAATTATGTTTTCATGCACAGTGAGAACAGTTTCGCGTTGTCGTAATTTGGCTTTATACTTCAAATTTCTAGGTTTAGTTCTTAGTCTATATCCACAACATGGGCACCACAAACCTTCCCATTTCAGAAATATCTCGCAGATTTGACATCTTTTTTGTCCATTAGCGTATCTGCCCATACCTACTGGCTTCTGAGCTTTATGCCTAGAACATATTCCTTTACACGTCATACTCCTATAGCCTTGTCACCTTATGACATGAGATATGCTTATTAAGCTTTCTCAACATCAATACATAAAATCATAATCAAATGTTTTCTAATTTTGAGGAACGCAGGGAATAAGTAACTTGTATTGGACAATTAGTACGAAGTTACACCTACTCTTAAAATTATTGGGGACCAATTTGTCTTGTGTGGCATTCGTGACGTTGAAAAGGAATTGTCAAAAGTGTCCATGATTTTGCATTGGTTCGCACCTTTTAGAGTACGAACAAAATAAGAAGAAATGACTCATGGGCATGTCTAGGATCATAGTAGTACGTATCTAGATGCCAAATTAAATGAGAGGGCATTAGTACCATTCGTGTACTCTCCATACATTGAAACATGATAAGTCTCAAAGTTTAAAATACATCTTGGAGAGAATTATGTTTTTCCATTTCTAATCATGTTAAGGGCAGAACCCATTTTGAACCATTCTATTTGTGCTGCATTATACGAATGTTTAAGCCAGATTGTCTCTCTCTCTTGGTTACCATGATGTAGTATACACTCCAGAGGCTTGCCAGGTTCTAATCGACTTAACCCATGTATACTTACCCTATCATCTTCAAGTATTTTTTCAAAGTCTGATTGATTAGCGAAAGTAGCGGCAAGTACTCCCTGCTTCTTCAGATTAGTTTCATGAATTCTTGCAAAGCTTCGAGCAATTACTGTAACACAACCCAAATACCTTGGAGACATAGCAGCGTGCTCTCTACTACTCCCTTCTCCATAGTTAAAGTCCCCTATTATCAGCCACTTAATTCCTCGGTTTTTATACGTTCTTGCAATTTCAGGAAAGGACGTAATCTGATTATTAAGCACGCTCTTTCCAACACCAATTTTTCCATTAAAGGAATTCGCAGCACCTAGCAGCAGATTGTCACTGATTTTATCAAGGTGCCCTCGATATCTGAGCCATGCTCCTGCAGGAGATATATGGTCGGTCGTACACTTCCCAGCTACCTTAGCAAGTATTACAAGGTCTTCAAAATCCATTCCATTCCATGCTGAAAAGGGTTCAAGCTTTTGGAGTCTCTCACTATCTTTTCTGATGATGACACTGATGTTATCCGGATCGCTGGCTGGTGGGACATAGGTCTCAGTGACATAGGCGAATCCTCGAGAAGGAATTTCTGGCGCAATCTTGGGTGGCTTAAGTTTGAACAAACTTCCATCGCTGGCTACTAATTCGTCCTTTAGAGGATTAAATGATAACCTTCCGTCCAAAGCTAGAGCAATGACCATCTCTGGACTAGTGATGAAATTCATGGTCTCACGTCTACCGTCGTTTCTACCTGGAAAGTTGCGATTATACGATGTGACGATGGAATTGGGAACACCTGCTTTTAATTCTGATCTCTTCCATTGACCGATACATGGTCCACATGCATTAGCAAGTACATTAGCTCCAATCCTCTTGAGCAGATCCATCTGTCCATCTCGTTCAATTGTGGTTCTAATCATTTCGGAACCAGGTGTGACTTGCAAAGGTACCTTTGTCTTCAACCCTCGCGCATTTGCCTGTTCTGCAACGTCGGCGGCACGCGACATATCTTCATACGACGAATTAGTGCAGCTACCTATCAATGCAACAGATATTTCGTCTACATATTCGTTTCTTCTTACGTCGGAGGCCATTTTTGAGACCGGGCGGGCGAGATCAGGTGTATGAGGACCTGCTATATATGGTTCTAATTCGGAAAGATTCAACTCTATTAGTTGATCGTAGTACTTTGAGCTGTTCTCACGGTCTTGTAGTATCTCCCGTTCTATTTCTGCATCTTGTTGCAGTACGTTCTGGTGCCGGTTCGCGAGCTCAACTATTTCACTCCTTCCTGTAGCTGTTAGATATTCGCCCATCTTCTTGTCATAAGGAAATATTGAGGTCGTAGCACCAATCTCAGCGCCCATATTGGTAATAGTTGCCTTACCGGTGCAGCTGAGAGTCGAGCAACCTGGACCAAAATATTCAATTATCGCGTTCGTTCCACCAGCTACGGTCAAGATTGAAGCTACATGTAAGATAATATCTTTAGGAGACGTCCATCCATTAAGCGCTCCTGTGAGAAATACTCCTATTCGCTTGGGATACAACAATTCCCAAGGCAGGCCTGCCATGACTTCGGCCGCATCCAAACCTCCGACTCCAATAGCTAGCATCCCAAGACCACCCGCATTGGGTGTATGAGAGTCAGTACCTATCATTAGTCCTCCAGGGAACGCGTAGTTTTCGAGGACAACTTGGTGAATAATACCCGCTCCTGGTTTCCAAAACCCTATTCCATATTTTCTGCTTGCAGATTCTAAAAATTGGTAGACTTCACTATTTTCGTAGAGTGCTGCCCTTGTGTCTTGTACTCCTTCAGCCCTCGCCTGGATTAGATGATCGCAGTGCACGGTAGTGGGAACTTTAGTGCGTTGTAATCCTGCTTGCATGAACTGGAGCAACGTCATTTGTCCAGTTACATCCTGGAGAGCTACCCTATCCGGCCTTAATGATACGTAACTGTTACCCCTCGTTAAATTATTCACTAGATTAGGCCCGACTTGTTGATCTAAATGGCCAAGGAGTATTTTTTCACTCAATGTAAGGGGTCTATTCGTTAATACGCGAAAGCTTTCTATATTATCATGCAATCTGCGGTAAGTCTCTGCAATAACACCGGGCTTCGATTGTGTGTCAGCCGAATCATTTTGCTTGGACATATATTATCTACGCCTTTAGACAAATATATACATGGTTTAACAGTATCCATGGAATGTGGTAGATCCGTCAGACATGAAATGAGTTACGTCAAATTTTCGCCTTTATACTTCTGAATGTCCTATGCTGAAAAAGAAAAGTTGCCTCTAACAGGGGTTGAATTGTTAAGACATATCTTTTCTACTCACCACCTTTTTGGACAGAGTACTAGAGTATGAGATTCAGGCTCTATATCGAACAATTATTTAGTAGTATTCGTAAACATAAGGTTATTCTCTTGAATAAATAAACAAGACTTGTATTCGTTCTACAGATTCGGAAGATGCAAAGAACATTCCAATATTACAGTGAATAGCGATATCTAATTGGGTTAAAGTAGATATAGTAAGTATTGAATAAGTACAGTAGTTGACTTCGAGTTCTGAAGCGGTAGAAGCGTAACAGAAAAAAACTACATACAGAATAAATCAATCCTCAACGTGCTTGCAAAACACTACTTTTGAAGTTCAGCAGCTCCTTTCCTTACGATCTCTTCAAAATTGATCAATGGAACTATTTTGGACGAATTAAATTTAGCAGAGCCTATATCAATCAAGAATTTCTCTAATTGATGAGCGCTTTCTGCGTCAACGACCCAAATAAATTTGTGTTCTAGTGCTGAGTGATACCTGCCAATGATCTTGTTTATTCCATAATTGCTATGGTTATTTTCTGCATCTGCAGTCTTCTCTGCCATTTGGACCATAGTCATAGCACTTGTTTTGTTGTTTAGAGGGCACATTTCAACAGTGTGCGAGCCAAATATTCCAAATAGCGCCATACAACTTCGTTTCGGGAAAAGTATATAGCCTTTGTGTTTTCATAATTCCTTCAATACTTCCATTTCGCTCGACAGCACCAAATCTATTTACTCAACTTATCAAGTCTGGGCATAGCGTTCATCATCATAGGTTCTATCTCGATGCATTTGAAGGAGAGACCTCTCGTCGTATCAAGTGTTATCTCTAGTGAAAGACTTCCTTAATTCTCCGTCTGCAGCAAGGATATTTGACCACCTAGGTTTGGACTATTCATTATCCTTTCCCGGTATCATTTGACATTCCAATCGTCGGGTTATTGATACATCATTTTTTTCGAAGCTGTACTAGTATTTCGCAAATTAACAGTTGTCAAGAACTGAATTATTTCGAAAGGGTTATTTGAGATCCTTCCCTTTGAGAATGCTATTAATGGTAAGGAGGAGACAGGCCATAGGAATTTTGGGAATAGTCTTTGCAGTTACTGGTGGGATTGCCTGGTTTTTCCGACAGACTTTTGTAGCAGTAATGCTATGGGGGGTTGCAGGGTTGATCTTACTTAAGTTGAACAAGAGAAAGAAGAACTTTTGACAACCGGGTATACCCAAAGAAGTGAACCTAAAAGGCTACCTTAAATGAATGTCCTATGAAAAAGGGATCAGGTATCCTTGAACCAAAGGTAATGTTTTGAAGCAAAAAGTGACTACTTTTAGCGACGTCAAGTCGGACCAAAATACGCTCAATCAGCATCGTTGCTCATTTACCCAGCTTGCGGCGTGAACTTTGAGTATTCGAGAGAATACGCGATGTAGGCTTTCAATACGGCTACATCAGCTAGGTTTTGATTCCACGCAGATCACACCAATCTAGCTGCTACTACTAAATAGCTCCCGATTTCCTGCCTTCCGATGATCCAGTTGAACCGGCACTTAATTTTCTCTCTTCAGCCTTCCGTTTACTCCTAGAACCGAATAGTATTCCGGTGAGGACGGCAAATGCACCAGCTGCAATGCCATACATGAATATTTCATCTGTCATTTTTTCACTGTCGAATATGTCCAGTTAAAAATAAATCTATAGCTTAAATCATTTAATGAAAAAGAATTAATGCAAATATTACGAAGAATAGATATTAACACAGAATAGATCATGCATGTCAATCCACATGGTTCTCAATTCCTCACAAATCGTTAATAGGCAATCTAAATCGTTCTTGCAATTCAATAGTAAACTTGTCACATCACCAGCAGGCCTGACAAGTATAAAAGTCGTTCACGCATTATGATTTATTCCAAATGAACTCTGGAGGGGAGCATTGCAATTTATGATTGGCTCAAGGCTTTCAAAACTGAATATTGCTATCCTAGTAATCATAGTCATTATAGGCTTTTTGTCTTCTTTCCTTTCCTACCAATACTCCTCCATGACAGCGAATAAGGTAGAAGAACTGGCTTCTGATAATATAAGGTCAAACGCAAGAATAACAGCATTTGATCTTTCAAGGCTTTTTTTTCACACCGTCAATCCGGTCGTGAATAAGCTAGACGTCTTATCGAATACACTTCCAGCAGGTTTTGACAACCAAAGCATGAACCAAATCCTAATCAGATTTGCACAGGATTCCACAATGGATTTAACTGAAGGATACTATCTGTTTGATAAGGATGGACGAATCCTGTCGTGGACCGGTTTAGATCCTAAAAATCTCACTTCGTTCAGGTCTTCAAACTTAACGGCTGAGGAGTTTATTCGAATTCCTCTCGAAACCTCATCACCTTACTACAGCAATGTCCTCAATTCTCACGATAATGAACCAAGACTCTTTATTTCTTTTCCTATCTTTCAAGCAAGTTCTGGAACAGACAATGAAGATTCTGAGATACCTAATTCCTCTATTATGTCTAACGGACACTCTCCGATAGGAGTGATAGTTGCAGCTATTAACCTAAACACGGTAGGCGAAATGCTACAGAGTGATATGTCGCCCGAAGTAGCAAGTAATGTAGGATTTATGGACCGAGACGGAGTCATTGTTTATGCTAGGGAGCCCACATTGGTCGGAAAGAATTATCTGTCCACAGAATTTCAATCTCTTGTCTCTGAAGACATCAAGAGTTCTTATAATGAGATTATAAACAGCTCACTGAGGGACAGGAATGGGGGGGTAAATGACATAGAACTCCCAAATACCGATTCTATCGTAACCATGGCCTATCAGCCTGTCCGCATAAGCAACGAACATCTATGGACTCTTTACGTGAGTGTACCCCATAGTCTTGCGACAGAAGTGGGGGTCCTAATAGATCAATTGAGCACATTTAGTACTATAGTGGTTATAACTACTGCGTGCGTAGCTGTATTTATCTCGTTCATCGTCCTATCCTGGAATAGGAGGTTAGACAACGCAATCAAATCAAGGACAAGTCAACTTAAGGAAATCAACAATTCACTCGGGGAGACTAATCGGCGCTTAGCTGTCGCCAATAAGCAGCTAAAAATCCATGATAGGATGCAAAAAGAGTTCATAAACGTGGCAGCACACGAATTGAGGACTCCTATCATGCCTATTCTTGGAGAGGCACAGTACATTGAACGTCAGCTCATGGCGACAAAACAGTTGGTGGCCGTTGACAATGAACAGGTTCAATCAATCATGCGTAATGCGAGAAGACTTGTAAGATTAGCTTCCGACATTTTGGATGTAACCCGTATAGAAAGCAAAAGCCTGCGGATTAATAAGAAATCATTTGATCTTGACATCGTTATACATTCGGTTTTGGAGGACACGAGGAACGCTTTGCGGGCGGACGAAGAAAGATCAAATCAAGTTCTGCTTCAATACGATTCAATAGGATCGATTTCAGTTTTTGCTGACAAGGGAAGAATATACCAGGTTATCTATAACCTACTAGCTAACTCTGTAAAATTCACGCATGAGGGGTACATACGTGTTGTTGTTGAAAGGAATTCTCATGAAATTATCGTCAGTGTAGTAGATAGTGGGAAGGGAATCGATTCAGATATCATGACTAGGTTATTTACAAAGTTCTCGACCAAATCGGAGACTGGCACTGGGCTGGGGCTTTTCATATGCAAGAGCATAATAGAAGCCCATGGGGGCAAGATATGGGCAAAAAATAACAGTGGTGGAAAAGGTTCAACATTTAGCTTTACTCTAGCCTATGGTGATACCGATCCTACACGACGAGTGTCTGTCAATCGATGAGGAAGGATGGAAGCAAGCAAGCATTTTCCCTATTGTACCTCTTGATAGTTCATATTAGAACTGTGAGTCTAATATTGGTGACTTCTTGGTAATAGGTACTGAAATAACATCTTCACATAATCAAGTCAGCAAAAAAGCAGATATTGCCGTGTTGTAAATACGCCTAAAGACCTGAACACGTGTCTTTAAGTGGTTTATCTCCTAACCATTTTCAGGATACTCTCTATTATTTTGTTATGGTCTGCATTAACCTCGGTAGTTACCAGGAGTAGGTGGTTTTGTTCCAATGGAACAGTTATTCTCTTAATTTTCTCATATTCTGCCATCGCATACTTTCCTTCTCCTATTTTTGAGGCAAGTGAATTCCTTAATGCCCATCTCGCTAATGCCTGCAAATTTGATCGTTTTGTTTCGTCTGGAGAAAGGTAATTGGTTATTCCTTCTCTTTGTCCTCCAAATTTTATCACACCTGAATCGTCACAGACACCAGCGAACCTCACTCCCGATTCCAAATCAAGAACATCCTTACAGAGTCTGTCAAAATCCATATTTATGACATATTCATGTCGCGGATCTAATAAGCATTGCCACGACGGATTAGATATAGTTCTGGATAATACGAGATCTATCTATCATTTATGTCCGTCAGGAGTACGCTCAGTCCGCAAAGATATGTCGAATTAAGTGGATCCTATACCAAGGTTCATTTTAGTAGAAGCGTCATTTTTTGATAGTGGTGCTTCCATCAATGGAATTGGTCCAAGAGGAAGAGGCGAAAAGAAACGCTCAAATTATTTAGCATGCAACTCCCACGAGGAGAACACAATAGGTCATGGTAAGATTCCAGCATCATGATAGCTTTCTTTACCGGCTTGCTGATAACTCTTATCGGGCTTTGGATGATGGAGCATATGATTTGAATACTTCGGATATCAAATCACATGATATATTAGATCTAAGAAAGCGGATAATTTCTTGTCCTTATGTACCAATAATAGGGGAAATAAAATACAGCTCGCCATCACACGGAGTCTTATTGGATGAAAAACTCAGCCCTTCATATTTGGCTGAAACGATGACAGAATCTGGAGCAATAGCAATATCCGTCTTGACTCAGCCCTATGAATTCCACGGATCTATTTACCATATTTCTGCCATTAGACATAAAATAAATGCTCCCATTCTCATGAAAGACATAGTCGTCAGTGACGTACAGATTAACACAGCTAGAAAAATCGGTGCAGATAGTATACTATTTATTAAATCAGTCTTCGACAACAACCTCGCAGAGGGAGATTTGGAAAATTACCTAGATTATGCAAATCGGATTGGGCTGAAGGCAGTCGTTGAAGTTCATACTGAGATGGAATTTGCTGAGGCACTGAAATTAGTAGAGGGCTCAAGTAATAATATTCTTGGAATAAATAACCGTGACTTGGATACCTTGGAAGTCGATACCTCAGTAACTACAGAGATCCTTAAGAAACAGAGCAAAGGTAAAAGTGTGGTAATCAGTGAAAGTGGCATTTCCGATTCACAAACTATCCGCGAACTCAGGAAGGTTGGAGCAGATGGATTTTTAGTAGGAACAAGTCTTGTTCAGTCATCAGATATTGGGCATAAATTAGGGGAGTTGGTTCAAGCGCTCTAAGTGTATCTAGATGCATCCAGTTGTGTTCGGGAAAAGAACAATAAATTAATCGTAGAGCATTGCCAGAATTGGATCTTCCACATCCACTGTCGCACAATCAATCCCCGTGTGCTAACATTAACCTGCAATTACGCAGGCAACGACAGCCGGACCTCGGGCTTAAAAATATATTATTCAATTATACTGTGTTAATATCCAGAAACCATTTAGGACATCTATCCCCAGTCTTGCATATTTGTAGATAGCTCTGTTAATGTAGCACTTATTCCCTTGATCATTGGTATTGATACTTGCCTTACTATACTCTTGCCATTATCTGTCGTTAAAGGGATCTGTTTGATGACGCCGGTAAGCCTTGCATGATGAATGATTCTCTTGCGCGCTAGCTTGCGGTGTTCAGATAAATTATCCATTAGGCTTCCGGAGTTCTACCTCCACAGCCGAGCTAGGTATATTGAATTGCTAGGGAACCGATCAGCGTAGGTAATACCTTTTTCGCATGTTCTCCTTACCTCTATTTCTATGAAGGTTTCAGGAATTTTGCTAATGATTTTTGTGATTAAGGGATAATCTAAAGCATACACAGTGTTGATTGTCGAAATTTTGTCACGCTTGGCTTACTCTCTCTAGTTCGCAAGTTAAAACACATGCGAATTGCCACTTTCGGGTTGCGTATTAAGCTATGTAAATTCACTAAACCTCTCATTGAAGACTTTGCAACCTATCTTCTTGTGAATGTCTACCATTTCCCTTGCGTCTCGATCATCATCAATCTCAAGATGGAATCCACAACTTCTGCACACTATCACACTCGATATTCCCTTGTGTCCTATTTCTATCTGGTTCATGACGAACTTTAATGGTATTGTATCTTAAATCCCATTGACAACAAAATTTGAGCCAGAATTGAGCAAAAAGCTCCTGGTTGTACTGAACCTTTTCTAGTGCTTCTCTAGAGTATTTGCTAGTCACCGGCATCTATTAACACAAGAATCCGCATGAGGCGAAGATTTCTCACCAAGTCAAACTGCTCTAACATTTCCCATGATTTTAAAGACTTGTGATCATTCTCAGGGAACCCTAATCAGCAAGGGGGGTCAGGTCTACAAGATATGAAGTATGTTATAATGACCATAATAGAACACGACCAATTGAGTCGTCCATTGAAAGTGGGGAAAAAGAGGTTTAAAGAGTGCGCATTTCAAAGAGTAGATTTCAATACTGATGGCCACTATGTTGGTTGTCCTCACCCTCTTTGTGAATACTCCTGAAAAGTTACCATAGCCTAGCTCATTGGCTTAAGCAATTCTAACCCTTCTTGATCTATCAATCTTTTAAAGCCCGTCGCGTAGACAGACAAAGTTTCGATGATGATGCGGATCATATTTATTATTTTAAATCTCTAACATTTCTTATGCCAGAAGTTGTAAAGAATATAATGACTCGAGAAGTTATTACTATTGACAACGACAGAAATATCGTGGACGCGGCGAGACTGATGACAAGTAATCAGATAAGCTCATTAATTGTCGAAAAGAATCACGACGCAGTTGGAATTATTTCTGAGAGAGATTTTGTTAGAAAAGTATGTTCCAAAGACCTCCGATCCTCTGAGGTCTTGGTGTCCGAGATAATGTCAAACATATCCATAACAGCTGAACCTGATACTCCTCTGGAAGTGGCTGTCCAGAGAATGATCAATCACAGGATAAGAAGGCTCCCAGTCCTAGACAAAGGGAAGATAGTGGGTATCGTGACCGTAACTGATTTGGCAAGAGAATTGAGAAAAGTTGTCCTACAAGAAGGAGTCTTATACGAACTTTTGAATTCGCAGTAGTGGCCATTCTCAAAACAAAAGGGTCATATTTATGGTATCTTGCCAATTCACTCTTACTACTTTTGGGATAATACTGCGTGGTATACAATATCTATATACACGGAACATTTTTTGCCTGAATACCAATATCCTAAATATCATGTTAGAGTTTAAGCTTAGGAGTTCGCCTTGAGCGAATTAAACTTTAAGTATTGTCGAATTTCTTTACGTTAATGTAGATTCTTTTAACTTCAATCAATTTTATAACATATAACTCCCATCTCGCGATTCTTGGGTACTAGCTTTAGGAATTATGCACTAGTCGTATGTTTCGATGATGAAACAATCAGTAAGCCAATTTGCCGCCCTATCGAACTAGATGTATCTGACGTTTGTCTTAGTAGAGGTACTGAAGCAGCCTCGTTAATAACATGAGTAAATCTCAATCAAAGAGATACCCCGGGGTATTGTAGGATCAGACTAATCCAAGGGGCATAAATTGCACATCTGAAAATAAAAAAATTCAATTTGTTTGTCAGATAGTACATTCGATACCACAATTGTTATTAGAAACATTGTACTTCGAAGAATAGAGAAAAACTACTCACAAAGATGTACCACTAATCTGACATCAGACTAATACTATCACTAATATCAACATCTTTGAATTTCACTAGGTATCTTTACTCTCATACAACGCTCCCCTAACAAAAATTAGACAAGGGTTAGACGAAGATTCTATTTTTCTGAAAGAATCAATATTATTGGGGAATAGGTGTGTCCTCCACAAGGTTTGTCTAAATCAGTATGTCGTAACTAATACCGCTGTACGTTCCTATTCTGTATGGATCAAATGCTCAATACTAAAGGTCCACCGCATAAGCGTCTAATAGCCAGAAGTTTTTTTGTGGAGATTCCATCTATTGGTTCTTCCATGATTAAGAATTAATTCAGACCCAGACCCGTCACACCACGAATGAATTGAATATAAATGACTAGGGGTCTCTCATTTGTCAAGTAAGCATTCCATAATCGGTAAATAGCTAAAGTAATAGTAAATAATGGGATGAGAGCTGTTACGTATTGAATGATGTGGACTGAAAAATATCGACCGCATAGGTTGGATGACTTTATAGGAAATCTTGAAGCTCGTTCTCACATCATAAAATGGCTAACTACTTGGGTCAATGGAAAAAAGCCGTTGCTTATCATAGGTCCTCCAGGTGTTGGTAAAACTTCATTTGTCCACATCTTATCAACTGATTATGATTTCGATTTAATTGAAATGAATGCTAGCGATTCTAGAACTAGAGATATGTTAGAATCTAGAGTCATTCCTGTACTCAATAATACTAGCCTGTATGGTAAACGAATGCTTTTGTTTCTTGACGAGGTTGACGGAATTTACCGGAGGCAAGACACAGGAGGAATGGAATTCCTGTCTAAAATACTGAAGGAACCCACGATACCAATAGTATTGGCATCCAATTCCAGGAACCAACGAATTAAGGAATTGACAAAAAATTGCAGAGTAATTGAATTCCATCCAATACCTTTAGAACTGTCTGAAAAACTTTTGGACCAGATTTTGTCCAAAGAAGAATTAGGCCTTTCTGTGTCGGAAAAGGACTTAATCCTGAAGAGAAGTCATGGAGATATACGTTCTCTACTTAACCATGCACAATCTGCACATGCACAGTATATGACAGATAAGGAACACATGCCTGAAATGGATATAGGGCCAGCAATTGAAGCATTCTTTGTTGAAGGCTCTATAGAAAATGCGAAGGATATCCTTGCTAGATCAGATTCCCGCTATGTAGACCCACGATTTGGAATATCCCCGGAAGACCGGCGAAGGGATATTCTGTATGCCTTCTTTACAAGCGTTGTTTCATCTCGCACATTAGAAATGAATACAAGAGCTGATCTCCTTGAGATTTTATCCTCGATTGACATCTGGGTAGGAAGGATTTTTCAGACCCGTAATTGGAGATTGTTGAGGTATCTTGACGAGATGCTTGTCAACAGAATATACCTCCCTTCACGAAGCAGAGGGATAAGCTATTCTCAGTATAGTTTCTTCTGGCCCACTATTATGCAAGTAATATCAAGAAGCCAAGGTTTGAAACCTCTACTTTCAATCCTTTCAGTTGAGACCCATTCAGGACATAGCGCATGTGGGTCACTGACCTTACCTTACTTTATTTACATTCTGTCAAACCATGAAAGCCCTGATCACATTCTCACATTACTTGACCTAGACCAAAAACAAGTGTCGGCAATAACAAAAGAAATTGACTTAATTCAGAAGCGTGTAACTCGGACGCTCCTTCGTTTGCATAGCTAGAGCCATTAGGAATCGCATTATTCCAAGCATTCTGAAATCTGAGCTACAATGTCCCGCGCTCAAACGACGCATTGAGCGATAATTGCTAATTAAGTTGCTCAGGTATGAGGTTCACTTTTCCTCGTAGTTTTTGTCTCATCTCCATTGCATAGCAGAAATATGCAAGAGTTCAATAGATTATTGGGGATTGAAACGTAACCGAAGGAAATTCTCAAGTCGTCCAATGTTATATCCTGTCTTCGACGATATAAGAAGAAAATGGCAAGATAAAGGATCAAATACTTGAGATTTTGTAAGTGTTTTAACAAATAAATCATGGTCCTCAATTTGATCGGCCTTATTGAACAAATAAAGGATTTTGGTCAGTGGAATCATAAGGTCATTCATTACCTTTGTTGAGCTTTGTATCTTCTTATCAATTACATTCAGTGAATCACTTCCATCAATAACTAGGAGAGTCAAGTCAGAATATGTCATCTCATTTAATGTAGATCTAAAAGCATCTATCATATAGGGCGGAAGTTTGTTTATAAAACCAATTGTATCGCTAAGAAGGAATTTCATATTTCTGTTGATCTTAAACGACCGCGTATATGTAGACAGAGTGGTGAACATTCCTTCGCCCGTCCGCTTTGTCTCTCCGGTGAGCCTGTTAAATAGCGTCGTTTTTCCAGCAGAAGTGTATCCTGCGATCGAAACCGTTGGTAGTCCTGATTTTTCACGGTGTAATCTGTGCATCTCTCTCTTTATTTTCTCTTTTTCCAGTTTTTTTTTCAAATAGGAGATTCTTTTACTAATATCTAGAGAATAGATGTCTGCATCATACTTGCCTAGGCCAAAAAATCCTGGCTGCTCACCTAATTTCGCAAGTCTGACTTTGTCTCTTATTCTGATTGTTTCGTACCTTAACTCGGCTAATTTCACCTGAATTGTTGATTCTTTTGTGATAGCCCTTCTCTCAAATATGTCGAGAATCAACCTCTCACGGTCCATCACTTCTATCCTGCACAGGCTCGCAATATTATACTGCTGTGACGGTTTCAAAACTTCATCAAATATGATAATATCTGGATTAGAGATTCTAACTATCTCTTGTACTTCAAGAGCCTTTCCATGACCAATTCCAAATCTTGATCTCGTTATATTCTTTTGAGTAACTATTTTCCAAACCTTGTACCCAGCCGCGTCGGCAAGTGCTGTCGCCTCTTCAATAGATTCTGGTTCTGGATAGGTAATAAGAATTGCCGATCGAGCGCTATCCATTTTGATTACCTTGGTATCAGTTTAGGATAGCACAAATAGTTTAGGATAGCACAAATTGTTAAAAATCACAACTTTACTGAAATTGCATGGGTTACACAATATTACGTTCAATTCAAAGAATAGCCTATTGATTTATAAATGTAAGTGGAAAACAGTTCCGCGATTGATATGAGTCCCTTTGAAATCTAATCTGATATAGATATCTATATCAGCTGTTCATCATTCTTCACTAACCGGTCAGTTCAAAATTCCTAGATATGATATTATATTGAGCAGTATTCGGTCAAATACTGTTTCCAATCTTTAGGAAATGCACTAATATTTGATAACAAATCGATTTCCCAAGGCCACTGTTAAACTATAATAGGATCTAATACTATAACCCTGTATTAACCCTCTCTCTGCTCCCTTAGTTTAAGGCAACCATATGTTTTCAGTGAAAATAAAACCTCTTGTCCAATTATACATGTTGTTTCGAGTTTTCGAGTTCACTGTTAATCCACTATGAAAGTCCGAATGCTTTTGGCGACCTTTTGAGGCTCCCCACCATTCTTCGAAAAACCTCATTTGAGTTAAGGAAACCTCCTCATAAGGCATTACATTCCAAAAAGCGGATCCCAAAATAACCTAGAATTCAGACTCCTACGCAAATTGACTTAAAGCAATGCTTCATTTTTAGCTCGCTTTTTGGTATCAAATCAACCCGTTAGATTCGCGTGTTGAATCGGGGACGACATTCACTTATCCATATAGTGAATATCTATCTTTCAATATTTGTCTCAATTTTCGCGACAGTTTTTCGCTGACATTTTTTTGCTGATCACTCTTCATAAGAGGACTCACATTTGAAAATGCGAATGGACCATAAGCATAACTTCCCTCCTGAGATGGTATAACAGGTTCGATTGAATTTAATATATTAACTATATTGGTATTTGGTCGTTCAATTGGTTTCAGAGTATCTGTTTCGTCGACTGGTCTAAGTAAAATCTTCAATATTGAATCTGGGTCGATCTTTCTGTAGCCAAATGGAGCCGATTCGATCTGTTGATACACCCTGGTAACGTCCGCATCAATTTTGGTTCCAATTACTATAGGGATAGGCTTGTAGATTGAATCCACTTTGATTTGCCATACCTCATCGAAGTTTGAAATCGTTGCATCAAAGAAACCATCATCATGGTATGAAGGACTAATCAAAAACTTCCAATTTTTTGGATTAGTACAGTATTTATCAAACAAATATTTTCCCAAATTTCTGTCTTGGAGTATCTCCATTTATGATATTAAGCGCCACGAAAGCAGTATATGAATTTTTCCGATGTTTCATCAGGGAAACGCGGACTCCTTTACCACTGGTTATTTGTCATGTATCAGTAGCTTCACGCCTATTACGTACTCGAAGTATGTACGCGATGGCGACTAGCGCTAGCAGTATACCTAACATGGCAAAAAAAGTAGCCTCATTCTTTACAGTCCCTGGAGGCAGTATATTCAAAGTACTTGCTTTAAGCATTAAACAAGATGTTAGTAGCCCAGTCAAGCAAAATGCAGACAATTAATAAATTTAGACCAGTCAGTATTTAAAGTACTACTTGGTCCATCTTGATACTATCTCTTCACTTTTGATATTCACCTTCGAAGTCGAGTTGCACAGGTTATACATTTATTACTTAACAACCTTCAGAGGCAGGGATGCTAATGATGAAAAGGAAGAGCCGTCTGAAATTAGCTTTTAGTGATGTTGATTATGAGTCCTGAAGCATCCACCGTTAATCCATGAGCATCCTACTTCTGACCTTTCAATGCTTACTCCAGGATGGCTGTAAACTTTGACACTGACAATCCTAACTTGAGAATAAAACCAGTGGATAGAGACAGCTTCCAGGATCAACTCAAGAATTATTCAGAAGATGGTACGCAGACGATTTGGTTGCCGTTACTGTGCAATAATACAAAAGACCTTATCATCCCTTCTGCTACAGGCAGCTGACCGTTAAACTCTTTGGGTAGAGTGAATATTATCTCTTGTATAAACTGTCTTGGTGCAAGAGACTAGAACAGTAGCTACACAACATTCGCCGGCCGATGTGCTGGCGCGTGAGGTCGAAGAGCAGATGACTGACGACGAACGATTCTTCCTCGTTGTCAGCGTGATGGGGGGAAAACCGGGTCATTCCGCTAGCCCGGGACGAACGCATCCCCGAGGGGATACCCATGAGCTCGGGTTACACGCCTGGCGTGCCGCGCCTAGGTGTACCAGCGCTTCTGATGAGCAACGCAAGCCTAGGTGTCATTAACCCCGGGTTCCGTGAGGGCGACACAGCCACCGCGCTGCCCGCGAGCATCGCGCTCGGGTCGAGTTTCAACTCCGACCTCGCTCGTGCAGGTGGCCGCATGATCGCTTTGAGGCGCGAAGCAGGGGATTCAATGTCCAGCTGGCGGGCGGCATCAATCTCGCTCGAGACCCAGGCAACGGGCGTAATTTCGAGTATCTTTCGGAGGATCCGGTACTGAGTGCCGTGCTCGCCGCCGAGTCGATCAACGGGATCCAGGGCAAGGGCGTGATCTCGACGATTAAGCACTACTCACTCAACTGCAACGAGACTAACCGCCACTGGCTGGACGCGATTATCGACCCGGCCGCACATCGCCGAAGGTAACTACCGGGTCAGGTTGGGCAAAGCCGCTGACGATCTCGTACTGACGGCCGAGGCACCCCCTGGCCGGCAGGCGCTTCGGTAGATGAGCGGCCTACATCGCTGAATGAGAAGAATTGAGGAGGACGCAGATCTCAGATACCTTCTGTAGGATCGATGTGATGACATTCCTCAAGAGAGGGGTTGGCGGTTGGTTCAATAAGGTCACCTATTTGAGATATTCCTGCTCCAAGATCTTCAATCAATCCTTTACGCACTAACGCATCTATGTTACTTTGTAAGTGCTAATGCTTAAAAGCAATCTGCTCGAATGGGAGCTGTCCATTCTTCTTTTCTCTGCTTTCGCCTAGTCGACCAGTGAGGAAGAGGGAAGAGAGACTTTCTTAACTTGCTTCAATACTTATTTATAGCCACATAAGGAAGGTAACCCGAATGAGGCTTGGATGTCTTTTTTCTGGCGGGAAGGATAGTACCTATGCAGTCTATGAAAGCATGAGGTATGGTCACGAAATCAGATGCCTGTTGACCTTATCTCCGCCAAGCGACGAAAGCCTACTTTTTCATTTTCCGAATGTCGAAATCACTCCTTTATTGGCGAAGGCGATAAGACTCCCTCACTTAGTATCTTCAGTTAAGGGAATCGATTTACACTGTGAATTAGAAGCGCTTGAGGGTCTAATCAAGCAGGCAAGGGCAGAGTATGATATTGATGGAATTGTGCACGGCGGGATTTCGAGTAAATTTCAAAATTCCCATTTCAGCATTTGCTGTTCTAAGTATGGTCTTCGTGTTGTTAATCCGTTGTGGGGTAGACCTGCAGTCAAGTTTATGAGAGAACTAATTTCTAATGGCTTCAAAACTCTCATAACAAGTGTATCGGCTATGGGACTAGACAAATACTGGTTGGGGAAAATAATCGACGAGAAGGCACTAGACAGATTGATGCAGTTAAGTGATCGTAATCGCTTTAATTTGAATTTTGAAGGAGGAGAGGCAGAAACCTTAGTCCTGGATAGTCCTATCCACCACGATATAATTGATATTATGGAATCTCAAATTCAATGGGATGGCCAACGTGGAATTTTTAAATTAAATAGGGTAGGTCTGAAATCAAAATAAGGACAGGAAAGATATGTTAGACAGTCTTCGTACAAATTTGAGAAGCGCGCTAAAGAAGATCGTTGGCGCATCTGACATCAATCGTGAGCTAATAGAATCTCTTTGTAAGGACATTCAAAGGGCATTATTGCAGTCTGACGTTAATGTAAAGCTTGTTCTTACTATCACCCAGAACATAAGAGAGCGCTGCCTTAATGAACAGCCACCTAAGGGCCTCTCTCGTAAAGATCATATAATCACAATACTGTACAGCGAATTAGCGAAACTCCTTGGCTATAAAGGTGAAGAAATAAAAACCATCGATAAATCAGTTCAACCTGAGGGAGAACTATTTCCCTTCAAAGCGGGAAAACTCAACGTTGTGCTCATGTTAGGAATACAAGGCAGTGGCAAGACCACAGTTTCCGCAAAGTTGGCTAGATGGTTAACCAAGCATGGACACAGAGTCGGCGTGGTCGGAGCAGACACATTTCGGCCCGGGGCCCTGACCCAATTAAGGATGAACTGTAGCAAGATCAACGTGGAGGTGTATGGTAAAGAAGGTGAAGTCGATGCCATAAAGATTGTTGGGGACGGGATCGATTATTTCCGAAAAGAGAACATCGACATTGTAATCGTCGATACTGCAGGCAGACATAAGGAAGAATCTGGTCTCTTGGTCGAGATGACAGGGATGTACGAAATCGCCAAACCAGAACTAGTATTGTTGGTGATCGATGGTACTATAGGTCAGCAGGCTTTTAGCCAGGCTAAGGCGTTCCATAGTGCTGCTCCAATTGGGGGTATAGCTATTACAAAACTGGACGGTACGGCAAAAGGCGGAGGTGTTCTCGCTGCTGTAGTAGCTACAGGAGCCAAGGTAATGTTCATCGGTACCGGTGAAAGAATTGATGATTTGGAACTGTTCTCTCCAACACGATTCGTTGGGCGCCTGCTTGGGATGGGTGATATAAAGGCATTGCTTGAAATGGCCAAAGGATTAGAACTTCAGGCAGATGAAAATCAGGCAAAAAGGGTGTTAAGTGGGAAGATGACGATAGAAGACTTTTATTCGCAGATGGAGAATGTCGGAAAAATGGGTCTCAGGAATATCATAGATAACCTTCCTGGATTATCTGGAATGGTAAAGGAAGACCAGCTCGATGCGATCCAAGGGAAGTTGGAAAAATGGAGAGTTATTATTCAGTCTATGGCATCAGCTGAGCGCTCCGATCCGGACATCGTGAATGATTCGAGGAGGAAACGAATAGCCCGAGGATCGGGACTGACTGAACATGATGTCAAGGACCTTATTAAGCAGTACAGTAATTCTAAAGCGGTTATGAAGCAGGCAAAAGGAAGACAGATGCAGGGAATGCTCCGAAGATTTGGGATAGGATAGCTAGTAATTTAGGATTAACTTCGTACTTGGATTTGAAAAATTACGAATCCTTATGCAAAGAGTGCAGGATTAGACAAGGATTTGGGGGCAGAAAAAACCTAGAAGAAGCAAACCCCTGCTTTATTTGTAACAATCTGATGAACAAGTTGGAGACTATAAATAAAGCACTCATCAGCAAAGTGAATGAAGGATACGAATTTCGAACATTTCAGATAGGAGTCTCGCTTCCTTCCTCTTACATAGAAAGAGAGGACAATATTAGGTCAAGATTGAGGGTTAAGGGAAGAAATAACATCAAGAATCAGTTTTTGACAAATCTTAGGGATATGTTCAAACAAGCTCTGAATAAGGAATTGGATTACTCGTCCCCGGATCTCCGAATAGATCTAGTGATTAATGAGGAGAATGAATTCTTTTTTAATCTTGTTCCCACACCTATTGTACTAGCCTGCAAGTACCTGAAGAAGAGGCGCGGGATACCTCAGAAACAAAGAGGGGTAGCAATTACAAAGGCTCAATTTTTACAGGATGACTCTAAATATGGCAGGTTCTTTAGTTTGGAAGAAGTGGTGTCTGAGTATCTTAAGCAGATCACTTCAGGCGTAAACGTAAAATTTTCATGGATCGGTGGCGAGGACAAAGAAAGTCTTGTACTTGGTAAGGGTAGACCATTTTTTGCCGAGATTATCAAACCAAAGCGGCGAATTATAGTTGAACACAATGTCAGTTTGAATGAAAAAGGGATTGAACTATTTGTACTAAATGCCTCCAAGAATTTACCACAATATCCCATGAAATATGTTTCTATGACAAGGATTTCAGTTATTACAGAAAGATTAGTTAGTAGTAAAGAACTTGAATGCTTAACTTCACTTAGCAATCGCACGATCTGGTTTAGGAACAAGAAAAGGATCATCAGTAGGGATGTACACAGCGTAAAAATAGTTAAGATCGATGGGAAGAATTTTGAATTGGAACTTATCGCAGAAGGCGGGTTACATATTAAACAGTTCGTGGGTGGGAAGGAGTATTGCGAACCTAACATTTCAGGTCTACTTGGGCTGAAGTGTGAATGCTTAAACTTTGATATTATAGATGTATGGTTACGAGGCCAACATGCCCTAGAGGTTTTTAGCGATCTTCATTCGTAAGAATGTGAGGGAAAGAGGGGAAATTATTAAGTTTGAATAATTACTAAATATGGTATCAAAGTGTACAGTTTACCAATTTTTTTACACCCATCAGCCTATCCAGAATTTGCATTATCTTTACTTGTTTCTAGCTACAGGAGCAGCTAGATTTCCCAAGGTGCATGGAATTCTAAATACTATCAATAGAAGTTGATAGTTGCCAGAGGAACCTGTGCTAGATGTTCAGGAGGGATTATGAAACGACCATACATTGAGATATGCAGGTTATGCGCTCTTCAAAAGGTGACTTCTCGGTCATGCCTTGATCAAATCATTCTATGTTAGTACCAACTAGATCGTGATCCAAACAATAGAATTATAGCTCTTGTTTTTTTAAGCAATATCTATGTTACGACCAAATTGGCCATTGGAAAATCGAATGTTCGCAATTTCAAAAGCGTTTTTTATACACAATTGATAGACCGTATCAGTTTAAAACACCAATGTAGGAGCCGTTGCATATAGGAAATTTTACAAGAATATAGTTTTGACAAGGCGCTTATTGATAACTCTTTATATCTAGTGAATAGCATCCGCCCGATTAATAGGGGATATTCAGGGATCTCTTAAAAGCCTAACTTCAAGAAGTTGTAAGTCATTAAGGAGGGCTAAATTAGGAAAACTTGAACCTCTAAGCTTTCGGGTACGTATGAATAGAACGTACTGTAGAAAGCGTTCCTCATTCACTAACCAGCTCTCGTGCTATCCTTCTTACTAAACTCAGTGAATCCACATTTTCCGCAGCTCAGTCTATCCTTATGTTCAGCCATAAACACCCCCTTTCCACATCTAGGGCAATCCCTCTTCAACCTGGTTACTTTATCACCGTCAATTTTGTAAAATCTGTAAACAGATCCTGTGTTTGTCTTTGCCAAACTATCTTCCTCTACCCGAACCCTTCGCCTCCGAAGAAGCAGCCTGTTTCGCCTTTAATTTCGCAGCCTTTTCCTCATCGATCAACTTCTTTCTTTCACCCTTAGATAGATTTCTCAATAATCTGTACCGAGGCAGTTGATTTTTGGTTTCCTCCTCCGTATTGAATGCGTAAAACGTTCCGATCAAATCCTTTTTGCCTCTTTCACTTTTCATATTCATAGGGATGACGCAATTCTTGCTTAACCCAAACTTTTTTGCGACCATTTCTGATGCCTCGGTTCTTCTCAATTTGCCGGCCTGTTCCTTGAAAAGGACCATGATTTCACGCCTATTCAACAGTATATTCGTCCTATCTGACAGGCTAACGACTTCTTGCGACAACAGCCTTCTCTCCTAATGATTATCTATAAATATTTTTCCCATTAGAATCGGTAAGTGGATGGTCACTGAAATTTTGTGCTGAAACATGAAATATGATCGCACAAAATTGAAGAAAATTCGATAGGAGCACCCCCCTTTTTTCTATAAGCAGCTTCTACAAGTTTCGAAACCTAGATTAGGCTTCCGGGTCCGGTGGGCTTCGATCCCACAACAACTGGCTTCGGAGGCATGTGCTTATTGTATCAGCACCCTCTCCTGACTAGGTGACGGACCCACCTCATACTAGCTCAGAATTTCATATTAAAGCCTTTACACATTGTTAATATGTGCCATTTTTAATAATTTCGGCTTTCATATTCATATTATGCTTAAGATCGTAGCATATTTTAGAAATTATTACATTTTCTGATATCAAAACTGTTATATTGTAATTATGCTTACTTTAAACCGTGTATGTAAAGTTAGATCAATTGGAAATAATGGGTACGCATTTAGAAGAGGTGAAGGTAGGTGATATTCTCTCTTTTGAGGCACTGATCAGGAACCCCCTGGACTGGGATCATTTTTTCGAGCGGATTGAAATGTTGAAGTATCACAGAAATACACCGTTTACCGTAGTCACTCGTGAAGGCGAGAGAATTCAGGGATTTGGCGAAATCATTTCTGCAGAGAAGTGGAGGAATGGTATGCACTTCGGGTTCAAGATCAAGGTAAAGGTTAAAAAACAGAAATCATTGAGCGACAAGAGAGTGCATGAAAGAGTTACCGATCAACCAGTCGTACCAGAATTGAGTCCTTTGCCCCTCTGAAGCCTTCAAAGAATCATGTAGATTTTAAATCTTAGGATACTTTTTGAGGGCTATCTTTAGGTCGATAGCGCGATGTCGACTAATCCGTGGCTAGTTGTAAACAAGGCGTAGACAGACAGCAAACCACTTTGGAAGAAGAAGATCGATTCTAGTCTTCACCAATATTCGCTGCTTCTCTTAATTTGAAGAATGTTTAAATAAATAGATCTATTTCATATCTAAATCATTTTGCGGCATATTACTTCGTTTGCGGTTGACATCGACGGGACTATTACTGAGAACGGTGGAGGGATGCTTCATCTACCAGCTGTCCTCGAGCTCCGTATTCTCGAGAAAATGGGTTTTAGAGTAATTTTTGCTACCGGAAGATCATCGTTTGAAGCATATACGTTGGCTGTATTTGGGGGAACAACGAAGATAGCCGTTTCCGAGAATGGTGGAGTCATTACCAAAAGTCCAGAAGAACATTTGGTCTTAGGAAATAAGAAAATATGCATGGAAGGGTATAATGTACTGAAAGATCGTATCAACGGCGTCAAAAATAAGCCAGTTTTTGGGCGAATGTCCGAAGTTGTCTTATGCAGAAATTTTGATATCGACCTTGCTCAACAGATTCTCAAAGAGCATAAACTTCCTTTGTATCTTAGCGATAGTAAATACGCGTACCACATTAACCAAGTGGGGGTAGACAAGTTTACAGGGTTGACCAAAGCGTTACAAATTCTAGGGCTTCAAGCAAGGGATTGTGTAGCAATTGGAGATAGCGAGACTGATATTCCCCTTTTTAAATCGTGCGGTTATAGTATTTGCTTAGGACATGCTGAAGAAAAGGTGAAGCAGAATGCAACCCAAGTTGTGTCTGCTAAGCACGGCGAAGGACTTGTACAAGCCATTCAGTTTGTGTCTCAAAAATTTTTTGAGCTGGAATCATGAGCTTAAAAAATCTTAGAAAGGAAGCGGTACAACTTGTAGAAAAAATACTCTCAGATAGAGACATTGACGACATAAATTACACCCTTACAGAACCCACGAACAGTGAATTCGGAGAGCTTACCAGCAATATTGCGTTCCTGCTTGCTCAACGATTGCGTAGTAAGCCTTATCTCATTGCAAAGGATTTGGTAGAATCTCTTTCAATACAACTAAAAAAACAAAGGACAAAGGGGTCACTACTCAAGACAATTGAGGCCCATCACTCAGGCCATATTAATTTCAGGGCTGCTTGGGATGTATTTCCGAAGGCAGTAATCAGTGAAATAGTAGATAGCAGTTATGGAAAATTTGACTTTGGGGGAGGAAGGCGGGTCATTATTGAACATACGAGTGTAAACCCTAACAAAGCGCTACATGTAGGACATTTGAGAAACATGATTATTGGAGATGTTCTATACAGAATTCTTTCAGCTGTAAATTATGACACAAGTGTACTCTACTATGTAGACGACTCAGGCCTTCAAGTAGCCGACATAGTTGTAGGATTTCTTTATGCTGGATTCCCCATCGAGCCCCCGGATCCCAAAACAAAGTTCGACCAATATTGTGGGAATGAAGTTTATGTGAAAATTAATGAAATGTACACCAAGAACCTAGATCTCCAACAAAAGCGAAGGTCAGTTTTGAAAAGCATTGAAAAAGGTAGCTCTGATTTATCGAAGTTCGCTAAGGATATCAGCCTACGCGTGTTGAGGGATCAACTGAAGACGTGCTGGAGCCTAAAAGTAAGATATGATCTACTAAATTTCGAATCAGACATTGTAGCTTCCAAGCTCTGGGAAAAAATGTTCGAAGTCTTGAAAAATAAAGGTATAACTGTCCACGAAGATGAAGGAAAAAACAGAGGTTGTTGGGTGATCAGAGGATCCGACGGAGACGACGACAAGGTGTTGATCAGAAGTGATGGGACCCTGACATATATTGCCAAGGATATACCATACGCTGCTTGGAAACTGGGTTTATTTTCTGACCCCTTCCTTTATTACGCATTTTCAGAGCAGTGGGACACTTCAATCCTCTGGGCAGATACCCTTGACAAATCCGTCGGTTCTACGCCAAAACGACGGTTTGGTGGTGCAGAGATCGTAATTAACTTGATGGACTCGAGACAATCGAGGCTACAAACTATAATCTCTAGTACCCTCTCGGCCATTGCTGATTATCACCAAGAACGGTATATGCATTTAAGCTACGAACCGGTTACACTTAGCTCTCGGACCGCTAAATCGTTAGGTATCGACATTGGGAATACGTCTGCTCATATGTCAGGCAGGAAAGGAATTTACGTTGGCGCAGATCAGGTTATGGAAACAGTTTACAAGAAGGCAAAGGAAGAAATCCAGAGTAGGCATCAGGATATGAGCGACTCAGAACTATCTGATATTTCTGAAAGTTTAGGTAGGTCTGCCGTCCGTTATAATTTGATTAAACAGGATTTGGAGCGGCCGATAGTGTTCGACCTGGAAGAGTCATTGAGCTTGGATGGTGACAGTGGGCCATATTTGCAATATGCATTCGCGAGATCTCAAAGATTGCTCGAAAAGGGAGAATTAATACATCTAAGCTTCAATCATACTGAACTTTTACACGATAAGGAGGTAAACTTGATTCGAGAATTGTCAAAAATGGACTTGATTATCGAACAATGTTCATTACAAATGAACCCAAAGCTCGTAGCAAGGTATGCTCATAACCTCGCCGTAGCGTTTAATTTATTTTATGAGCAGGTACCCATTCTGAAGGAGACTAAAGAATCTCTAGTATCTGCAAGGCTTCTATTAGTAAAGGCCTTCAACATCGTGATGAGACTAGTGCTAAACTATCTTGGTATTGATCCATTGAATAGGATGTGATGGTCAAAATTTTATGATAGCCTGCGGTATTCCCAAAAGTTATACACTGTCAATTCATTTTTTGCTCTGAATTTATAGTCAAATGTATGGCAGCCGTTGATCCTATTGGTTACCGTCTAGGAAAAAGGAGTGTGTCTAACTAGGTATGAGCGCTTGTGAGTTCCATTGAATCATAAAGCTATGTAAAACCCACAATCAAGCGAATCAATAACGTTCTCTATCATTAGATACCACTCAAAAAAATTAGGAAACTTTCGATAAGAGGTGAAGGAGTATTACATCAATGAGAACTCTATATGGATACTTTCGTGTAACAAAACATGATAAATATACTAGAATCAGTTGTGGGGGGGGTTTCTATCCCAAAAGCACAAAAGAAATAATCGAGGTCGATATCTGTTGTTCATTTCATTTTTTGCACCACAAGAGGACACGAATCCTCACATGGCTCCCTCCAATGTTAGCTGATATGGCGTTCCCTTTTATTAGCAACTTTAATTAAAAATAGACATTCAAACAGAACCAGGAGAAGGACTCCACAATCCTGCAGTCATTTGATATTTCTTGAGTAACATTTTTTGAGTTTGCCTTATAGTTCCAATCTGCAAGCCACATTTATTCCTCAATCGTATTGGTGCAGTTAGGTAGCAGTGAGGTACCAATTATGGCTAAAATCCTCTTGACATCCAATTTACTGGATGTCTCGGTATTGGGTTTTCCATCATATTCATCTGCAAAATTTAGTGCGGTTAACCATCCAAAGAAAATGCTGCAGATTGTTTCTGAGAAGAATAACCTCGGAGATATGCTTCGACTGTAAGAGTCGTATTGTACAGCTCATCTGCTTGGGAGTGTAATGTAAATGCGGATCTCCCATTATTATCGGTCAGTCCACTAAAGAAATACGTAGAAACGCCACTTCCATTTCCTATCCAACCATCGATGCTAACTCCAGCAAGTTCAGCTGATGTCTCCGAGTCTAACGCAGAAAAATTAAGGTTTAGGGTTGTATTGCCAGATTCTTGAGCTGAAACACGGAGAACAAATTCTTTCAATTCTAATATTCGTGCAGTTTCATTCAGAACATTTTGGGTGACATTGAGAATGACCTTATTCATTGCTACTGAAGTGAGTGCACCTATGGTAACAGGATTAGTAGTGGTGATAGTATCATTGATCCTGGTATTGGTTGTGTTTTCAAAAGTGGAAACTGTCAGATTTTCCTGGCTAATATTTTGGATCAATGATTGTACCTGCTCTTGAGAATAGGCATGTGTACAGAATAGTGCTACAGGACAAATCAGGTATATGATTAGCGTAATTAAACTGCCGCGCATCAATTTAAATATCCTATAGGCTCCAATCTGTTATAAAAATACTGGCAATCTATAGACTGCCATTTGGCTCAGTAGGGGGTTATCTGATCAACAGAGAGTCTATAATATTTTGGGCTGTTCTGGGATTGAAATAGGCTGATGGTTCAGCAGAATACGAAACCACAATCCATTTGTTATCTTTAACTGTCCAGGCCTGAGTCTGTTTAACTTCTGACTGATTCCCAGCTATAGTGTATGTTATTTTGTACGCCGGAAGTCCTGAAACTATTGTAGAAACAGCTTCTTGCAGGGTAAAGTTATTTAAATTTCTCGCGAGAGTTAGAACGGTAGAGTTAGTGAATTTATCGAGCGAATCAGGTTCTATGTTGTGAGGAGATGATACAACAATGTTTGTATTCTCTGCATATCCAAGTGTTCCGTTAATCCCGGTATGGTAAAAGTCCACGAGTATATTGTTACCCGAAATATTTCCAAGTTGCTCAAGTACATTCCAATTTGAAGGGTATTTGATTCGGACGCCCGAACTCGTATCTTCAAAAATCAAATAATTAATATTGCTTGAATTCTCTTCAAAGTCAAAGAAAATTTGCCCTATAACGACAAATCCATCATATATTTCCAATGAATTCAATATCACAAACAATAACCCGCCAAATAGGGCCGCCCATATAATAAAGGAATTCACATCTAGTCAGTCCCCTACTACGAATGAAGCTTTTTGATCCAATTTCAATATTCCTATTTCTCTAGTCAAGGTAAACTAGACTATGATTTACATTTGGATTAAATAGACTAGAACATTATAGAGATGAACACAGTTGATTATAGCATTCAGACAGATAGTCATCATAGCCTATATGACTGGAATCTTATGGCTGAGGAGAAATCCACTTTCGATGTTGTTTTCAGCGATAAGTCCATTCTCAATTCTATTTGTCCTTTTTGTAGTAAGCAATGGTGAGTACACGGACCTTGCAATCGCAGGAAGTCTTGTCATGGCAACTGTTGGCTATGGCCTAGCACTCGGACAAGATATTTCATTTTACAAAACCGAATACAAAATTCAAGATATCTTCGTCGCAGCACCAGTATCCCCCCTCACATACATGACTGGACTCGCATTGTCCGAATTGTTGTTTGGTCTCCCTGCACTGATCGCACTTACAACCTTAGCCACATTGTTCGGAGAGAATTTATCAACTTTGCCATTGCTGATTTGTAGCATACTCTTGACTTGGGGGGCAATGTCTGCAATGGGTTTTTTCTTGTCTTCTCACATGCTACATATGCGAAATGCAACACAGATTATCTCTTTTGTAAATGTGATACTAGCGGTAATTCCGCCAGTGTATTATTCTATCGAACGACTTCCGTTGAATCTCCAATACTTGGCTTATTTGGTGCCTACAACTCACGCATCTTTGATGGTACAGGATAGTATGGGACTCGTCACACCCGAAGCCTGGTCAATATACTTGGGATTAGCAGTTCAATCCGCGTATCTGATAGGCTTCTTAGCTTTAGCTAGGGCGCGTGCAGTTTGGAGGGATTTGTAGCGATTCGCTTTAATGCCCCACGCCTAAACATCTCTTTCATATGAAGATTTTCAGAGTCCAAGAACGTGGGCGGTATAATACGCAATTTTCTTCACAGATCTAAATTATTATCTAAGCATACCATTTCCTTAAGATCGTTATACAAAGTCAGAAATTCTGTACCCTTGACAGTCATTATAATTTCAAGAAAGTATGGATCGAATGAGATAAGGTTGTTGTACTCTAATTCGATTAACCATTCAGAAATCTGTGAACGGTATTTATCAAGCATTTTCTCTATTTTCTGAATCTTCAATCTTCCTGTGCTATCCGAGAAGGAGAGTATATCCGCCACTAAATCTAGACCGTTGTACATCGGTTACGATACTCAAATCATACCCTAAATAAAAGGAGCACCCAGACAAATATGAGAAAATTGTGACTCACATTTCCCTAACCAGCCTTTTATGTTACATCGATCTGGCATACGATAAAGGAAGAATACAATTTTACTAGGAACAATGCAATAGGTTAGTTGAATAGTTCTGTCTATCTAAGGAGAAAATGGAAGCAGCTGGTCAGTAGCCTAACCTCTTTCGTTCTCGATTTACATAATTCTTATTCATGTATTCCTCTAATACTTTCAGTGGAGTCATTTCCAGCTCTATAGCGGCCTGGATTACAAAATGCAGTATGTCAATCAATTCAGTCTGCGCCTTGTCAGTTTCAAAGATAGTAGGTTTTTTCCACCACTTCCAACTAGTGAGGTCTTGTAATTCGATGGCCTCGTGAATGACTGCTGTCATAAGAGCTGAAACCCTTTCATCGGTCTTTTTTGGATACCTATCTAGTCCCAAATAATCCACTAATTTCTTCTGTTCGTCAAAAATCTTCTCTAACGTATCTTCATACTGATTCATTACAATCTTAGTCTGTTCTCCTGCCTATATGAGAACTTCTAAGCAATGGAAGGTATGGGCAAGATTAGAGTTATAGTATACTATTTTACGGGTGGCCTACAAAGGAACCTTTTTATTGTAGCCTGTGTGCTTTCACTTCCAAAGTGATTAATTGAATTGTCATCCCCTGCAGCATCACAGCAATCAAAAAGACCATTGACCACATTACAGCGTTCAGTAAATAGGCGAGTGGCAGTACGATTGAAAAGTGAAATAGAATATCGAGGGAGGATGAGCAATGTAGATACCTATATGAATTTGATATTGGTTGATGCTGAGGAATTCAATCGACAGGATTTGTTAGCAAATTATGGAAAGGTAGTAATTCGAGGAAATAATGTCCTATTCATAAGACTGGAAAAAGACCTTTAATGGTAATCTTGTGAGAATTAAGGTATATGGGGAGTAATGGTAAGAAGGTATATATTCACTTCAGAAAGTGTAACTGAAGGTCACCCTGACAAGATATGCGATCAGGTTTCAGATTCTATTTTAGATGAGTTCCTCGCAAATGACTCAGAGTCTAGAGTCGCTGTAGAGTCGTTAACCTCTACTGGAATAGTTTTCGTCGCAGGAGAGGTAACATCAAGACAAAGGGTCGATATACAGAAGGTAGTGAGAACCGTAATACGTGAGATCGGATATGACCGGCCTGAATACGGGTTTGATTCCGAATCTTGTTCGGTTATCGAATCTATACACGAACAAAGTCCCGATATTTCTTTGGGAGTAACTCCGAGTAAGCAAAGAGAGCAGGGAGCAGGCGATCAAGGCCTAATGTTTGGATATGCAACTAATGAAACCGCGGAACTCATGCCGCTACCTATCATTATGGCCCACAAACTCTCAATGAAGCTGTCTGCGCTCAGAAAGCAAAAAAAACTGGGTTGGATTAGACCTGATGGTAAATCCCAGGTTTCAGTGGTTTACGAAGGTACAAAGCCGGTGAGGATAGATACTGTAGTGATTTCAACACAACATGCCCCAGACATAAGCCTGAGCCAGTTGAGGGAGGAGATTGTAAGTAAGGTGATAAAGGAGATCTGCTCAGATTGGATAACTCCAAATTCGAAATTCTTGGTCAACCCGACTGGGAGATTTGTCATAGGCGGACCTATGGCTGACACCGGTTTGACCGGAAGGAAGGTAATCGCAGACACATATGGGGGTGCAGGCAGACATGGTGGAGGAGCATTTTCAGGCAAGGATCCTTCTAAAGTTGATCGGTCTGCATGCTATATGGCTAGGTATATAGCTAAGAACATAGTGGCTGCTGGGCTTGCTGACAAATGTGAAGTACAACTCGCGTACGCAATCGGTTTGCCCGACCCTGTTTCTGTGATGGTGAATACCTTTGGGACGTCTAGAATCGACGACGAGCTAATCGAGAGACGAGTCAGAGATTCGTTTGAAATGAAGCCCGCGGATATAATTCGGATTCTAGATTTGAAAAGGCCAATTTATAAAAAGACAGCAGCATACGGCCACTTCGGAAGAAACGAACCTGAATTTACATGGGAGAGGACTGATAAATTGACAGATTTGGCTGGTGGAACTATTAATAGCTGACATGAACATCATAGCCCCAACTAAGAGATGAAGCTTGACACTATTTGGAATTCGAAGATGCTATAGTTTAGACCGTCCAAAATGTTAACATTTACAATATGTGCTAACTATTCTTGTAGGACTTGATTGGCCATGATTAAGAAAGTCGTTCTCGTCACCGGTTCATCAAGCGGGATTGGGTTCGCCATATCTAAAGAATTTGCTGAAAATCAGGGGTCCACTGTGTTAGTATGTTCTAGAAATATCAATGATGCTATCCGAGCGTCACAAAGGATTAAGGGAAATACTCATGCTGTTCAATTGGATGTTACAAAAGAGAAAGACATCAGATCAGTTGTAAAAGGAGTCTTATCCGATCATGGGGGTATAGATATACTTGTGAACAGTGCTGGGTATAGGTTCGATAAGGCGATCTGGTACAAGAAGTATCATCAGATGACCGATCGGGCTTTGGATGCTATTCTAGAAGTTGATCTCAAGGGCACAATTCATATGACTAGAGCATTCCTTCCGAGCATGATAAGGAAAACTAGTCGCTCCGGTGGTGTTTCAGGCGTAATAATTAATATCGCTTCTACTCCTGCCTTGTCAGGTCAAAAGGAAGGGGCACCTTACACCATAGCAAAGGCAGCCGTTGTTGCTGTAACCAAGCACATCGCACTAGAATATGGAAATAAAAAAATTAGAGCATATACTCTTGCACTAGGAAATATTGCAACAGATGCCACGTATTATTCTATGACGAAGCGAGGCAGGAATAAGGCAGTTAGTGAACCGGCGATGAAAAGATGGGGTTCTGTGGAGGAGGTCGCCAAAGTAGCAGCATGCTTAGGGAGTGAAAGCTTTTCGTATACTACAGGAAATACTATAATAATCGACGGCGGTAAAGTCATTGTTTAAGAATCACATATCCAATTCGGGAATAATGAAAGAGAGATATTCAGCGAATGGCCATAGATAGCTAGATGGTTGCGATTATATTAGGGATGATGCAAACTACTCCTCTTTTGACGTCAAGTTGAAGGTCAAAAGTTCCTCCCTTAGAAAAGGATATACAACTGGGACCTCAGCTGCGGCTGCCACCAAAGCAGCATTGATTCGACTTCTATTGGGAAAGGAAGTAAATTGTGTGGAAGTTGCATTACCAAAGGGAGGAAAGATCATCATACATATTGAATGGACTCAAGTTGGTAACGGATACGTGACCTGCTCTGTCAAGAAGGACGGTGGAGACGATCCAGATGCCACCCATGGCGCTCAGATTCTGTCTACTGTTTCACTAAATAATAACGTCGGTGCTATCCAAATAGATGGAGGACAAGGAGTTGGACGTGTAACAAAGCCTGGTTTAGGACTTCCAATAGGAGCAGCTGCGATAAATCCTGTGCCATCCATGATGATCAAGGCAGCTGCTTTGGAGATTGCAGGGAGGCTGCTTGAAACAAGAGGAATTAGTGTAATAATATCGGTACCCACGGGGGAGGCTATAGCGCAAAAAACCGATAATCCGCGGTTAGGCATTCTGGGTGGAATATCGATACTGGGAACAACAGGCATTGTAATTCCCTATTCTACGGCTTCGTTCGCCGCATCGATCAGACAAAGCTTAGATGTAGCACTAGCTATGGGTGTTGACACCGTTGCGTTGACAACTGGAGGTAGGAGTGAAGAGTTCGTTAAAAAACTGTATAATGACACACTCCCAGAACATTCCCTTATACAGATGGGGGATTTTGTAGGGTACGCCATAATGCAGTGTCGAATCAAGAAGGTGAAGAATGTCGTCATCGCTGGCTTTATTGGGAAGCTTACTAAGATAGCGATGGGAGTAAAACAGACTCACGTAAAAGGTTCACACGTTGACATGGAGTTCATGGCAAATCTTGCGTCGGATTGTGATTGCTCCTCCGATATTCAATCCAAAATACTGAAAGCCAACACAGCGCGTCACGTTCAAGAGATAATAAATGAACATAGAATATCAGGGTACTTTGACATCATATGCAACCGCGCTCATACAACATTGATTAAAAATAACGAACCTTCATTGAATCTCCAAATCGTAATGTTTGATTTCGATGGAAAGGTGTGTGGCTGTTACCCGACAAAAAATTATAACCCCTTCATTGTATATTGGAAATAGATAATTCTCTCACACTCATTATGGCAACGGTGAGTGGTCATGTTTGCACGAAGATTCAGAAAAGTATTGGTTAATCATTAATATTCAACGATGATTCATATCTTAAACTTCATCTACTGAACCGGTGATTATAACCCAATTCCACAATTATGCTAAAGATGATATCCTAGCGAACCCTGCCTGAACGTAAGCTCTAGCAAAAGGGGTCAGAGATAGCAGTTTTTCCTACATCTTAATCGCGTAGATTTCAACGGTTCTCCCTACTATGAATAGGAATAAAAGAGGGTTTAGGGACCCAACCCCAGTAGGATCCAATCTGAATCACAAAAGACCTACAGTCATTAGTATAGTAGCAATAACCAAGAATGGAATTAGAATAGCCAAGAGTATAAGAAGCAATTGGCCTGATGCTGAGATTTATGTTCCCAGAAAGCACTATGAATCATCTGATGACATTCAATGGTTCGAAGAACCGACCTCGCAAATTATGGAGAGGCTTTTTAAGACCAGCGGTGCGTTAATCTGCATTTTTTCTCTTGGAGCAGTGATCAGACTTATAGCTCCATTTATAAGTAATAAGAAATATGACCCCGCAGTTGTAGTTATTGATGATAAGGCAAACTTTGTCATTAGTGCGTTATCTGGTCACCTGGGCGGGGCGAATTCGTTAGCTACAGAGCTGTCTACCTTTTTCGAAGGAAGCAAGGCCGTTATAACGACCGCTGCCGACGTTAATCAAACTATAGCTGTGGACATTCTAGGGAGGGATCTAGGATGGACAATAGATGGCTACGATACCGTTACTCCCGTAAGCGCTTGCATGGTCAATGAAATGCCTATAGGACTTTACCAAGACTCGGGAGAACGAAATTGGTTGTCAACGAAAAGCCTTCCTCGAAACGTCAGACCTTTATTAGGACTTGATGATCTGAAATCTACAGAATTCCGTGCTGGCTTAGTGATTACAGATAGGATTCTAAGAGACAAGGAAATTTCATCTAAATCTGTAATCTATAGACCTAAGAGTCTTGTCGTAGGTATCGGGATGCATTTGGACACCTCTAAGGAAACGATCGAATCGGCAATACTTCAGTCATTCAAAGAAAATTGTTTAAGTTTCAAAAGCATAAGAAATCTAGCTACAATTGAGAATAAAGCCGAGGCGAGAGGATTGCTTGATTTTTCAAGATTATACCAAATTCCGATAGAAGCCTTCAATGACGACCAGCTTTCTAGAATACATGTTCCTAATCCCTCGGAACTAGTGGGACGATTTCAAGGCACGAAGAGTGTAGCTGAAGCGGCTGCGCTATTGAGCTCCAGCGGTGATCTAGTGGTCCCCAAGCTTAAATTTCCCCCTGATCTTACTCTGTCTGTTGCTAGGATGGAATTTAAATAGTTGAATAAAGCGATGTTGATTGTAGATAGAGGTAGTAGAGAGCCAGAAGTCAAAGAAGAGCTAGAAGTTATTTGTTCAACCATTAGGAGGAATTATCCTGGCATGTACAGTTATACAACATACTGCTTTTTGGAAGTGGTTCCCCCCTGTATAGAGGACGGAATTTCAAACTGCATCGCCAACGGCGCCGACTTCATCACTATCATTCCGTATTTTCTATATCCCGGTATGAAACTGAAAGATTCTGTGAAGAAAGCCGCATCGGTATCGAGGAGTAAGGATGTTCGTGTTGCTATCGCTAAGCCACTTAGCAAGAACACAAAGATGGTCGAAGTTATATTAAGAAGAGTTCACGAAACTAAGCGAGAGAACTCCCTACAGTTGTCTGACTTTGAGTGCGACTTATTGCTTATTGGTCATGGTAGTAGTGATAGAAGGGCTAGAGAAGCGTTCGACTACATGGTTGATTTGCTTAGACCTAATTTTAGAAGCGTCCGTTTCTGTTTCCTAGAGCTCGACGAACCTGATATTATGGAGGGAATAAGAGGTTCCTTGGCCGCTCTACCCAAATGTCTTTTGATAGTTCCATATTTTTTGCACAAAGGAGCTCACATTAAATATGACATAGTGCGAGAAATCGGTACGTCGACCAGGGAATTAAATCCAGCTAACATGTACCTCACAGAGCATTTAGGAGCTGACGTACAGTTAGTTGATATAGTCTTGGATAGGGCAATGGAAGTTGAGCGAGGAATCTTACCCCAAACCTAATTACTACAACGCAGATCATGGTCTGCGCAAGATGTCGACGAAAGCATTTGAGATCGAGAATGAGAGTTTCGCCATAATAGATAGCGAAGTGGGAGTACATACCTATGATGAACTTGAATGGGCAATCGTGAGAAGGGTAATTCATGCAACGGCTGATTTTGATTTTGTAGGGAAAGAAAAAATCACATTTCATGGAGACGTATTCGCATCAGCTTTCAAAGCGATTGAGGCTGAATGCCACATTATCTCTGATGTAGAAATGGTACTTTCAGGTATAAACAAGCAATTGACCAAGGAATTAAATCTGAAAACCTTGTGTAGGATTTCGGATATTTCCGTCATTAAATACTCTCGTGACAATAACCTGACCCGATCTCAAGTGGCAATGGATTTTTCAGCAGCGCAGATTCAAAACGGCATAGTAGTTATAGGTAATGCTCCTACAGCACTTTTTCAACTAATATCCATGATAAAGGAAAACAGAGTAAAGCCTGCTCTCGTAATAGGAATTCCTGTAGGTTTCATCTCTGCCCTCGAATCAAAGAGAGAATTATTGCGCACCCCCATTCCGTCCATTACCAATATCGGGCGCAAAGGGGGTAGCGCAGCTGCCACTTCAATAATCAATGCGCTAATGTTAATTCATAAGAGTAGAGTACGTCAGAATTAGTTGAACATTCTAACGATCTGAGGAATTTTTTATTGATTAAGATAAGTGATCGTTCTCTTGCCTGGATTGAAAGTGACGATCACTTTATTATTGTCTGTATTTTGGGTTTCAAACGATGTAGATGTCAAGTCGATCGTATCCATAATATACTTGTTTCAACATCCATAAATCGATGTTAACGCTGGAATCAATCAAGAAGGTAATGACCAACAAGTTGGAGGTAATCCGCGAACATGAAACGGCTCAGGAAGCTGCTAAGAAAATGAAGCATAAAGATATAGGTTCATTGTTAGTCATTGATGAATCAGATGAGCACGTTGGCATAGTAACCGAAAAAGACCTTGTCTCAAAAGTCTGCCTTCAGAACAAAAGGAGTAATGAGGTATTAGTAAGTGACATAATGTCTTCCCCCTTGGTGTACATTGACAATAAAGCAACCCTCGAGGAAGCAGCTAGGAAGATGGTTGATAACAAAATACAGCATCTGTTGATAAAGAATACAGGTACACTGGTTGGCATACTAACCACAAGCGATCTCAGTACCTATCTAAGGCAAAACATTGATTTGGACGAAGTTAATGCTGCTATCCTTGAATCATTGATGGAACAGCAAAAGACAAAATGAGCCTAAGAGTTGGTCGGAAAATGTCTGTGCCCAAGCTTCTGTAATACGCTATTAAAGTTACTCCATCTCTTAAGAAATGATTTGCCATTGAAAAGGAGACATCTTACTCTTGAAAGAGATAATTACAAGCATAGAAATTAGATCAAACCCCGAGAAGGTTTGGAAAGTATTAACTGATTTTCAACTCTATAAATATTGGAACCCATTCATAATTGAGATTGCTGGGTCTCCTACGAAGGGAGAGAAGATCAAAATAGAATTAAGGACTGCAGCTCAAAAGACTCGTGTTTATCGCCCCGTAATAACAAAGGTGGATCCCCCAACAGAATTGAGATGGCATGGAAAGGCTCTTCTCCCTTTAATATTAAATGGAGAGCATATATTTACTATCCAAGAAAACGAGGGTCATGACTCAATCTTTACTCAAAAAGAGATATTCAAAGGTTTAGGAGCTTATTTGGGGAATGCCAGAATGTTCAATGATATACGGAAAAGCTTTCAAATGATGAATTCTAGTTTAAAAATAAGAGCAGAGGGTTATTAATAGATTTTTCATTTGAAGTTGATGACTAGGTAATGGACTTGCTGTTGGTCATAATATATTTTTCAACCTTACTAACGAAAGACATATCCTTGTAGTGATCTCTACCCTCAGTCATCGGCCAAACGACCATTGCCAGTTTTTAATTTAGCTGAGTACTAGTAACTCTGAACATTATCAGATTACGACTAATATCTGGATTCAACCACTTATTGATTATTTTCGATGCTTTTATTTGACAGTATTCTGCATGTAGTTCGAGAACTACATTGAAATATGCTGCCTTCCGAGAGTAACCCACAAAATGACACAAACTTGCTCATAACAATTCGCTCAAGCAGTCACAACATGAAGCAATCAAGCTTTCCAGGTTCATCACGTTCTGCGTGTCAAAACTAGGAAAGTTTAGAAATCTCGTAAAAGCGATCTCTTCGTTGCTTGAATTTACCCATATACCGCATCAGCGATAAAAGACAACTACAGTATGAGGGATTTAGTAAAATGATCTGTCTGGATATTCAAGTGAAAATGAAGATACGGAGGCAAGAACTATAAGATCAATGGGTGCGTACAGCTCGGGGAATTCTTCCTCAATTTACTCAAGGCATGTTCGCTATATTCATCCTGATGATACCAACTAACAGATAACTAGCCTATATTTCACTGCAATTAACCGGTTGTAGGGCGGAGAAGATCGGACTTTTGTTTTGATGACGTGTCATTAGGATTTGCTATTTCAAACTACTCCATACACATAATGATGGAGCTGGCTACATGTATACCTTACATCAGTACTCGGATCAAAGGTATTGAAGCAGAGGCTATATATCATAGGTTTGTCAGCTTAACAGTAAGTTACAAGCGGGAGAGTAATTCTACCCTTCATTGTATTTTTATTCTAGGCACAGGGCCTCTGTGGTTAATAGAGAATAACAAGTCAAAAATGTACTTAACTGATTCTGGTTCACGAGTACTGCGGATTATCAAAACCTCTACAAATAATTACAATCAACGAAGCTTACTTTCTTTTATATTGTACGCACCTGTCTACAATTCTTTCAAGTATTCTAGTGTCCGCAAAATGTAAGTGCATGTAGGATGCAACACATGTGTTATACGTTAAACCATCGAACTTCCCATTTATCCCTCGACCTCTTTGCATGTTAAATGAGAATTGAGAATCTGAAGAGATGTTTACTAATTCAGAGTAGTGAAATTCGTGGCCGTGAACATGAGAAATATTACCCATTATTTCACCCTTGCCTTTGGCCTCCGTGTACCCAATTGTAACTCGGTTGGTCATAGATGTTTCTGTATCGAATATACCGACCATCGAATATCTTCTATGCTTCTTTCTTCTATTGTCATTTATTGCTTTAGTGAGGTACATTAGACCTCCACATTCCGCCAGTGTAGGCATTCCATTGACAATCGATTTATGTATTGACTTTTTCATTGAGTTGTTCATTTCTAGTCGTTGTGCCAATATTTCAGGAAAACCACCACCTATCAAGAGTCCGTCAACATCCCTCGGTACTGACTTTTCTTTGATAGGGCTGAAAAAAACTAGAGAAACACCATTTTTCCTAAGTGAATTTAGATTATCGTAGTAATAAAAATTAAATGACTCATCAAATGCGACAGCAATTTTACATATGGGTTTACTTTCATTTTTAGGTAGCAGTTGAGATCCTTTTTGATTTCTTTTGCTACCTTTGAGTGACAGTATGCTTTCAAGGTTAATCTGATCAGCAACATATTTCGCACAATTCAGAATAATATTTTTACCTTTACCTTTGATTTCAACAGGGGGGATAAGCCCCAAATACCTTTCGACAGATCGGATCTCCTCATTTCGGTAGATGATCCCCAGAAGTTTTTTCTTTACTTGAATGTTCAATGCATCATGTATCATGCTTGAATGTTTTTGGCTACCAACATTGTTTATGATAATCCCGGCCACGTTCAGGCAAGGATCAAAGTTTGTATATCCAAGAATCATAGCAGCTACAGATTGGGAAGTTTTGGCTGCATCTACAACTAATATGATGGGTGCATCGAGCATCTTTGAGATATGAGCAGTGCTTCCGAAATTCCTCTTTCCAGAAATTCCGTCAAATAGGCCCATTACTCCCTCTATTACTGAGACATCCGCATCCCATGAGTTTCTTTCAAAACACTCCAATACTCCTTTTTTTCCCATTAGCCAGAGATCGAGGTTCCTTGACTGACGACCAGTTACGAACGTATGGTAACAAGGATCAATAAAGTCTGGACCAATCTTATACGGTTGTACCATAAATCCACATTCTACAAGCTTACGCATAATTCCCATTGATACCGTTGTCTTTCCTACTCCACTAGTTGTTCCAGCAATGACAATCGCTGGCTTTTGCAATAAGTACCTGCTCACCTCATAATCCAGTTTTCGTAGAAATGCGGTTCAAGTTGAATAGGTAAACGTCCGACCGAAATATTGTTCGTTGTCATAGATTCCTAATCGTGCTTTTGCGAATTTTGATGTTATATTTAAGGCCGAACCTGTGAGATTCATCCCTTACATATCGAAGTAGCTTTAGCCCTTCATCATTGGCAGGCAGAATGAGAGGGTATTTCCTATCAGTTGTATAGATTTCTTCGTTGCCTTTGGCAAGAGAAAGACATGGAATATCCAAGTCAAGAGATCTCAAAGTTCTGACCGCACAGTTCAGTTGCCCCTTGCCTCCATCTATAAGTATTAAATCAGGAAGTGGCAAACCCTTGCCTACATTCTCCATTGATTCTGGCCGATATCTTCTCCTAACTATCTCTTCTATCATGGCAAAATCATTCTGTATTCCCTTATTTTGTATTCTGAATCTCCGATATCCGGATTTCGAACATTCGCCATTTACAAACCGTACACATGCGCCCACTGCTATACTTGTTCCTAAATTTGATACATCAAAACAGTCGATAACATATGGTATAAAATTTAGTTGTAGTTTGTTCCTAAGATTTAGAAGCGAAGGATGATACTCCTGTTCGACATAAAGCAATAAATTTGTCTCAATTAGATCAATAATTTTATTTCTGTCGCCATAATGAGTTCCCTTTTGAACCGGAAGGATTGTTACTTTATGCCCGGCGATAGACTCTAAGTACCCTTCAAGTGCATTGGCCTCTCGAATCTCTTCATTTGTATATATATATCTTGGAACCATACTATCAGAACTATAGTACTGTGATATGAAAGTAGCTAAGGAATTATCCCCTACGAGATCGAAACTAGCGTGATTCCTGTCCATGATTACTCCTTTTCTACGCTTCAATGTAAGTACATGTGCAACTCCCATATCTTCGTTCTTTATGATACCAAAGAATTCTTCATCTGCGCCCCGATTTGCATTTATTTCTATTTTTTGTTTCACAGTTATATTGTCGAGTCTTTGTATAGTATCACGGAGGTCCTTTGCTTGTTCATATTTGTGATTTCTTGATGCTTCAGTCATGTCTTCTTTCAATCTACCTTTTAGTTCTTCCATATTGTTCCTTCTTGTAAGCACTTCATGCAACATCGTCACTTTGTCCGTGTATTGTTCCCGTGTAACATTACCAATGCACGGAGCATCACAATTCTTGATAAAAAACTCTAGGCAAGGTTTTTTAGGCAACTTTTTACAAATCCTTACTTTAAACAATCTTCTTAACGATCCTGTGGACAATATCTTCGAGCTCCCATAAACAAATGGACCATAGACCTTTCCCTTAGGACCAAAAAAATCCCCGTTCCTGTTCCTTCGTGCAACAAGAAGGCGAGGGAATTCCTCTTGTGTTATTTTCAGATAGGTATATTTTTGCTGATACTTCAGCTCAATATTAAATATTGGTCTGTACTGTTTTATCAAACTTGATTCGAGAAGAAATGCCTCAGTTTCGTTGAGTGTGACAACGAAATCAATGTCTGCAACTCTTGAGAGTAACCGTGCAGTCTTAATTGCGTGATAACCCTCATCAATCTTGTTCACAACGTAACTTTTTAGTCTTTTTTTTAGATTTTTTGCTTTGCCAATATATATCACTCGACCAGTTTGATCTTTCATGAAATAGACGCCTGGGCCGTCGGGAACGCGAACGATTTTTTGTTCTAAACTCATTTCCTTGGATCCTGTTCTCTTATTATCGTATTGAGTACCTGGTTTGGAAACAATTTTGATTTGAGGTACCTGCCTGTGTGACTACTATCGCTTCGTGAGATTTCTTCTGGTGTCCCGCACGCAACTATCCTTCCTCCCAATTGCCCTCCTTCCGGTCCAAGATCTATTATCCAATCAGCTGAAACAATTACATCTAAATTATGCTCTATAATGATCACAGTGTTACCAAGGTCAACTAATTTTTGCAGGACGTAAAGCAGCTTGCTAACGTCTGCGAAATGAAGCCCCGTAGTAGGCTCATCCAGTATATACACGGTATTGCCTGTGTCCTTTTTCGATAGTTCAGCTGCAAGTTTGATCCTTTGAGACTCCCCACCTGAAAGCGTCGTCGCCGGTTGACCTAGACGCAAGTAACCTAGCCCAACGTTATTAAGGAAGGCTAATTTTCTGTATATGCTTGGAATATTCGAAAAGAATTCGAGTGCTTCGTCCACAGTCATGGCCAAGATCTCTGCGACTGTCTTTTTTTTGAAGGTAATGCATAGCGTTTCTGAATTGTATCTTTTACCTTTGCAGGTATCGCACGTAATATATACGTCTGCTAGGAACTGCATCTCAATCCGTTTTACTCCTACACCTTCACATTCTTCGCATCTGCCATCGGGAACATTAAAAGAAAATCTCCCAGGCTTGAATCCTTTTTCCTTTGCCATCGTGGTCTTTGAAAAAAGTTCTCTTATCGGAGTGAATGCATTTACGTACGTTGCAGCATTCGATCTAGGGGTACGACCAATTGGAGATTGATCGATTCCTATAACCTTGTCTACCATTTCTAATCCAGTTATTCCTTTATGTTTTCCGGTCTGTTCTCGAGAATGATAGAAATGGGTAGATAATCCCTTGAATAGTATATCATTGACTAGAGTAGACTTTCCTGAACCAGACACACCAGTAACCACAGTCAGGCAACCCAATGGGAAGGAGACATCAATACTCTTCAAGTTATTCGCTTCTGCTCGATGGACAGTGATAAATTTATTAGCACTCTTTCTCTTATCTTTTGGTTTTGTGACATGCAATGAGCCAGTCAGATATTGGCCAGTAACTGATTCAATCGACCTAGAAACGTCTTCTACAGTCCCGCTTGCTACTACCTTGCCTCCATGGTTGCCAGCTCCCGGTCCCAGGTCCAATACCCAATCAGAACTCCTTATCACTTCCTCATCATGTTCGACTATTATAAGCGAATTCCCTAGCTCCCTAAGTTTTTTCAGGGTTGCAATGAGCTTTGCGTTGTCCCTCTGATGTAATCCAATGGTTGGCTCATCGAGGACATAGAGCACCCCAGAAAGATTCGAACCAATTTGAGTAGCCAATCTAATTCGCTGTGATTCACCTCCTGACAATGTAGATACCGTACGATTTAGCTGTAGATAGTCTAAGCCTACATCCAATAGAAATTGTAGGCGAGCTTTTACCTCTTTTAGTATGGCTCTTGAAATGATCAGATCATTTGTCGATAGTGTAATTTGTTTAAAGAATTCTAAGCAGTCTCCTATTGAAAGATTGCACACGTCCATTACGGATCTCCCATCAATCTTTACTGAGAGAGCTTCCTTTCTAAGCCTGTTCCCCCTGCAAGACTCACATAAATGTTCACGCATATACTTGGCTATCTCTTCTCGCTTTGAATCGGATTCTGTTTGATTAAAGAGCCTTTCCAGATTGGGAATAACGCCTTCAAAATTTCCAACATATTCCCACTTACTATCTGAATTTCTCGACTTGTAGCTATACCGAATACGTCTGTCGGTTCCATAAAGGATTACTCTAAGTTGATCTTCAGTGAATTTGGAGATAGGTACATTCAAATTGAAGCCGAAATGTTTACCAACATCTCTGAGTTTAGATGACCTGAAAGAAGCAAAACGCCCTAACCATGGCTTGATGGCCCCTTCCAATATGCTTTTCGACTTGTCGGGAATTATCAAATCAGAGTCGAATTTCAGCTTGAAGCCTAATCCATTACAAGCTTTGCAAGCTCCGAATGGTGAATTAAATGAAAAGGAGCGAGGTTCCAGCTCACCCATACTCAATCCGCAATTAGGGCAGGCATTTTGTTGAGAATAGAGGTGCATTTCGTTATCTACCAGTATCGCAGCCAATCCGTTGCCTAACCGCAATGCCAATTGGACTGACTCAATTAATCGAGCCTGTTCTTCATTAGAAATCTCGAGCCTGTCTACAACCACCTCGATAGAGTGCTTCTTTTGTTTATCCAGAACAGGCAGATTTGGATCCCTCTCAACATCACCACCTACGCGATTGCTGCTGGCATAACTATCTAAATTCGTCAATTCGCCATCAATTCTAACCCTGGGAAATCCATCTTTTTTTAAGCCTTCCAGTAACTTTCTAAAGGATCCCTTCTTCGCTTGGACTACTGGGGCAAGCAAAAGACCCTTTCTTGCTTCAAATGCTGCAAGTATCGAATCACTAATTGCCTCTGTGGATTGTCTACTGATTCTTCGTTCACAACCGGGACAGAATGGAATTCCAATTCGAGCATAGAGCAAACGCAGATAGTCATAAATCTCTGTAACAGTGCCCACAGTAGAACGCGGATTCTTATTTGTGGTTTTCTGCTGAATCGAAATGGCCGGAGAAAGTCCATCAATTGAATCAATGTCTGGTTTGTCCATTAGTTCCAAAAACTGTCTGGCATAAGCAGACAAAGACTCTACGTATCTGCGTTGTCCCTCTGCATAGATCGTATCAAATGCAAGAGTAGACTTGCCTGAGCCTGACAGGCCAGTGAAAACTACCAGTTTGTTCCTTGGTATAGTAACACTTATGTTCTTCAGGTTATGCTCACGCGCTCCCTTTATGATAATGTTATCAAGCATCGACTATCCCTAAGTCCATGAAGTTACAGGTTCTCCTAATGCTTTTTTTATTTTGTACAATTTACTTCTCAAATCAATTGCACGTTCAAAATTGAGATCCTCTGCACTCTGTATCATTTGAGCTTCTGTATTGAGCGCAAGTTTACCAAGATCTGATTTACTCATTGATTTAATATTCACATCTATGGAATCATTCTCAGAGCTTGATATGGGTTTCACAATGGACTTGGGGATGATGTTATTGTTAATGTTATATTCTACCTGCTTTTCGCGCCGCCGATCGCTCTCACCAATGGCTCTTTTCATTGAATCAGTGACTTTATCGGCGTAGAGTATGACCCTTCCATCAATATTTCTAGCAGCTCTTCCAAAGGTCTGAACAAGGCTCGTAGAATTTCTTAGAAATCCTTCCTTATCAGCGTCCAAAATTGCGACTAATGATACTTCAGGAAGATCGAGACCTTCCCTGAGTAGATTTACGCCTACTAACACGTCGAATTCTCCGATTCTCAGTTGACGAAGAAGCTCAGTTCTATCCAAACCTTTTATTTCCGAATGAATATACCTAACTCTAATGTTCTTTTTAGTTAAGAAATCGGCAAGGTCTTCTGACATCCTCTTTGTCAAAGTTGTAATAAGGGTCCTCTGATTTCGCTTTTTCTGTCTCCGAACCTCTTGGATTAGGTCTTGTATTTGATTTCGTGCCTCTCGCACCTCTACTACAGGATCGACTAGACCTGTTGGCCTTACTAATTGTTCGACAACCTGCCAACTTCGTTCCAATTCATAATCGGCCGGGGTAGCTGAAATGAAAATTACTTTTTTCATGTACTCTTCAAACTCTTTGAAATTCAAAGGTCGATTATCTGCTGCACTTGGGAGTCGAAATCCATAATCGATAAGTGTTTTCTTTCTACCAAAATCACCGTTAAACATAGCATGTAACTGAGGTATGGTAACATGAGATTCATCTATAACCAGAATAAAATCTTCACCAAAGAAATCCAGAAGACAATAGGGAGGCTCACCAGGATTTCTTCCATCAAAGTGTCTGGAGTAATTTTCTATTCCTTGACAATAACCTAACTCTTGTATCATTTCCGTATCATAATTAGTTCTGGAAGTGAGCCTCTGTCTTTCAAGTTCAGATGGCAGATTAGGTAACCATTCTTCAAGTTCTTGACGGATTGATGCAATAGCTGATTGCCTTCTGTCGTCACCGACAATATAATGCTTGGCTGGAAATATTTTCACTCTCTGAATCTCCCTTATCTTTTCCATGGTAATAGGATCGCGCAAAGTCATCATTTCGATATCTTGCCCAAAAAGTGCTATCCTTAAAAGATCCTCTGAGTAGGCAGGGATAATGTCGATCGTATCCCCTCTGACTCTAAATCCTCCGGCCCTCAACGAAAGATCATTTCTTTCGTAGCGAGCCTCTATAAGCCTACTAATAATAGACTTTCTGTCTGCCTTAGAATTTTTGTCAAGTAGAATTGAATTCTGGTCCCATTCAACCGGAGATCCTAAAGAGTATATACATGAAACGGTAGCAACTATGATAGTAGGCTCTCCAGACATTAACATCGCTGTTGCCTCTAATCTCATCTTCTCTATTCTTTCGTTTATCTCAGTATCCTTTTCGATATATGTATCAGTCTGTGGTAGGTAGCTCTCTGGTTGATAGTAATCATAAAAGCTTACAAAATAACCTACATTATTTTGAGGGAAAAATTCCTTTAATTCGGTATAAAGTTGAGCTGCTAATGTCTTATTATGGGATATTATGAGAGTGTTCTTATTAACGGCTGCTATCACATTTGCGATTGTAAACGTTTTTCCACTACCAGTAACCCCAAGTAGAGTTTGGCAACCACTCTTCTCCAAGGCTCCGTAAGATAGTTTGGATATTGCGATTGGCTGATCCCCACTGGGAGGAAAACTATTCGGTGATAGCATGAACTTACGAGACATAGTTTTGCTCCGGGACAATTCATCTTTACAAAGATCATTACGCGAATATAACACTATTTACCAACATCAAATAAAATAACTAAAAGATCTATACTTACATGTAACCTCTTTGACCTGGAGTGTAGAAGGAAAGGATTGGCTAACGGTGTTATTTTTTCAGAACGCGAACAAGTTAAAAATCTAACATATTCGGGTTTATCAGGGAAATATTAAATTTGACTGCCATAGAACTATTATTGGTTGCCACAAGATAATAGAATTTCATTTTATAGACTTGGTTATTGCGTTAAAGTCAAATTTTATTTAGTATTATCTCATATGAATTGCAATTAAGAAGAAATTTATATTGTAATTTCTGCACCACAGTGGGGGCCTAAATATTCTATCTCTTGAAAATCATTTGGATCGTGCATCAAAGAGTAGCGATGAGCCATTTAAAGGACTTTCCGTTTTCCATAAGACCCACCCAAAGCCGTTGGCTTGGCTATTGCCAATAGCAATAGAGTTAATTTGGGCCGATAGGAGGTTTCCATAGCCTACTTTGCAGATCTCTAGTTCAATCTACCCAGATGATTATACGCCCGAGCATATCTTGAGTATCTGCAGTTATTATCGGGCTTGGATATTCAATCCACAAATAATATTTAGCTGGTAAGTTGACGCCGAAAATGTCGTGTTGATTGGACAATGGCTGAACCAAACGAATAATGCTTCTGCATTTCGTAAATGAGCCTAACATGCAGTCCTGCGCAGTAACTGCAGTTACTGCAGATAACGCAAGTAACTTCAATTAACGCAATCATGATCGATAAATGGCTGTGTCATAAGTTCGTGAAGAGAGGTTCCCCATATTCGATGACATTTATATATTGTAAAAAAAGTTTCAAGATAAACAGTAAATCTCATCATAATCATTTTGGAGAAAAAGATCACATTAGACGAATAGCTTAGAATAGAATATCAGTATGGTTTTAAAGTATAAGAGACTATGTTTGAACCTCACTTCATTGGACAATAGACTATCGAGCAATCCTTTTCTTTAACTTCGCCTATATCATGGTATGGAATTATCCATCGAGTCGCTTAGCAAAGAATCTTTTCTTTCCTTTTTGGAAAATGATGCAAATATTAGAGTAGATGGTTTTCTTGAAAGCGCGATGGCTGTTGCTGAAGAGGTTCATGAAGGTGTCAAAAGAGAAGACGGGGTCTCTTCATTCTTAGATACACATATCTGGCCAGTGGCAAAGAATATGACAGTTCATTACAGGCAGCATAATAAAGCCATTACAACAGTGGAAATTGCAAGTGCGGTTCTACATGACGTCTTAGAGGATAACGATCGCATCCTCAACCTCTATGAAACTAGGTCTTATGGATTTGATGCATATCTGCGATATCAATTTGGAAATCGTGTGCTTAATGTGCTCCATTCTCTAAGAACTCCTGCGCTGGATTCTTACGAAAGAAAGACCTCTAAGAAAGATATGGAACAAGAAAGATTCCATGATTACTGTGCACTTTTGGCAAACGCAGATTACGACCTCAAGTGTATCAAGCTTTTCGATCGGGTGAACAATATGAAATTCATAGCGTATACAGCTTCAACGAATAAGAAACCAGTAGTCTATATGAAGATAAAAAGATATCTTTTGGAGGCTGAGGACTTTTATTTAGCCTATACAATACTAGAGCCAAGAATGCCAGAGCTATACAAGCAATTGAGAGGTCTATATGAGCAATTGCGTTCGTACTATCTTGAAGAAACCTTAAGCCTACCTCAAGCTCAGTAGATATGTAAGTATATTCATAAGATTCTTGATTTCTATTGAGACCAATGCATCAAAACCGATGTTGATCTTTTAACTGTTAGAAAATAGTTGTGATCCTTTCCAAAAGCCATTTAAAGGGTATCTATGGGTAGGTATGACTGCATGCCAGTACGACCATTGAATGTAGGAGTAATAGTGAAATTAGAGCCAGACTTTAGCGAAGGAAATGTAAGCTACAATCCGGACGGCACTCTTAACAGGGCAGAAACCAAAAATATACTCGGCCCGCATAGCGCAGCAGCCACACTGGCCGCCTTTTATTGTAAGGTAAAATATGACGCTAAAGTGGCCATTGGCACGATGGGACCGCCCATCGCTAATCAAGCTTTGAGACAAGCTCAACTTATTTCCAATGCAGACGAATTGCATCTGTATAGTGATAGGATATTTGCCGGTGCGGATACCTTGGCAACCGCAGAAGTGCTTAGACTAGGCGTATCACGTATGAACAAAGGTTTGGGCGCCGATATTGTTATATCCGGCCATAGAGCATCCGACGGCGAGACTGGCCAAACAGGTCCGCAAACTGCATGGAAACTGAGCTACCCTTTCATAGGAAATGTTATCGACTTTCATATCGATCAAGAGGGTAGGAGTATATATGCTAAAAGATTTATCTCGTTATACGGCTTTTATGATGTGATAGAAGAGATTCAAGCACCTCTACCCGTTTTCATATCGGCCGATCCTTCCTATAAGCCATCATTTAACACAATTTCAGAAAGGCTCTCCGTGGCAAGGAATCTCAACGAAGCACGAAATAAAGCCGACAACTTTGAAAAATATCTACAAGTATACAATTCCGAAGGTCTAGGCGCAGATCCTCGGTATGTGGGGCTACCCGGTTCGCCAACCATTGTGTATAAAGTGGAAAAGATTCCTAAAGCAAAGGCCAAGAGGAGAGTCGAATTTGTTGATGGAAATGACACTGTTCAGCTCGATATGGTCGCAAAAAAACTCCTTCAGCTTATGACGGAGGCGCCTATTAAATGAGCGGAGCGACACAAAATTCAGAAGCAAGCGTAGGAAATTTAGCCCGGATCGAATCTTACCAACATCTCTATGTTGTGATAGAGCATGAAGAAGGCGTTCCAGTGCCTGTAAGCTTGGAAATGCTTGGCGAAGCAAGACGGCTCATGGATAATTTCAACGTGAGATACTCAAGCAACGAAAAAGTGGTTGCTGTAGTACTTGGCGATAATGTTAGACATCTGTGTCAAGAACTGATCAGGTTTGGTGCAGACGTAGTAGTGTACGCAGATAATCATTCCTTAAAACACTATACGAATCTATTGTATACTAAAATAATATGTCAAATAGCTGAAGACAAGAATGTTGCAAGATCGATATCTCCTAATCGTTCCGAAAATTACAAAAAACCTAGGTATATGTTCTTTTCTGCGGACAACACTGGGCGACATTTGTCTTCAACGGTGTTGGCACAACTCGAGTCAGGATTGGCATCCGATATTAATAAATTGGTTATTTCTGACCTTGAGATTAGGCACGAACACAAGACTAAAGGTCAACCTGTTAAATTTGAGAAAACTCTAGAAATGTACAGGCCAGACTTCTCTGGGTTTCTATGGACTACTATCCTATGCCTTGATAATAGGAATCCCGCTATTGCTAGAGAATATCATCCTCAATCATGTAGTATCATTCCAGGTGTCTTCGAACCTATAACCAAGGAAGATCAGCGAACAGGAACGATTATAGATTTTGAACCCCAGATCTCCGGCGAAGATTTAAGAATTAAGGTATTAAGTAGAAACATTATCAAGTCTACGATTGATTTTGAGAGCTGCAAAATCATAGTTAGCTACGGTCGAGGAATTAGAGATTCTCCCGAGGATAATTTCAAACTGATTGAACAATTCGCCAAAGCACTCAATGCTGAGATAGGTATATCTCTTCCAATCTCAAAAAGGCCTTACCAAACTAAGGATCAGCATCTGCTGTCCTACATGATCCCCGAAAGGGTGATTGGCACCAGTGGTAGAAAGGTTTCGCCTGTAGTATATATCGCTATAGGTATCAGCGGAGCAGTTCAACATCTTGCAGGTATGAAAGAATCAGGGTTTGTAGTTGTAATAAATCCTGACTCTGATGCAGCATTTAGAGATGAATGTGATATTTTTATAAAAGGACGATTGGAGGAAGTTTTACCCATTCTCACTGAACAAATAAAAAAACATATGTTAATGATAGAGAAGAGGGCCTAAGATATGGAAAGATATGATGTTGCAATAGTTGGAGGAGGAACAAGTGGGCTTACGGCACTACGCCAACTTGCGAACCTTGGAAAACAAGCTGTGTTACTTGAGGCTGGGAACACCGCAGGAACTAAGAACATTTCAGGAGGGATTCTCTATTCAAAAAAACCTAAGAACGGTAGAGTATATAATATTGAGGATGTATTTGGACGGGAATTTATTGACGATGCCCCCTATGAGCGACCCATAACGCGGTATATATTACACGCTACATCTAAAGATAAATTATATTCAATTGACTTAACTCCTGTCCACGAATATCAAATCAATTACGCCTACTCTGTCTTGCTGAGTAAACTCATTCCATGGCTTGCCAAAGAGGCAAGTGATATGTCAGAAAAGATGGGGGGAGGGATAATATCCGGAGTCCATATGAGATCTGTTAGATGGGAACAGGGTAGCAGTGATATTGTGATAGATACAGATGAGCTAGAACCATTTAGAGTAAAAGCTGTCATTGCAGCTGATGGCGTAAACTCTGAACTAGCAGAAGTTACCAAAGCGCGAAACAAGTTCTCCTCTGAACAGCTTTACCAAGGAGTAAAAGTCGTAATTAAACTTCCTGAAACAATTTTGGAAGAGAGATTTAATGTTACAAGTGAAGAAGGGGCTGCGCATTTGTTCGCGGGAGATGTGACTATGAATCATATAGGCGGAGGCTTTCTGTATACGAATAGAGATACCATCTCTCTCGGAGCAGTATATCACATGGACTCTTTGATGGATAATCCAGTTGAACCCTCACGACTAATGGATACTCTAATACGAAATAAGTTAGTAGCAGAATTTGTCAAGGATAGAGTGCCTGCAAAGAAATCTAGTCAAGCCTTGATCTCAAAGGACGAAGAGATTCGCCAACACTTTATGGCAGTCAAGCTACTAAAGACCTGGAACAATCTCCGCTCTGAATACTATTCTAGAGATGGAATTAAGCGACTAATCGAAAGCGGCAAGTATGGGACAAAAGATGAGATAGGGAGTAGGATCGCCTTTCTAGAGAATGAGCTAGTAGAAAAATACAACTATGAATTTGGCGATAATTACGTAGAATTAGAATATAGCACTAAATTAATTCCTGATGGCAAGCGATGTAGAATGAAAGCCCCTTATTATAAAAATATACTTTTTGTAGGCGATGCAGCAGGTCGAGGTGTGTTTGTCGGTCCAAGAATTGAAGGGCTTAATGTGGGCATAGATGACGCAGTAAGGGCAGCAAACGCTGTAGCGCGGTCCTTAGATAGGAACAACTTTGATGAGCAATATCTTGGTAATTTCTACACAAAGTCTGTGGAAGAGAGCCCATATACAAGAGACATGAAAGAAATTGACAAGGATTACCTTAAGATTTTCCTTGATTGCAGCAAGAATATTCCAAAGGACATAGTAGGTTCTAGATATGGGATGATTTTTAAGCTAATGTCCAGCGGCACTTTAAGAGGAATTGCAGTAGGATTTGCAAATATGCTCGGATTTGACCGTCTATTACCTTTGGTTGAATCTGTTGATACTTACGTAAATGTTCCAGTTGAGCTAGCCGATAGATTGGGCAAGACGATAGATAGTAACTATGTTCCATCTACTCCATCACTACAGGAAAGGATTGCGAAACTGGATTACAATGATGATACATTCCCGCATATACAGGTGACAAAGCCTCGAAGTGAATTTATGCAAAAGATGGTCTCTTTGTGTCCCACGCGTTGTTATAGCTGCGAGAATGGGGATGTAATTCTGCAACATGAGGGATGCATAGAGTGTGGCACCTGTGCGTATGAAACCTTATGGAGACATCCTCGGGGCACTAAGGGAGTCTCATATAAGTACGGGTAGGCGTAAATTTATTTTCCGCCCTCTTCTCTTAAGAAGAGATACACCAATTCACCAGGACATACTAATTCATCAGGGTCGAACACCCTCAGCTGATCCATTTAATGGAACAGCCAATTGAAGGAAAGAAATCCTTTTCGATTACGTCTCCTGACAGGACCTTTTTCACATTATCCTCCAATATGGGAATTTTAGGATTCATCTGAGGATCAATCGCATCATTTATACGTCCATGATAGACGAGTCTGCGCTTATCGTCAAAAAGAAAGGGATCTGGAGTACAAACGGCACCATACAATTTTGCTATGCGTTGAGTTTCATCAATTACGTATGGGAAATTAAGTTTGTACTCTCTTCCAAACCTAATCATGTTATCAAATCCCTCGTTCCCGTAATTGGGATCGTTACTATTGATGCCAATTATAGTCAGATCGACTGTTGGAAATTTAGATTGAAGCTCTACAAGGTCGCCTATCCTAGCCTTTACGTAGGGGCAATGGTTACACATGAAGACGACTAGCAATGTCTTGCTCTGTGTAAAATTTTCTAACGAGTATTTATTTCCGTCAATTCCGCTCAAGCTAAATCGTGGAGCAGGTTGGCCTGTTTTAAGGACATCTGAGGATTCCGTCTTGACCATTCTGCGTAATATTGCTGCTTGTCACTATAAAATGTTTTTTTCAAGAATTTGCCTTTATCTCCCATAAATTCACTCATGAATCACAAAGCCAATTTTTGAATAATAAAATTGCTTACAAAAAAAAGAGCCTAATATCGATAGTATCTTTTAGTCAAGCAATTGGAAATCAGAATTGGCTAGGGGGAAGGAGGCTTTAATCTAATAGGATCTAATAACCTATCCGAATTCTCCTTTCCCAAAATTAATAAAGCGTAGCAGTAGTTCTGTGGCTAAACTCATAGACAGAAAGATCAGATGGATAATCAAAGAGAAGTCAAGAGATCTTCTTAGTGCTGCTGACATAGCAAGGTTACAGAATGTCAGTGAATCTAGAGTTAGACAACTATTGTGCGAGTACAAGAAGACTGCCGTGAAACCAGAAGTCCAAAAAGGATTCAATTCATTACTGTCGATTTCAATACGATCATAAAAGATGAGTTCGTATGGTCACATAAATACACCAGGGTTGTTTCGGCCGTAATTTCTAGGGTTTGTTAATAGGAGGCGTCAGCAGTTTCCGCTAGTGAAGGAGTTAATTTCTTTAGATATCCTGTAGGTGAAGATGCAAAATTGTATGCGGAAGCAAAAAGGAAGATGCATGATTCTGAATTGCATTCTTTTGTAGCCAAAAGGACACTCTCAAGCATTTGGTCTAGCCCTACCATAAAGCACACCGCGAGCTGGGATATCTGCAAGTTTATTTTAAAAACGAGGTTTCACATATACTAAATAGAATTTAATGATTAAGTTAGATGAAATCGATAAGGAGATCCTCACTCTTCTGGGCAGAAATGGTCGCACTTCTGGATCCCAGATTTCAAAGGACTTGACGACAGTGATGAATAAATCTATGACAGATCGAGCGGCACTACAAAGAATAGATAGACTCGAGAATAGAAAGATCATTCAAGGTTATACTACGATTCTCAATTCTGACATAGTTGCAGAAAAAACAAGCATCATGCTGCTACTCAAATTTGTAACCTCTGCGGAGCCTACCAAAATCGACAAATTAAATGCCTATCTTTCTGGTTCATCATTTTGTCTTACTGCTGCAAGGCTCAGTGGAGGAGGAGGAATATTTGATTACATTTGCCATTTAGTGTTTGATACAGAAAGACAATTCTATTTAGAGCTCAATGTTTTATACAGAGCATTTGGAGATTTAATATCTGATCATCTGGTCAACAAGTCGACGATAGTAAAGCAAGTTCCTTATATAATCTCATTCGATCGTACCCTAGAAGCACGTAAGAAGTGGATGTCATCCATTAAGTTAGGACTTGAGGAGATTTATGAAAGCAAAAAGATTAAAGACAAATTACAACAATTCGTAAATGACTTCATGGGATGTTTTGGTGCTAGATACGTTTGTCTGTGGCTCATAGACAGAGACGCAGATGAACTGATGCCGGCTTTCTTTTCTGACATTGCTGGGGACCAATATGAGTACGAGTACGTATCAATAGATAAAATTAATATTAATCTGCTTTTGGAAACAATGAAGCCTGTACTCTCCAACAATATAGCCAGGGATTTCAAGATAACGATTGTGAATTGGATAACCGGCAAGGGAGTGAAATCCTATGCCGGTTACCCATTGATTCAGGAGAATCGGGTAAGAGGAGTACTGGAGATGTATGGTGACAAAAATTTCTCTTCAGCTGAATTTGAACTGGCTGAAGTGCTCTCCTCAGAGCTTGCTGGTGAACTCGTCAATATAGGGTACGGGTCTAGTAGTCCAGTAGTCTAGTACATGAGGCAAGTCGTTCTGCATGTTTAGTTTTGAGTCATAAAAACAACAGGGCAGGGGGGGGATCGCGGTTTCGGTTTCGGAAAATAAGGCCTATAGGAGACAATATTTCGGTTTCGGAAAATAAGGTCCCACAGGAGGGAGATTTCGGTTTCGGAAAATAAGGTCCCACAGGAGGGAGATTTCGGTTTCGGAAACTCGAGAAAGGAGAGCGAAGTTTTATTCCTTATACAAACTTATACAGCGCTCACAGGAAGCGCATCTAACAACTCAATAAGAAATGATTAGCGTCCAGGCAAACTTTCAATGTAAACCCGCCGCCCAGATTGAAATCCATCGAGGGCTGAACGAGTTCTGATAGTTCTAGCATTTAATTTGTGACTTAAATGAAAATACATCTCGATAGTATTGAGACGATAAGTAAATGATGATTATTAAGATTAAGAAGTATTTTTGGTTCTAAGGGTTTAGAAATAAACATACTTCACCGATTATCTTTAGTTCTAAAGTTTAAAAATAAATTGATAACCTATACGCTAGATTCAAACAAGAGAATCTTACATTGATAGAAATACGTTGGAAAAAGGCGCAAAAGAATTTCAAATAATGTGCCTGTATACAGATTTCTGTTTCAGAAATATGCGTTCCAACAGTGGCGGTCTCAGTGCACAGTTCAATTAGGAGGTCAAGCAGGTAAAATAAATCAATCCTTCTGCGTGATCATATTTTTGGGTTATGAAAACAAGGGGAAAAGCGGGAAGGCAATAATTCTGATTTCGGTTTCGGAAAACAATGCCGTATAATGGGGGAGTTTCCGGTTTCGGAAACTGTCCATTGGCAATGGAGGAGGAAAATAAGTTATTGTGACTTATACGAAATTATTGTGCGATCGTCTTGAGCGCATCAAGTACGTGGCCCAATTTTTTCTAGCATTTTAATTGCAATAGTAAATGATCACTATTGAGTATACGATTTTATTTAAGTTTGATTCTTATTGTTTAAAAATAAAAATCGAACTCGCTTAATTAAATCATCTTAGAGCCTATCTGAAAATTCCTCCTCTTTTGTAAGTAATCCAAGCACAAGCGAAATGTAACATTGCAATATAGTTTTCTACCTTTTTCTCCCATCTAATTAACAACCGTCTAAATCTGTTCATCCAAGAATGCGTTCTTTCAACAACCCATCGTCTAGCTCTATATTTAGGTATTCTTTTTCTTTTGCTGCTTCTTTCTTCTCCTCTTAACCTGATATGGATTGTGTAACCGTAGTCTTCTAGTAATTCGTATACTTCAGGAAAGTCATAACCCTTGTCAAGACACAAGTGCTGCTTTGATCTGATTGTTGGTTCCGGTCTGAAGATTACTATACTCTGAAGTGTTGCTTTACTCATTTTCATGTTATGTCTGTTAGCACCATCTACAGATACACCAATAGGAACTCCTTTACCATCTACCAATATACTACGTTTGGTACCTGATTTACTTCTGTCTGTGGGATTTGGTCCTGTGCTTTTTTCCCCCAAGAGGTGCCTTTGTAATAACACCATCCATAGCCTGCCATTTCCAGTCTATTCTATTATTTTTATCATACACCGACAATCCATCGATCCACATACGTTTGAATACACCTTCTTTTCTCCACTCCTGGAATCTGTCATGTACTGTACTTGAAGCACCAAGACTTCTAGGTAGAGCATTCCACTGACAGCCTGTACGTAGGACGTAGAAAATAGCACTCATAGCCTTCCTGTCATCCATTCTTGGACGACCAGTCTTTTTCTTCCTACGTATTGATGATGGTAGCAATGTAATGATCCTATCCCATACAACGTCAGGTATGCAGTACGAGGAATCAACTCCAGTAATCTGCGAGATCAATACAAACTCAGAAGAGAAAGCAGTACAGCTTAGCTTTATCGATTAAACACAGTTTGCTTATAACTCAATAAAACTCAACTACTTTTCGGATAGGTTCTAAGTCGATCTTCTGAAAATCCCATTTATGATATAATTTAAATAAGTATTCCTATTCAATCCTTAACCAATATCAGGGACGCCTTCATGTAGAGGCAAACTGATATTATCAATGTATACATGTTCACGATTTCAACGAGCAAAAATCAAAGCGGCTATTACTTGTGTCCAAATGGTGCGTTTGCCTTAAAGTAGTATTGTTAGTGGTCAGATTACCAGATTACCAGATTGCAGTAAAGATCCTTGAACTTTACAGTTTCTTATCTTCGAGCATTTATTTGAAACAAATCCCCCCTAATTATTGTGTGTTGATTAGTGAAATCAAGTCTCATTTGAAAGTGGTGATAGAATTCATAACGTCAATCTTTCATCCTGTTTGGCGATACCAATTGTGATTACTTAAATAGATATATTTGGACTATTTAGTTGTAAAAATTTTTTATACTTGGGGCGAATGTTTAATGGAAGTGCCGATAGATACTGGCGATACTGCTTGGATGATGGTTGCTACTGGCTTGGTTCTGCTTATGACACCAGCGCTGGGCTTCTTTGAAGCAGGACTCATCAGAGGCAAAAATTCCTTATCTGTGATGATGCAAACTTTTTCGGGTCTGGCAATTCTTTCTGTATTGTGGTTCTTGATAGGATTTACGCTGGTATTCTCTCCTTCAATAGGTGGAATTATTGGCGGCCTTCAATGGGCCTTCTTCAATGAGGTACCTTTTGACAGCGCTCTGGATTATGCTCCATCTATTCCTGGTGTAACATTTGCTACATTCCAAATGATGTTTGCGGTTATAACTCCTCTACTGATCACTGGTGCATTCGCTGAACGGGTAAAGTTCAGCGGATTTGTGATTTTTATTGTGGCATGGAGCTTCGTGGTATATTTCCCGCTCGCACACTGGGTGTGGGGAGGAGGTTGGCTAGCTAATCTTGGAGTATATGACTTTGCAGGAGGTATTGTAATTCATACGTCTGCAGGTTTGGCCTCAATTGCAGCAGCACTTGTCTTAGGGCGTCGAAAGAATTTTGGTCCAGATATAATGGTTCCGCATAATATCCCTCTTGCAGTTCTGGGTGCATCCTTACTTTGGTTAGGTTGGTTCGGCTTTAATGCCGGGAGTGCACTTGCATCAGGCGCCTTGGCAGCGAATGCATTCCTAGTAACCCAGATTGGAGCGGTGACATCAGCAGTAGTCTGGATTTTACTGTCATGGAAAAGATCAAAGAAACCATCTACGACCGCAGCGATCAACGGTGCTATCTGCGGTCTTGCCGGTGTTACTCCCGCTGCTGGTTTCATAACAGCACAAAGCTCATTCTTTTTAGGAATTGTGTTGGGGCTTGCTTCGTATTTTGGAATCCTCTTGATTAAGGAAAGGTTGAAAATCGATGATGCACTCGATGTCAGTTCAGTACACGGCCTAACTGGCATAATTGGAGCGCTCGCTATTGGGGTTGTTGCAACAACTCTTGTAAATCCGGATGGTCCTGAAGGTTTGCTTTATGGAAATGCATCTCAGTTGGCAATCCAAGCTCTAGGAGTGGCTGTAGCCGCAGGCCTGGCGTTTGTGGGAACCATAGTTATCATGAAGGTGATTGACAAGACAATTGGTCTTCGTGTTACAGAGGTTGAAGAAGATATAGGCTTAGATATTGCTCAACACGCCGAGCGAGCATATGTAGAGTAATGAGGCCTTGGTTATTACGAGACGGTAAATATACCACCCAGAATTACATATTGACGAATATTTTCTGTGAAAATGCTCCAAGCTATCATCAGAGCCGAGAAGATGCCAGTGGTTAAAGAGCAATTGCGAGGTATTGGGATTGGGGGTATGACCGTGTCTTCGGTCTCAGGATGGAGCAGACAAAGGGAACTTCACCTGCAGTGGCGTGGACAACCCGTGTCATACGATCTTGTCCCTCGGATGAAGTTTGAAATCGCAGTTCCCGACGATCGAGTAGAATTAGTAATTAGGACTATTGTAAAACATGCCCGAAGCGGAGAGAGTGGAGAACAAGGGGATGGGATCATATTTCTTTCGAGTATTGAGCAAGCGATTAATATTGCAACTCTTGAAGAAGGAGACAGAAGTTTGACCTAGTATGCCTAGTAGCAGCACCATGGTTGGCTCAAAAAATATTATATAAGAATTGGGCATACTCCAAGAGGAAGTTGAAACGAATTGATCTAATAATTCCGCTTGAACGCCTGCGTGATTTGAACGATTTGATGCACGAGCATGATGTAGGTGGACTAACCTTCTATGATATTAAAGGCCGCGGCCGCACAAGACAAGAGCCTGTAGCTGTGGGAAGAGGTGTAATGCGGTACGTCCCTGAATTTGGTTCACGAATGAAAGTCGAGGTTCTCGTCAGTAACGAGAAGATGAAGCCGCTAATAGATGATATATTGGCAAAAATAGGTACCGGCTCTTTATCAGATGGAAAGATATTTGTCTACGATGTTTCAGAGGCGTACGATATCGGCTCGAAAGAGTCAGGTGACAATGCCCTGTAACATGTGATTCTTTGGTTGGACTACCAGCGATTGGCTCGCAAAAATGCGTCGATTAGTTTATCTAAAACCATGAACTATACATCGCGTACTTGAAATACATTCAAGATACAATTCCTGACGACCATGACGAATTTTAGCTCGCTAGAGGAAGTACTGTCACTTCCAACTCGTAAACTTGTAGTAGCTTCAACTGAGGTAGACTTAAGCAAATCTGAACATAGCATAGTTTTTGTACTACTGGTAGAAGAGTCTTTTGGGTCTGCGGGTGGACGCGCCGGTGGCTCTGGGAGCAGAAAGATAAGTAGGATACTTGGCTTTAAGATTCACCAGTTAATGATTTCTCTGATAATTGATATCCGTGAGATGGACATCATAGATCGCTTTGATGTTCCTTATAGTGCAGTTGCTTTGGATATCACTCTCTCGACTGGACAGAGATCAGTTGTTCAAGGAATCGTAGATCCTATCTTAATCGAGGAGTACATGCGAATTGTTAATACGGTTGTATGACTTAATTTTTTAATCTTATTCAATGTCCGAACCTGATCATGAGGAAACGGTGGAGAATCTCGCTGCGAGTATTGAAGATCTCTTAAGAATGGGTATCATCAAATTTGATGATTCAAGTGTGATCGACCATGAAAGGGTCATCCTAACTACCCAGTTCTCGTTCATCCTCTCAAAGCTGATGGAAGATCCGAACGTAATGACAGAGAATCAAGAGGCCCTCCTTAAGGCTCTCTATTTCGCATTTCTCATCTATCTTGACGATGAGCTCAAAATCCCCCGAAGGTTAACGATGGCCTTAGGGAATGACATCGAAAAATTTCAAGACGCTTCAGAATTGTCTAAATCTGTAAGAAGGTATGTTTTGGTCTTGTTTAACATAATGCGAGAGACGTGACCTCAAATTTTGAATGTGGAACCAGTTTAAGTGTGACTGTATAGGATTGAAATACTGAAATCGATGTTACAAGTATTCTTGCTACTTAGGTAATAGTTTTTATAAAGTGGAAAAGAAAACGAGTCTAAAATGTCGTTACTGCGCGAATCAGGCGAGATCTCTACACGTGATAAGGACAACGACCTACCGTCATATGGTGCCCTTGACTACTTTCAGATGCACTTCATAGTTATGGGTAGTGTTAGCAACCCTTCTGAGTTGATCGCAAAATGCAAGGCGAGCACAGTTGGTCATTTTTCTAAGAAGCATGTAGTAAAAATAAATTGGGAAGGGGGAAAGATTGCTGAGATAGTGAGTAAGGACCAACAATTAGATAGTTATCTTAGAAATGTATTGCTTGAAGAAGGCGAAATTTATATCGACCCGCTAGAAGATCACGTTCGTGTTTACGGAAAATGGAAGCATCAACAGGAATTAAGTCTGTATGAAGAACTTGTCCAAACAATGGATCGAATCTGCTACCATATCAAAGCATTTATGAACAAACAAAAGTAGGTGGATACTACGTTTGAGATGGATTAAACGTTAGACATAATGGACACAATTCATTCATGCGTGCATGCCTCTGTGTTAAAATCAATTAAGGAATTTTTTCAAACGAACCAGATAGATAGTTCTGAAGTAAAACAGTATTAAGACCTAAAAGAACAGAAGTGAGAAAAAGATTCTGCTGAGGTGTGCTTGCCTATTCGGATCCGGATTGCAATATCGCACACAAACGCTTTTCTCCAAGAGGATCTTGTTGGGATGCGTATTCACAATCTTGCAAGATGTTGCTAAACACCTTTCAATTCTAAACCTTCGACCGAAGACTAGGAGAATTATCTCATACGGATTAAGATGACCACTATATTCCACCCCCGACCAAAGTTTTGGCAAGTCTCCCCCCGATGCACCATTAGATTTATCAAGATGTTTTGTTAGGTAATGCTTAATGTTCTCTCTTTCGATGGTTACCCATCTAAGGTTACACTACAATTCAGTGAAGGCCGCCTGAGGTTGCTACCTAGTATTATGCATATACTCAAAACACATTGAATAACCTAATTTTTTTCATCGACATCTTATTCCAATCCGAGACACCAAACTGCTTTGATCGGCTCCTCCACAATTTGTAGCAATGAGTTTTAGTGGACAGGAAAGATAGCGCTACTAGTTGATACCGAGCAAATCCTTCTTTCACCAACATCTGGTTATGTGATTATGATTGCATAATCGTTGATATTCGTTCGACCTTATGCTATTTTGAACAATTCTGTCAGGTTAGCTGTGTTTCAGATTGAGTATTCATCGTATCCTGTTAGAAAAGGCAGTTTATCTTTCCAAGAGCAATGCGCCCCTGAAACTCCGATTAATTCAGCTTGATGATTCGCGGAGGGATTGCTGAGCTGTTACGCCTTGTTAAATCGTAGCTACTGTTGCTCATTTGCTATTTGCATCCCCTAGGGGAGTCTTATGTATCCAAATTTCTACGTTGAACCCATAAATCATTTTTACATTCTTGGGGAAGACTAGTCACAAAAATTTGAGAATGATAGATATTAATTACATCTTTCCCATATGGGGAGTCACAAGATGGATCATTCAAGATCAGAAATCAATACTCTTGAAAATGCTCAGTCAGTTCACGCAATCAAATATCCAGAGGATCTAGTTACAAAAATAAGAAATGGCAAATTGAAAATCGCAATATATGGACTTGGGCATGTGGGTGCGCCGCTGGCTGCTACTTGGATAAGAGCCGGCGCCTATGTTATTGGGATTGATAAATCTGAGAAGGTCAGAGAATACGCCCGAGAAGGAAAAACCCAGATTCCGGAGCCTCACGTTAATGAGGCATTTTCGACAGGACTCAACGAGAATCGATTTTTGGTGTATGATGACCCTGTGGCTGCATCAACGGATTCATTTTTCAAGATGATTTGTGTTCCTGTGATGGCAGAAAATGCAACTGCAAATCTACACGCTGTCGAGGATGTCGCGTTTTCTATAGCCATGGGCCTTAAGCGTGGCGATGTGGTTGCATTAACACCTAGCGTTCCTCCTGGAACAACTGAGGACTTTATCTTACCGATCCTCGAAGATAAATCTCGATTCGAGTGCGAAAGAGACTTTTTTATGGTATACAATCCAGAGAGGATATACGAGGGTAGGGCTATACACGATATCGAGCATGGATACCCAGCAATTGTGGCAGGAGCTGGACCCCAGAGCTTGAAAGTTGCTTCAGTAATATATCAAATAATCTTCAAACAGGGCGTAATCAAACTTTCGTCGCCAAGAACAGCAGAATTCGAGAAGCTAATTGAGGGTGTCTACAGAGACGTGAATATCGCTCTTGCCAACGAATTGGCTATGATTTCAGAGAGGATCGGCGTAGATTTTTGGGAGGCCAGAAATGCAGCTAATTCCCAATCATATTGCCATATCCACAGACCTGGCATAGGCGTAGGAGGGGCATGTATACCGGTATATCCTCAGTTTGTCCTTGATATTGCTAATAAAAAGAATATTGAATCGCCAATTACCAAACACGGTCGCCTCGTCAATGACCGAATGCCTACATATGCAGTAAACGAAGCTTTGAATGCTTGCCAAAGGATCCAAACCAAGAGAAAGAATCTCAAAGATTATAAAGTCACACTTCTTGGACTAGCCTTTAGAGGGGGCGTTTCCGATACTAGGCTGTCTCCTACATACAAGGTAATTGAAGAACTTTTTAGGAAAGGAGTAAAGAATATTCAGGTGCACGACCCTTTGGTAATTAATGATCATACCCTTTTGAAATACCCTGGTGTGAGCTTTAGCAATAACTTAGCATCGTCATTGAGAGGTGCCGATCTGATTATCATAGTTGCAGATCATTCCGAATACTCAAATCTAAATGTCGAAGATGTTGGAAATGCGATCGTATATGACGGAAGAGGGATTGTTGACACCTCAAAACCCATTGGAGCGAACCTCGTCTCGATAGGTGTTGGCAAGAATATTGCGTCACCCCTGAAGATCCAAAAACCAACATCATAGGGATGTTCGATGAACCATTTACATCGCAAGGAATTACTAACAGTCCAGTGGCGGCGAAACGCAGTTCAGATTATTGATCAAACTAAACTTCCTAACAAATTAGTTTATCTAACATGCACAGATCATCGCGAAATCGCTAAAGCAATTAAGTCGCTCGTAGTGAGAGGAGCTCCTGCTATAGGGATATGCGCTGCTTTGGCCTTGTTATTAGTGACCTTGAATAGTAAGGCGAAAACCGAGAGGGGTTTAAGATCAGAGCTGGAAAGAGCTGGTAGCCTATTAATATCCACACGACCAACAGCTGTTAACATCAATTGGGCCGTGAGGAGAATTCTCCAGATCTCTTCAAAAGGTAAGAATGTCAAAGAGATAAAGCGATTAGTTAAGCTGGAAGCGCTGATAATGCTCGACGACGACATTTTAACAAATAGGAAAATGGGGAGGGCAGGTTCAGATTTGTTTTATGATGGAGACGTGGTCATGACGCATTGTAACGCCGGATCCCTTGCCACTGCCACGTACGGAACCGCGTTGGGTGTGCTTAGAGCTGCACGAGAAGATGGAAAAAATTTGAAGGTCATCGCTACGGAAACTAGACCTGTAATGCAAGGCTCGAGGTTAACTGCGTTTGAATTGATGTATGATCATTTTGATGTACGTTTGATTTCTGATACTGCCGTTGGATATGTGATGGCAAACAGGATGGTTGACAAGGTTATCGTAGGGGCTGACAGAATTCTACGCACAGGACACGTATACAATAAGATAGGAACCTACCAGATCGCCACAATGGCCCATATTCACAAGATACCTTTCTATGTTGCCGCTCCCATTTCTACATTCGATCTAAAAAGCTCCATTTCTGAAATAAAAATCGAGGACAGATCTGCTGATGAAATTACAAAAATCAAGAACATCCTGATTGCTCCCAAAGGAATTCATACCATTAATCCTGCATTCGACATCACTCCTCCAAATCTTATTACAGGTATAATAACTGAAGCCGGCCTACTGGAACCACCTTATCAGAGAAGCATAGGTGCGATTATCCAGCGAAGTAAACGATATTGAGGCGAAGATGCTAAAAAAACATTAACGGAATAAAGTATTTATCGAGTATCTGGTAAGGAATGCTAGATGTCATCGCAGAAGGTTACCGACGAACAGGTTTTCGATGCGTTGCGAAAGTGTATGGACCCTGAGATCCCGGTTAACGTGGTGGACCTTGGTCTTATATATAATGTAAGAATCCATCCGACAAATGATGTCGGCATAGAAATGACTATGACTACGAGGGGCTGTCCCCTTCATGATACCCTTGTTAGTGACGTCAAGCGTTCAGTAGGCAAAATTACAGGAATAGGAAATATAGATGTCAAAATAGTTTGGGAGCCTCCATGGACTAGTGACAAGATTAACCCGGCAGTTAGAGAAAAATTAGGAATCGGGAAACCCAAATTACGATTTCAAATAGATTATGAAAAATATAAACCAGCGAGGGCAGGTAAACTGACACCTCAAGAAGATGGTTCTCTGGTCTTGTTAAACGACAGTAGTCAGGCGTTCATGGTTAATCAGTCTATTGTTGATTTCTGGAATTCTTGTGAGGGTAATAGGACGGTGACCGAGCTGACTGATGATTTTTCAAAGAAACTAGGCATGACCAGGCAGCAAGTTGAGAAGGAAGTACTTCAACTGGTGGAACAACTTTTCGATTCTGGACTCCTTCAACCCCCTCAGTGACATATTCTCAATTATTAACAGGAACCACGACAAGTAACGCATTGATCGTAGAGCTGGGAATGGGGGATGGAAGGCATTTGTGTGCAATGTCAAAAGATGAGCGAAACAGCAATATTCACTTCATAGGTATAGAGAATAATAGGACTCTTTACATTGAGGCTGCCGCACGCATCAATACTGACAACGTTGTCCTCATAAACGATAGTTTCGAGAATAGAATTAGGGACTTCGAAAATGAGGGTATAGATAAAGTGATTATGATACTTCCGGATCCTGAATATATTGATCGTCTTTATTACGATGATTGGGTCGCGGTGTATACGAACATTTTTCTTAAATTAAAGAAATTGGGGACACTTGAAATAGTTACCGAAATTATTGATGAATTGCTTCAAGCAGTTTCGGAGACTGCATATCATACTTGGGCTAAATGGCTTCTGGATACTTTCATCAAGTTGGGTTTTGAAGTGGAGGAGATTCTAAATGAGGCCCCATGTAACTATTCTTCAATTTGCCTAGATCGATTCAGGCAGGACCCAGAACGAATTAGAATAATAACCCTTAGACTGTTCAAACCCCTAACCAGACTTGAAATTGTTTCACCTGAGTGTACCTGAATTCCTGTGTTTCAATTCCACATGGTCTTCGTAACACTTCCTTGAACACAAGTTGGATTTACAATATAGCTCTTCGCATGGAATAGAGTCTTCAGTATTGTGTTCAATATTGCAGTAAGTGCAAAAACATCCAAGTTGCAGCTGGATGGAGTTAGTAAGTGGTCCATCACATGCCCTTTTCTCCTTGAACCACAGTACCTCAACATTTGTCTTCTCCGCATAGCTTTGAACTCTATCGAAGGCCTCGTAGAAACCACCACATAGAAATTCCCTTATTGAAATTTTTCCAATGTGTCCGTCAGGATTTCGATTTCTGAATGCCACAAGCCACTTAACGCTAGGAATCAAATCATGATCGTCACTCAACACGCCATCAATCCCTATCGCGTCTTCCCTCATTTTTATCCTATAGTAGGAAATGGTCCTAAAAATCGATCTGTTTATCCATCGAGTTACACGGCGTGTGCTAGACCCTTAGATATGAGGTAAACCCCTATAAAGATGGGTACGCGAACAATCTCCTCACTAAGACTGAATCTCTCACCTTTAAGCCGCAGTTTTAGCCTCGGGGGCATAATCTCAACGGCTACTTCGCGACTCGAAAGCTGACATGACTCCTCGAAAGGATCGAATGAATCCAAATCTAAACATAAAGTCTTTGTGAGTCCGCTCTTGCTATTCAATGTTCCTGGCATTCTGAACACCCGATGAACGTCGGTGGTTACTTGTGAATCAATTCGAACGCCCATTTCCTTTGCAATATCGGCTACTCGCTTCCTGAATTGTTCAATGTCACCCAGTTCCTTCACCAATTTGGTCAGCTTTCTTTCCGACGTTATAGATATCCCTAATTTATCAGAGATTCTCTTTCGCCAGCCATAATCCAGTCCTCCTAGTGGAAATCTAACGCGAAAATCATTATGTGTATCTCTCCTGACCCCGATGACATCGGCCAAGATCCCTATTCCCATTATGTATGCGGCTAAATCAGCTCTTGCCTGACTATTGAGATCATTGAATGATTCATCTAGAACGTGGACATGAAAACCGTTGTTACCTGAAAAATATGTGGTGATCTTTTCTGGGCTTATCCCTATATCAGAGGCGAGGAAACGATGCAATTTCGAAACTTCACTTTTTAGTCCATTAATACATCTATCGCAAGGGAGCATTACTTCTGCAAAGTTATTTGAACCGCATTTTGGACATCTGTCTTCAGAGCCTGAGAAGTAACAGCTCCGACAGGAAAAGCATGTCATATAGGAATGAGATAGCCTACATTTCAAGTCGAGGTCCTTAAGGTCGATATCAAAGATGAGATCTGCCCCTCTCCATCCTTTTTCGCTTATCGGGAGTACTGGGAAGTCATATTGTGCGTTTGACGCGAATACGTCGGAAGGAGTTTCCAATACTAACGATGCAACCAGTCTGCCCAAACTGGAAAATTTAAGATGCCTCTTCATCACACCATCGAATCCCATCAGTCCGAACTCGCGATTCTGTATTCTTACCGGCTCCTCTATTCTGTTCCCATGATTGAAATAAAATTCTCTGAACGCTGCCTTCATCATCTGTAAGTCTTTGCCCGTTTTGGTAGGAATCATATCGATTCAGACTGTTCGTCTTTATCTCAAGTTTGTTTCCCGATAATATTTGACTGCTCTTCCGAATTGTACTGGATTTATCAATCCATCACACTGGCTCGTAGCAAAGCAGAGGCCGTCATTTCGTAGTTTAGTACAAGAAGGAACCAAATAGCGTACACGACTTCCTCTCTCTCCTGCCAAGTGCTCAACCTGATACCTGGACACCCTTTCGTCATAATCTGGGGCATTCTTGAAAAGTGATACTATCTCTTCGATATTTTTTCCTATAGCTAGCATATAAGTGGCGAGCATCACCCTCGCAGAATGAGGTAGATTTTCTCCAACCGCCATTAGGTCTAAGGCGTGATTTACGCAGGGAGGATAAGCCGATGGGGCATTGGCAAGTTTACGGCTAGCCATGGGAATGCTCGCTTTTAGAATATTTGCTTGTCCTCTTATCGTTGCTGGAATATGCGATGGGTTCATTTGTTTTATTCTCTCTAGCAAGAGATTTGTTACCTCAGCTCGAATTAACCGCACAGTCTCATCAGGGTCGAGGAATACTCGCCCATCGTGCACGAGTCTATTGATTAGCTTCCATTCTTGCTCATGAAATAAGTGAGACCTTTTAAGATAATCTGTTACTTTTACCTCAAACATTAGCTGGTATTTCATACTGGGGAGCACATCCATTTTTAATAGCTCCTTAAAGACTTTGAAAAGCAAAAGTTTTCTAGTCGAAGGTTCACCGTGCGTCTTCAAATCATGCACAAGGAATTTTTCGGCTCTTAGCGCTTCACATAGACAATGCTTTTTAGTCAGATTGTCCGAATTTATTGCTTTAATGATCAAAATTCCGACGAGGAATGTCAATATCTCGATTTCGTGTCTTTCTAGAGTGAAATCTGGTTTGCCGTGTTCTATTTCACTTCTTATCCTGTTCGATGCTCTTTCTACTATGTGTCCAAGCTCTGGTAGATTAAGATCATCAAGATTAAAGTAAGTTTGGTGCATATACTCGGCTGCTTCATTCAAGAAGGGATATTTTGCCAAGTCGGCAGTTCCGAGTCGAATAGTCATGGTCGCTAATCTATTATTATGTATACGCTTATAAAATAACAGCGATCGTAACATTAGTCAACTATTGGCGCATTCCGGTTTGAACTTGTTTTTTGCTAATAGGTAACTATGGAATAATCCATTTCGGCGAATCAATGCATTTCAAAAAAAGCTGGCCGATATGTTCGTTCACGAATACCACCTACCAACAAATTTAATACCTAAAGTAGTTTGTCTCCAGCAATATTATGACCAGTTACGACCAAATTATGAAGCTTGCACTTGAACGCGGATTTTACTTTCCTAGCTGCGAAATCTACTCAGACGCCCCTGCAGGTTTCTGGGAATACGGTCCTATGGGAGCGAATATGAAGTACAAATTCATAGCGCTGTGGCGAAGGGAGTTGATACGGCGAGATAGTATGATAGAGATCGATGGGTCTCAGATAATGAGCAAGAGCGTTTTCGAAGCGTCTGGGCATTTACTTAACTTCAGTGATCCACTAGTAGAATGCAAAAACTGTAACTCAATATTTCGGGCAGATAGATATATCTCTGAAAAAATAGGGAAAGCTATTCCAGAAGGTACCTCTGAAATAGCAATGAACTCAATGATAGCAGAGAACCATATTCGATGCCAAAATTGCAAAGGAGAGTTTAAGCCTGTAACTCGATTCAATATGATGTTCAAAGTTGGAATCGGTTCTTCGCACGATGAAGCTTACTTGAGGCCTGAAACCTGCCAGACTATTTTCGTTGATTTCTCTAGAGTATTTAAGACAATGAGAGGGAAGCTCCCATTAGGGATTGCTCAGATAGGCAAGAGCTTTAGAAACGAAATTGCGCCTAGACAGAGCTTGTTGAGACTTAGGGAATTTTATCAGGCAGAGATTGAAGTTTTTTGTAACCCTGAACGGTTGAATGAGATGCCCAAATTTGATGAAGTAAGAAATACTCGTCTTAATTTGTATGATGATGAATATCATCGCGATATAACCGCTTACGACTGTTTGGACCAGGGGCTTCTACCTAATAAGCTGGTTGCGTATTATCTAGCACTACTAACAGAGTTCTACGGCAAGACAGGAATCGACATGAAGCGAACTAGATTTAGAAGATTAGCCGATGATGAGAAGGCCTTCTATTCTCTTGTTGCATTTGATTTTGAAGTAGAAACCAGCATAGGTTGGCTGGAACTTGTAGCTTGTAACTATCGGGCAGACTATGACCTCAAGGGTCATTCGTCGATTAGTAACCATAACCTCGAAGTTATTGAGCCTACGAACCAGACTAAGGTCTTACCTCACGTTTTCGAATTGTCGATGGGAATTGATAGAAGCCTTTACACTATCTTAGAACACTGCTATTACGAAGATTTTAGACATGATGACCGAGTCGTTCTAAGGCTCAACCCTTACCTTGCTCCTATCACATTTGGAGTACTTCCTCTTATGTCAAAAACCATCATGGTCGAAAAGTCTAGGGCGATCCATTCCCTTTTGAAAAGAGACTTCGATTCGGTCTACGATGAGTCAGGTTCGATAGGCAGACGTTATAGACGGTTAGAAGAAATCGGAGTTCCATTTGCGATTACCATAGACCAGCAAACGCTGGTGGACGATACTGTAACTGTCAGATATAGAGACTCCATGGAGCAGGAAAGAATTAACACAGGGGAGCTGAAAAAATTCCTCGAAGACAAGTCTGCGGTAGTTTGAAATATACCCAACCATGATCTTAAATGGGGGTTTAATGTAATCCTCTACTACGTCTTTTGCTTATGTTCCCTATTAATTCTTGTTATCTCGTCTTCCAAAAGTCTTGAATATCGCTGGTAAGATTCTAGGAGGCGTTGCCGAGTGTTTGTAAGTTGCATACAGACATTTAAGGCTTCAAGGCAAGAATCCAACGATCTTTCTGAGGCAAATCTGTTCATTGCAGATCTAAATTGGATGATGAGTTTCTTCTGTTCAGAGCTTTCGTCATTGATAAAATTTGCCAGCTCTTCGACATCCGCAGAAATCTCTGACACACCGACTCTGTCAAACTTAATCAATGGCATGCACCTCAGGAATTATAGATTTGACATAACTTGAAATCAATAACAAGTGCTTGATCACAAATACTAGCTATATTAATGTAGAATGAATGCATAAATTTGGAGCTAAGGTGCGAACTATCCTTGAAGTAGGCTGTACCCGTGTATATCTTAGGACAATGTTTATTTACAATACTCCAACTCCAGGAATATATGGTAGTTGATAACAAAGGAAGACTTTCGTATCTTAGGGTCTTGAAAGAAGATCTATTAATTTTACGAATTACTCCAAATGATGGTCAAGTACCTGACTTCAAGGCAGGTCAGTTCCTCACTGTTGGACAACACATACCTCGAGAAGGAAAAGTCATCCGCAGGGCGTATTCGATAGCTTCACCTCCTGAACGGAAAAAATATTTTGAGCTGCTCATACGCTGGGTAAGAAAACCAGTACCGGGAAGGCTTACGACCGAACTCTTCAATATAAAGGAAGGGGATGAAGTTAGTTGGGTGAAGCCTACTGGTATATTCACAATCAATCAGTCGAAACCAGATGGGACGCCTGATGAAAGGAGGATGGTACTGATTGGTGGGGGAACAGGATTGGCCCCGTTTATAGCCTATTCGCTCCATCTAAAGTCTATCCAGAGTAATAGGGAGGTTGTGGTGCTACATGGCGCCAGCTATGTCGACGAACTAAGTTATAGAGAACTCTTGACCCAACTCGAAGAAGAAAGTGAGGAGATTGGTAGAGATAAGTGGAACTTTCGATATAGAGCCAGTATTAGCCGGCCTCAGGAATGGTTCAATAGAACATGGGGAGGACAGAAAGGTAGGGTGGAATCATTCTTGAGACCAAAAGCTGGAACCGACAAGTCTCCATTAGAGGAATTAGTAGGTGAGAAAATAACTCCAGAGAATACATGTTTCTACGTGTGTGGATGGCAGGGTACAGTTGATGGGGCACTCGATTACCTGGTCCCTAAGGGTTTTGTTACCGAACGCCAGAAAAGAAAGGACGGTAGTTATGACGTCAAATTCGAATCGTATGGATAGATAAATGCCTTCACTAAAGCCTTTATATCTGGACATGTCTAGAACTACGAAATGAAATTTGAATTCGAGGAATTTACTTCCGTTGAAGAAGTTTTCATGTACTTGGTATCAGTAGCGCCTTACATGAAACAAATCTTGCCTGTAAGCTCGTATAAAGGATATGTTTTCTCCATAGTCCCTTTAAGCCCTATTTCAGGTGAGGTCTTAATGATGGTCTATACAAAAGGAAGAATAGATCCTGGAATGCTTGAATTTGATGTTTCAACAAAGAAGTACAAGCAAGTAAACTCTGTTGAACGAGCTGACAAAAATTATTTTATTATACTGACTCCTGTCAAGGCTACAATAGCGGATGAAGCAATAGCGGCGCTCGAATCAAAAACACCGTGAAAGATTTGTTCAATATTTCACCTGACTCGTCCACAGAATTTCCGGGTGCACAAGGAATGGATGTCTGAAATCTGGTTCGTCTCACTAGGTAAGAAGTAGATTTTTAAAGCTTTGGAGGAAGCGATGCAGTAACAGATTTTCTTCTCGAATATTTTGAAACAATTTCCTCTGGTGGTCTTCCGCTAAAAAGATTTTTCGATAATCCCCTCAAATACCGCATTATCGCCCATGTTCCGGCTTTTATTAGAGTCGCCATGAAAACTTTCATCAGAGGACCGTACGTCTTGTTTCTTATTATAATTGGAATTATGTCGTTTATTACCCATAGGTTGTGCTGCCAGCATCTCCAAAAAAGTGCAAACTGTGCTTCATTGAGATTTCCAAAATGCATAGAATTCCTCTCTGAAAAATCTTGGTATAGTAGTGGCGCGACAAGTCCACGCATATTAGTATCTCGAAAATCATCAATTAAGTCTATGGTGTATTGAGTCTCGTCAGGAGTTTCATCTGGCCATCCTATAATAAGAGTCAGTGCCGGAAACCAGTGGTTTTGGTTCAAGATTTTGACGCCCTGTCGCACAACTGCTCCCCATTCTTCCGCTTGGTACGGCTTTGTTTTAACGCCAAGATGTTTCTTTACCATTCTGGGCGCAACTGTTTCGACACCAAGATTGGTGGCAAGCCATCGACCACTTCTTTCCATTCCATTGATATGAGATAATTTTGTTATGAGATCGGGTGAGCTCGCTACTGCCGAAAGAGTCATGTGAGTAGTGCCTATGAAATTCGCACCCACAGACTTCAGGCCAGACCATACGTTAATTATTGCATCAGAATTGGGAACAAAGTCCTTGTTGTCACAGCCATACAAGAGCATTTCATCAGATTGGAGCCATATTGAGTCAAAACCATACTTCAGGTTAATCTTAGCTTCTTCCTGTAGTCTTTCAAGTGGAATGTCTTTCTTTGAACGCTTGTTTACATCGCAAAAATCGCAACCCCTACCACATCCTCTCATTGCTTCAATCAGTGAGTTTATTGTCGGTCCACGAATGCTTGGAATATTCTCGATTCTCCTGACAAAAGTGTGAAGTAACTCGGGGGCATCACCAGATTCTAGGTCGTGGAATAGATCAAGGGCTAATTCATCCGCCTCACCTATAACTACCGTATCAATACCATGAATCTTCATTCGGTCTGGTTTCGCTAACTCCCAGGCACCATTCCCCCCTACGACAACTTTGAAACCATATTTTTTCTTGAGTTGAATTATGGAGGCACACAACTTTTTAAATTTCATGGCAACGTACGAAAGCTTTTCGGGTGACATTGTCGTGGTTACAGGCGCCATTCCTAAAGGATCCATTACATTTATTCCAATAACTTTAGTTTCAGGCCCGACACATCTTTCGAGCATTTCGGGGTGAGCTATGAAAATGTCATTAGAGTTGTACTCCTTGAGCAATGCGGCCTCAACTCTCCTTAATCCGCATTGAGCGACTTTAACTTCCCCTGTTGTCTTGTCAGTTTCTACACTGGGACAAAAAAGTTTATCGAAGACAAACTCAGGAACTAGTTCATAAGGTCCGCAAGCGATGAAACCATAAAGAAAATTGCCTCTATAGTTGGTCATGAGACTCCTATCTGCAGTTAGTACCACTCTCTTACCGTTAACCATGATCTAAACGTTCCTCCTTATTCCATCTGAGCATTGATATAAATCTATTCCGATACGCCAAATTCCTACTAAAATTCCCAGTAGCTAAGGATTATTACCTAGAAATTCAATAGAGCCCTTTTCGATGTCCCCTCGACAATATTGATTTAAGTTGTCTATGACCAAGCATCAACAGGGCATCGAGATACGAGACCCATCTATAACCGGCGTGTTCATCTGAAATTCTAACATTTCTTATGTTAGTGGTTGCGAAATAAAAAATCACATCCTTCTCCGACTTCATGCCATCACCTCTGAAGAAGGAATAACTTATTTTTCCGATATAGGATTGAATGTCTATAGATGTAATTCCTGTCTCTTCCGTTACTTCCCGAACTAGAGTCTGTAGCTCAGTCTCTCCCTTTTCCTTATGGCCTTGTGGGAAACCCCAGAAACCCCTCTTATTTCGCAATAGTAAAAACTCAGAGTTTGTCCCTCCTTCTTCATTTGGTGACCAGTATTTTATTACCGCTCCCACAGATTGTTCCGGCGCCACCCTAAACCAGTACAGACAGTATAAAGTGCGATATAATATCGTTAACTGCTGTCAAACGTATTAATATCGAGGGAATTGTGACTCTAGATAGGGCCGGTCGTCTAGTCTGGTAGGATACGGCATTGGCATTGCCGAGGTCGTGGGTTCGAATCCCACCCGGTCCATGTACCCTAAGAATCAACTGCTATCGCTTGTTCACAACGAAAAGATAGCTTCAGTTTATCAAGCAACGGATAATTCTGAAATCTGGGGCTCTGAATAGGGATTGCATAGTAACGCGTCCGAGTGCCTCAGGAGGTCTTACTATCTCCAATGAAACAGAAGGTCAAATCTAGAAGCTATCATAAATAAACCAATAAACCAATAAATATGCGTGAGGAGAAATTCTAGCTGAGCTGCTAGTTTGATGAGGGTACTCCTGCACATTGATCGGTTTTCTTGATGATGCGTTTTATAGCGAAAAAAAGATAGCTCTTACAGCAGATCCTAATGCTATGGTTGAGGAGCTACTGGTCTCAGACTATGGAGAACATAATATGTTGGTTTATCCAAATCGCAGATCTTTTAGGCAATTGTATTCAAAATATTGCAGAAATGTACTTGTTGAAAATAACTCAAATGGTGCTGAAAATGAAATGATTTTGATAATATCCTACTATGACACTGTTAGTAACATTAGAAATGTGCTAAAACGAACGGGAATAGACATCGACGGAGGCATGAAACAAGGGCCTATTGTATTAATGGATTCCGTTACAGCGTATTCATGTTCTACTGTTGACCAAAGGTGTGAGGAAGCAGGCAATAATCACAGAAATGGCGAGAACTTCGACAAGAGGATTTGGGCATCTAATGAGCAATTGGAGGATCAATATGCTCCATTTCCTATCCAATACAAACCGTACAGAATCTTAAATCTCCTGAATTCCTTGTTACAGTATACGCACGACTTCGGGATGAAAGGGTTGTGTGTTATTGCTGATGTGGGATCATTCTACCTCCTCAACAGAATCGAAGAGCTTGTGGACTACGAATGTTCTTATGCTCCTAAATTTGATAAAAAAATAAATGTTAAAGCATTTTGTTGTCATCATCGACAGGAAGTCAAAAAGGCTTTAACAATAGAACAACAAACCAGGATCTTTGGCCACCATAACAGAAATCTTCTCCTTACCAGTAGCTGAAATAGTTCAGTCATGTGTCACCGAATGACGAGACACGATGATTTTTCTCCGCAATATCAAAAATCTAAAGATTAGTATGGTGAAGTAGTATACCCAGAGAAAAGAAAGTTAATTTTGGTCTCCAGAAATCAGATGCAGGACGAGGAGTATTTTCATTTTCAAAATGAGTGGCGATAAGGACCACTAAATTTTAAGAATTCAAAGTCCCCATTCAGGAATTCCAGAGCGGGAGGTCTATTGGGAAGTACTCCTTTATGGTAATCGCCAGTTGCTTTCGTATGTAAATATCATAAATTCTGTATATGGCCTTTCGCCTTCGATCGAACCCTATTTTCTTTATATGCCGAAAGGTTTCAATGCGTAAATTTTCGATTGAGCTGCCAATCCCCTTTTTTCCATCAACTATTCTATCTAGTAGCAAAATTGGAAGATTTTGAGTCTCAATTTTCGATTCGGCATGCATTATCACCCTCCCATCAAGTTTGTTTCTAACACACACCTTGCGATATAACATAGAGCCAGACTTTTTCTGACCTAGTAAGACAATTTCAATGTTATTCCTTACTAATGCTTGAAGTACACTTTCCAAGACGCCGTTCTGTATGATGACAATTAGTAAGAGTGGAGGAATTTTGTACTGCAATTTAGTTTCTATTTCGACTACTGCCTTTTGCAATGTTGACCAATTATACATTCCAGAAGTAAGTCTGATTCTTTTCAATTCTGTTTGAATAGGCTAACCAGAATTAAAAAGTGTGCTTTAGAAGAGTATTAGCCCAGAACAATACGTATAGCCAGAGCCGCCATGGCAATACTTAGTGTGCCCATACTAATTATTTTCAGATACTTTTCTAATGTATGCATAGAGACATTTTGCTCATTCCTACTTTTGAGGATCTTGTAAGGCCTTGAAAGGCTAATTTCAACGTAACTGATGAAACCAGCAACAGTCGCCACAAGTATCGGTTCAAGACTAATTGTATTGGTCTGCATCATGTAACCAGCCAGGACGGGAAGCGCTCCCCATGCTACCACAAACCAAAAATTTGTGTGGAAATACCCCTTAAATTTCTCGAAGTTATACGCAAAAAGAAAAAAACCTTCTGCAACTGCTACGACTGAGAGCGAAGGCACAAACAAAATGATATAGTAGAGGCCTATTGCATAGGCGATTGAGAGAGACAAAACCAAGACGGTCCATGAAGTTGATTTACTAAATTCTATTCCCCAAGGCCTCTTTCTTGAACCAATATAATCAGCAAAGTGCGCGCCGATTCCCAAAGCAAAAAAGTAAATAACGATGATTCCTACTATCCTCTCCCAGTGGATTGAAGGAGTAAGAAGCGAGCCCAGTAACGCAAATGATATACACATCGCAGTATACGGCAAAAATAGAATTCCTATTGCTATTCTAAATTGAGTTGGACCAAACTTTGGTACGAACCATTCGTTCAGCCGATTAGTGTCCTCACTCATTCTTCTTAGCAACAATCATTTTGGAAGTACCGAATGTGAAATACGTAGAACTTATTTCGACAAAGCCATGACATCTTAAGGATGCGAGTAGCTCCTCCGACCACTTTGAATTCTCAATCATCTGATCAAGTTCTAAGAAGACATGCTGCCACGATGTTACAATCGAACCTGCTATACGCAACAACTTGAAATGTAACTTCCAGAGAAATCTAACAACTTTGTTTTTTGGATATGAAAAATCATGAAACACAACAACCCCGTTTGGAGTTATCACTCTACTAATTTCAGTTACAACTTTGTTGATGTCCACATACTTTGCCAAGTATGAAGATACGATACAGTCACAGCTACGACTCCTAAAGGGCAACATTTCAGCGTTTGCGTTAACCACATTTCGGATCTTTCTCCTATTATTGGAAATCTTGGCATAGTCAAATGAGAGATCCAAACTCAAAACATCTAATCCGCTAGTGTTGCTCTTGATCATCTCGCTTAGAATTCCGGTACCGGAAGCTAGGTCTAGCACGATTTTTCCTTGGATCTTATTCTGAATTTTTTTTTTCCAATGCATATCCATGCCAATTGTAGCATATCGCACGATCCGGTCATATGTATTGGCGTTTTGCTCAGTAAAAAAATACCTTGCATTATGTAATCCTGAATGCACTAGCCTAGTTCATAATACATATTTCTTGCGTATAAAGCTTATAGTTATCATACGAACAATATGTTGCTAGTTGTACTTTGTGAATTGGCAGAGGCATGTTCGGCAAGGCGAATACGAAGGTCGCAAAGTAGTCATAAAAACCAACAAGAAAATCAAGGGCTTTAGAGATTTCATCCTTGTATTTGCTTTTGTGCTGACGTCAGTGCTAATGCTTCATCCGAGCTCCCCACATCCGCTTGGTTCAATGTTATTGTATAACGAGAGCGTTGTGATGAGAGAAACACTTAGGAAGTTAGAAATACTTAGCCCAACTCTTTTATACAATAGCAAGAGGGTCCTAATAGAGGAATATATCGAGGGGGGTAATTTGTATTCTCTTTTCGAGAAAGAGGAGGACACGTCGTTAGCAAATAAAGCAGGTATTATCACGGCACGTCTTCACAATGCTGAATTAGTTTTTCTAGATAACAAGGCCGAAAACTACCTGATAGACGGTCAAGGAAAGCTAGTCAGAACAGATTTGAGTTTCATCATGAGAGACAATTCTGTTTTTTCAAGAAGCATGGATATAGCTAGCTTCTTAGCCAGCATAATGGATTTAAGTAGTTCTAGATATCACACATTTCATAACACTTTTGTCAAGGCTTATATGATCGAAACAGGCAGGTCATGCCCATACCTTTACATTATTTTGAGAAACATTATGGCCTTAGCGCTTACCTCAAACAGAGTTAATACATTTGTGAACTTATTGAAATCTTGAAGGGAGCTGAAAAATCCACTACATTTAATGGTTGTTGCGACGTCTAAATTATATTTTCTGCTATATAGGTGGCAACTCCGTCTTCTTGTCAAAACCGCCTGAGCCAAAGCGACAGTAGAAGCACTGGTCAGACATCATGTATGGAATCTTTTGAATGACAACAGCTCCAATCTTTAATGCGATCTTGGTCATAATTTTGTATTTCATTGGCATGGACGGAATAACCTCTTTGAAGTAAACATCATAATGATCTGGACAAAACTTTAATGTAACCTGAGCTTTCTGTCTAGATTGATGCCCTTTATCCCTTGATGAGGTGTTTAGATTTTTTGCCACATTAATTTGTTCTCTGATATACTCGTGCTTTGGACAAGGGCAATCCTTTCCTTGAGGATGTTTGTACGCAGGAAGATTCTTCCAGTCAAAGTCAGGGTAATTCTTCTCAAAGTCTTCCATTCATTATTCCAAATTTTATTGAATGTTATCTGATATAAACATGTAGGGATCAAAATGCCTTCCGTTGGCAAGAATTAAATAGTCAAAGGGATCAGAAAAAATATATTTTTGGTTATATTACAATCGTCAAGCGACGTGATGCGAGACCAGCATACTAGTAAGAGCGGCAATTCTGCAAAATCAGCAGCTACCACAACTTCGCAGACAAGGAATAGAGACGAGGGTACGCCGTCTAGACAACCTGCATCGGATTCCAACCTTAGAACTTTGCAAGATTTTAAGAAAACCCTTCTCGAAGAGAAGAAGACAGGTGAAGAGACTATAGAAAACCTCAACAAGAAAATAGACGATACAAAGAGACTCATTGACGATGAACGCATCAATCTGGATGAATTACGAGCCAAATTAAAAGTGGTAAACGAGCAGAAAGATGCAGAATTTGGCAGGTTTACCGAACTGAAGAATGCACTCGGTACAGCAAGGACTCAGATGAAGTCTCTTGATGAAAAAGCATCAACACCACGTTCAAGAAAGGATAGATATGATCTGGTAAATCTGAATAATCAGCTGGATCAAATTGAGCGCGATATTCAGACAAAGAAGCTTTCGAAGGATGAAGAACGCAGACTGGTTCTGAAGTCAAAAGAAGTTGCGACCAAACTTTATGCCCTGAAAGCAATTCATAAGAAAGAGGATAGGTTTAGAACTATTTCGATCCAATATGATGTCCTAAAGAACAAGATGAACAAACTGTTTGACCAGAAATCTGAGCTAGGTGAGGGCATTGGAAAAATAAAGTCAGAGCTAGACGAGTTGCTTAATCTCAGGGAAAGTTTGTATGAAGACCGTCGTAAGAACATCAGGAATGTAAGGGAAGCTGATGCGAAACTAGAAATGGTTGATACTCAACTTAATGCGATCCAATTCAAGAGAACCAGAGCAGCTTCCGAGCAACGAGCCAGAAGATATTCTCGAGGCGAAGGAAAGGAGAATAGATATATCGCCTCTCAAGAAAAAGGCAAACGAAGTAAGGAAAATCAGGATAGGTGGAATATTCTTAAGGAAGCTGCTCTTAAGAAAATGTCTGGCGGAGAAAAACTGACATTTGAAGAGATGAAACTTATATATGGTGAGAATGGAACTACTGATTGAAGAGTCCTATGTATGGCCTTCAGTAGTATTGAATTAGAATCTAAACGCATTACTGTAGATGATACTTTTCACCCTTAAAGAAGGTCAGCATTTAGTAAGTGTCGCGCGCGACATTGTCGAAAGACTATTTAATGGTAGACGTCCTTCATTACAACCTTTAATTCAAACTAATGTGAAAGCGGGTGTTTTTGTGTCCATTCATGCCCACTCGACCGGTGAAAATATCTTGAGGGGTTGTGTTGGTTTCCCACTGCCTAGAGGTGAATTTTATTCATCGTTAGAGGAAGCTGCTATCGCTGCTGCCACGCAAGATCCGAGATTTAGTCCCATCTCAAAAGAAGAGCTTGGCAAGGTGATCTTTGAGGTAAGTGTCTTGAATCGTCCCGAATTGATCAGTGTTGCAAAGCCTATCGACTATTTAGCTATGGTGAAGATTGGAGTAGACGGATTAATGCTAAGTTGGGGTGAACACTCGTCATTGTTACTACCTCAAGTTGCTTTAGAATTTAACTGGGCTGTGGATGAATTTCTAAGTAATCTGTGCCATAAGGCAGGGTTGACACCGGACATGTGGATGAACAAAGACGTTAAAATATACAAATTTAGCTGTGTCATTTTCAGAGAGTCAGAACCCAGAGGCGGAATTTATCGGGTAGATGGTCGAACATCTGAATAGGCTATTGATACGTGTTCGTTGGTGATCGAATCTGCAACAATTGAAAGCTAAATATTTCTTACCTTGGGACTGATCAAGGATTCTTGTCAAGGATCTATATCTCGCCTTATGGAGTCGGGCTAGGCCATGCTAGCAGAATGTTGATGCTCGGAGAGCAGGTAAGAGAATTAGGACATGAGGTGTCCTTTTCTTCGTTTGGGGAAGCAACTGATTTCTTGAGGCACAATGGATTTCAATGCGAAAGAGTTCCACCTCTGGAGCTTTCTTGGACTTCAGAGGGCGCCTTTTCGATAAAGAAAAGCATAGCGAGCATTCCCTATCAATTCTCAAATTTCACCAAACAATTGAACGCAGAGATCAGAAATATCGCTGTATATCGACCAGATCTTGTTATCTCGGATACTAGACTCTCTCCCTTGATAATTTCCAAAGTCCTTAAAGTACCTTCAGTAGTCATACTAAATCAAATAAGGCTATTATTATCACCTTCACTGAGAAAAATACGAATTGCTCGTCTCTACGAAGAAATTAATGGGCAGTTACTTGGCGCCCTCTGGTCCTTCGCCGAGAAGATATTGATACCTGATCTTCCTCCCCCTATGACAATCAGTGAAAAAAATATCTGGAATGTCAGCACTACCTCAAGTAGGGTAAAATATGTTGGATTCACAGCTCCTAATCCTTCCATTGTCCCAAGACGGTTAGAAGAGGCGAGTCAGATGCTCCATCTTAGTAGCGAAAAGCCATTCATTTTCCTTCATATTAGCGGACCGGAACCTACTCGCAGACCCCTTATTAATATCGTTGTGAGTGCCCTTAAGGAGCTAGAACCAGAGATACAATATGTTATATCAGAAGGTAAACCTGGAGGCAACCCTTGTCCACAAAAGATTTCGAATTCAGGTTGGTATTTTGAATGGTGTCCCATTAGGGATGAGCTTTTTTCCTTATGCCATGCCCTCGTAATAAGGGCAGGTCATGCGTCGATTTCTCAATCCATTCAATTTGGAAAACCATTCTTGTGTATTCCGATAGAAAATCATGGAGAACAGCTGGCTAACTCTGATAAAGTTTCAGAGTTAAAAATCGGCATTTCATTGAGGCAAGACAAGCTAACTCTGGACACCTTAAAGCAGGCGATCATGACTCTGATAGTTAGTGAACAGTATCGTAAGAATGTATCACATCTCATGAAAATTGCGCACGGGCTGAATGGAGTTCAGAACATCATGAAAGAGGTTAAACCCTACCTGTAACACTCTCGATTTTATGCATAGGCGTACTTTTGTGAAAGCATGGCTTAACAATAGCATCGTGGACGCGACAGGTTCGTTCTGCGTCGTAGCTCAATTCTGCAGTAGCGACAACTTGATAGACAAATCATCCAGAGACGAATGAAGCCGAGTTCCCGCAGATTAAAGTTCCTTAATTGCCTGCTGAACAGAGATGCGATCAGTCGCTCCCGGCATATAGTGCAAGTATTTTTCCAAATCCTCTTTGACTGAACCCTTACCCGATTTCAGCCTGGCGAACGCTCGATTCTTATATATTGGGCCAAACCTTACAGGGTTTATATCAATAGCCATTGAATACCACTCATCAGCAAAATCGTATTGTTCATTTTTTAAGTAATAGTTGCCTAACCCTCTGTATGCTAAATAGTATCGTTTGTTTAGTTGTATGGCTTTCCTAAAACACTCAATAGTTGAGTCGGATTTTTGATCACTATATGCTGATCCTAGGGCGTACCAAGCGTGAGGGTTATCTCCGTCCATATTTACCGCACTAGACAGCTCCTCTACAGCTTTGGCAATATCCCCTTTCAATCTTAATCTTTCTGCAACAAGGCAGCTACGGTTTGAATTTTGAAACTTAAAATCCCTATCTGATACTATTTCTGCCATATCTGACGGGATCAAAATGATTGAAGTTGTATCATCTTCCTCCCACTCTTGTTCAAATCTTTTTTCAGGAACAGCACCCTGTTTGTCTTGCTCCGGCACATAGGTCAGAATTCTCCTCTCCTGAGGCTCGTATCCGCAAACTATCGTGGCATGTTGAACCAAGTCGTGGATCCCTGGGAGTATTGTTATTATTGGTATCCCTTGATCGATTGTCTTTTTGATATCCTTCATATTACTTTTGTACATCATCGATTGGAAGCCATTCTTTTCTGCAACTTCGATTCCTTCAATTAGCACGGATCCTCTGACAGCCTTGTATTGTACTTTGGCCTTCTCGGAGATGTGAGAAGCGAGATCTTCTCCCCAGTATAATGCCAAGACGTTAAATACGAGAGGCAATTGTGGTGTGTCTAAGCTGGGGTCCACAATGGGTAATGTAAGGCTATGATCTTCAGAACTAGGGTACACATTGATGCTTAACTTTCTTAGGAAATAAAAATCATACAGACGCCTTAGTCCAACGCCATGAAATTAGCCAAGATGCTTTTTCCGTCCATGCCACTCACTTCTGGATGAAACTGAGTTCCAAAGATCGGTTTGTCTCTGTGTGAGAGTATCTCATTTGGGCATGTTCGGGATTCTCCAACAGAGTCTAAGCAGACAGGTAGCCTTGAAACACAAAATTTGTGGCTTTTAAACACCCTTATCCTTTGTTTGCCAAACACGAGAGCGTTATCATACTTCACGGTTACATGATCGTAGCCTTTTATTGGCTCTTCGAGTCTTCTAAGCGATCCGCCCAAGGTTAAGGCAATTATCTGGCATCCGTAACATATTCCTAAAATGGGTATAGTCCTAAAATAACAATATTTGACTAATGTAGAATTTGCCATGTTGATACTCGAACTGCCAATCTTCCTTCCTGATAAAATGACCTTATTGAACCAAGGTAAATTCTCGAATCCGAGTTCCTCTGGCTTTATTTCTGAATAGCGCTTATAGTCATAGGAATATCCCAAGTCATTGATAATATCCCTCAGATTGGCTGTAAACGGAGAGTTGTTGTCAACTATTAGCACCTCAAGTGTTTTTTTTGACATGAAGATTCGGAGTATATTTGTAACCCGTAAAACCTGATTCTTATAATACAATCAGCTAATCGAAAGTAACTCGATTTCTAATTGTCCCGAGCCTTTCGATAGTAATTTCGACCACATCGCCGTCCTTCAAATATCGAGGTTCCTTCATTGACATCGCAACACCAGCTGGCGTTCCAGTGGAAATAATGTCTCCTGCTTCAATAGTCATGACACTGCTCAGGCTAGCAATAATCTTCTTAATGGAAAGGACCATATTCATGCTTGAAGAATTCTGTCTCATTTCGCCATTTACCTTTGTGACTATTGAAAGATTCTGAGGATCTTCTACTTCATCCTTTGTGGTAATCCAAGGGCCGCAAGGTGCAAACGTGTCCATACTTTTGCCTCTAGTGAATTGCTTGTCTTTGAATTGGATGTCTCTCGCGGAGACATCATGAAGTATCATGTATCCAAACACCACATCTAAAGATCTGTCCTCAGGAATCTTTCTTGCGTTCTTTCCAATTATTGCAGCTATTTCAGCTTCATAATCAAGCCTGGTTACAAACTGCGGGCATATTATGTCCTTATATGGTGAATTAAGCGTAGTTCGTGGCTTCATAAATATGACTGGTTCGTCAGAGGGGGTAAGGCCGGCGTCTCTTGCGTGGTCATAGTAGTTAAAGGCTAAGCATAATATCTTCGGAGGATTTGGAATGGGAGCTAGCAAATCCAAATCCTTTACAAAGTGTGGATAGGTAAGCTTATCGTAATTTTCCCTGACTTCGTCTAACCAGCCATTAAACATGAATTCTTTAATTGAAACAGGTATAGGAATTCCAGTCTGTTCTTGAATCTCATTTCTTGTCACAAGTTTCTTTTCGTCACTAGAGATTAAGGCATATGTCTCTGTGTTGTTGGAATCTTTTACTCTGGCTATCTTCATTTCATTTCTAATTATTGTTTAACCGTGCGTATATATTGCTACTCCATTAGTTTGCAATCTACAAAAACCAAAGCGGACTAATTGGATATGGCTGCCCGGTTGGAGCTTTGACACGTATGATTCCGCAATTCCATTATATGTGTGAAGACTATCTTTGCTAAATTCTCCATTAATAAAAAGCTTGTCAGGGACTATAACAGTGAACGGTACCATATCATCATTTGAGACCCATTGAACTTTCGGTAGACTTGTCTTTATCTCTTGCCCTGTATTTATTACACGCAAATGGTCTATACCATTTTCTTGTATCTTCTCCTCGAGCTGAATGTTGTACATTTCCATAAGTCTAATTTCTTGGCCACTCGCCAATCGGTCAGCATCTGCTCTATCTATGTATACACGATCAGAGATCTGGACATTCCTAGTACCAAGCTGAGCCGTAGGATGATTTTTTAGTTCAATCTTGCCCAGAATTGGGTTGCCAATCCTAACTTCTACAGGATGTTTAACAAAGTAGAGGCGTAGTGATATCTTGTCGAGTAACTTTCTGTTATATGCTTCAAGCGACTCAAAAGGAGGTTTGGTGTCGGCTAGTGAGATTCCCAGAGAAAGAATAAATTTGTGGATAGCCTCTGGAAGTACCCCTCTTTTTTTGAGTGCCGCCAAGGTTGGAAGCCTAGGATCATCCCATCCAGAGACTAAGCCACCTTCGACAAGAGGTTTTAACTTCCTTTTAGAAACTGGCATCCCTTCAAATTCCAGGCGGGAAAACTCCAGCAGCGTAGGTTGGCGAAGGCACAATGATCTAAGTACCGAAAAATATAGTGCGTTTCGAAGCTCATATTCCTTTGTTCGCATTGCATGGGTGACGCCATCGAGACTATCCTCGACCGGCGCAGCAAAGTCGTATGTAGGGAACACCCTTATACTCCTACCAAGCTTCGGGTGGTCGGCGTCGATGATCCTGAATAATGTAGGGTCCCGCATCGCGGTATTAAGGTCAGACATATTTCCCCGAAATCGTATTATAGCTTCATTCTGTTCAAACGAACCATCGAAAAATTTCTCCAAGCGCTCCAAGTGATCATTGCTGTCCAGGGTCCTACAGGGACAGTCTACACCTTTTGCTCGCATAGAATGAATTTCGTCTGACTTGCATGTGCAAACGTACGCATCTTCTTTTGTAACCAATCTCCGTCCATAAGAGTGGAGAATCTTGATATCGTCAGAGGTATTCTTAATGAGGTCAGGTATGATTCCAAGCCATTCAAGTCCTTCCTTGATAGCGTCGTAGAATTCCAACTGTTCATTTAATGGATTTGTGTCATCGAATCTGAGTATTAGCTTACCCTCATACATCCTCGCATATTCTTGGTCAATTATTGCGGCCTTAGCGTGCCCGATATGAGGATAGCCATTAGGTTCGGGAGGGAATCTTGTCACGACTTCTCCCACTCTTGCTCCTTGAAGGGGAGGTAGACTTGGCTCTTCCTTGCGTTTGGCAGCCTTATCTACATCCTGGAACACTAAAAGTTTAGATGCCATCTTCTCCTGGTCAGGGAAATCGAGCGAGTTAACGTCATCTACAATTTTTTTGATAAGAGGAATTAGCTCCTTTATCATCGGTCGGAGATCGGGCCTCAAACCAACCACCTTTGAGATCACAACGTCATATTTTGCACCTCCACCATATTCTATGGCATTTCTTAATACTATTTTTTTAATTATTTGCTGAATTGCTTCGTCTGAAGACATTTTGAGGATTTAAACCGTCCTCTCGACGATGAAATGAGCCGAAGCAATGATTTTTCTCTTTGGTATGCTATCATCATATTGAGAGATCGATTCTATAGCTTTTTGGATATGTCGCCTCGCATTATCTCTCACTGCTTCCTCAATGCCTAATGAAGAAATTGCTTTTACCGCTTCCCGTATCTCTGTACTAGAGGCGTTTCTGGAGGCAAAGACTCTTAGGATCTTATCACGATTGTAGTTATTACTAATTTTTAACGCGAGGAGAATGGGTAGTGTTTTTTTGCCTTCCCTTAGGTCATTTCCGACGGATTTGCCGGTCAATTTTGCATCACCTATTACTCCTATAAGATCGTCAATGAGTTGAAATGCGATTCCTACATTTTCTCCGAACTGAGTTAAGGCAAATACATCTTCCTCCCTAGAAGTTGGAGCAGAAAGAACACCCAGAGCACAAGATAACCCAAATAGGGCCGCCGTTTTCTTGCTTATCATCGAGATGTATTCATGTTCATCAATAAACCTATCTTCAAACGCTATCCCGAGGTCGAGAGCTTGCCCCTCACACACGTCAACGCAGGCATTCGACAGCCTAGATACCATTTCACAAATTCTACTGTCAGAAGTACCTAACTTGCTACAATTTTCAACGATCATTTGGTACGCTTTTGAAAATAATACGTCTCCAGCTAGGATTGCTAGAGGTAGTCCATACGACTTGTGAACGGTGGGAACACTGTGTCTGACATCGTCATTATCCATTATGTCATCATGAACGAGGGAAAAATTATGGATCATCTCAACTGAAGCTGCTGCAGGTAGAGCCTTGATCTTTGTTCCTCCAAACATCTCGCAAGATTTTACAACCATAAATGGTCTAAGTCTCTTGCCACCACTACTGATATAATGAGCCGAGGCGGAGTAAAGTTCTGAAGGGTTGCCCTTTAATCTTGCCAACATGTATTTGTTCATTTCCGATGCGGTAGATTCCATTTCTTCATCTATATCCTGAATATTCAATATTCATTCACCTCAGATCGCAATTCGCCTGTCAAGATATATTTGGTACTTTTGAGAGTATTCATGTCTCCAGCTCCTACCAGAAACATCGTGCTCTTCAGCTCAGCTATTACAGTGTCTGCAAATTGATACAGGCGCTCTTTTGATTGAACGGCGTTTACGAGAAATGGATATGCCATAGCACACATATCAGCCCCTATTACGATACACTTTGCAATTTCTAACCCATTGCGTATACCTCCTGAGGCGATTAAAGGCAACTTCATCAGCGCTCTCCTAACTACTATAATACTCAATGCAGTAGGTATCCCCCAGTCCCAAAACAATTCGCCAAGCTGTATTTTCAGTCTTTCGCTTGCGCTTTCCGCGCGCACTTTCTCAACTCCAGCCCAACTGGTACCTCCTGCTCCGGCAACATTTATCGCAGAAACGCCGACTTCATTCAGCTTTAATGCTGCCTCCCTGGATATCCCGGCACCAACTTCCTTTGCCATTACTGGAACACCTATAACTTTCACCAGATCGGATATGCATTTAAGGACTCCCGAGTATCTTGGTTCTCCTTCAGGTTGTACCAACTCCTGCAGCGGATTAAGGTGAACTACTAGTGCATCAGCATTTATCATCTCTATCAACTTTTTCACTTTGTCAATTGAAAGGCCACTTGACAGCTGTGCACCCCCTATGTTGGCTATGAGAAAGGCGTTTGGTGCCTTCTTTCTTGCTATAGTATAACTGTCTGCGAGTTTTTCACTTACCAATCCTGCTCTTTGAGAGCCAACACCCATCGGAAGTGAGTAGGACTCAGCCAGCTCGGCGAGTCTACCATTTATCAGCAAGGCCTTTGCTGTCCCCCCTGTCATAGAATCAATGATGAGAGGAGCAGAAAAACGACGTCCTAGGAATAGCGAGGTTGTATCGATGTCACTTAAATTTAGTTCAGGAATTGCATCATGCACTAATTTCACGTACTCAAGAAAAGTAGATGTGGTTTTTGCCTGGACGTTACGATTAAGGGGAATATCAATGCCCTCCTGCTTCCTTTTCATAATATCGCGGGCCTCATCTTCTAGCCATACAGGGTCTGTCATTTCTTATTTCCTACCCTTAGGTGAAATCGCTGGAATCATAGTTCCCTCCACCTCTAAGCCCCTCAGAATATCAAACACTCGTTCGGCGTTCAGTCCATTCACAATGTTAACGTCGATGCCCAGCCTGGCAATTTTAAAAGCCTCTGAAATTTTTCTGCCCATACCCCCAGTAACATCAATTGGGGTATCCATGATACTGATTTCGTTAGTAGGAAAATTCAGTACCTTCACCAGCTTCTTGTTTGTCATATCTTCGTAGATACCATCTACATTTACGGTGAATATTACTCTTGATGGCATGAGGTATGTAGCAATGCTTGTCATCAAAGAATCACCTGATACGATAGAAAATCTCCCTTCATTGAGGTGTACCACGTCGCCAAAAATGACCGGAACAATCCCACGTCGAGTATATTCAACTAGCTCATTGATCTTGGTAACATTAACCTTTCCATCTGCAAAAAGCGTAGTGGGGGAAATTCCGTAGGGTGCGAGCCCTGCCTCCAACATAGATTTAACAATAATCTGATTCAGAGCCACCATTGATTCATGCACCATAGATATTCCCCGAGAATCATACAATTCAGCCTTAGTACGCATGTTATATTTCACTGACCAATAATGACCAAATGAACCTCCGCCATGAACTATGATAAATGAATCGCTATGCTTCGCGAGAACGTGTGAAAGCCCATCTATTGCTTGAATATTCGGGGTAAGCGCTCGATCTTTTACCGTGATAACGGAGCCTCCGAGTTTAATAAGCAACGTCTGAGTCATTAATCTTAGAGTGGCATAATTTCCATTACTGATTTAAAGCTTTAATCAATAGTTAAGCCCCTGTTTTCTATCTCGATCGCCTCCGAACACAAATCCAATCCTTTTAAGGCTACATTTATTGCTGGCATTGTCTCCGGTCTAGCCAACACAAGGACGCTGCCTCCTCCCCCGGCACCTGTGATTTTTGCTCCTAACGAACCATATCTGCTGCAAATACCGATGATCTTTTCTATTTCCTTATTGGAAACACCAATTTCTCTTAGCAATTTGTGATTTTCGGTCATTAGCCGACCAATTTCTTCTAGAGATCCGTTAGCCATCGCCTTTACACCATTTGAACAGATTGCAGTTGCATCACTAGTTAATTCTTCGAAGTGCTTAGGCCTGTTCTTACTAAATCTTCTCACGTGGGATACTAACTCCGAAGTTTCATGACTTCTACAAGTGTTAATCAAAAAAAGCGGAAGGGGCTGACTCTTAATTGACGTAGTTTCAGTAAAACCGGCAAAATGGACAAGACCGCCATACGTTGAGACGTAGCAGTCAACGCCCGATGATTTGTTATGTATCATTTGTTCGCCATAGAGTGCGTTTTCGCATATCCATTTTCTGTCGGTGGAAGATATTTCTTCGTGTTCGTGGTTTCGTCTAATAATCCATCGCAAAATGCCGGCCAACATGACACATGAAGCAGCGGAACTGCCCAGGCCTACTCCTATTGGTAATTCTGACTTGATGTAAATTTTCAGCCCAATATCTAGCGCATATTCTCTGAGGATGTTTCTACAGAATGTGCTAAGTGGCTCGAGCAACTTCTTCTTAGACGGCGCATCTCTCACAGTGGCATGCTCTATCGTATATGGATTAGATTTCATTTCAAGATCTGAAGTAATCCACACTTCCAAATTCCCAGTAAATTCTGCTCTTCCAAAGCAACGTCTGTTTATGGCTGCTACGATAGCCTTGCTATTGTAGACTACAAAATGCTCACCAAAAATAATGACTTTGCCAGGGGCAGAGGCACTCACCTGAGGTCTATAGGTGATATCCATGCAAGATAATTCATACGAATAATATTGACGAGTATCCCACGACGGAAGACTTGTCTCCTGTTACGTCGCCGCTGGTGGCATATCTAATTAGCTCCCCTCGCGTTGCGCCGAGATTTTTTGCTGCAACCATTACCGTCGCGATAGCACCATACCCGCAAGCAGATACATTGTACTGCCGTAGAGTGTAGTAGAACGCGGTGATATCAAGTGAAAGAATTGACTTGATAAGTTGCGAGTCTTTTCGATGTGCTTCGGAATTTGATTCGTAATGAGTAAAATCAGATGATGCAATTAACATAAACTCATCTCCTTTAGAGATCCACTCGTTTACAGCATCTGAGATGGCAGACCCAAGTTCAAGGGCCAGATATTCATCTTGATTGGTCAAAATTATCGGAACTATTCTAAATTTCTCGGTAGTGTACAACAAGAAGGGAATCTGAACCTCTAGACAATGATCTCGGCTATGTGCAAACTCATCAAAATCCATGGACGTTGCTCTAGAAGCGATATCTTTTGCCAACTGTGGATTCACCATTACGTCACCTATCGGTGATTCCCAAATTCCATTCATTGTAGTGGCCACGGAGGAACCCAAACCATAATGATTGGGGCCCACGAGTATAACGTTGTTAAATTTGGAGGATGATATGTTGTAATAGCCATTGGCAGCCACGCTCCCAGAGTACAAGTACCCCGCGTGGGGAGAAACTATCCCATAGATTTTTCTGACCTGGTCCGATGGAGGCAGACGTCCGGGTCCAAATATTTTATTTGTAAAGCACCCTTTCAATTCGCCAACCAGCTGCTCTTTATTGGAAGAATAGAAGATACCCGAAACGGAGGGTTTTCTTCTATAAGCACTCAACTCAGTTCCTCGACTAATTTGGTTTCAAAGTCTTCAATGGGAACCTTCATTTCACTGTCAGTCTTTATGACTCCTTGCTTTTTCAGTACCTCTCTTGCGAGTAACCAGTAAACTGTCGCCAGCGCCTTACGGCCTCTGTTATTGGCAGGGATAACTACGTCAACCTTCGATGTCACATTGTCGCTGTTGCAGATAGCAATTACAGGGACTCCCGCTCTAGTGGCTTCCAGTACCGCCTGCTGATCTGCCTGAGGGTCTGTTACAATGACTATCTGTGGTTCCATGTATTTGGGCAGTGCTGGATTAGTAAAGGTGCCCGGCATGAATCTACCTAAAATGTATTTTGCATGAGTAAGGTTGCAAAATTTTTCAACAGGTGTTTTTCCGTACTCTCTTGCAGAAGTAACGGCTACTTTGGAAATATCTGCTCGGCTTATGAACTTGGCAGCGATGTCAATGCGTGAGAGAGTCTTGCTAATATCGAGAATGTACAAGCCCTCTGGGTTAGCTCTAATTATAAAGGGCACCATATATTTTGTTTTCACAGGTGTCCCAACCCTAATACCCGTTGAGAGTATCATTTTTTCAAGGTTATCTTGCTCGGGAACATAATTTGCCTCTGAGGCTGAAGAGCTCTCAGAAGCCGATGACTCAAAACTTGTTTCGGAATCCTTCAAGGATCCTGTATTCTCCGCAGCATTCAAATCGTCTGATAAAGCAAGATTATCACTTTCGTTGTCACTGGACATTTTAGGTTGAGCAGATTTCAGCCATGCCTTCTATTAAATCATACTCTCTAATCCTTACCAATTCATTTAACTTTGCGAGTCTTTCACCACCCAATATTCCCGTTTTTATCATCTTAGATCCAGTAGCGATTGAGATATGTGCAATATGGGAATCGGTAGATTCCCCTGATCTGTGAGAGGTGATAATCCCCACTCCCTCGCTTCTACAACCATTTGCGAATTGGAGCGCATCGTACAGTGATCCGGCCTGATTTACTTTAAGTATAGCTCCAGAACACGCTCTATGCTTGGAAGCTATCGCCAACCTCGAGACGTTAGTAACAAGCATGTCGTCTCCCGTGATATAACATCCAGAATTTGCTCTGGTAAGCAACGACATTCCAGAAAAATCCTCCTCATTGACCGGATCTTCGGCGTATATAAGTTTGTAACTTTTAATTAGACCATTAACATAATCAATCTGCTCTTCAGAATTAAGAGCCTTTCCTTTTCTACTATAATTGTATTTCTTAGCTTTGTCATCCCACAGGGATGAACTAGCAAAGTCGATACCCATTGCTACATTCTGGCCCAAATTGAATCCGGCATTCTCGATGGCTTTTTCCGTGATTTGTAATGCTTCATCATTGGTCACGTTGGGCGCCCATGCTCCTTCATCGCCTCTACCATATGTAAATTTGCCATCGTATCTTTCGATAACATTTCTAACTTCTTTATGTATCTTGAAATTCGTTCTTAATGCTTCTCCAATATTACTAGCGCCAATTGGGAGAATCAATACTTCTTGAATGTCGGGTGTCCCAGGTCCAGCATGAGCTCCCCCACCAAGCACATTACCTAATGGAAAAGGAAACTTGTATGGGCCATTTTTGTTCAACAGTTTGAACAACGGAATTTGTGCAGCTTTGGCAGCTGAATCGACCGAGGCAATGCTCAAGGCATATGCGACAGATCCTCCTAATTTAGAGTAATTAGGGGTTGGATCAATATCCTTCATGACACCCTGTAATTCTGTCGGATCGTCTGCACTAATCCCCACAAACCTAGATTTATTTTCCTCAAAAAACTCGATAGCGCGTTCAGGGGAATTCATGGGAAACGATCTGCATTCAAGCGTTCCAACGCTCGCGCCTGACGGAGCGGCCGCTCTACCTAGGTGCTTGCCATCAGTGACAACATCTATTTCAATGGTTTCAGTCCCACGACTGTTAAAGATTATACGCGAATTAAGGTCAGTTACAGTAGCCATCGAATAATGAAATATTTCACTAATCTATTTCTGACTGAATCTCGGACATTCTTCGTCTCAAAGCTTCGTAATATGGGATCACTTGGTCAATGGTTTCCACAGTTGAGACAAATATTCTGCGACAGCAGTATCGATTTATTCCCAACGAGTCCATTATTTTTGCAGGATCTTCTCCGGATTTAACCCTTGATACATATTCTGAATATTTATCCGCTACTGCAGTACCGCAGGTAAAACAACGAACAGGGACAAGCATTTACCTAGTATCGTTGGCCCGATAATAAAAACCATCTGCAAATCAGGGATAAAATCTGACCAAGTCAGAGAAAAACGGATTATCACAGTCTCGATCTGCATAACTCAAATAGTTATATTCAAATTACTCTGAACTATCGAAAATTACTGAGCGGGAGTCGCCCAGCTTGGCCAAAGGCGTAAGACTGAGGCTCTTATCCCTCAGGGGTTCGTGGGTTCAAATCCCATCTCCCGCACTGTTTTTTTTGGTCCCATTACATGTCAGTGTGATCTCCACTAAGTTCGAAAAAAGATATTAAGAACTCGCAATGTTGCGGTGTGGAAATTATTCACTTTTATGTGTTCAAGTCAGTCACGACATCTAAATTTGAAAAAAGAAGGATATTGAAGTGATAAATCATATTTTGTTTGCGATTGACACATTTTCTGATAGACCTTTGGATTGAAATAAAGTAAGTCTATGGGATGGGGGGGGTCTAAATATCAAATATTTTCCTGTAGACAAAGTTTTGGCCATTCAGCACTATGCCTGCTAGCGTCATGTCATACGGCAGTAACCTGAATTTATGTTCCCTGTTCAGGCCATACGAAGCCCTGGCATCTCTTATTTAGGACCATAAAATGATCTCGGTTTCGAATAACTTAGCAAGAATTCCCAAACTCTTTCATAACCTGATCGCTATGCCCTAGCGGCTTCACTCGGTGATAAACCTTGATTATCCTTCCGTCCTTCCCAATCAAAAATGTGGACCTATGAACGCCTAAGTACTCTTTTCCCATGTAATTTTTTGGACCATAGCTTCCGTACAGCGACGCAATCTTGTGGTCCGTGTCTGAAATGAGTTCGTACGGAATGTTCATTCGTTGCTTGAATTCTTTGTGTGATTCAGTTTTATCAGGACTTACCCCAAGTATGGTAATCCCTTTGCTTTCAAATATTTCATTGTCAGTCGAGAATTCTTTTGCTTCAGTTGTGCAACCGGGTGTAAAATCCTTTGGATAAAAATACAGTATTACGCATTTAGACCCTCGATAATCAGATAGATTCATAGGTTTCCCATTCGCCGTTCTGAAGCTAAATTCAGGAGCGAATTGGCCCTCCTCGGGATAGTGCGATTCTGTGGATTCCATGTCTTATCTAGCCTAATGACTAAGAGGTCGGCAATGTAGCATTTAAAGACTATGCTTTGCTTGTAATTATTTTCTACTATGTGTAGGTTCTTTAAACTGGACCAGCTTGAAACTTCCAATATATTTTATATTTTATGCAAAGAACAGCTCACGCCTAAACTTCCTGCTCATCATTAAGATGCCATTAAATTTAGTTATAATGAGGAGAATGATAAACTGCGTATTTCAGCATTTACTTGTAGGATTGTTCTCTTCGAGTAGAATCTCCTCTACTCTGTTTGATGAAATGTAGCCAGCACCTTCAAGAATCAATACATAAATGCTGATCTTCGATATAGTATTGTAATCAATGCAATAGTTGCTTTATACGTATATCGTTTCTCCGGCCAGAAGGAAGAAAGTGATTAACCGAACACAAAAGTATAAAATGCTATGTTGTCAGTAATAGGACGAATCTCTACTAGGTGGGATTCAGCTTTTTCTGTCCTGATCAAATTATGTATACAAGGCCAATGGACATCGACTACACTCGATCCTCCATAAAGGTTTACATCTCTTCCTATTATGTCAGCTTCAAGTGGCTTACCATCTAATAGTATCTCAAACTTACCAAATTTATCATCAGTTGTTCCCACTATTGCGTGGACTCTCTTTGCCAAATTATATTTCAAAATGACCGCCGAATTTTTCTCTACCGTACCTGCTAGTGCCATCACACATTCTCTGGCCCATTTCCATTTGCCGCGTAAATAGACGACGTTGTCAAAGTGAGGGCCGTTATCTTGGACAAAATTAATTTCATTGATCTTTACGGTTTGTTTGTTACCAAACCTCTTTAACCTAGAATAACCGACGCAGATCTCAGGTGCTATTTGTGGAAAATGCATACCATAGGTCTCGTAGATCTCGTCAGTAGGACTAATTTCAAATTTCTTGACGTCAATGACTACGCTACTATCAGTCTCTTGGATCAGTTCTAAAATTGGGTCAATAAATTCTTCCATACTTCCATAACCCGCATGTTCATAACGAAGAAATCCATTTGAATCAATTAAGATGTGCTTTGGCCAATACATGTTCCCATAGGCTTGCCAGGTCTTATTCCTAGAATCGACTCCAACAGGGATGTCTGTAATGTCGTATCTTTTCAATGCTTTATCAACGTTCTCCGTTTTTTTAGCAAATTCATATTCTGCAGAATGAGCTTGGACAACTTGAAATTCATAGTTAGATAACTTCCTTTGTAGTTCCCTCATTATTGGAATCATCCTCAAACAGAAGATGCAGGTATATGTCCAACAGTCAAGTAGAATTACCTTCCCTTTTAATTCTTTAATAGAAATGGGTTCTGAATTATACCATTTGTCTATCCCGATAAATTCAGGAGAAGGTGATGCTGGGATGACTATCAATTCTCAGTAAGGTGATATGATTATTGTATTTATTACTATGTAATCATGGTTTTAAACACCTCCTTGGCCAGTGTCTTGAACTCAATCAACCATTCTTGTCGCAATACTCGCTAATCTGATAACCGACCGAAATAGAACAGGTCTCCTCACCTAAAACTATAATTTTACTGAAAGGAACCGGAAACTACTTTTAGGTAGAATATTGCCTTACGTAATTCGCATCTGCTAATAAGACAATAGTAGAAATTGCCAAGACAATAATTATAACGGTATCTTGTTTTGAAGCGTTGCTGCTATGCGTCTATATAATTTTTGATCCATGAACAAGGAAGCCTCTAGCATTTCTCTATTCACATAACCCTTCCTGCTCGCGCAATTAACGAATTGGGAGAAGTATGCTATCACACAAGGCAGTCAAGTCACGTGTAACGCATCCTTGGAAGATTCAAGCGATTCTACCGTTTAAGACATTCGTGTCAAATCTTTGCTCTTATTTTTGAACGTTATCACAATGACTTCAACAAATGCGACATCACGAACAACAATGAAAACCATCAAATAATACATGAAATAACTGATCAATGTTATCATTATAAGCCATGAAATATGATGTAGCAGTCGTGGGTGGAGGACCAGCTGGTCTTTCTGCTGCCCAAGCCGCTGCAAAAGCCGGTTGTAAGGTGGGTCTTTTCGAAAAAGAAGACTCTATCGCTCAATATGTTCGAACTAGTGGAGTTACCTGGATCTCTGAAATGAGGGATCTTGGAATACCTCAAGAATATTACAATCCAGTCAAAAATTATTGTTTTATTTCTCCTAATAATGAGGTAACACTAACTTCAGATCGTCCAGAGTGTTGTGTTTTGGATGTGAGGAGAGCGTACCAATATTTGGGAACTATCGCTGCTGCGGCGGGAGCTGAGATCAGGGTGAGATGCAATGTTGTCAACGTTAAACTGAACCCTTCAACAGGTGAGAGGGGTATTCGAATCAAATCACTATCAGGCGAAAAAGATGTTCAATCTACCATTATAATAGACGCAAGTGGGTTTAGAGCGGAAATAGGTCGAAAGCTTGGATTGATAAATGCTTGGAGTAGGTATGGCGCTGGAGCAGAATATGAATGCTATTGTGATGATTTGGATCCAGAAACATGGTACCTTATGGTTGGAAGTATGTATTCAGCTGCTGGATATGCATGGGTCTTCCCAGTTAACAGAAATAGAATTAGAATCGGGGTGGGTGTAGGTAGACCAGATACCATAGAGGATCCAATAAAAAAACTAAACCAGATAATTGAGAATCGACTAAAACCATTGGATAGAATTAAAAATATCCAGACCCTCGAATTTCATTACGGATTGATACCAAATCAAGGTTTAGTCAAAAGCTTTGTCGATGATGGGATTATGCTAGTTGGGGACTCTGCCGGTTTTTCCAATCCTTTGTTGCTAGAAGGCATACGTTATGCAATTAGGTTTGGAAGATTGGCTGGAGAAGTTGCCGCATCTTCAATACCCTTTAATGGGTCAAGGGAACATCTCATGAAATATGAGACCACCTGCAAGCGCATCCTCTCTTCAAAAGTCTCTTCAGCACTGAAGGTGCAATCTAGATGGCTGAAGCTTTCAGACAATGAATGGGACCAAGAACTCGATATTATCTCGGACCTAAAGATGGACGAATTTCTTGACTTTATCAAAGCAGACTTTAGTCGGTCGAAGATGCTAAAACTTGGCCTAAGTCATCCCAGACTTGTGGCAAGATCTTTGTTCAGACTCGTTACATAAGATAAGGCAAGATTTTTATAGGAAATATCACCAGCCAGACTTGAATTGGCAGGTGAGACCGCAGCACAATTTTCTCCAATTATATATATGCTCGGTTTTGGCCTTCTTGTATCTATTCCGGCTCTTGTAATTTCTCGCCTTATCTCTCCTAGGCGTCGCTATAATCCTGTGAAATTTCTGCCTATGGAATGTGGCCAAGTACCCTCTGGCGAGGGTCGCACGCATTTTATGATGCAGTACTATGCCTACATTTTGATGTTTGTCGTCTTTGATGTTATGGCTATTTTCCTTTACATCTGGGGGGTCTCTTTGTTTTCGTTGCCTCGGAGTGCTACTTTACCAATAATCGGGTTCTTGGCGATAATGTTCGCCGCCATGGGGTACTCATTATATTTAGCGGGGAGGAGGGGAATTTGGTAGCACTGATGATTTTAACAATAAATAAATACTTAGCAGGTAGAGGAGGAGTTAGGTTCCCAGAATGATAAAGGATCTAGTAAATCCCACAAACTTCAATTTGATGGTAAGTAAACTTGGAGATATCTTAGTTAAAGCGCTTGACAAACCGCTAGGGTATGCCATTAATTGGGGAAGAGTCTGGTCTCTGTGGCCAGTGCATCTGGAGACCGCATGCTGCAGTGTGGAATTTGGAGCTGCCTCGGGCCCAAGATATGACGTCGAAAGATTTGGTATAATTGAGGCGTTTGGTTCGCTCAGACAATGTGATTTGGTTGTAGTCCAAGGTACCGTGACGAGAAAGATGGCCCCAAGGTTGAGGATGGTTTACGATCAGATGCCTGAACCAAAGTATGTAATAGCTATGGGCGCATGTGCAATTACAGGAGGTCTCTATATAGATTCCTACAATGTGCTCCCTGGTGTAGACGGAATAATTCCTGTTGATGTATACGTTCCCGGTTGTCCTCCACGCCCTGAGACACTTATCCAAGGTACTATGCTACTTCAGGAAAAGATCAAAAGGTCAAAGATCAAATAGTATGAGCAAATCAAATGATTCACCTTCAGGTAACAATAAAGGCGACCTTGCATCTATTGTCGCTTCAAACAATGATCTCTCCCCAGCTTCTGTGAAGCAAGGAGAAACCGGCAGCATATCGCCAAAACCATCAAACAGCAACGCTGTCCAGGTAAAGTCAGAGAAGACTGACCTTCCACAGTTTGAAAGGGGAATTGTTGACGGCCTTGTATTAAAATTTGGAGATTCAATAAAGATCATTTATGTCAAACCACTCCGCATCAAGATCGAGGTTCCACCAAAAGATATCGTCGAGGTTGCAAGATACATACGAGATGAAGCAGGCTTTGATCATGCAGAGTCAGTGAGCGCCACAGATTACCCCAAGACCGGTGACATTGAAGTGATTTATCATCTGGGTTCTTATACAAGGGAGAATCTTTCGTCACAAATCCTTGCTCTCTCTACAAGGACCGATCGAGATAATGCTAGGCTCCCATCACTAATCCAAGTTTTTAAAAGTGTTGAATACCACGAACGAGAATCATTTGAGATGGTTGGTGTTTATTTTGACAACCACCCAAGAAACGATCGCTTTTTGTTACCGGAGGACTGGGCAGATATTCCACCTTTGCGAAAGGAGTTTAGGATAAAAGGAAGGTAGTTACATGTCTGATCAAGAGGAAAGAATCTCAGAAACTACAAGACTTGGATTGGAGATAGTTAAAGAAGCGGAAGAGGATCGACTCATGACGTTGAGCGTTGGACCACAGCATCCGGGCTCTGGACATTTCAGATTTACCGTTAAGGTCGACGGTGATTATATCGTGGACTGCGATCCAGATCCTGGATATGTCCATCGTGGCGAAGAAAAGATGTGCGAGTATAGGAACTTTATCCAGAATATTCCACATTTGGAAAGACCGGTGATCCATGATTCTAGTAACATTACATACTCTTATAGTCTTGCAGTGGAAGAACTAGTCAAGATCGATGTGCCTAGAAGAGCGCAGTTTATTAGAGCCATTGCTTCGGAGCTCAACAGACAAGTTTATACGCTCTACTGGCTCGCTATCTACGGAATCTTTCTTGGCCATTCGACAATGTTCATGTGGCCTACGGGAGACAGGGAATTAATTATAGATCTCCTGGAAGCTTTAACAGGTGCACGCGTTACTCACGCTTATAACATTCCTGGGGGGGTTAGGAACGATCTTCCTTATGGTTTCAAAGACAGATGTTTACGACAGGTTTCATACCTCGAGGGACGACTAAAAGAGTATGAGGACATATTCTATAATAACCCCTTGCTTAGGCAGCGAACTGAGGGCGTGGCAATTTTGACAAAAGAGGATGCAATCAAATTGGGGGTTACTGGTTCCGTCCTAAGAGCATCGGGTGTGCCATACGATATCAGAAAAGCTGAACCTTATGACATTTATGATGAAATAGATTTCAACGTGCAGTATATGAAAACATGCGATTCCTTTGCGCGTGCGTACGTTCCTTTATTGGATATGAGAGAATCATGTCATATAATCAGACAACTCCTAGACAAAATGCCAGAATCGGGAGAAGTAAGAGCCAAACTGCAGCCTAACCCCAAAGGGCCACCAGGAGAAACATACAGACGGGTAGAATCTGGGAGAGGTGCATTAGGCTACTATATTGTTAGCGATGGAACTCCTAGACCGTATCGAGTAAAGATATCAGTTGGGTCATTTAGGAATTTGCTTGCACTTCCTCATTTGTTGGTTGGTTCAAAATTGGGAGATATGCCTTCAGTATATTGGTCTTTGAATTATTGGCCTGTGGAGGCTGATCGGTGAGGAGCAATGACCACACCCATTGAGGACTTTAAATTCGGTCCGTTTGTCGCTAGCGTTGTTTGGTTACTATTCTGGGTACTCATCATAGTCACCGTCATTGTACTTCCTCTTATCTTCGTCATACTATTCTATGTGCCCATGCCGCTAATAGACGGAGAAGTACTCACCCCGTATCTGTTCCTAACTATGGTGGTTGACCCAACTAGGACCCTTCCTATTCTCAATTTTCTAATCTATACGGAATTCTTTAGAGTCGCAGTTTTTCCAGGATTTATGTATGCTGCACTTATTGCAGCCGCTACAATTTTCATAGAACGAAAGTTTCTTGCGAGAATGCAGTTAAGGGTCGGTCCATCTCACGCAGGACGCGAGGCTTTGGGCACTGGTTTTGAAGGCATCTTCCAATTGGTCGCTGACGGTTTGAAGTTGGTTTCAAAAGAAATAATAATTCCAGCAGGGGCTGACAAGCCGATATTTTGGGCCGCGCCAATTGCATTTGTAGCTGCGGCAGCTGCCGTTGTCTGCCTCATTCCCGTTGCCCCGGGTTGGGTAGTTTCCAATATTGATGTAGGCCTACTTGTTGCTTTTGCAATTTTCGGATTTTTCCCGCTAATCGAAGTACTTTTTTCGTGGGCAAGCAACAGTAAATATCCTTTCATCGGTGGACTACGCGCCCTACACCAACTCATAGCCTTTGAAATTCCATTTATTTTGTCAGCACTATCCGTGGTCATCTTATCTGGATCCTTGAACCTTACCGAGATCACTTATGCACAATCATCTTACTGGTTCATTCTGTTCTTGCCTATCAGCGCTTTTGTCTTCTTCATGTCTTCTTTGGCTGAGCTGGAGAGAATTCCATTTGACCTTCCAGAAGCAGAAAGTGAAATTGTAGCTGGCTGGCTTACAGAAACTTCAGGCATGATTTATGGCTTGATCCAATTGGGAACTTACGTCAAGCTATATGCTCTCGCTGCGCTCTTTGTGGTTTTATTTCTCGGCGGGTGGATGGGACCGCAGATTTTTCCCGATCAGTTAGGACCACCTGGTGAGAAGCCTCCACTTTTACAAATGCTCACATTGGAGGGATTCTATCATGGCCCGACTGCAAATGCAATATTCTGGTTCACCGCAAAAACATTTCTTATGATCCATCTGATGATAGTGATTCGTGGTATTAATCCTAGAATTAGAATAGACATCTTGTTACATACTGGGTGGTACAAGCTGATCGTCTTGTCCTTCATAAACATGTTTATAGCTCTAGCTTTGATTTATGGGGGAGTACTGGGGCCGGGGGGTTTGCTAACACCAAATTGAGTAGTACAGCTAGTGGATTTATCAAGGCTATTGAATCAGGATCAAAACATC
>WHTU01000029.1:33642-38364 GCA_009377575.1 Nitrososphaeraceae archaeon | reverse complement strand
TGTGAGACAAGTAATCCAAGTGGTCTGTGTATAGGAAGGTAATAAAGAATAGCAATAGCATCCCATTCACAATTTTTTCTTTCACTTCAATAAATTGAACAAAAGGAATTTAGAAAATTTCCCAATATTTTTCTAAAGGATATCCAGCAAGTTAAGTATTATCCACGATTCCAGTTATTAGTATGTCTGAGGAAACAAGTTTTCAAGTTATTCTAGACGTAATGGCTGCAACTTTTCTTGATACACATATTCCGTTTTGCAACTCTTCAAATAGCTGTAAGTACCTGACTTCACCTTTTTTTATTTGCTATTTGGAAAACCTAACAGATTAGCCCCTACCAACACCTATAGTAATACCTTATTTTTAGCATTGCGAGAGAATAGCCAACTTTAGAATATATTTAGAATATATTTAGACAGTTATGAGAAAAATAAACGTTCTTCTGACCAAACGAGTTAGAGCAAGGGGGGAATCATGCCTATTTACCTCAGCCAAGACATTACTAGGCAGGTCAAGAGCTATTCTATAACTCTAACTCTGTCATAGGGATGATTATTTGCATTATTCCTGCAATAAATGATCTACATGTTCCTTTAATTCTTTCATTGTTGTTGGCTTTGAAATATAGCATTCTTGAGCAATCTCAGGAAATATTTCTTGCAACGCTCTATAGTTTACCTCAAACCCTGTAATAAAGCAGACTTTGATGACAGGATCTAACTTTTTTAGTTCTTTATATAGATCAAAACCGTCCATACCTGGCATTCTTACATCTATTAATGAAATATCGTAATGGTGTGGTTTGAATTCTGATAACGCTTGGGTAGGATCATTATAAGTATCTACATTAAATCCTCCTTCTCCTTCCAAGGCATCTTTATACAGTGAAGTAATATCGGGATCATCATCTACTACTAGTACCTTCATATTTTTCCGCCTATCATTCCACTTATCATACCCATATCGTACATCCATTGAATTAGGATCATTATTAATAATGCTATTGGTGATGATCATATTCTATATTCCATCTATTGTTGGAACTATAAAGAACAGCTGAAATATGTAGCATACACCTTATGTAGCATACACCTTAAAGCCACATTTAGCAGTGACACTTCTAACTCATGGGGTATTCTTGGAATGCATTTTTGAAATTGACTGCTTTCACTGATGATGTAGGGCAAAAGGTTCCATCAAAGTTAGACATGAGAGAGAGAGAACCGCAATGTGTTGTGTAAGATAATTGTTCTTATTTTATATTAAAATAGTGCACGAATCTTATAATTACGATTACTCACATTTCTCTCTATCCATTAGTATCAACAACACACTAACAACTTTTTTGTTAGTATGTTAAGCCTAACCTTGAATAAATGTCTACCAATGAATTATAGCAGAAAAAAATGATATTGCACATGGAAATTTGTGAATCTAGGAAGGATATAGCAAAGATTACTTAACATTATGGGTGGCATAAATAGAGGGGTTAAACTGCTAATTGAGATTGGCTTATTTGTAATTATGTTACACGAGTAATATTAGCTAATGAGAAAAATCACCTTTTAAGCAATTATCTGTATGAGAATTACAATATTAAGGATTTGTTTATTAATATATATTGTATATCTGTATTCTTTGCTTGATTTTATCGACCTTTTTATAGTATTTTATCCATATTATTAGTCATGATGGGTATAAAGCATGTCATAAGGCGAATAACAAATGTGAAACAGGTGAAGGAAAAAGAAAAACACGATAATAGACAAAACAAGACAAGCGCCAAAGAAGACCTAAAAATACCAGCTGGTTTTGAATGCTTTGTGTGCGGCACTAAATTTGTGACAAATGAAGAAAGGAAGCATCATCTAAAAAAGGGCACTCATGGCCACTCATATGATACTATATCGCCCCAGGAATAAGAAGAAGTTAAATTTGCAGAAGATGAGTAGTTTATGAACTACCGTACAGAAAATCTCGTGAAAATGTTTGGCAAAGAATGTATTTTATCGTCACTGCTCTATTCTGAAGGCCAACACATGGAAAAGCTCTTCTGCTGCTTCTGTTTGTGATTTAATCATATCTCTAATAAGGTATCTGTGACAAAGATCGTCCACATTATAGCAACGGCATAACAAGGTGACATCTTTGTTTTTACTCAACTGCTTTAGCTCTTGAATTTTATCTAAAGCTTCGGGATTATTTATGATTTCAATTAGAAATCGTCTTTTATACTCATGCCAGTCTATAGCTTTGTCTTTCATGTAATCCTTATGCAAGGCCTTACTTGGAGCTAGATCTTTCCACCATTCATTCCAATTTTCTTTAGATTTTGGAAGAGCCCTTGGTCTATAACGTGCAATTAATATTCTAAGACCATCTGATCTCTCTGTTATTTCTTTCAATGATTTTAACTTTTAGAGCCATATCGGATTAGCTATCATTTATTTGAAGACACTCAGTTTATCTAAAATGTAAATGCCCATCATATTAAGATATATTTTGTACTATCTTTATTTTTTCTTCTTAGGCTTTAATTGGGATAAATCTACTCTATCAGTCAAGTGTGCTCCAGAAATTACTGCTTCAGCTACGCTTTCTTTACTAGTAGGATCAATGGGATCATTTGTGTCTTCTCTTATCAAATTCTGATCCAAAGAACCAATCTTTAGCTTTCCTTTATCCTTGATTTGTGTTCGAATAGTTTTGTTCCAAACTGCTACATCAGGTTTGTCACGAATGTCTAGTATATCGTTAAAAGGATTCGCTTTTAACGTTTCTGAGAAAGGTTTTCTGTCTTTGTTGCTCTTACTGTTTTTCTTCATTGATATTCTAACTAGAATGTATTACAATTTAAGAATTAGTTTCTATGGAATCCTAAACTTAGATCTTATCCATTTATGTAATAATCTCGATTCAGGTGCACCTTGAATTGAATTTGTCAGTTATTCATCAAGAACTCAGTTTGATTCCAGGAAGGCAGCTGCTATAGAGTATAGTACCTCCAAGGACTTGTTTACTATATTCTCAGCCCCATACCAGACCTCCGTTTTATGTTCTGAAGATGAGGAAGACAAGTTCAGGTTATTGATGATAAATAAGGTTAATTTATGGATTATTGTCTGATACGGGTACCCTACACTTTCAGTTCCTCAATGTCAATAACATCGGGCAAGTTATCGATGGTTTTGCTAAGTAAATCAGTCCTCCTATAGTCATAAACATCTGTATATACAGAATTAATGAAATCAACTATACTCTTTTTTGATATCCAAGTTATATTCTTTGAAAGTTTGATCATCAGATACATCTCTTCTACATCTCCATCTATTTGTATCGGAAGTAAATAATTAACGCTTTTCAATACTTTCACTCCAAGTGTAGAGTAGAACTGGATCCTTCTCTTCCTTCTGAGCCATTCATCTGGATCAGATACATTTTCTTTCGGTACTTCTAACAACATTCCTATGTTATCTGGAATAAAGCGATTAAGTTCATTATTTGTGAATTCAAATAGCTTTCTACCTATACCAAGCCGTTGAAAATTCGGCATAACTGCCATATAGTCAAGTAACGCCATTTTTAAATATTCAAAAATATATAATAAAGAGATGCCTATAATAGATCTATCTTCTACGGCCGCATATAGATGATATCTGTTATCGTTTCTGAGCATATCGTAGATATGATTGATGTATATGTCTAGCTGCTTGGCGTTTTCCAATGGAAAAGTTGAAACATATATGTTACGAAGTTCTTCAAAATCGGTATGAGTTAAATTTCTAATTTCCATTATGATCATAGAAATAACTTATCTGTAGATGATATTAAGATAATGATACAATATCTGCAATGATCGGAGGATTATTTCAGGGAATATGGGCGGGGGAAATCATGGAATAGAAACTCCTACAGCCTTTAATTGATCCATTATATTTCTTACTTCTCCTGCAGTAACTCTGTTTATGGCATTATTATTTGTATGTTGTAGCATTGTATTCATAAGTTCAGATATCATTTCTGCATCATAAAAAGCGAGTGATTCTGACAATAATTCTGCTACTCTAGATACATCAGTACAATTAGTTATCTTTCCGCTTGTTATTAATCTCCCGAACTTCTGAACTGATTCGTATACTCTGATATTATATGCTATGAAAGCGATCTTCTCTGGCAGTAAAATATTAGTAGATTTCATACCGCATCCGGACAAAGTATTTATTCATTTCTTACTGACAATAAGTATCGCTTCATTCTTAAACCTGACTTGTCCTGTGTTGTTGTCAGCATACTTTTTTGCTGCTTCAACAATTGCTTTAAATATCTCTTTTTTTCTTTCTTCTGTTTGATTTGCTAGCATTTTTTGAAGAGGACCAGCGGTTTCACTTGTAAAGGTTGTAAATTCATCAGGTGAATCAAAATCAAAAGACACCTTCATCCTTTCGATAGTAAGGTCTTTGAATCCTGACATCATGAATGAATTCTTAAGGCTATTTTCGTCTGACAGACTAAATGGTCCAGGAGTTCCTGGTGGAGGTGGTGCGACGTTAGTTTCTTTCATTACGGTGTCCATTGTAGTAGCAATTAGAGTATCTTGAGCTGGCAAAGCCCAAACAGCAGCTGCGAAATGACCTCCTTCTACTAATGATCGATAAACATTAGATAAACCAGCCTTAAGATCTGGTAAAAACATCAATCCCCATCTACAGAATACTGCATCA
>WHTU01000029.1:0-33632 GCA_009377575.1 Nitrososphaeraceae archaeon | reverse complement strand
GTGGCCAATACATGGCCAGTATTACCTACTTGATTTGCAGCGGTAATTGCAGGTTCACCTATACCTGTTGCAATGTCAAGAACTCTAGAGCCTGGTTTAATCTCTGCAAGTTCTATTAGCCGTCTGCTAACTTTTTCAGCACCTTTTTCGATTGTCTTCCACCACTTTTGCCAATTATTCGCTACACTATCCCAGCTCTGACGTTCTGCTTCTTTGTATTGTTTTGAATCTAGAGTTATCATTAATTACTCCTTCGATTGAGTATCTAAGGTATAAAAATCATTTTTACATTAGTGCAATTTGCTAGTTGATCTGACCTTCAACATGCGATAAGCAATAAAAGGTCAGTGTGTTATAGTATTGCATATGACTGATTCTAGATATAATTGTCTGCCCACTGTTAATACTTTTCAAAATATATAATAACTGTTAAAAAAGGATTATTTCTATAATATTTCATAAAGATGAGAAAACATCTTGCGATGGGAAAATGATAGTAAGCATTATGTCAGCGCTAGTAGTAATGGCAGCGTTTGTATTTGGTACTTTATTGTTATTCTCACACGCTGATCTTTATTCCTTACGATTTGAAGGAGTAAAATACAAGTTATGGAATTGATCCAACTTATCTTTCTGGCCATAGTGTTTGCCGCTAGTAGTATTCCTCTTTATTTTGTAATGAATATAAAAACTGAAAGTCAGAGAATCCTATCACTACTTCTATTCACAGCGTTACTAACATATGGAATTCATTCGATGTTGGAATCTTTTGAGGTCATCAACTATGATATATTTGCAAAACTCTGCTTCATAGTCGCAGCATTTGGGCTGATGGTCGCATACTCTATCCTTCAGATAAAAAGTTCGCATGTTCTCACTGGATAATTGGAATTGTAATGATGGTATCATTTGGAATATGGATGGCAGGTGAGCTTCTTGAAGCGACTCTTTTTGTCGCAGAAGGAGAGGAACATGAAATTATAGATTACATAAGCTCTGGTGTAATGGTAGGATTTGGTATCTTCATTGTTGTCAGGTTCTTATGGTTGCAAAGAATCGTGTTTGTAGAGTCAAGAACGTAAAGCGATATGTCGATTTTTTAGACTTTGCTTTAGTTTCCATTTTTACACTTACTTTACCCAGCTTCTCTTGCTAACTTAAATAGTTTCTCCAGTAAACATATGGGATGTCTGATTCACTAAAAATAAAGGAAAAAGTAAAGGAGAGATATGGAAAGATAGCATTGACAGGAGAATCTTGTTGTGGTCCTTCAGATGGTATTGGAAGTGGAGGAGGAGGATGTTGCTCAGGAAATGATAATACAGTTCTACAACCTTCACAATCAGCTGCACAAGTTGCTGAACTAGTTGGATACGATACTAAGGAGCTAAAATCTATACCAGAAGCATCAATTCTTGGAGCCGGATGTGGAACCCCTACAAAGTTTGCTTTTATTAAGGAGGGTGATACGGTCGTTGATCTAGGTTCAGGTGCAGGTATTGATGTATTTCTTGCAGCTAACATAGTCAAGGATTCGGGGAGAGTAATAGGGATAGATATGACTAATGAAATGCTAGAAAAAGCAAGCAAGAACGCAGCCAATAATGGTTATACCAACGTTGAATTCAGGAAAGGAGATATCGAAGAAAGAATCCCTGTTGATAGTAACAGCGTAGATGTCGTAATAAGTAACTGCGTAATTAATCTAACAACAGATAAGGTGAAGGCATTTAGAGAAATATATAGAATTCTCAAACCTAACGGAATTGGCAGAATGGTTATTTCAGACCTTGTTACAGATAAGCAAATAGCAGAAGACGTCTCATCGATAGATCCAGAAAAGTGGTGCAGCTGCATTGATGGTGCATTGACTAAAGATAATTATATTGCTAGCATCAAAAAAGGCGGATTTGAAAACGTAGAGGTATTAGATGAAAAGATCTATACTGAGGGGGACCAGGTTGATAACCGACGGATTAGCAGTCTGGTTATCAAAGCAGTAAAAGATTGATGAAAACCAAGAATCGTGATTATGAATGAAATTTTCATTTAGTACTAAATCAAAAATCAAAACAAAGAAGACGATACTCTTTGTCTGTGTGCAGAATGCAGGTAGAAGTCAAATGGCGGAGGGATTCTTTAGAAAATATGCTCCAGAGGGTTTTGAACCAATGAGTGCAGGAACAAAACCGACCTCACAGATCAACCCACTTGCAATACAGGTAATGAACGAAATTGGAATAGACATATCTAAACAAAGGTCTAAGGACCTCATGGAAGATATGATGAGAAATTCAGATAAGATCATTAACAGGGGATGCATGGACAAGAATTTCTGTCCTACGCTGTTTATTCCTAAGGTAATTGACTGGGGTATCGAAGATCCTAAAGATAAACCGATCGAAAAAGTTAGAGAAATTAGAGATGAGATAGAGAGGAGAATCAAGGAACTTGCAGCAGGCATTTCTGTCGCTGAAGAAGATAATAGAAGATAAACTTACACTAAATCAAAAAAGTTCATTGTAGAAGTAATAGGTACATTCATCGTAGTTGTCCTGGCTACTGGTGCAGTAGTGATTGATGCTAAATTCAATGGGATATTAGGTATACCGTTCATAGCATTTCTTCCATTCATAGGAGTAGCAGTAGGAGTATATTTATTTGGCAAGATATCTATGGCTCACTTTAACCCAGCAGTAACATTAGGATTTCTGATTACTAAACATATTACTAAGCTACATCTAGTATACTATTTCACTGCCGAAATCTTGGGTGCATTATTAGGAAGTTTATTTGTAATGTATATAATTGGAAATAACGCTGACTTAGGTGCGAACTCATCTAATTATGCATTTCCGTTACCTACGATATTTGGAATTGAGATACTAGCATCTGCATTATTGATGGCTGTAATAGTAGTGGTTGTCTATACCAAAGGATTAAGAGGATACGGCGGACTTGTCATCGGAGGAATAGTCGGACTTGACATATTTTTTCTTGCATTTATATCTGGAGCATCAATGAATCCTGCACGTTCACTGGCTCCTGCTTTAACTTCTGGGGTGCTGGATAATCTCTGGTTGTACTGGAGTGCCACATTTATTGGAACGTCAATTGTTGCTTTGCTTGTTAGAAAAAAATTTGCTGGCGATTAGTTCTCACGCATGACAAAGCCATCCTTCTATGTTTTAGAAGTTACTGGTTAGTAGCATGCAGCGTAATAGCAGTCGTAGGGAGTCAATGATATGCACTAAAGGCAGGTGACCTATTGATAGTCAGGGATGCCGACAAGTGTTAGGTCACCCACCCAGTTAGAGATTTCTGTTGTCTATTGCGTTATGTGATCATAAAGAACAAGCCATTGATTTAATTCCATTGCGTTCATAGATCATATAGAGCCTATTGTCAAATGTTAAATATTCTGCTTCTGTTATGAATATTACCAACCCATATCTTAACCTTGACTATGGTCTTTAGTAGGTAGGTAAGTATTCCAACCTACCTACTATCTTTTCGTTCATACACGAAAAGAAGTCAATCGGTACGCCCGTTTCCATTGCAATACTTACTATATATTGCATCATTGTTAAAGTCGAAAACAGTTATGCCGGTACCACCACATGAATTACATTTCCTCTTACGCATTGCTGTTGTTACGACCCCTTTTCCATTGTGCAGCTGATAAAGTTTTGTGAACGCAGTAAATTTTTGTAGATAACCAGATGTAAATATGCGTTGTTCTATTACTCCCGTACTGACATCTTCCATATTGTGAAAGGTTGGGATTAGCCCTATCCCTTCCTTTCCTTCTTTTTCATTGGTGTAGTATCCATATTGAAGGATTAGCTTCAGCTAAAGACATTAATAAACTAGAATTAGTACAGCTTGATGATGATGCAATGTCCTAGATGTGGCGCAAGATGGGAAAGCCCTGATGTAGCGGACCAAAAGCAGTTTGTGATATGCAAGGAATGTGCTAGCAGAAAATAGCCTAGTTCTTTTGTCTCATACAACATAAAGCCAGTCTAATGCTACCAACGTATCATCATATGCTGATTTAGTCGAGAAGAGGATACGGTTGGACATAGCTGCTGAAATATCTAATAAGACATTTTATCAATTATATTATGATTATTCAATCATCTTACTTTCGACTTTATTTGATTTCAAAATGGACTCAAATCATATCTTCCCCCCAGTTGATATGGCGAAAGTAGTAAAGTAGCAGAGATAACAGTGGGAATCCACTGAATTATTCTACGTAGCAACAAACAATAAACAATAGAGATATTAATAAAGTCTGGATAAGAAACACATTAGTAAATTGTCGTATTCAGCTATCCTTAATTATTATTCAACACTATATATTTTGCCAATGGGATTAGTTGAATAAAACGTTCTGGCATTAGAACGTTTAATGTCTCTTGTAGGAGTCTCCAAATGCAATATCATTTGCCCTTATTCTGACTGTCACCTATTACCATGAAATGGGCAAGCATCAGACACCGAGTTAGCCTAACTTCCATGATGAAGTCAAATCATGTACTAAGGGGATTCAATAACTGCTCGCAGAAATCTTCTCATAGTTTCTTCATTTCCAGAACGTTGTTACAATCTCCTCAAGGCGGTTGGGATCCGGAGGGAATTAATAACACTTCATGTATCAGACTTTGTTGGATGGCATTGATAAAGATAATCTACTCCATACTTTTTCTAACTGTCGTCATGAGCCTCTTGGGTTCGAATATGCTTCTCGCAACCACTATCCGTGTTACACAGCAACAAGCTAAACTGATAGAATGGTGCACTGACGAGATGTTGAGAGTAACTGATGCGAGTATGGTGCAAGCTTTGAACGTTTGTGCAGAGTATTATCTAAAGATAGAATAATGTGCTAGATATGTTTATCTATCTTTTACCCTTGCCATTTCAATGTGACGGTAGCGAACCCGGAGATTAAGAATCAGACATCATTATGCGTCAAATTCGAAACTAAGCTTCAGTCAGCAGTCGAAGGATTAAATCCGTACTTCCATAAAATACTCTTGGGATTATCTAAACAAAATTCGACTTACATAATCGATTATGTCATTAATGATCTGAAAAGAGAGAACAATGCTTCAATAAATTACATAAGGATGAATATTTATGCTATCGTAGATTTAGCAAAATACTGCAAGAGGGAAGACATTGGAAAAGTTGCTAGAGGGGACGTGTTATCTTACTTAGATTCCCTTAAAAAGGCTGAAACTCAAGATCCAATGCATAAATGGATAGGGACGCACTCACTCCATAGGATAATAATAATCAAGTTTTTTAAATGGTTGTACTACTCAGAAATCGAACCAAAAAAGAGACCAAAGCCAAATGTTGTTGAAAATATTCCAAAATATAAAAGAAAGGAAACTTCAATTTACAAACCTTCTGACCTTTGGAGCACTGAAGATGACTTGCTTTTTCTAAAATATTGTCCTAGCAAAAGGGATCGTTGTTATCATACGATCAGTAGGGACCTTAGCTGTAGGCCACACGAAATTTTGAATTTACAAATCAAGGATGAGTGTTCAAGAGTACAGCTGATGCAAAACAGTATGCTGAATGTCTGGTCAATGGGAAAACTGGCTCTAGACATATCCCGTTGATTAGCAGCATACCATACATAAAAGATTGGCTAGATGCACATCCACAGAGGGGCAATTCTAACGCTTACCTAATTCCCAATCTAAGCGATAGAGGTCGACTAAGTAAGTTAGGTCCAAATGGCTTACGGCAGATTTATAAAAATTACAAGACAAAACTCTTTCCCAACCTATTAGAAACCAAAATTCCAGGAGATGATAAGCAACACATCAAAGAATTGCTAAACAAACCTTGGAACCCATACATTAGAAGACATAGTGCATTGACTGAGAAAAGTAAATACCTGAAGGAACATATATTGAGGCAACACAGCGGATGGTCTAGGAATTCTCAAATGCATCTAAAATATTTGCATTACTTTGGTAATGAAAGTTCTGAATCTATACTTGAAGAGTACGGGATAATACCAAAAGAGAAACAACAGACGGATGCATTAAAGCCTAAACAGTGTCCTAATTGTGATGAGCCCAACAGGCCAGACTCAAAGTTTTGTGCTAGATGTAGGATGGTTTTAACATACGATGCGTATAGTGAAACGATTGAAGAACAAAAGAAGAAAGAGGATAAACTGGCAGTTATGGAAGAAAGAGTTGATGTGATGCAAACTATGATGGAGAAACTCATAACAGGTCTTTCTAAAATAAAAGATCAACAAGAGCTTATGAATGTGGCTCAATCAATGTTTTCTTCTGGAATATTAAAACAGGCCTCATAAAAAGAGATATTACTACAAGAGGTCAGACTGGAAATTACATCCAATGGGACCGGCTCAATTATTAAGGGTATACCTTATGTGATCGCTAATTAAACAGGTAAACGACTTAAGCCACCATCAGAAAAGGTTGATAATTTTTCAATGATAAAATGGACTATTTTTAACCTTGGCTAATAACCAACAGAAATTCAACAAGAGATAACCTTCCAATTTTGTGAGAATTTCGGATCGATTTCTATTATAGGTTAGCCATGTTTACGTCTACACATCGCTCTTATATCAATTCATCATCTTCCCTTATCTGAGTAATGCCAAATCTTATAGGTCTGTTGGGAGGTTTGTTGTCTACCGCATTCTGACCTGCACTATTTGCTACCGCTTCTACCCAAGCCTCCGCCCTGTTAAAATCATTTTGAACAACTTGTATACTTTCATTCGTAAACATATCGGTGAGATATATACCAGTTTTAGCTATGACTGTCTCCTGCAGAATCTGGGTCAATCGCAACCGAAAATCTTTGTCATGCAATTTTTCTTCATTGTAATAGCCCAATTCAGGCATTATAATCGACCGTAGTAAATCAGAGAAAATATACCCATAATAATCTTTATTAGGGTTTTCCCGTCGTACTCCTAACAGATCTTTAATATCATTATCGAAGACCTCTTTGAGCTCCGGATATCTGGAGATATATCTAAAAAAGAACACAATATTTGCCATCGAAGGAAAGATGCAGTTGTTCAGTAGGCCAACTTTTTCCTTGTCAAGATATCTTTTATGCTCTTCCAATTTAATTTTCTCCTTGTGTTGTAAGTCAACTTTTTCCTTGTCAAGATATCTTTTATGCTCTTCCAATTCATTCACTAATTTTACATCTTCTTTGTATTGCAACAAAGCAATCATGAATTTAACAATTGAACGATTAGGACCGTAACCCTCAGTTATATTCCTGGATTTCTCACCTTCATTTTTAGGTAACACTACTATATGATGTTACCATGTGTATATAAAGTGTATCATGTGTTCGAATAACACAAGAACGATTAGAATCTCAATTGATACGTACACAGCTCTTCAGAAATTAGGAACCCTGTCAGACAGCTTCGATTCAGTTATACAAAGACTACTGGGTTCTCAGGAGAGGAGGTGACTAGAAAGCAATGAAATCTCAAACTGATACGCATGCAGTAAATGGAACTGGAGGCATTAAAGAATTAGAATTAAATTCTGATGCTGAAAGTAATGTAAAAAGTTCTTCAGGATATAGAAATACAATTACACGTGACATAAATTATTGTCTGGCAGCATGCGACCAATGTACCGGGTTATACATAGACAGTATCAGGGGAGATATCTTGCGAATCATTTGTCATCACCAATGCCACTTTGATACTCCAGCCTATCAGGCTGCCGAAATCAAGGAGTTGACAAAAGATGGATAGCAATGACATAATGGAATTCAATAGCAAGAAATACACATGTCACGAAAAAAAAAAGGATGATGTTGGTTCCAATGCCAGCGGGAAAGCCAGCATCATCCGTTAGTTTGGTCACAATTACGGAGTCACATTATGACCTCTTATGATTTATTCTGCAGTGATCAAATTAAACATTTTGCAAAGAGTGAAGGAACTCAATTGAAATTCTCAATGGTTGATCAGGAATTCTTTAACCAAGTTTTAGAACAACTGATTTCAATATTAGATAAACTAGTGCCGGAAATAGAGGTAACCAAAAAGAATTGACTTCAATAGAGGAAGACACGTACAAAGCATTAGAGGAAGCATTTGATAAAGACTTAGAAGATACTGAAAAGAGGTTAGGAAACGGTAAAGGTAAGGCCACCAAGAAAGATCAAAATCAAAAATACGACTATATGACATTCAAGTACTCTTCTAGGTTTAGAGGTACACTTCACGAAGCAATTTTACTTAACGGCGCTCCGGTTTTCATAAAATATCAAGACGGTCAGATTCAAGCAGTTCCAAATATTGAAGAACAAGATAGGATTTTGAGGCCGCCAAGCATCGAAGAATATCCTTATGAACCAATAGAATTTAGTACATACGAAGAACTCAAGAAATTCCAACAGATAGTACTGGAGGGAGTAAACAAGGAAATTCTATTCCAAAAAATATTCGAAACTGTATCTCTATATATTGACCAGGACGAAGAAATTCGGATTCTAATCTCAGCTGATATATTCTGGACATACTTCCAAGACTTATTCCCCACAACACATTACTATGACATATCAGGGACAGGTAATGGTATTGGTAAGAGTACCATAGGTCACGTCTTTGAGGGAATCGCATATAGAGCTGTTAGAATGACTGACCCTTCTGCACCTAGTCTCTATAGAATTTTGGGTAAGATAGAACCTGGACAATGTATTATCATAGCAGATGAGGCAGACAGAATTCACACCGATAAGGACATGATGTCTATTCTTAAGGAAGGATACACAATACTGGGAAAGGTTTCCAAAATCAATAAGAATACTGAAAAACAGGAATTTTTCTTTAGCTACTGCTTCAAGATGAGGATAGCTGAAGATCCAATGAGACCCAGTTTTGCAAAGGGTGTTATTGATAGATCATTTATGATTAGGGCGATTAAAGGTTGCCCTAGATATGATATCAAGGAGGTGTTGCATCCAGCATCTAGAAGGAATGGGAAATTGGAAAAGTTGCATGAGAGTCTCCGAAACCTTAGAAAGTTACTTCTAATATTCAGATTAGTACATTTTGATGATCCAATTTTTGATTTAGATGTCGGGCTTAATGGAAGAGACAAAGAACTTTGCAAGCCGTTATTGCAATTTTTCCATGATACAAGATCATATAACAGGATCGATAAGGCAATTAAATCATTCTTAGCGAAAAAGAACATTAGGAGAAACAATACTTCTATCGAACCAGTGTTGTATGACATAATCAAGAACATGATTATTACACACGGGACTACAATATCAGTCGCAGACATTTGGGAAGAAATTATGAAAAATGTGGTCGGTTTATACAACCCAGATAAACCTAATGAATTCCAATCACATGATTATGATACCATCTATCGAAGTACGATAACAAAGATCTTAGAAGGCCTTGGTGCGGAAAGGAAGCATAAGAAGTCAGGCAATGTCTTGATTTTTGATAAAGAGAAACTGGATAAGATTGGCATGATGTATGAGGATGTTCTAAACTATGATAAGGAAAAGGTGAAAGGTGAAGGCAGTGAAAGCAGTGAAAGCATTAGCTACAATTCACAAAATAATGATATTAAAAGTATAGTTAAATATGATAGGCAAAGTCAAATAATGCCTTCACCGCTTTCACCCCTTCACCCTAGTCATGTAGAGTATCCACCTAAGTGCTATTATTGTATTATTGGAGGGTTTAGCGATAAGGATCATTATGAAGAACATGTTGTTAGATGCCATAAGGGTTTGACAGGTTATCCTGGGCCTACAGATTTGGAAAAACATAATCTAGAGCCTCAGGGAATGTATTGGGAAAATCCAAGAAATGCTGGGATAAATTTTGAACAGGAGGGGTCTTAACGGCAACTAAATTTGTACATGAACCATATATACATCAAGTGGAGTCGCTACTTCTCCAGAATTCATTCATAAATATAGACCGTAAATGCAGGGAAGAAGTTAGGTACCTCTTCAAGTTGTTTTTAATCCGTGTATTAAGTTCAAACTTACCAATTACTACGGTTTGTGTTTAGACCAAGAATTGAAAGAGGCGAAGTTAGACAACGACAATAGGAAAATCTGACAAGGGATGGATTTCAAACATTGATGAACTGATGGATGAGGATGACGCATCCTTAAATGATGAGGAACGTGAAAGAAAATGGTATCTTGATGAATTGGTTGAAGACGGTTATTACGATCCATTTCGAATCGATCAAACTGATATTGCAGAATTGATACGATTGAATGGTATCGTGTCGGAAGACGTCGCATATGCGAATGACTTCACCGAAGAAGATGAAAAGAGATTAGCATATTCGCTTGAAGACGATTGGGATAATCTAAATGATCATAGTAAAGTTGTCTATCACGTAATCCAAAATACATCAATACTTCCCAGATGGCGAAAACCATATCCTCCAACACAGGAACATATGCAAAGTCTTAAGGAATTTCTAAATATAGATCCTAGATCCTCAAAATTTTAAACAGTGGGCTGTATGAAGCTGGCATGCATGGCATAAGGCGTAGCACGTTTCGACGTACCAAAATAAACATATCATAGCAAACTATATATTTTTTAATTATATGCTTTTCTTAAACTCTCTACTGGTAGTCTTCCATCATCTATGAAACATTCGCAGCTTTAGCATTTCCTTCAACATCTCCACAACCAACTATGAATGCATGATAGTGTTGATTAGCTTTTATCTTTGTCTTATGGTACATATTTCTATTTCTGATATTTTCACATCTTCCGTGCCGATCTTCATCAAATTGTGATCATCACCACAATTTCATTCTGGCCTCAGTGAAGGGATAAAACAGGATCTATCAAATAAAGCCAATAACATTTAGCCTACGTCGATTGTAATCCGCTCTGATTCTGATTCAGGGCCATTTACACCAGATTGGCAGCCACTGACCGCACCATTTGAGGCTTGTGCGCAAACTGTGAACTCTTCATTCATATCAATTGGGGCTGGTGCAAATTCTACGTCTCCAGTACAGCCATCCTTGTATTCTGTGTAAGACACACCTTCTGTTCTCAAGGTAACCTGAAATTCTCTTCCACACCAAGAAGATGGAACATTCAGCGTGGCTGTTACTTTAAGACGATCAGGTTCATTACTATTATCTCCGCTGTTATTATTATGACCACTAGAGGAACACATTTCTTTAGTATTTCCAGCCGACTCACAACCAGCTATGAACCCTTTGTAATACATGTCTTGATAGTCATTACATCCGTTATTTCTTTCACGATCAAATGGGTTATTACGTCCGTCCTCATATCCATCATCATAACAGTTCCTTCTATTTTCTTCTTGCAATGATTCATGTTCTATATGCTCTGGATTATCTTTTATTTGGTCACAGTCAATTTTTGTTAATCCTGAGTCAATACATCCGTATTTCCAAGATGCATTATATTCATCATCCTCCGCATTTTTACATTGATCAGCTCTATCTTTATCATATTTCTGAGCAAAGCCTGCATCATATCCTTCTACCCAACAATTTGCACCTTCTCTTGTAGAACCGTCAGGAGAGTCTCCCCTAGGACCGCTTGCGTACACATTCGGTACTATTATTGTCAGCATTAAGATTGGAATAATTGCTGTAAGAAAAATTAGTTTGCTTTTCATTTCTCTAATCCTCTCCTGAAAAGCATGCAGTATGACTCTCAGCAGTTTTTCCCATCCATACTGTACCACCAGGACATTCTTCATCATCTGGATAGCATTGACCGAAGCGTCCAATCAGAATTCTCCATCCCTGGATATCATAATAGGAATGATAGATATTAAATCTCTTATTATAGATAACAGAAAAAACTTCCTAGATATAATACTGAAAGACATAAGTCGTTACACATAATTATCAGATATTTCTTCTGTGTTGCCAGCATGTTTACAACCGTGTACGAATGCTATATAATATGAATTATTTACGTTGTTTTTGCATTCTTCCTTCATCATCAATCAAAAGGTAGAACCGTTGATTTGGTCGACTGGGAGATTGTTAAAAAAATAATGTTTGAGACCTACTACGCTATACACTCTGAATCTGTGATTATTCACAAGTTTCTTATGTTCTAGCGATCTTGAACTCCAATTACCTCAGATGCATCAAATAGTTATTCTATTCTTGTATCCTAAAACTCGAAATAGTTAGAACTAGAAAACAAGTCGTATATTGTCCAGATTCAGTAACTACTTGGGGAACTTCATTAAAGACGTTACATCATCTGATATACTAGCATCCGGCACTAGAAAATCCTGGCATTCGGCTTTTTCCCTAGTTTCATCTACCAAACACAAGATGCCTCTACCGTCATTATCTATTCCAAATGCTATGGTATTCACGTTAAAGTCATCAGTATGATTCTTTGACATTACATTTGCTTTCAATGAAGCTATGTCTATATTAGTTACATTTTGGATTACTTCATCTCCCAGCTTACCAAATTTTTGATGTAACATTGCATTCTCATTACTACTGAAGCCTATGTCTTCTTTGGCTTCACAACCTATTCCATCATTGTCTGAATCAAAGTTCTGTCTCTCTTCATCATCATCTGGTACCTTGAAGTTTACTGCTTCTTGATTTAGCAAATCAGAACAATTCAGCTCATCACCTACAAAATCTTTCACTGGTGGATTTGTCAAGCAGATATCAGCAGTATGATTCTCATAGCTGCATATGCTATCTATACTAGCACAGCGATCACCCTTGTCTTCCTCATCCTCATCTGGTACTAGAATTGAGTAACTAGGACACTTTTCACTGTTTGGATAACATTGACCTGTCTCATCATCATCTACATCATGATAGCCTTCAGGACATACCCAATTGTCATTTTCATTTACAGGGAAGCAATAACCGTCTTCATTTGTCCAAAAGTTTTCAGGGCAATCATCAGCAAGAGGGTGAGGTAAGCATTTTATCTGATACACATCAAAGAGGCAGCTTTCATCCGGTCCACCTGTTTCTAGATATTCGGTGTACTCCTCACTTCCTGGAACCAATCTACAGTCCTCATAAGTAGAAGTTAAGTCATCAAATTTTTCGCAAAAGGATACAGGATCGGTTGTTCTGTCATAACAGCCTTCTTCTGTAAGATTAGGAAGTAATCTAACTCTCTCTGTTGCATTATACTCATCACAGAATGGTAATCCATTTACACCACCACCACCACCACCACCATTGCATAAATAGTCATAAACGCTTTCTTCTTTACACTCTTCCTCTTTTTCTGATTCGTCTTCATAGTCTATTATTGATGCAAATGCTAACGAAGAGGAGGAGGGCATTCCTACTAATGTTAGTATTAAAGCCGCTATTGCGATTATTGATATATACATGATGTATAGATGTGTATATGTTATATATTATGTAAACTAATGCTACAATGAATATAACAACACCAAGAACAACAGCAGGGCTAGTACAGCTGCCTATATTAATAACATTAATAACAGCCACACATAGAAATTAGAAAGAGATTTTTAATCAGATCTGCAATATGCATCTTTAGGCTTTACAAAACCATTTGGATCGCAGATATCACCTATGGTCTTACAAAAGACTGGATCATCAGTAACGAGACAATATCTTTCAGGATTAACAATTTGAGGGCAGCCAGGTTGATAAGGCTCCTGGTCACAAACTGAACCGTTCTTAGGAGGAAGTGGTTTTTTATTACTGACATCATGTAAGAAGTCTGTGCAAGCTGGATCATCTGGATTATCAGGACAGTATATTTCATGTCTTTCAATTGTTAATTCACAGCTATCATTTGTATTTCCTTCTACTGACTGACACCCTGCACTGAATCCATCTTCATATGGATCACCATATTCAGAACATGCACTGTCTCTATCTTTATTGAAAGAATTACTATTTTTACCGTCCTCAAATCCATCATCATAACAATTCCTTCTATTTTCTTCTTGTAATGATGCATGATCTAAGCTACCATTTCCTTCTTTGATTTCATCACAGTCTATTTTTGTTAATCCTCTATCTATACAACCATAGCATCTCCAACTTCCTAAACTGTCATAACTATCATTTCTGAAGAAGCACAGGGACGGCGTAACACGCTACTTATAATGGGATAATGGTAATAGGGTTCTGTAATAGATAATAGTGATGTATACATTGGATAATTTGGAGTGGCAGCCCAACAACAGTAATGGAATGGCGGGGCTGGCACGGTATAAGGTAACAAGTGCTGGTGCCTGCCGGTCCCTAACTGAAGCATCAGCCAATTCCAACTGTCATTAATATCTTACCTTCCGTTGACAAGAACAGCCAACAGGAGCAGGTTGACCATCCCAGCCAGGACTAGATATTCTCTTAATATCCTCTTGGATAGAACACACTTGACAACTCTTGGCTGTATTCCTATCTTCGTGTTCTAAATCAGCAGCCCAATCCTCATCAGAGCTTCGAAGAAATACTATCAATTATCAAATAAAGAAATAAAATTAAAGCAAACCTAAGAATAATAAGGATTCTATATTGCTTGACAAGATCAATGATGAAATGAATCTATAGATGGCGACACACCACTACTCTCGTCTAATACTTGCTTAGTACTTGGGTTAAGGACATTCATAACACTAAGGGCATCATTACCAGAACCCTTTCTATCACCTGAGGTTGAATTGCACCATCAGCGATCTGTCCAGTATCTATCTGATCCATGTTGTAAGCACTCGTAGAAGTGGGGTCCATCAAAGCATTCATTAATAGATATAAGTTGCAGTTAGTCAATGCCAAAACTGCAACGATAGTCTGAATGAGTCAAAGAGGTCGCCATGACTTGTTGCCTCCTTATATAGAGTCCCTTCTCCTTTCTCTACTGCAGTCCTTCGCAGTGATCAACCTGGATTGAAAGAGTAGAAAAAATCTACTCGCTGTTAGTCCTATTCATCTCCTTCTCCGTCCGATGCTTCTCCTAAAGTTCCGTTAGTAGCCAGTGTCAGGACAGGCCCAAATGTGGCTCCATTATCATTACTTACTCTCATAACCGGTATATCATCTGTCTGGTTTGTTTCCCACCATGTAACTACCACACTATCTGCATCCGAGTCTATCTCCGCTCTTGTGGAATCTGCATCAGTTGTATTACTCAAATTAATATTATCTCCAAACGTAGTACCACCATCTGTAGACGCCCTGAATAACACTTCATCGTTACCTGTCTTGTTAGTCCACCATGCCACATACACGTTGTCACCTGTGATAGCAGGAGGTGCTTTTCTCTCGGCAATTATGGACCCCTCGAATCTTAACTCTGCTAACTTGGGTCTTTTATCGAATTCAAGATGACCAATCCCTGCTCCAGCGTCTTCTAGAAGTCTTTCCTGATCTTGTGGGGGGAGTGAAGGTTGGCCATATGCTGATTGTATAATCGGATTGCTTAACACCGACGACAGCAAAAGGACTGCACTGCCTGCAATAGCTAATAACCAAGTTTTTCCAGTATAAGCCTGATTGTTTCTATTGGCTCTTCTCATCTGCTTGGATACAGAACAACGCATAAGAGTTCTTTGGGTTAAAAAGCGGCGTTATTTGCATGGTTCAATCAATCTTACTCAAAAGTTCTTTTCTAACGAGCAACAGATTAGATAAGGTATTACGATCATGATGACGAGTTCTAGAGTTATTTCAGAATCTAATTCAAACGGTAGGGGATCTTGATAATGTAAACCTTCGTGTAGAGACCTCCCTCACAACTCAGCTAAGAGTAGCATTGATATTTGTTAGTGATAGTAACCCATCAAATGACTTTATTTCGTGTGCAATAATGGATAGATTTAGTATCTCAGTTAATACTCTTGCAACCAGATGATTGTTAACAACTGCACAAGCAACAGATCTATTGCAACAAGCTCAGCAAGTCAGAACAACATAGGATGCAATAGCAATAGGTGAGAGGTTGCTGAGCTCATTCTGATACCAATCTGATGCAGAAAATTACAAGAAATAGCATGTCAATATCATATGATAACATATGATAGTAAAAGCTAAATCGTTCTAGAGACAAATAAGACAGGAGCAATGGATAGAAAGCAAAAAGTAGCTCTTGTCTTGGCGTTAGCTGAAAAAGGGAAAACCTACAGAGAGATTACAAAAGAGGCCGGGGTGTCTCCAAACACGATCAAGGCAATTTTGAATAAAGCAGGATTGGACCAGAATACTTCGATATCGTCTAGAGTCTTTGAACTCTACTCTCAACAAAAGACCCCATTACAGGTGGCTATTACACTAGGCCTCAAATCTGAAGAAGCAATACGTTATCATCAAGAATATTTCATGCTTTTGGGATGTACCGAATTCACTAAGGTTTACCTTAAGGTCAAGGATAATCCTTGGCCATATGTGAATTTTGTCAAACTAGTTCAAAATTCGGGAATGGGTGAGGGTGAAGTAGCAGAGCTACTTAAAATAGCAAACGGATATCTTCCCAGGGTTAGATTAGAATATGATAGACACAAAGCTGAATTAAATTCATTGAAAGCTGACATAAGCAATTCAGTTCAAATCTACCAACAGTTCTGCGACCGAAATGTAGCATTAAATAAGAGAGAAGATGAGCTCCAATTGTCTATCAAGGAATTGGAGACCACAAAGGTGGAACTGCAAAAGACTATGCTCAATGAATGCCCACCTGAATTTCAGGAAGGCATCACAGACAACGACAATCTCTACGATGAAAATGGAATGTCTCATTGTTCACCTGTTTCATCTTTGCCTGATAATTCAGATCATCAATATCCTTCTTTTCAATGTAAATCTACAAAAGCTATAATTGGATTCTAAAAATAAGGAAGGGCATTTGATAACCTATTCAAAAGGATTGAGAATCAATAAGCATCTATTTTTGATATCTTAACCAATGACGCCATCAAAACTAACTATAAACGACGTATTTCTTGGATGAGCCGTTGCTGAAATAGACCTCAGCTTGCTCACAAATGGGCTTGTAATCATTGACCGATCCCCTCAAAAAGATCGACACGACCATTTAGGTTTAACTCTTCCAATAGGAGATCTATCTCCTTCACCTTTATTTCATTGGCAGTTATATTTTGGTTAAATTCCTCAATTGAGCTCCATGCTTTTATGAAATCCCTTTGAAGTCCTTCTTTTTCTATTAACTCTATCCTATATCTATCTACAGCTTTTATAAAGGCTTTAAAAAATCTGGCAGCGTCCATGGATACCTTGATAATCCCTTGAGAATGTTCTACATCTGATTGCAAAGGGCTGTCAATAAGAAAATTAAAACGAATACGATTTTGATTGCATTGCATTGATTTAGGAATAAAGAGATGGTCAACTCCATTTCTTACTCCATCCCAAATAAGTCTAGGTATTTTTTTAAGATTATCATCAAAATAAAGTGTGACGAATACTTTTACATTGTCTTCGGGGTCATACTGCCTGTCATACAGATACTTTGTTTTACCTGTACGAAGTGCTGAGACCAATTCTAGGCCTGTGCAAACAAGAATCGGTATTGCCAAATTTCCTCCTCCAAGAGAGAGACGGCTTGAGGAGCTAATGGTGCCATTTCGAAAGGCTGCAAAACCATCTACTAGGGTCTGAATGTCACTCATTAGAGCATTAAGCCAACCGAAGCGATTTTTTATAAAATCAGCATCATGAAGTACAGAATATATATTCAAGTCTCTCTGCTTCTTCAGCCATATCAAGCATAAACTTGCGTATATTCTCATTTGTACTTCCAGAAGGTTTAATCTTCCTCAATTTTTGAACTAGTTTCATTACTTCTGATGAAATGTCACCATGTATCGGAGTTACATTTCCGGCATAAGATGTCTCACCTTCTTTTCCTTGATACAAAGGAATGTGTTTCTTAACTAACCATGCTAACAACTCAGTCTGAAGTTGGTTATCAAAGGAATACTCTATCTCTGCCTCATTAGATGTTCCTGAAAACAGCATAACATTTTTTGAACCTATTTGAACGACTGATACTCTGATATTTTCATATTTTTTATTCATGTCTTCTATTTCTCTAGAGGCTTCCTAATCTATATACACGTCTAGTCAAGCCTTTTTTTGGTCTCCTCCTTTTTGATTAACACTAAGCGTCAGTCATTGTCCAATCTTTCTTATTTTAAAGAGTTAAGTATTCTATATCAGAGTACCTTCTTTGAGATATCTTTTGTAACGTACAGCACGACAAAATTTGACTAATACCTCAATGACGAATTGAATGGGTTTGGATGAATACTACTGATAGGTATCATAAAGAGTCACGGAAAAAATAAACAAAGACACATTTAGAAAGTACTATCCGATACAGGCCAAGGAATTCAGGAGCAGGTTTGCCAATTTTTTCCTCTCTAATATTTAAGCTTTGGCTTTTAGCTATTGCGTTTTAGCTCTTGGGTTTTAGCTCTTGAGTTTTTATATTTCTACAGTAAGAAGAAAGGTACAGACATAGCAAACGGCACCGATGGAAGTGAAAAAGAAGTGCAAGTGCAAAGATTGGAGATAGGCCAGATCGTGTTGGAGAATATGTCGGATCTTCTGGTGATATATCTGGAGGCAGCCACGCATTATTAGATACAATGTACATAGTTTCTTCCTTTATTTCTTTTTTTGGTATTTGGATTACAATAGTGATCTTGATGATATCCTATAGAGAGAAACTAATCAATCCCATACTGTTTTGGATTATACTATCTATAGCTCTTGTTTATTTTTCAATTACATACTCTTACCAGTTTCTCTTAGGCCAGTTACTAATCTCCTATGTGCAAATTGATCCGATAACTGTTTCTATTATAATGTCGGCATTCCTATCGCTAAGTAAACCTATTGGAGGTCTGCTTTTTGGAATAGCATTCTGGAACATATCCAAAGTCGTAGGTTATGAAAAAAACATCAAGACATACATGATTATTTCTGGTTGGGCATATTCCTGATTTTTGCTGCAAATCAGGCGGCAATCCAGATTGTTAATCCCTATCCTCCATTTGGGCTTGCAACCTTAACTGTTTTGAATATAGCAGGATACTGAATGTTGCTAGGAATCTACAACTCAGCCTCACTTGTTTCGACAAATAATAGCTTGCGTAAATCTATACGTAAACATGCAATAAAATCAAACTTGTTAGACTTAATAGGACACGCAGAAATGGAGAAGGAAATACAAAAGACAGTAACAGAAATTATTGAAAGCCAAGATAATCTAGATGTATATAAAGAAAGAGAAGTCGAATTGGATGAAAAAGAATTAAGAAGGTACATCGACGTTGTATTGAGAGAGGTTAAAAGAGAAGACAAATCTTCACTGCCCTGAGCTTTTTGAGCTGTCTAACAGCAGCTCTCAAAAACTAGACAAAAAAAATGGGCTATTGATAAAAATAGATTTTCCTAGGCTGGTTGCTTGCTACAAGGTTCTACACTGGGTAGAATGCGGTTATAGTCCCATTTGTATGAAAACATCAAGAGTAATAAAATAAATATCATGATCTACTTCAGAATAATTGTCAAACAATGAGGCTTCACTAATCCTGTTCTAGACATGGCTTGGGGTTGAACTAAGGCTATTTTCTGCTAGCACATTCCTTGCATATCACAAACTGCTTTTGGTCCGCTCCATCAGGGCTTTCCCATCTTGCGCCACATCTAGGACATTGCATCATAATCAAGCTGTACTAATCTAGTTTATTAATATCTTTAGTTGAAGCAATATGGATATTACACCGATGAAAAAGAGGGAAGGGAAGGGATAGAGCTAATATAGTGAGTATTGCAATGGAAACGGGCGTACCGATTGACTTCTTTTCGTGTATGAACGAAAAGATAGTAGGTAGGTTGGAATACTTACCTACCTACTAAAGACCATAGTCAAGGTTAAGATATGGGTTGGTAAGATTCATGACAGAAGCAGTATATTTAACATTTGACAATATGCTCTATATGATCTATTAACGTAATGGAAATAAAGTTGGCAGTTATATGCATATTACGCAATAGCCATAGAATATCAGGTAGGTGATCTAACAACGACCTGTCGGCAGCCATCTACCAAAAGGTCACCTACCTTTAGTCTGCTATCCACTACTTAGAATCTCTTAGTACTTTTTTGACGGGCAAACCATTCAGGAATAGGACCTTAAAAACACAGTATTCTTTAAGAACCCGACTATTCTATATTATTAAAAAAAGAAAAGGAAGTTCTAACTATCTGGGCTAATGAATACCTCGGGTGGTTCCAGTTACTTACCGATATCCACACACATGGGTATAACCAGCGTCATATCCTAGATGGAACTGACGTGTATGACCTGAACCTGGATGATATGGCTTACCTCCTCTACAGTCAGATGTTCCTGATGAACAGCCATCTTTCCAGTTCTGGTCCTTACTCTTGTGGTTATCACACCAGGCTACTCCGTAGGCAGGTTTAACAATGGGAATCGCTGAGAGTATCGAAGCCATCGCTAATGAACATACGGCCACAGTTATCAATACGCCTTTGGACTTTAGATTAAGATCCATTGGTCTCTATTACCATTATACTATCTATATAAGCATTCTCTAGGCTGACACTAAAAAACTAGCAAATAACACAATTCAGATAAAACAGGAGATGTAAAATTTAGTTAGTCTTTCCTAACAAAAAATGTGGGGATGATTATTGTGATATTTGGGTTTATTCTAACCCGTTATATTTCCAATTGTCATATTTTGGCTGGTCATATTACCCGTCATATTTCCAACAAGAGCACTAGTCTCCTCTTCCATAGTAGTCTCATTTTCCATGGTATCTGGATATTGTGCTAGTGAAGCATTTGTTAGCTCCTCCATCGTCATATTTTCAGTTTGTGCTTGAACTAACGCATTCGCCAACGGTGAGACCATTACTACAAGGGCAGCTATTACGGTCGGAATTCCCAGCGTGATTCTTGTACTCATTGCCATTTACCTGACGTATGTTTTATTTATGTCTTCTTTAAATTTTGCTTAGTTATAAGCACATTTTGAAGATGTCAAGGCTATCCCGATGGTTCATCTGTTTCTTGAGCAGAGTGAAGTCCTGCTGTTTAACATTGTCCCATCACCAACGACATTGTATTAACTATTTAATAGTATGTTAAGTTATGAAGAATCAAAAAATTATGGTGAGCTTCCTTCTTTAATTCCCACCATTTTTCGTTAAGTCCGGTGTTATTGATCATTATGGGCGTGGATGATCTCCGCCACCGCCACCTCCTCCATTAAACTTACTCTTAATTTCTCTTGCTTTATCTCCATGTTCCCCGCCTTTTTCAATATACTTGTCTAAAACCTCATTCGCTCTATCCTTTTTACTGTCTGCCAAAACGTCAGACGTTACTACCGTAGACATTAACATTGCCAAAGCGATGACTGCCACTACAACCGTTACCACAAATAGACTCTTATTCATTTCCAGTTTCTTGTTATATAGAGAAAACAAATAAGGTTATTCTACGCTTATTTTTGATTAATTAAAGATGAATTGAAGTCCTCATAAGAGTATGTTATAATGAAATAGCAAAAGATAGTACGACCTTGTAAAGCAGGTTGGGCATAGTGTAGGTCGCCTACCTTTGAATCAAACCCTGTAATAAGGGCGACTATCATATGAATTGCCTGACTTAACTTCATTGTGTCATTAGATCAGGTAGTGACATATTGTAAATTGAGGTAGATGATCACGAAGGTCCCCCTGGAATGAAGACAAAATACTGCTATCACTTGGACTTTTTCTAACACAGCATAATAATATCATGATAAGGAAAAATAGAGCGACCCAGTCAGTTACCCACCTGGATCACCCTACAATGTCAATAAAGAAATCGCTGGGATTTCTATCTATTATAGATACTTTCTGCCTAATAACGTGTTCTTAATGTAGTATCTGTTTAATTTGTATTAATAATAATAAATCACTCTGGCTTATTAGTTACTTGAAGCACATTAATTGTACCAGTGCCGTTTAACAAGAATAGAGAGGCCCCTGGAAGAAATTCTGCAAAGACCAGGGGCCCATGTTGTCAATGATGTGGGGTCTTCTAGTTGTGTTCCATTTTGCCATTGCTTGCTTTTGTGAGGGACACCCATGAAGCAAGCATTACTATAATAGAATATGATTTAATTAAACAAAATGAAAGTAGCTTAGGGATTATGAAATGGGATCTGAAACATGAATAAAATTACCTAATCCTACTTCTCTTTTGGACTTTTATCATCTTGAATATAGGAGTCCTATGATAGTACCAGTTATGTTCAACAAAGAACATTTGGAAATGATGAAGCTCACACAGGCATGCATAAGCAAAGGCATACTAAAGATTCATCCGTCAATGGGTGAAATAATAATGTCATTAAAATCAGCAAAGAACAAACCAACAAACCCGTACTCATTAGACAAAGCAGTATCAGCGTACAATGACCAGCTTGATGCTATAAGGCTGGCATTATGTGGTTTACGTCCCAAGATGTAAGGCGTGATATAATTATATATATAGTGTTAAGCTATTACATATATAGATACAATGAGTGCTATAGAATAGCTTACCACCTATCAATCACGCTGTTTAATAGCAAGCGTGTGAATTGTATTTATAATGTATTGTAACGGTGAAACGTATAGAATAAGATCGAAACCTTTTGTTTTGATTTTACTGTGCTTAAGTATTGCAGTAACCACTGGGCTTGCATCAACTACTACATATTTTGGGTTCGCTACCCCTGAGGAAGACATTAATGCAACCTCAGGGAACACAAAGTATGTCAAATACCACTAATGCCACAAATATCATACTAGTTCATGGAGGGTGGGCTGATGGATCTGGATGGAGCAAACAAATTCCTATTCTAAAGGACGCAGGACATAGAGTAGTCGCTGTACAACTACCTCTCACCTCTCTGTCAGACGACGTTGAAACAGTTAAACGTGCTGTTGAACACATTGGCGGACCAACAATCCTTGTAGGTCATTCATACGGTGGAGCAGTAATCACGAATGCTGGCTATAATAATCCCAACGTTACAGGGCTTGTCTATATTGCTGCTTTTGCCCCAGATGAGGGACAATCACTGTCGACTTTCGTCAACCCAGCAAACTTCCCGAAAGAACTCTTCAATGCCTGACAGTGGCGGCTTTATATACTTAAACCCTGAAATCTTTAGAGAAAATTTTGCTCAAGATGTTGATCCTGCTGAGGCCGACATTATGGCAACTGTACAAAAACCCTTCCATCAATCGAACTTTGCTGCAAATTCTGGTCCTCCAGCATGGAAAGAATTACCAACATGGTATCAAATTTCTGAATCTGATAAAATGATTCCTCCAGACGTCCAGCATACCTTCGCAGAACAAATGAATGCTACCACTCTGTCACTCAACGCTAGTCACTCATCGTATGTATCATACCCAAATGAAATTGCCGGTTTCATCCTCAATGCAACAAAAGGAAAGTAAATGATGGGTTAATGGAATAAGCAAGAGGACTCTGAAGTAAGGATTCATGTAATCCACCTTCCGTCTTTTTTAGTTTCTTTACTGTAATGACCTTATTCCATTTGAACTGCCGTCTTTGAGGAGTTTGGTGGCATATGCTTAGTAAATAATCAATGGAGCAATGGTATTGTATGCATTGTTACAAGTCCTTAGCATTGTGCTGTATGCGTTCTAAATCCTAACTTGGCGTTTTAATTTACTAAACTAAAGTAGTCCCGTTATTTGAAACTAAAAAGAAATGGAAAAGAAACTTGAACATATTCAAATCCGGAAATCAAGTTAGGGGATCCCCAATGACGCCAACCTATTCTGCAATAATGAAAAAATGGCATCCTACAAATTTAAATATTATTCTTATGGTGACAGTAGATAGGTTTTCTCTCTTGTTGACCAATTTGTGCAGTCATTTATTTTCATGTAACTATCTATCCAGAATTTTTTCCTTAGATAACCAAGTTCCGGAACGCCTTTTTATCTTAATGTATTCTCCAACAGCAGGTTCCTATGCGAAGGACGACCAGGAACCGGAGTTGTTCAATGACCTGGTCGTCCTGCCTTTTTCTTATTATTGCTGCTTGATCTTTCAAGTCAGTACCTTAGGTTTGAGTCATTGTGACAAGGAGTAGTTTTATGACACCGCAAGCAGAGTACAAGTATGCATAGAATAATTGCAACAGTAGTAGGATTTGTGACTGGTGGTCTAAGAATAATAACACTATCTGCTGATTCTGAAGTAGGCCAAGCAACCGCATGGAACTGAGCCATCCCGTTCGTTACTGTATAAATTGAAGACCAGAGTTACAGAGGTTTAACGGGAATGTCCTACCAGCAGAAGAACAGGATAATGCAACAGTCTATTTAGCTGAGCAACGAAAAGTGCACCATTTCACAATTAATCTGGAAGGATTTCCCAAATCAGTACAACTTGAGGCTGGAGGAAACATAGAGCAACAGATAAAGGATCTACCTAAATAAATGACCGTTAAAGTTCTCTTCGTATTTACATCTGCTTCTTAAAGAGGTTCTATCTGCATTAGCTTTACTGTGGTGATTAACGTTCCGTAAACAAAGGTAGACCACATCCACAAGAAACAAGGGAAAAGATTAGAGGGTCAGCATTGAAGGCAGGAGTAGATAAATGGAATAAAGGAAGAGAGATGACATGGAGCAATAAGATAGAAGAATCTCTAAAGGGGTAATAAGAACGAACAATTAAAGAAGCATAAGATAGGTGAGAAATCATAAATTCTCTAAGATATATGCTTATGTAGAATTCGAAGCCTTTCAATCCTAGAAATGTCACATACTATTCGTGACAAATGTAAATGAAGGTCACGTACGTATCGATTTTCATTATATTCCTAGTCTTAATGTCAGGCATACCACTGATATCTGGTGACACTAAAAACTATGTAAATGCCAAGTATGCTACTAACACCCAAACCCAAGCAAATGCCAACGACTGTAACACTGGCACAACTGTGGCATTAATTCTCCACAGACGCAGTTACATATTTAGAGTATACTAACTGATTTTTGCTCTAGCCGATTTTCCGAAAAAAGCCCTAACTTGAGGCCTGTACAAAATGTATACAATTACTATGTTGATTGCCAGATTTATTATGGGCAAGAAATTTCCAGTCACAATTGAGACAATAGCAAGCGCAATTCCTATGTAAGATAAGATTAATGCTATTGACCAGGCCCATCCCCTACCTTTAAACAAACCATAACTGACGGCCAGATATCCGATCCCTATTGCTATTAGAATAACACCTATCGAAAGAAATACTATGCTTAATTCTGGAATGAGCGCCGCAATGCCCAAAAGACCAAGTCCGCCAGCGATAGCAATCACTCCGGTTATAATAACCAGAATTGCTATTATTGTAACAGCAGTGGGTCGGTGACTAAAAGAATCTCTTTCCGTAGTAAATCACTTTTGGCTAATATTTAGTAATTTAACGATGTCGGATAAATTAATTTTGTTGTGTAGTAAAATTAGGTCAACACTTGTGACTCATTAAGGAATTCATAGTTGGCTAATAATAATGATAACTCCGAAGTTCTACAACTACCCTTTTTATGTTTGTCCATTGGGAGAAAATATAGGTCAAATGTATAGACAGAACATACAGTATGTACCAGCCTACTTTTCTAGTCTGTAACTTCGCTCTGTGAGATCACTTAACCTATTGATACTCTCTTCATGCTCTATTAATCCTAGTAAATGACGCATTTGCCATTGCTTCTTATTTTCCAACATAATTCTATCTAGCTCTGTAAGACCATTTTCTTTTAGATACCGCTTGTACAGTTGGATTCGTTTTTCGAAGACTGCTTTCATTTTTTTTGTATTCTCTCTATGCGTCTTCTTGCTCTTGGTCTAGTTTATCCTCTTCCATTTGCAATCTATCCATTAGCGTTTTCATGCCCTGCTGCTGCTTGATTAACCTCTGTTAATTATATTTTTCATGACCCCAGGCGCATGGTTATATAGGAAAGTCATTTCTATTTCCACAATGAATGTGGAAAGAGCGTTTTCTATTTTAATTGGGGTCGCAGTAATGATCATATTAACGCCTGAAATCAATAATGTAATAGCACAACCAGATGTATCACTAGAAAGCCAGAGGTATATTGAAGAATCTTTTTTTAATCAAATAGTGGGTGAAGTTATCAACAATGGCAGCGAAGTTGCAGAGTTTGTAGGAGCGACAACATCATTCTATGATTCTCTTGGAGACATAGTAGGAACAAGTTCAGGTTTTGCAGACCCAGAGACGATACAACCAGGAATGAAATCACCATTTACTATACTGATAACTAGTGATACTGTAACCAACGAAGCAGCAACATATAGCCTTACTCTTCAATGGCAAGATTCAGGCGGAAACGATTATTCTAAGTTGGTTTTAGAAAATGAATTCATAAGGTCGTCAACTGAAGGTCAGGAGTCATCTGGTGAAGAAGATTCAGGATAAAATTGTGACGTACGCAGTTGTAATTTTCATTGTAGTACATGAAGGAGAAAATAAGAGTAAGAAAGAAGAATCAGCAGAAGATGATTAGGGGATTAAGTGATATAAAATCGTTGCAGAAAGGTTAAGAATATCTAGAACTACCATAATACTGCTTCATTCATATCTGTCTGCATACATGAAGATTTCACAAAAAAGTACTTCACATAGAGCCACGTGGCTCTATTATCTTATTTCCTGAATACTTCTCATTGTCATATTCATATTATTGTCAAAGATTATTACTTGACGACACTTTTTAAAGGGAAGTGCATGAGAAGTTTTAAGCTCCTTCGCCCAGTTCGACTGCCTTCTCTAATTTGTATACACGTTTTGTTAGGCTTGTGATTTTGTCACGTAATTCTTTCTCTATTATTAGATTCAAGAGGTGGTTCAGGGTCCATTCTTTCTTATTTTCTAGCCTAAGTCTATCCAGCTCAGTAAGACTTTCTTCTTTCAGGGTTTGTTTGTAGAGGTCAATTCGCTTTTCAAATACCGCCTTCATTTTTTCACAATCTCCGTGTGACTCTTCTAGTTCAACATTGAGTTTTTCGTCTTCCACTTTTAGCCTATCAATCAATGAAGTTGTATTCACTAATTCGTGCTAAAAAACGTAGGTAGGCATGAACTAAGTGAATCTAGCTAATTCCATCTGATTTTACACATTACGTGCATTGCTTGGTTGATCTTGTTCCTTGTCTCAGACCATTCGCTTTCATACTTCCTAGCGTTTGAATTAGTTGGAACGCCGTCGAAACTAATATCTTTTGGATCTGGCTTCCAAATACAAGCAATCTCCTCTCCCTTTCTGTAAATCATGTCCTTAGTTGAGGTCGTATCTATTCTTGGAATCATTTCACTTCTAAACTGTGCCGTGTTCTTGCCAGTTTGAGTCCCAAGAGCAATGGTTTTCGCTGTTGCAAGACAACCAGACCAGAGCTTAAGCGCAAAATTCAGTTGGTATTTTTCCTCTATTCCAGGAAGTTTATTTTGAATACATTGCTTAATACATCCTAAAAATCCTTGTTTTCTTACTGGATCATATAATGCAAATGGTACTATATTCTTTGACGCTTCCAGCGATGTCGGTTCTCTTCCATATTGCAGCTTGAATTTAGCTTTGCCTTTCTCAAATTCCTTACCAACACACGACTCAACCATGTCTACTATTTCAATCAGCTTTTGTGAGTCATTTTCCAATTCTGTTGGCAAAGAATTGGTGATCTGGTACTCTGATGCCCATTGAAGAAGCGTCGCCACGTTAGGATCCCTGTTCATAAACGCAAACAATTATCCACTATATATAAACAAATTCCATCTCAAACGTTAGCCATATACTCATAGATCCCAAAACCATTCAGAAATCAAAAGCTGGATATGCCAGCTGTGTCTTCATATATGATAGACAATGTGTATTAGGAGAAACTTATCTGGACTGTTAATCGAACAATATTTAATGCGTTTGGTGCGCTTTCAACATGTCAATTGTTTAAACTGCTTTGGATGAGGTTTGAATACCCTCAATAAGTAGACAGCACTACCTCAGAGTATTATCTAAAGATAGAATAATAAGTTCACTTGCCGTGAACGTATTTGATTCGTAAAGACATGATGTCTAAAGAAGATCATAGCCAATCTTTTTAAAAAGACAGGTGATGTAACCTTCCATGACGAACGAGAATAAATGTCCAATCTCAAATTGTTCATCTATGTAGTACAAAAGCGTGACCAGCCATTCGGCCAGATTTTCACGCCTTCTTGTTTTATCGTACTGATAATAGATCGGAATATTGCCTATGGCTCAACCAAGTGTTTGCAAACAGAATTTTGCAAAGCTATTGAAGATGTAGAGGTTCAGAGTTTTTAACTTGCAAACGTCTTGAAGTGGATTCACTCCAAGATATCTATTCTAGAGAAAGAACCAACTAAATCACTACTTACTATTGCGTACGTACTGCCTATGAAGCTCGTTTGTTATTCGCTTCTTTAATCATTAACAATTATGAGTGTGATCACCCTCAATTAAAATGCAAGGTCATAAAATCCTGTTCAACCATAATCTTTTTCAGAATATCCATAGTTGATTTAAGTATATCTTTTGCAGTAACAACTCCAACTAGTTTCCCTTTACTATCCAGTACCGGAAGCCTCCTAATATTATTCTGTTGCATCAAATCTGCAGCTTCTTTTAAAGAGGAACTCGTAGTTGTCGTCAATAATGGTTTGCTCATTACTTCTGATATTGGCATCGTAGGAGAAAATGTCGATGCGAATCCCACTATTCTGGCGATATCTCTTTCCGTAACGATTCCTATGGGAACGCTTTCACTCTCAGTTTCGTCGTTGCTCTTGAGTATTATTATACTTCCAATATTGTTCTGATACATCAATTTGGACGCCTCTTGTAAAGGTTGGTTGTCTGACACAGTTATTACTCGTTTGGTCATCAAATTTGTTACATCTATATTTTTTACTTTCTCCGCTATGTCGATCATCGAGGTAGTCTCTTAACTTTAACATGCAACCCTTAAAAAGATTAACTATGAGTGTAAAAGGCAGTTGAGAATGATGAAATCTTGACACGAATTTTCTGTTGCGAAGCGCATACAGTCATTTATGAAATGTAGACAAAATACTTATAGGGATCATTTCTTCGTAGTTCTTAAATAAGTATTAAGATATCAATGTGTAAGCTAGAAGTTGTTTGGTTTGGGAAAGAGACTAGATAATACTAAAGACCTAGTCATGAGAACAAGTGAAAAATTTTCGATTCTGCCGCTCAACAGTGATGATTTGAACGAGATTAGAAAAATTCAAGACGTACTAAATCCAAATGAGAATGTGATAATTGTTGCTCGTCAATCGAGAATCTTGCCTGGAGGTTCCTATGTTACTCCTAATACTATTTATGCGACGGAAAAGCGATTAATTATTAGAGACCCATATATGTTAGGCATAAAAGAAAACCTAATTGATATCCCATATGATGTTATTACAAGTATTAAGCTTGAAAAAGGGTTGTTCTCATCTACTATAAGATTCGAAGCTCCTGCCTTAGTTGGTTCCAAAAAGTTAGGTATGATACATGAAATTATACACGGAAACAACGATAATGAAGGTATGATACAAGCGATCCCGAAAGTGAAGGCACAGGATTTAATAGAGGTAATTCGTTTTGGAATGCATCAAAAGGGAATAGAAGGCCTTCACAACACTGAAAAAGAAAATTACTCCGCCTTGTCCATCCAGTCCAATCAAATAGGCAGTTATTCGATTGCAGATGAATTGACCAAACTTATAAAACTAAAAGAACAAGGAGTATTGAATGAGGAAGAATTTCTCCGCATCAAAAAAGATCTTGTAGGCAGGGAAGTGAAGTGATTGAAAGAATGTTAGAATTCCAGACTGGGAATCTGCTGTAAGGAACTTCAATTGAGAATAGTGATATTTTTGGACTCCTATACTTGATATGAATTGTTATAGCTGCAATCATCACCATAGTCACCTAGACTAATTTTTCAGAATCGGCGATGATTTTTCCACCCTTTATTCCTAATACGACGTTACCCGTGAGTACTCCGCCGCTGTATACTTTAGCATATTCTTTACCGAGTCCAAGAAATGATTCCAGGATGTTAGATTTGGAATGATATCCGGCTTCAACTATTTTCATATTCAATTTGCTGCTCGCTTTAACTATTATCTGACGGGCCGCAGACCATTCTCCTTCCCATGAAATTACTTCAAAATTTCCAAAGTTTACAGTTGATAAAGTATAGCCGCTAAGCTTTGCGTTGAATTTTTTGTTTCTCGTGGCGGCATAAGTATTCATCCAATTTATTCCTTTTTCTGCTTTGCCCTTCTCTATGGCAAAATTATCAGATCGTGCCAACTTAATGTTAATACACTAGAACATATATACGCTATTTGTCCCATTTAATGTGAATTGCAGGCGAGATAGTTATGGTAAATATTTGTTAGAGATGCTTCATGTTGATAATACCAGTTGTCGATTTTAAGGGAATGAACAAAGTTGAGAACCAAGTCCACAAAATGGCAGTGATATTGAGTTCCTCACGTCGGATCGATAATATCGTCAATATCCTTAAAAGTTGAAGACGATTATCATTTCGTATAGATGGCGACGACTTTAAGAGATATTATGAGGAAAAGACTAGAGACTATTGACGATTCGGCTTCCGTCCAGGACGGAGCTAAAAAAATGAAGGATAAGGATGTTAGCTCGCTGATAGTAGTCGACAGTGATGGTAAACCACAGGGTTTGGTCACTGAGCGAGATTTAGTCACCAAGGTATGTATTAACGATACCTTTACAAGTGCAATTACGATAAAGCAGATAATGTCAGTGCCTCTCATCACGATTGGCTCCACATCTACCCCTGCAATTGCTGCTGATACGATGTTACGATATAATGTGAGACACTTGCTTGTTATTGATGATAACAGTATTAATGATAAATCCGGTTCAAAACACTTTGTTGGAATAATTACTCCTCTTGATTTTGCAAGATATGATGAATTTCCAAATGACGAAGTAGCTAAGGATGAAATCGAAAGGATGTTAGAATATTATATTTGAGGGACTACAATTTTGAGTTTGCGCAGAGCTAATTACTGAGATACATCGTATTACTATTGTAGAGGGGTTCATGATATCTAATACAGGAATAAAAAATATCAGAAAGATATTGCTTCCAATAGACGGATCGGCGACTTCAATGAAGGCCGCTCGCTATGGTATCAGTCTTGCCAGCACATTTGCATCAGATTTAATTGGTTTGACGGTAATTGATCTGATGTCTCTACCATACGGAAGTTTCCTCATTCAGCCTGGCACTCGTTCACATGATAACATATTGGAAGAAAAAAGAAGAGAAGCAAGAAAATGGTTGGACGAGGTCGAAAAATCAGTGCTAGGTGTTTTGAAAAAAGCTGAATATGTGAAGGGAAAATTTAGATCAGAAATTATCGAAGACCCCTTCTCTAAGGTGGAAAATGCAATTCTCAACTATGCTGAGAGTGAAAATGTAGATCTTATAGTAATGGGGACTAGAGGAAGATCAGGTTTTAGAAGAGTGCTTTTAGGAAGTGTTGCGTCAGCTGTTTTGTCGTATGCACGATGTCCTGTAATGATTGTTCAGTGATCTCTTGTTTTAATTTCAATTGCTATGAGTAAGTGGCACCTTGAGCTTGAAATTCCTCAACTAATATTTTGAGATTATTGCAAGTTCATAAAATGAAGAGGCGAGCAATGCGATCCGTTAGTAGGCAATTCTGACATAATAGCAGAAATTAGATGATCGTTTGATCTGATAAATTAAAAATCACTTTTTCGGCATTTTTGGTCAAATTTAGTCGATAGGAATTAAATGGCCGAAAAGATCGCCTGATTAGTATTCGGATTTTATAACGGTGCATTAAGTCTGATACATTTGATATTGCCAGACATAGTCGCTCATTAGTGCCATACTTGACCCGCAGTAGCCATGAATATTGAGGGTCAGCGCGTCAGAACAAAGTCCTCAATTATGATTTGACTAGATGAAGAAACCAAGCTGTAGTGTAAAGCATCTTGCTCTTTTCGAATTCGTTTATCTTTACTTTTTTTTGGAACCCCTCATCTCCTGACATGTCATTCCCGTTCGACTGTCACTGTGACCAATTAGAAAATTCTTCTAAGGTTGAGTCTAGGTATGTAAATATCAGGCCCCGACAAGAATGTATTTTAAGCTGCAGATACCGGGCGACGTGCAAAGAGGATTCAGATTTCTTAATTTTCAATCACGACTAAAGCTTTCAAGTGCCAGCCAAGCAACCTTACGAGGGATTGTTATCCCCCCTCCTTGGGTCAGTGTAACATACTCTAGAGATTAGGCTTATGATAATTGCCCTTTAGGTCATTTAAACTGGTGTGGGTCACGTATTATTCCCTCTCAAGATCATATGAATTCAATCTTTATGATATTCTTCCTGCGCTTTGGTGGTGAAAATCTCCATTTAAATGGACACATATCCCTCATGACATCATTTAATCCAGTGATTGAGCATGAAATACATGACCTAATTGGTGATATATTGGGGGCTACGAAAAGGAGTGATGGATCGGATTGTAAAGCACGTTGGGACGGGGTACTGAGGCGATAAGAAATCTTACAGGTGATTTCTAGCAAAGGATTAATTATTAGACGCAATCAATTCGACTCTATAAAGTTAATTGCAATACTTCATATTTTCTTACAAAGACTGCCAAAAATGGTATATCTTTGAATCAATACCATCTATATTTGAAAATTTGTAGTAGTTTTCCTTAGTTTATGTTTAGTTTACGTGATTTATCGTAGTTAGAATATAGTCCAATGGTCACTAGTAATGTACACTAAGCTGTGTTATCATAATTGAGGGAATAATCCCATCTGAATTCTATTCTAAGTTTTAGCTAACATTAGTAAAGATAAATCTATACGAATATTGTGGAAGATAATTATGATGCCTATATTCGTCTGTTTAATATATCTCGGATCACTTCTATATCTTAAATGTATAGAACTGTACCCGTAATTTTAGCTGTAGTCATAATTACAGCAATGATAGGAGTTAGTGTATCCTTTGAACAAGCTTTTGCATCTTCTGCTGCATCAGCTGCAGCTAGTGGTGGATCGGCAGCAGCAGCGGCAGCGGCAGGCGATAGTTCAGCGGCAGCGGCAGCTGGTGGTGGATCAGCAGCAGCGGCAGCGGCAGCAGGGGATAATTCAGCGGCAGCGGCAGCTAGTGGTGGATCAGCAGCAGCAGCGGCATCATCTGATGATGACGATGATGATCGTCATCATTACTGTGACGACGACGATGATGATGACTGTGATGACGATGATGACGACTAAGGAGCAAACCGCTCTATCTTTTCTTTTTTAATATGAATTCCGATCAGTTAATGGATGATAGTAAGTTAAAATATGATTTGAGATGAATAATAATATGAAAATAAATAAAAT
>WHTU01000299.1 GCA_009377575.1 Nitrososphaeraceae archaeon | reverse complement strand
CTTTGGCTCAGGAAATGGGCCAGGATGTAGGTCGCAATGAAACTGGTAATCAAACTGCCAATCAGTCAGCGGGACTCGGTGACCCATCGAAACTCTATGTACCACGCCAGCCAGTAAAATAATGTCATTGGGATTTTAGGAGATATTCTAGTAGACCAATTAGACTAATGAACTTCTTTTACATGCTGCTTCTGATTTATCTTCTTGTCTAGATCTGACAAGATTTGCTTATTGAGCTTAATATTTCTATGATACCAACTTAACGTATCACTAAGTTGTGCTAACGCATCTATAGATTGCTTTTTCTTTGATTCCAGGTCTATGACTTCATTTGCAAGTTGCTGCATTCTATAGGTTAATTCAGGCAACTCGTGACCTGCATATTTTAAAAAGTTAGAAAGAGACTCTTCATTCAGCATTCCAAATTCTTTTAAAGATTGAAATAACTTTAGAAATGATGGCAGAAAGTTTTTGATTTTGCCGTAGACAAAAGCCAATTCATACTGCTGGTTAAGAGCCCAGAACTCTTCTTGCATATTATGGACTTCAGATGCTGACACATCTAATTCTATGGCTACATCTGCTTTGTTGCACAAATCATTATCATATTGGTATGAGTATATTGACCAATT
>WHTU01000298.1:275-633 GCA_009377575.1 Nitrososphaeraceae archaeon | reverse complement strand
AGGCTGGGCTTTTGCATCTAACGACTGGGAAGCTCCGGTTGCAGAAAATGATCTACGCGTAGGTGGAAAATTTAAAACTGTCATGGCCGCAAAAGACAAAAGTACGGGTTTTGACTTCACAGGAACTTATACCGCTGTGAAAGAAAATGGGCTTATTGAGTATGACATGGATGACGGCCGGCATGTAAAAGTGGAATTTGAGGATACTCCGAACGGTGTCAAAGTTACCGAAACTTTTGAGCCTGAGAACAAATATCCACTGGAGATGCAGCACTCCGGTTGGCAAGCAATTTTGAATAATTTCAAAAAATATGTGGAAAGCCGTTACAAATAGCTAAACAGACTCCCCCTCACCGAA
>WHTU01000298.1:0-265 GCA_009377575.1 Nitrososphaeraceae archaeon | reverse complement strand
CCGAAGTATTACACTACTTTTATGATCTTTTAGATCATTGAGTATTGTGTATAGTAATGTCATGCCGAAATATATGCTCAAGAATAGGTTCAAGTTTTGGATATTATAGTAGTGGAATTATAGACTTTTGTGTCAGGTATTGGTTGAAGAGAAAGAAGTTATGACAAAACATATCACAGGTTTCCAGTGGAACTTTTGTATATACCAGTCATCTTAGAAAAGTCGTTAGCATCAGGATCAAATGATTCTATAGGATAATGCTATT
>WHTU01000297.1 GCA_009377575.1 Nitrososphaeraceae archaeon | reverse complement strand
TATACAAACAGACCAATAATATTTAGTCTATGACCCGACGGTTAACACCCAGTTCTAGGGCCCATTAAGTTAACAGAACCTGTCCCTGATTTCTGTCGCAAACGCGGGAGGTGCGCTGACTAGTTGCATATCGGGAGGTCGGAGGTTACGGATATATACTATCCGCATAGATATAAACATTTCCGGAGGGGCAAGAGCTATGTATCGGTATGATTCATATAGCTTATGGGACATAATGTTGCCAAGACCGAATTGATATTCATTGAGGAATTACACAATAATCCAGATGTTGAGCGTATTCATATCGCATCGCAACCAACCAGATTACGAATATTGCATCTACTGACTGATAAGAGTAGAATGTATGCTACACAAATCGGTGAGACATTGTCTATCGATAGAAAGATAATAACATTTCATCTCAATGCATTGGAAGAGGCCGAACTGGTTACTAGCAAATATGGCCTAAGCGAAGACAAGAGGCCGGTTGCTGTAAAATATTATGAACTCACATCTAAGGGCAAAGAGATACTCGAACGGATATTGCAGATGATAAAATAGTCACTCTTATCACTTCAAAAAAAATAAAATGTTATTTCTTCATGGAATCCTTTATTTTCTTAATTGTTTCCA
>WHTU01000296.1 GCA_009377575.1 Nitrososphaeraceae archaeon | reverse complement strand
ATCTCCTTGTGGTACTTCGAGAAATGCACAGGAACTACAAACATACTCTGTGTTAAAAACTCTAAGTCATACAAAGAAGGATATTGCTTCTTGAGATAGGAGACTAACTGTTCACAGTTAGTATCTTCTCTAGTCGGAAAGATATTCATTTAAGAATACTATTGGGTTACTCTAAAAATCTGGAGCCTATTAAGGGATGATATAGAATATAGAAAAAAGAATATTGGCCTACCTAACTACATGGAACATCTAGAGGATATGCAAACGAAGGCTGCGAAGTATGCTGGACAGCTTCAGCATGATGTTTATAGGAGTTTTCATACCAATAGTGTGACTACCGAGACTCCCAAGAATGGGGGCCCCTTCTAATCTAATACCAGAACTGCAGAGAGGCGAAATAAGTCAAATGAACGGCAAGTTGATCTTCCATCGAAAAAGAGGGCAAGTTTTTAGTTTTGGCTTAGATACTTCATATCAGCACCGGCACTAGGTTGGTGATTGCATCGCAGGGTAAAACGCTCTATGGATGTGTCATTAAAACAGATTGTGCTTAAAACAATCAAGACATAATCTTGCAGCAGCAAGAACCAAGAAATGTTAGTCAGCCAAAGACAGTCAGTAACTAAAGATAAATCA
>WHTU01000295.1 GCA_009377575.1 Nitrososphaeraceae archaeon | reverse complement strand
AATTATCAGAAGTTTAAATAAATGACGGACGTGTAGCTTATTGGTATGTTAATCTAAAGGGTATCACCATAGGCAATTACTGGCCAGAGGGAGGAGGAGAGGGTGATAGTGATGAAGTTGATGGAGGAAGTACTGAAGGTGAAAACGAAAATGAACCTTTATAGTTATTCTTTTCTAATAAAAACTAGCAAAAAAGGTATGTCTTTGAATTGATGCTGATCTTATGCCTTCATTACACCTCTCCTTTTCTCATACATATAGCTCCGTAATCGATAACAAGAAACCGAAATTTAGCTGATGGGAAGCTTTTTGTCTACAGCCTACTATTGAGCGCAGTCTGGAACATATTCTGTATATCACTAACGATTTTAGTACCATACTAAACCTTTGCAGGTAGATTTAATCTAAGATTAGTTTCGGCCAATTTCTTATTAAAATATAATAATAAATTCGTTTCAATTCTTAATTCCTTTTAATTATCTTGAGCTCCACAGGTTCGGGGAAATCTTGACGTATCAAGTTTCGATATTTCAAAAAGGCCTGGTGTCCTTCTTCTGTCACATAGTTATACTTAATGTGATATCTAGATATTTCAAATAAATACATACTAATGTAATTATCAGTAACAATAGAAGGTT
>WHTU01000294.1 GCA_009377575.1 Nitrososphaeraceae archaeon | reverse complement strand
GAAGCAGGACTAAAAGTAATGCTTTACAATAAATTCATGAGCTTGTAGACTGAAAAGTTCTAAAACTAGAACGGTATGGTATCTTCTGAATGAATTAAGCTACAGTCTAGATTTTAATATATCCGGCCATTTATACATCTCTCCATGGCTCCGATCCACCTGGAGTATCTACGTTCATTCTTATTTGAGGATTTGAGTAACTGGAATTCGTTTCAGAAATATGCCAAGAGCCGTCAATCTGTCTTGTAATATTTGGATCAAAAGTAATCGAGAAGAGACTATCGTTGAGTGGATTATTCATATTTAGGTACCATTCCACGCCATTTTCCTTGGTAGGATAGGTCTCTGCGATTCCAACGACCTTGTTTAGATTCTTGTGATTGGTTAAGGAGATCAAAAATAGATGCTTATCTGTCAGGTAATTCTAGAGTCTCATAAAGTAATCCCAGATATAATTATTGTCTTGTCTGAGATTGCCCCCGAAATTTCTCTGATATTCAGTGTTCTTGAGTATATCATCAGCTTATCGTTAAGATCTAGGTAAAAGTGTCTCTGTCCAACGAGCCACCGAAGGGGTCAATAAAGCACATTGTCAAAAAGTGATAACTGATAGATTGGATCGTTTGTTAAAAACATTTCA
>WHTU01000293.1 GCA_009377575.1 Nitrososphaeraceae archaeon | reverse complement strand
CTTCCACTATTACCACTGGCTGCTGCTGCGGCTGCTGCTGCACTTCCAGCCGCTGCTGCTGCTGCACCAGCTGCCCCGCCACCTGCGGCAGCCGCTGCTGCTGCAGCTGATCCTCCAGCTGCTGCGGCTGCGGAAGCCGCGCCTGCTGCTGCTGCTGCTGCTGCTGCCCCGCCACCTGCTGCGGCTGCTGCTGCTGCAGCTGATCCACCTGCTGCGGCCGCTGCTGCTACTGAAGCTCCTGCAGCTGCTGAAGATGCGGCACTTGCTGCTGCTGCTGCTGCTGATACGGAACATCCACCTGACGAGGCTGCGGCTGCTGCGGCTGCCTGTCCTGCCGCTGCTGCTGCGGCTGCAGAAGACGAACCACCTCCAGATGAAGCTACAGCTGCCGCTGCAGCTGCTGCGCCGTTAGCTGCTGCTGCTGCGGCTGCTGCCGAACAACCTGCCGCTGCTGATGAAGCTCCTGCGCTGCCAGCAGCTGCGGCGGCGGCACCAGACTGACCAGATGCTGCTGCTGCTGCTGCTGCTGCAGAATAACCGTCAGCGGCTGCTACACCTGCAGCAGCTCCTGCTGCCGCTGCTGCCGTTGCAGCTGCTGACCCACCGTTGTCAGATGTTGCGGCTGCGGCTGCTGCTGCTGC
>WHTU01000292.1 GCA_009377575.1 Nitrososphaeraceae archaeon | reverse complement strand
ACATAATATTATTTAGCTATCCGACTTTATGTCACTAATTCAGGATATGGATGGAAATCATCCCGTCTATGGATGGATTTATGAAGAGTATCGTCGAAACTGCAATATACTCAAATACGTCCCGGTTTTGATCCAGAGAATACCGGTTAGTAGACATAAAAATAATGGGGTTGGAGGGTATCAACAACCAACCCCATAGTGAAATTATTCAGTTTTGGAAAACTGAATTTTTTAGATTATAATATACCGGTTTAAAAATGTAATCACTAGCTTCGTCCATCATAATATTCTCTGTTAGAAAAGATTAAAAATTTGATCCTATATTCTGAGTCGAGCTAAATCACTCAAGGTAGGTAGTAGGTCAGATCATATCTGTCTGTTTCATTACCAACTATACTGGTTATACCAATATGATTAAATATGTATGGAATACCTAGTATACTGTGTAATCAATTTTGGCTTCAACCATGAAAATTAGCGATGAGACCAAAAAAGAGCTTATCAAGATTGGCGCAGAATATAGTATGAAAGATGGTAGAGAGAGAACGCTAGAAGATATTGTCAAATTGTTAGTTGCAGAACACAGAAAGAGAGAATGATTAAATTATCTATCTATACCACATATTTCATATTTGAATAACG
>WHTU01000291.1 GCA_009377575.1 Nitrososphaeraceae archaeon | reverse complement strand
TTGATGAAACTTATGGTGTAATATCATCAGTCGTATTCGAAGCAGCTGCTGTAGAAGCTGTAAATACTCATCGAGTTTGACACCAAGATAGTATAAGAGAATGAGAGCTACCTGATCAACTGTAGACTTCTCTTACGAATCTTTTAAAATGTCCGCATAAACCATTACAGGATATTCAAGTTTCTCCTCGCAGTTGGCATTACATTTGGAGTCGCGGAATTCCATTAGAAATATCGGAAAACATACTGTGGTTAGAATAACAAAAAAATGGAATATGAGGACTATTTATTTTACTGTTCTTCTTCCGAGAATACCTGCTCGGCTGCTTGTGATACTACGTTTTCGTCGCCCTGAATCTGTGAAGCGGTATTTTGACATCCAACATTTAATGGAAGTTTTCCATTTCCGCAGTCATTCACTTGTGACACTGCTTGACTCTTCTCATATTTCTTCTTTCCAGCGAATGCGCTATCTGTCGCAAGTGCTGTTGTTCCTATGAGCATGACTGTCAATGCTGCCACTATGACAAAATATTTGGTATTCATTTAGGAGCTTGAGCTAGAGTTATTTTTATCTGAGTTATGCAATATCGGACTCGTACTTAAATCCGATATCTTTTCCGTTATAATAAATGGAGAGTTAA
>WHTU01000290.1 GCA_009377575.1 Nitrososphaeraceae archaeon | reverse complement strand
CATCGTACCCGTTAGGCGGGCTGCTAAACTGAGGTCCTTTCGGACAAGCAGTGAAGCATTGTTGAGGGGTCATATTGCCGGTACAAGGGACCGTTCTTTCGGCAGGATATACAGTACCATCCGGGAAGTATATATATACGAAGCATATATTGAAATTTCTGAAGATTTAGATATCATCAAACCTGTTGCAATTAATATTAATACAACAGTAGCGCTGGCCTTACCACCTAACATCCATTATGACAAATGGTTCAAATATTTAAGTATGTAGACTCTAATCTGAAGATTTAGCAAATTTGTGTACTTTTCGATACTACATAGCACATATTTTTAAATATTCCTAAATCATTTTCCACAAATTGCAGTTGCTTCAACAGTAGCAGGAAATTGAGAGTTGTTTTCAACTCTAATTGCCCAACCACAAAAAGGGCTGAAACCATCTATGATGCGAAAACTTGGGGGTAACTTATAGAGTTGGTTGAAAAGAAAGCGTAGGAAGCAAGAGCAAAGCATAAAAATAATGACATAATTAATGAGACAGACGTAACTGATATACAAAATACGATCTTTTTAAATATAACTGCCACTATGGTATTTTGATGTTTGTATCATTTGTTATTATTATATCAGCAATGCTTAGTGTA
>WHTU01000028.1 GCA_009377575.1 Nitrososphaeraceae archaeon | reverse complement strand
GGTGGAGTTGGTGGAGATGCAGCAGGAGGTAATGCGTTTGGAGGAGATGGTGGAGTTGGTGGAGATGCAGCAGGAGGTAATGCGTTTGGAGGAGATGGTGGAGTTGGTGGAGATGCAGCAGGAGGTAATGCGTTTGGAGGAGATGGTGGAGCTGGTGGAGATGCAGCAGAAGATAATGCGTTTGGAGGAGATGGTGGAGCTGGTGGAGATGCAGCAGGAGATAATGCGTTTGGAGGAGATGGTGGAGTTGGTGGAGATGCAGTAGCAATTTGTGACGGTACTGCAATTGGCGGAGCTGGCGGATACGGAGGAGATGCCACAAATGGAATCCAAGGAATAGATGGAGAGAACGGTTCTAATGAAATGACAGAATGTTAGATCTCAGTTTTGTAATAATCTTAGTATTAACCACTATTTTTCTGGCTGAATATGAAAGAGTTAGATTCTTGCCTTTGTGACAAATTGGAAGAAAATATTTGATTTAATTTTAGAAGGCAAAAAAAATTCTCTAAAAACCCGGGCCTGTGTAATAGTATATCCACCAGGTAAAACAACATCAGCAGCAACATCGCTTATTATTTTTGGCATCAACCAATAATATATCAAGTTTATTTTAATGCTACCAATATAATAATTATAATAATCTGCATGACTTTTCTCTATGAAACTAATATACTCAATCAACCTCTTGAATGGAGAAGGATACTAGATAATCAGCTACCTTCTAGATTATCTGCTCTTGATTTTAAAAAAATCTATTTTATAGGAATTGGTAGTAGTTTCTGGGTTGCCAAAATCGCTGAATTTCTATGGAGAGAGTATGTAGAAATGAATGCCATTGCAGTGCAAAGCTACGACTTTGTTAACTCAAGATACATTGTTTCTCCAGATGATATTGTCGTTATTTTTTCACATCGAGGAACCAAGACCTTCAGCATAAGAGCTTTAGAAGTAGTGAAAGAACATTTTGGTGCTACGACTGTTCTTGTTACCGGAATGGAAAGTCCGATTTCCATTAATACTGATATCCGCATTGAAACATGTCCTCAAGAGAATTGTGGAGCATTCACGATCTCTCTTACTTCTGCCATAGTTCGAATCCTGCAATGGATAGATATGTATTCAGGAGGACTGATCGAAAGATTCAAAATCTGGTTAGAATCCTTTCGACTTCCTTTTAATATTCATAAACTACCGAAATTCTCTGATAAGCTGATTTTAGTGGGAGATTTGATCAGAGAAGCTATAGCTCATGAAGTTGCCCTTAAGATTTCTGAAACTTCGTACTTGCCAGTTAGAAGTTACGGAATAGAACAGTTTCTGCATGGTCCAAGAGTTACTCTTGACAAAGAATCAAGCGTAGTAGCGTTTACTTCCAAATCACAAAACAGACAGGATACGTTAATAAAATATGTAAATGCCATAGGTGCAGAATTGATAGAGATAAACGACGAGAAGCAGCAATCGTTCGCTTCATTATCTCATGAGTTTAACTGGTTTGCTCAACTTGTGTGGGGGCAACAACTTGCATTGGAGCTGGCAAAGCAACTCGGTACGAATCCAGATAAGGTAAGAAAGGACCAATGCATTTACGCGAATGCTGGTAATGAAATATCCCTTTAGATTTATGACAGCACTGAATGAGAGGATACCCGTGAATTACTTTTTAGAAAGCTAGACATTATAACTATAATGACAGAAATGTCCAAAAAGGAAACTAAAAAGTTTCTTACGCAAGGTACTTTTACAGCCAAACTTGCAACGGTAAAAAAAGATGGGAGTCCTCATGTAGTTCCAATTTGGTTCGTATTGAACGACGACCAAAAAAATCGGACAAGAGAAGGAGTGGTAAGAGATATCGTTTTTACCACGTATGATGGCTCACTTAAGGCACGAAACATTCAACGTGATAATAGAGTAAGCATTTGCGTTGACGATCAGATACCACAGTTTTCCTTTGTAACTATTCTTGGTATTGCGAAAATATATCATCATAAGCAGTATGAACTTTTCAAGTGGGCTACAAAAATAGCAAGGCGGTATATGGGGAAAAATAATGCAAAGGTGTATGGCAGAAAAAATAGTACTGAAGGTGCAGTTCTAGTACGCGTGAAAACTACGAAAATAATAGCGGAAAAAGATACAGCCGAATGGGAATGATGACGATTGTCTTCATTGACAACAACAGCTCTCAACAAAGAATCAATCCACAGAGATCAACTTATGACTATAACTGTGTATTCTTGTCAAGTATTCCTAATTCTCCCTTACAAACTTTCGAACGCCAATAGTTATATACATTATTAATCGATTATGAGGGCGATGGATTCAAGAAAAACTCGAGCTTCAAGTATAACAGTAACAATACTCCTAGCACTGATGATACCAAGTATGAATTATGCTTCACCATTACTAGCGCAGTCTGATGAAACGGGTGGAGATACCAGTTCAGCCAGTCAGAATTATCAGGACTTTCAATCGTGTCTTTCTAATGCTGAGGTAGATGGATCTGTTTCCGAACAACAAATAAGAGATTGCTTCGCTCCGATTTACAATACGGGAACGGCTAGTGGTAGTGGTGGTACTACTACTCCAACCGATAGTCCTCCTAGCAATGAAGAAACTAGCGATGCAGATAACACCGGAAGTGAAGATGAAGAAGAAGGCGGTGGAACAGAATAAAGACAAGTTCATCTGATGGACAGAATTAGAAAATAGATAACCTAATTCTCTCGCATCTCTTTTTCTTTCATTTTAGTATTCTGATTGTGCTAAAAGGTCTAAGGATTGACATTGAACCCCTTATCAAAACTAATATCGTGAAGGGCATCAATCCCATAGAAATTTTAGCAGTCATTGAATCTTTACTAAGAATAAAGGAGCATAATCAGGATTGCTAGATGTTATCAATTTATCAAGATTCAAAATCGTAGCCAAGACCAATTTAGTTGTAGAAGTTAAGTATTCGTAATTCAGAATATCAGGAGTATCAGTCATTGTATGATGATTTAGATTCTTTGTTACACCATCATCATGAAAACCTATAACTGTATAACCTAAAGCCTCAAATGGAAGATAGTCACTATTTCCTAACACGCCTAGGATTGTATTCAGATTGGTATATTTTGAAGCAACGCCTTTGATGAAGCTGGCAACAACTAGTGAATATCTGTCATTATCCTGTACAACGTTTCCGTTATCATACTCTATTAAGAAATCATTGGATCCTTGTGAAGAGAATCCGACCATATCTAAATTAATTAATAGATCAAGGTCTACATCTTTTTTATCAATATAGTCAGCATAATGTGTTGAACCCAATTTGCCTTGCTCTTCGCCAGAGAATAGTACAAAGATGATACTATGATACACACTGAAATTTGAAAGGATTCGTGCAACTTCTAATAATGCGGAAACGCCACTAGCATTATCGTCAGCTCCAGGAGCTCTAGCTGTATTATTGTTAATATTCTCCATCCTACTATCATAGTGGGCAGAAATAATTATCGTATTATTTGTTGAACCTGGTTTCTCGCATACTAAATTTTTCAGGTTATAGGAAAATGGTCTTTGACGATGATTGCTGTTGACATCACTATCGTTATCATCATTAGTCTTCTCTGGCGTATATGTAAAATTTTGGACGTAGACATCTGTGCCGCAAACACTTTGAAGTTTCTCTGTTAACCAATAAGCAACGTCATCTATGAATTCAGATTCTGTATGTCGAGTATGAAAAGAAGATAGTTCACGAACAGTTTTTTCAAGGTTAGCTGGATGCACTTCATCTACTATACGATTAGAAATGATGATGCTATCAGCATCTGACTTCGCAGTAATTTTCTGAATGAAAGAGGCGGTAGAAAGGTTATGTTCAACTAAATTGATAGAATCAAGTTCATGACCATTTCTATTCATTAGAATAAAAAGGTTATCTGGAAGGTTATCTGGAAGATTAGTTAATGCGAAAATGATTAAAGACAAGAAAATGATCGCAGTATGTGTAGAAGGGTAATGCAGTTTTTTTTTGTTCATATCTCGATCCACTTTAAAGAGAAATCAGAAATGTCTACCTCACATTTTAGTGCAATTTACATCTTGCATATATTGATATATTGACTAGATGTATCTGTTATTCATAAAATTCTTTCTACTAATAATAGAATTTTTATACCCTAATAGAGCTTTTACAAAATCAAGGAAATCTAGCTACTTTCTTCATCGAACCTCTATATCATGTTGAAGGGTTATTATGCAAAATTAACAAGCCTATGAATTATATTTCATTTATAAATCAATGCATATTTGATTGGAATTTGTTATCTATTTTGTAAAAATAAGTAACTTTTATAGAATAACGATTACTTAAGTCTAAATATTATAATTGCGTATGTGTATTACAAGATGCTTTCAAAATCATTGAGCACAGTTAGTATTAGAAGACCATCAGGTATAATCGCTGGTCTAACAGCAGCTTGGGCAATATTTGGATTATTTTTAGCTGTTGATTCTCAACTAAACGTTCCTCCAGGTACTTTCTATAAGACGGTTGGACTAGTCTTTGGAATCGATTCTGCTTATGCTATGTATGTAGGCTTTCTTCTATTCATGGTAACAGCCATAATCATTTCAATTATTTACAACTATGTATCAAAACGCATCAGAATATTTCACATAAGCTCTATGCCTAAAGGAATAGGTACAGGTATACTTGCTGGGGTAATAGTCTGGGGTGTTCTATTTCTGCCGATGCATTATTATGTCATACAACCTGCGCTTTCTAGTATAGCTAATGCTGGTAGTCTGGATTCGTCGATAGCTAATCAGCTGATTCAATTGTCAGGTACGGTAATCATAGGTTCACTCGCATTGCATATGCTATTTGGAGGGGTAATGGGATTTTGCTCCAGGTTGGCTGTAATATGATCTTACTTTCCTAAATTCCTAGGTTCAACAGCCCACTAACAACTTTTTTTACTATTATGCTAAACCTAACTTTGAATTAATGTCTACCAGCGAGTTACAGCAGATAAGAATGGTCTTTCAAGGATTACAGACCTTGTATCAGACACATCTTCCAAAAGTAGATCCAGCTCTCATACATAATTTACTTGTTCGTGAGCTAGTTAAAACATCTAAGAATACGTCTTCGTTACCTCCATTCTATATAGTTGAAATAAGAACAGTAAAGGGAACAGATCAAGAAATGATGAAAAGTATGATCTTTGAAAAAACGGGATTTCTACCTTCGATTACTGAAAATGGAACTCACTATGTAGCTAATATGAGATTGAGCTTAGAATTGCTTAAGGAATTTTGTGAATCTCAAAAAGATATAGTAAAGATTACTGGAGATTATACAGGTGGCATAGGCGGAAGATAGAATTGCTAATTGAAGATTGACTTCTTTGCGCTTCCTATGCATTTTCGGATTTAGAACTTGAAGAGATTATATACCATTTATCACTAGCGATATTAGCCATACCGGACTAATGCTAATGGTCATAGATACTGTTTGTGCTGGTCTTCAGTCCCCTTCGAATTCCTGATTGGTGCTAATGTTGATAATCAAATATATATTTCAAAGGCAAGTCTATCTTCTTTTATTCTGGTTTTTGATCCTTCTTAGTTTTGTATGTTTAAGAGGATGCATTTCCTAGTACCCCTAATAAATAACAGACAAATGATAATATGAATGAGAAACAAAAATAACAAAAAAATATTGAATGGTTAAGATGGTGGTGGTAAGGGTACTCCTATTGCTTCTAATCTTTCATCAAAGATCTCATCTATATTATCTTCGTCAATACTTCGTTCCCTTGGTCCGCAAAGGCTTCCTGGAGGAGATCCGGTAACGCACATCTATTCACACAGCTAAGTAGCTAAGTGTTACGTTCAGTCGTATTTGATAATGTCAAAGTTTACCCGATCCGAACTCTACTTCAGGGGTTTCATCCCATCTCTTCAAATTACTGTACTCTCGAGCATATTGCTTTGCTTTCTCCAGACACTCACTAAGTGTATCTCCAGTTACTGAAAAAGTCAAATGTTCTCTTAGTAGATGATGTTTTATATGAAATTCCTGTGTAATACTTGTCATAAAGCTCTTTTACCTTGATCTACTATATATCTATTCTTCAGAAGGGATCGGTAATAATTCTGGCGAGTGCGATTTTACCCTTGTGTTCTTCCCAGTTTAAGACTCTAAATAAACGTAATTCTCGACTCTTTACCAGCTAAGCGAGAATTTCAGGTCTGGAGATACTAGTTATGACAATTAAACAATTACGATCGTGCTATAGCCCAGAGACTCTCATTTGATATCTATGGCAAACAAAGAGATTCAAATAATGTTTCCTATTCGAATACTTTCCAGATATATTGAGAGGTTACTGTTTCAAAGAATGGTCCATATCTAATAACAGGAGGCATAGATCTAATAGGAGATAATATACAATGGGCTAATGGATCTTCAAAGGAACATTATACTCTCTGCAGATGTGGGGCTTCTAACAACAAACCATTTTGTGATGGTATGCATAAGTCAATCAATTTCATGGACGATAAAGCCGAATAGAATCAATTTGCAATTCTAGGATCCAATAAGTAACAATAAACACATTACTTACTTGAGAAGATAGAACCATACTATGATAATGACATTTATAACCGAGTAGAGTCTTCCTGCTAGAAGATATCAATAAGAGAATAAATAGAATTGTCGTAATAGTACGACAATATGAACGTGGGATATGTCGTTTCTTGAAAATTTGTTCTATTAATTCTTATTCTGCGTCCATACAGTTTAAAATTACAAATAAGGCTTCAGCAATACTACTCATAAGAAACATGATTATTCGTTACAATTACTTTGTCACTTTGAATTATAACAGACACCCATGCAGGAGGAAGTAATCACAGCATTAAAATCAGCAAGGAGCAAACCTAACAACCATTATTCAGTAGACAAGACCTAGCCTATTTTATACTATATCCCATTGACAAGAACAATATCTACCATGTTCATTCTTCCAAGTGTCCACTCTTAGTATATCTTCACTAATGCTGCAAACCTGACAACATTTCACTCTATTCTTTTTTGGATCATCTAAGGAGATTGCCCAATCTTCAAGGTTTACCGTCAGGATTGCATACTTCGCGTCTCTCTTTGCTGTCGGATATTTCCTCAGAAAGCTCTCTAAGTGTTCTTGGTGATTTGGATTTTCACAACCCATTGATAGCAGACTGAAGTTCTCGATAGGCACTTAATATATTATATAAGGAACTTCCTTCCGCGTACTTTATGGAATGTCCAAACTGCAATGTTAGTCTCCACCCGCAAATGAATAACGCCACGGTTGGCCAGAATAAAAATAAGGAGTGGGTGTTTGTCTACTACCAGATTTGTCCGAAATGTAACGAACCCGTTATTGGGGTAAAGGTACCAAAAAAGGGGGAATGGTATCCGTCACGTTTTGACACCGAAGGTCTAGTTCTGCTGCGTAAATAGGTTCTAGTGGAAAGTTACTCTGCAATTGATAATGTGTATGTAGAGCAAACCTCGAATAGAGTAAGTATGGTATAAACTGTAGGATTTGTGGGGCCTGGTACAGAAACCCGTATACGCATGTAAGAAAAAAACATATGAGACAAGCATTGGACCAATACTTAGATCAGGGACATACACTATCTGATTACTGTAATTTATGCCAGAAATACTTCAGAGGCAGTATTAGAACGCACGCCCGAGAAAAGCATGCTGGCACGGCAGTAAGAGAATTTGTCCAATCAGGCATCCATTGAAATATTCTTACTAGCTCAATAGTAACAAAGTCCCCCTCGTGAAAGTGTTAAGACATCACAAATGAAATTGTTGGGAATTTGTCATAATATCTTTATCTAGCAATCTTTTTACGCTAGATCTTACTTTATATGTTGTGTAATTTGTCTTCGAAGACAAAACGTATACTGATCTTAGGAGCAGGATTTGGAGGAATAAGTGCGGCTAATTTACTAAGAAATAACCCAACAATAGCATCAAAAGGGCACCAAATCACCATTATCGATCAAAAAGATTATTTCATGATGGGATTAGTAAACTTATGGATATTAAATGGAATCAGAACGCTTGAGGACTCTAAAATTTCTCTGAGTAAGCTGGAAGACAAAGGAATAAGATTTTTACATGATGAAGTTACGGCGATTAATGTTATATCAAAAACTGTCACAATTGGCAGAGCTTCTAATCTTAAATTGGAATATGACTATTTGGTCATAGCATTAGGCGCAGAATTTGCACTAGAAGAAGTCAACGGATTTTCTGAAAACGGAGGCATTAATTTGTATGACGCTGACCAAATTCCAAGCTTAAGAGAAAAACTCCTTTCACTGAAGAACGGAAGAATAGCAATATGTATAACATCTATTCCTTATAAGTGTCCTCCAGCGCCATATGAAGCATCGTTACTAATTAACGACATGTTGCTGAAAAATGGTTCTAGAGACTCTGTCTATGTTGATATATATACACCAACTCCAATTGCTCTACCTGTGGCTGGGACAAAGATAAGCCAGAGTGTTGTTAACATGCTTAATGATAATGACATCCATTTTCATCCGTCACATAAAATAAAGGAGGTTTTAGATAAAGGGAAAATTGACTTCGAAAATGGAAAGAGAGTTGATTATGATATACTTATAGGTATTCCACCACACAAAGCGCCTGTGGTTATAAGAAATTCAGGTCTTATAAAACAAGGACAAAATTATATGAGTGTTGACAAATATACTCTTAAAACAGAATATGAAAATGTTTTCGCGATAGGGGATGTAAATGAAATTAAGGTGAATGGAAATATTTTTATCCCCAAAGCCGGAATATTTGCAGAAGCTCAGGCGAAAGTAGTAAGCCAACTAATTATTGACGATATTGAGACTAACAATTTGTCTTTATCATCATCAAGATTTGATGGAAAAGGCTTTTGCTTTATGGAAACTGGTAATCAACAAGCAGGTTATGTAGCTGCAGATTTTTATAACGAGGAAGGTCCTGCTACATCACTTGAATCACCATCAAAGGAATCGTATAAAAAGAAAATAGATTTCGAAAGAAGAAGACTGAGTGAATGGTTTTGATGATAACTCGTATCTATTGCATTGATGTTCTATCAAAAACACGATCTGGTTAATGAGAATCTTTGAATCTATTCTGTTCGGTGCTGAAGCACAAGAATGGTAGGGGTGAGAGTCTACGATAGATCATAATCCAACCTTAACTAACATTTTTCCAATATTTTCTCCCTTAAACAGGGACAGGAAAGCTTTAGGTGCATTTTCTATACCTTCAAACACGGTTTCTCTCCATTTTATTTTTCTTTCACTAATCCATTTGTAAATTTCAGCATAAAATTCATTTAACATATCATAATGATCTCTTACAATAAATCCCTGAAGTTTGAGTCGATTAGGGACTGCTATAAAGATGTTAGACGGTCCTATGGGTGTTGAAGTTAGATTATACTGTGATATCATACCACAGAGTACAATTCTACCAAAAGTCTTCATGTTGTCAATAGCCCCTTCTAAATGCTTTCCACCAACATTATCAAAATAGATATCTATTCCATCTGGACAAGATTTTCCTAATTCAGCTGAAAGATTATTCTCTCCTACCTCTTTATAATTAAAGGCATGATCTATTCCAACTTGATCAAGTAACCATTTTACCTTCTCATGTGAGCCAGCACTTCCTATAACACGGCAGCCCTTTATCTTTGCAATCTGACATGCCATAGAACCAACTGCTCCTGCAGCTGCAGAAACAAATACAGTACTATTGCTATTATCAACTAACTGGGCAATTTTTAAAAGACCCACATAAGCTGTAAGACCGGTGAGACCTAAGATACCCAAGTACCATTGAAGCGGTGCCATGTTTGAGTCGATCTTTGTTACATCACTTTCAGTACTATCTGAGAGCCAGTACTCTCTCCAGCCTAAATTTCCAAGAACGTAGTCACCTACTTTAAATTGGTCATTATTTGATTTTATGATCTGACCTATACAACCTCCTTCTAGAGGCTTACCTATTTCAAATGGAGATATATAGCTCCTAATTTCCCTCATGCGTCCACGCATATATGGATCTACTGACATCCATAAGTTACGTACCAAGAATTCGCCAACTTTTAGATCTGGAATATTTATCTTAACAAGCTGGAAGTTATGTTCAGTAGGAATTCCAAATGGACGTTGTCTCAAATGGATCTCACGGCTAACAAGTCTTTCTTCTACCATACACCCATTAGTTAAAGCGAAATGTATATCAGACTATTGGGCATAATCTTAATGAGTTTCAACATTTTTAAGCAGCCTTACATCTTTAAATCTCACTAGTACTCTAGTAAAGTATGTGGATTGATTATATTAACCAAAATTGGTATTATAACAAGATATATAGATCTATGATTTACAGTTCACATTGAGATTGAGAACTTTGATATTCTAGTAATTTAATCCATCTATGTCAAATTTCGTACTGCTAAATAGACATCAGAAAAAAGCGGAAGAATATTAAACTTAATATCATAGCGCTATCGATAGGCAATTTGGCATAGCGAATCTTATGCATTATTACCAAAAAACTGTTATATATTTGGTCCCGTAACTTCTGATTTGTTGACAAAGACTGGATACATCAGTACAGATTCGTATTAGAAAGATTGTTTTATCAAATTAATTCCAGTATTCATGGTATAATAGTAAAGATATACCTTTATTTCTCTTAGCTTCTTCAAAATATAACTCATAAAGTATTATATATATTACTGCCTAAATCGGTACTAAGTAATACTAACGTGGATGAAAAAACCGAGCATATTCAAGTAACGCTTAGCAAAGAAAAGTACAAGAATTCTGAATACGACGACAGTACTGTCGAGTGTCTAATGAAATATCTTGAGTTAGAGAGCTATGAGCAGTTAGTAGATTTCTTAGAACATAGTCACGTCCCAAAGTTCGATTAGGTCTATCTAGAGCAACATTCAAAGTCTTATATATCATATAATATAATTATTATCATGATAAATGATTCTAAAAATAACAGCTCAATTCAATATTCTAAAAAAAGTAATGATCTACTCAATGGAATGAAACGTTATTTGCGAATAGAACATCAAGACGATGACAAAGAATTACTGGAATACCTACGAAAGCAGTCAGGTTTACGGCGGGAATAACGTTCAGATGGCGCGTTTGAATCGTTTCCATTAGGTCTTACCATCTTTATAAGCATGAATACGACTATCACAACTACTATTGTTAGTCTTCTCCATACATAAACAACCAATATAAGAAGCAATGATTAATAATAATATTCATTCAAGAAAGCATCCACTAGTACTTGTGTGCAATGATTATGATGGCAACAGCTATGCCTATCTTCATACTTGTCTCTAGATTTAGAGCCCTTACTATTATAGCCCTCTGCTTGCAAATAATGGTCTGCTAATCATATTACACATAGAAATCTACTTGAGTTGTCCTCTCACCAGCAAGAAACCCAGGATTATGGAATTCTAAATAGTATGTTTCAACCCTAGGCAGCTTTTCAATTTGCCTGTGCAAATCACTTGTTTGATGCACTCTCATTATTAACGTACAATACGTACTATAGATCAAATATATAACTTTTTTAGTTATTCTTTTCCAATAAGTTATTACTAATACAATACCCATATCTATAAGACCATAGAATTTTAATAGACAATTTATAATCGGGATCTAATTTATTACAAGCCATTTCTATACATAAACATAGAGATTGTTCAGGACTCTATTCAAAAGGCTAGGCATCGAGCATGAAGTAGATATTCAACCTCCAGAAGAGAAATTCTTCTCGGGTATAGTAGGATATTCTGATCTTAAGAAACTATTCATGAGATCAATAATTAGTAAGGAACCTTCACACATTCTCTTAACTGGTCCGCCTGCATCAAGCAAGACGATATTTCTCCTACAAATGATGAAAGGATTAGACAATAGTTACTTTACAGATGGAATAGGAACTAGCGGAATAGGTATGGTTGATTACTTATTTGAGCATCCGTCAACAAAGTATTTGTTGATAGATGAAATAGATAAGATGAAGAAAAATGATCAGGTTGCCTTATTAAACATAATGGAAACTGGTATTCTTAGTTCTACAAAGGTTAGGAAAACCAGACAACTGGAGATGAGCCTATGGATATTTGCAACCTCAAATAGTTTAGATGATCTTTCAAAACCATTAAAATCAAGATTCTTAATATTTTATCTTCCAGAATACAAGTATGAAGAATTTGTCGAGATCTCGACAAAGTTATTGAAGGAAAAGTATAAAATTGAAGTTCGAACGGCTTCTAAGGTTGCAGATAAGGTATGGAATGAACTGAACAGCAAGGATATAAGAGACGTCTTAAAGGTTGGCAAGATGGCAAAGCACGAAGAAACGGACTTAGATATAGACTGGCTAATTCACACTTACAAGAAATATGCTATGAGGGAAGGACACGAAACAGAGGTTATCTAGATATAAGTAGATGTTAAATATCATATTACTAGTCTTCTTAAATGTTCTATATTGTACTCACAATGAAATTTTGAGCCAATGCTGCATTTAGGACATCGTTTAGTATGACTCTTCTTATTACATAGACACATAAGATTATAATGATTTATTTAGAATTCATGTAGACAGAAATATTGGTGACATCAATGGAGTGCCTATTCTATTTGTCGTATCTCCATTTTTATTCTTTGAATAAACATAAATCTATTATTGTTATTCTCTTTTGCTTTGAATAAAGCTACTCTACTATTTCATTTTTTAACTGATTGAATACATGTTTGACTTCATCAACCGATGTATTATCCTCTAGTGTTGTTAGATCACCTATCGAATCTTCTCTGTTTGCTATCGATTTAAGTAGTCTTCGCATTATTTTTCCGCTTCTCGTTTTAGGAAGTTTACTTACAAAATAGATCCCTTCTGGCACCGCAATGGGCCCTATGGTTTTTCTTACATGATCAGTAAGTACTTTACGTAGTTCTTCTGTAGGTGGATAATCACTACGTAATACTAAAAATGCAATTATAGATTCACCTTTCTTTTGGTCCAACCTTCCTGTTACAGCAGCTTCAGCAACAGCTTTATGTGAAACAAACGTACTTTCTAGCTCCATTGAACTTAGTCTATGACCTGCAACTTTAAGCACATCATCCGATCTGCCCAAAAGCCAAAAGTAACCATCTTCATCCATTAATGCATAATCGCCTGTATAGTACATACCCTTAAACTTATTCCAGTACAAATCCTGATAGGCGTTATCGTTCCTCCACAGAGTCATCAGCATTCCAGGCCATGGTTTCTTGACCATCAAATATCCCTTCTTGTTAGCATCAACAACTTCTCCATGTTCATCTACAATAGCCATATCGACCCCAGGCACTGGAAACGATGCAGAACCAGGTTTCATTGGAATAGTATCATCTATTCCAGTACATGTACTTAGCATAATGCCACCTGTCTCAGTCTGCCACCACGTATCAACTATAGGACAATTTCCTTTTCCTATAGTCTCAAAATACCACTGCCATACATCAGGATTGATAGGTTCGCCTACAGTCCCCAATAAACGAAGAGAGGACAAATCAAATGACTTAGGTGTATTATCTCCAAATTTTATGTACATACGTAAAGCAGTAGGAGTAGTATACAAGATTGTTGCGCCATGCTTTTCCACTACTGCCCAATATCTATCAGTTGTAGGATAATCAGGTGTTCCCTCATACATTATTTCGGTTATACCATGCATAAGAGGCCCATAAACGACATAGCTGTGCCCTGTAATCCATCCAACGTCAGCAGTACAAAAGAATATGTCTGTAGATCTGAAATCAAAGACCAATTTCGTTGTGGCATATAAATGTGTAAGGTAGCCACCAGTACTATGCAAGACGCCTTTTGGTTTCCCAGTGGTTCCTGACGTGTATAAAATAAACAATGGATGAGTACTAGCTAGAATCTCGGGTTTACAATATTGTTGCTCATTCTGAACAATCTCATGCCACCATACATCCATATTGGTCATTTTAATATCATTAGAGGCTCTTTTTAATACAATGACCTTTTCTAGCGAAGGGATCGACAAAGTAGATTCATCGACGATCTTTTTTAGTTCTATGATCTTACCTCTACGATAACCTCCATCAGCAGTTATTATAACTTTGGATTCAGAATCATTAGCCCTATCAGCTAAAGCCTTGGCACTGAAACCAGAAAAAACAACTATATGTGTCGCGCCAATTCTTGCACATGCTAGCATTGCAATTACGACTTCCGGAACCATCGGAAGGTAAATAATAACACGATCACCTTTTTTTACTCCAAGACTTTTTAATGCATTAGCAAATATATTGACATGTTTGAACAATTGGTAATAAGTAATCGTCCTCGTTTCCTCATTTTCTCCTTGCCAAATAATTGCTGCCTTATTCTTGAATTGTGAGTCCATATGTCTATCAATGCAATTTACAGAAGCATTCAATGAACCTCCAGCAAACCATTTTGCAAAAGGGGGATCCCAAGTTAATGTTCTATCCCAGTACTTGAACCATACCAAATTTTTTGCTTGTTGCTCCCAAAACTGTTCTGAATCTTCTACCGCATTCTTTCTTAGTATATCATATTTCTTACCTTGAAGAGATATTTTAGCTCGCTTGATATCTTCATACAACTTTGATACCTTATTAGATTTGAGGTCAGACATTATTATATTAGATCCGAATAATTTTAAAACATTAGGGGGGAGATTAATTTTATCTGAATACGTCAAAACTCTAGAAATCATACTATAGAGTATAATATCAATATAGAAATTTCTTACTGTAGAATGTGTCAATATATTAAAATAAAGAAATTCAGTGTATCTAAATTGTGAAATACAGAAGCAGAACAGAAATAGTAGCAATGATCCTAGAGGCTGCAAATGGAGGAGCAACCAAGACAAAAATAATGTATAAAGCTTTCCTTAGCTATGCACAGCTAAGAGAATATCTTTCGGTACTCATTGAGAACAACTTATTAGAGTATCTTGAGGGTTCTCAAACATACAAGACAACTGAGAAGGGTCTGAATTTTCTAAGAATGCATAATGAAATAGGCGAGCTTTTACAGACATCAGCAAAACAAGGCGGAGCCTAAAAATATTTAAAAGTCTTCCTTTTTTTCTAAAAGATTAAGTGAGATTTAATTTATATTCAAATTATTTATTTTTTATTTGTTAATAAAATTTAATTTAATCATGTTGTAGAACCTGGTTAAGCCAGCTAGTTTCAGTCTCATCATCAGTTTCCTTACGAATAGTCTTATGATGATCATTATTGTAGTCATTGTCTGCTGCTGCACTAACAGCTTGAGGCCCTGTTACAGGGATATCACCTTCAGGGGATTGCGAATTTGATTCAAGGTTTGAGTTAGATTTTGGTTGATCCGATATAGATGAATTTTGTACTGAATTCAAATCTATCCTCTCAAATGTCTGTTGGTTTAATCTAGATATGACGTTATTGATCTCTCCTTTTTCTAAGTTAATATGTTCTATTAGATCATTTGTAGATAGGCTAATTTGTTGATATGTTTCTTCGGTGATCTCATTGCTTCTATACTGTAACTTAGCGTCAAATAGTACCGATTTTATATTCTGGCTTTCCGTATCTATTTGGTTCAGTCTTTCTTGTAGTTGTTCAAGAACTATTTTTCCTTTATCCTCAAGGTCTTGCAATCTCTTCTGGTACTTTATATAGACCAATTCTACGTCCTCTCTCATCAAATCATTAGCTGTAACCATCTCCTGTAATGCTTTGATCCTTTGTAATGCGAGGTTTTTCTGCCTAAGTAACTTTTGGACATCCAATCTCCATTTTGGAATAAAGATCACGTAGTCACCCTGTACTAATAATTGCTCGTATACTAACTGCTTTAACCCTGCATAACCGCAATCTACACTAACAGATTCTATAGACCCATCAATATCTGTCACCATACCAATAACTTTTCCCATGTAGGTTCCGTACATATCCTTAACCTGTTTACCAATAAACTCTAACTTTACTTCACTCATGCAAACGCTTTATTAAGCTGATATAATGGCAATATTGTCAAAATTGTTGAATTATTTAGCAAAAGATTTCATCGTAAGCGAATTCGAAAACTTTTGCTAGCTTACTAACTTCTATTCCAGTCTACGCTATCCCAGGGGGTTTGCCCCCATGTTCCATCACATTTTCTATGTAATTCGCTTGCTGTTCCATAAACTTTTTGCGCTTTTCTTCTTCTTCTAATTCTTTCATATCCAAAGAAGGGATTCCTAGAATCTTTGTTAATGTATGTAGAATAGCCTTAGCAGTCATAGGTTGGATAACATTAGGATTATCGATTTCGCCCAGAATGCACATCGCATTCAATCCTCTTTCTTTTGCAAGTCCTAATATTAGACCATTAAATCCTATAATCTGTCCTTCTCCCTCTAAGATATTCATATTGAATTTACTTATCTTATCAACAATCTGTTCATTATTCACTGCGCCATACACCCCACTTGAATTAGAAGTAGAAGTAGAGGTATTTTGTCTCAAGGCTGCGCCTATTGAATACAATATTTTTGCATCAACTCTTTCAGCCATTTTCAGAACTTCGTAGCATATTTCGTACAGTCTTCGTGGATCAGAAGGATTAAAATCTCCTGTAAATATTACAAGATCATATTTAGAAACCCAATAAAATTTATAACTTGACTGAACATACCTAATGATGCCTTGGTTATATGTTACAAAAGGTGGCCAAAATGCATAAATTTCGGCGAAGAGGTCAGCTGCAAGTCTCGTAGCCAAAAGAGTCATTCCCATACCTGCAACATTGCCCATATCAGGCAAAGCAGCAATCATAGTTGGTTGTGAGACAAAAGTGGGAATCTTATGAATCTTTAAATTAAGCATACTCTACTGTTAGTAGAATTATTTTCCGGAATAAAAATTATTGCAAGATGGATTTAAATATAATTTAGACTTAAAATTTTATTACATACATATCAGTGTGTGGAAAATAAATCTGTTGATATTACTTCCGAAACAGATGATGCAATAAAATATTGTATAGAGTGTGGAGCGAAAATGTCCAAAAAGTTGCGGATTTGCCCTGCCTGTGGAGAAAGTCAGATTTAAATCTAAATTTTACCTATTATTTTTGTCGTATATAGGAAATTCTAATTTTTGTCTAACAGATAAATGACAAACAGTTAAATGCTAATTCTAGTATCGGATAATCCATTCAATCTAGCGATCATTTCCCATTCTATAATTGCCCCGCTCAAGAGTAGGATTGCTACAACTCCTATCTCTACTAAAGTAGACAGAAGATATTCCCTCCAATACTTTCTCTTTAATAAAGAATAGAAGAGCATACCGCTTCTGGATATGGCAAGACCGTAAGCAACAATTTCCATTAATCCAAAAGGAGTAACAAGAATCAGTAAAGGTGAGACATCATTAAGGTTAGCAGATGTTGCTGCTATTGCATTAAATACCATACCTGTTGAAAAACCAGAAAAAATTCCTAAACCTACACCTAGTAATGGAACAAACATGCCTAATGCAATCTTTGCATTATTAATGAATATCCCTGTCTGATCAATATCTTTAATTTGATCCATGAACCGGTTTTTTAGATCATTTACTTCTGAGCCGCTCATATATATTGATGAACCCCAATAATACGAGATAAGAAAAGTGATTATACCTAATGCAAGATACAGTAAACGTCTCTTGATGGTGAGATACAATTCAATGTATGGGTATTTGCTCCTATAATTATTTGTAGTTATTATTCATTTATCTGTTATAGAAATGTAATTAAATATGGCGGTTTCATAGTCAAGGTGGACAATTTGGATTTCGGAACAGAAATATCCAATGCCCTATGTTTTGCAATTAGTAAAGGATATCAGGTACATCCTGACGCTTTTGAAATGCTTAAAGGGCTTGATATAGATATTCTAGGGATCATTCAAGACATAATTAAAGCCAAGGTAATTGGTAAAGATAATTCTTTAATTCTGGTTGAAGATATAAAAATGGTCGTTGATAAACATTCTAAAAATGGAGGATCTCAAAACAGTAGTTCTTGCAATAAGTCTTCATCATTAGATTCATTACATCTACACAATAGTGATACATCAGAACCAATATCATACAGAGTACTTTTAGATCCAACTCCTATAATTAATAGTGGAGAAGGAGTTGAAGGGTATATTTCGCTATTTAGAAGCAGGTATGAAAAATCTATGCGCATCTTATCCTTACGTCCCAATAGTAGACGAATCACAAGAGTAAAAACTCTGAAGAAAAAAAATACAGATACTGGAAATCAGAAACCATACATGCGATATGAACAATTTTCAGGATTATCCTCAACAATGGTTGTAGCTGGCTTGGTTATGTCAAGACAGTTAAAGCGTCATGGATTAGAAATAGTGATAGATGATTTTAGTGGAGATTTACATGCGATGGGTACGACTGAGGATATAAAAAAACAGGGATCGTTGATTACCACAGATCAAATGGTTATGTTAGAATTAGAGAACAGTGGGAAAAGTCAAAGTTTCGTTATAAAAAATATAATATCACCTGATATTCCAGATCATTTGCCAAACAGGGCCAAATCTGAATCCTACGTGGTATTAATCTCAGACTTACATGTAGGAAGCATATATTTCATGGAAACCGCATTTATGAAATTTTTGAATTGGATATCAGCAGTTGATGATGAAATTGTAAGGAAGATCAAATTTCTATGTATTGGCGGTGATTTAATTGATGGTATAGGAATATTTCCTAATCAAGACAAAGAATTACTTGAATTAAATATTAATAGTCAGATGTCACATGTAATAGACTTACTCTCACGTATACCTAAACACATTAATGTTTTTGTTATTCCTGGAAATCATGATCCTGGTCGAAGAGCATTACCACAACCTTCTATTCCTAGGCAAAACTCTGAAAAACTTTACACATTTCAAAATTTTAAGATGCTTGGAAATCCCAGTTTAATCGAATTGAATGGTGTAAAGATACTAATGTACCACGGACAGAGTCTAGATGATATCATAGGTACGATCCCTGATCTAAGTTATGCCAAGCCTGCTGAAGCAATGAAAGTATTATTGAGGGCAAGACATCTTTCTCCTATTTACGGAGAACGTACTCCTATAGCACCCGAACAAGAAGACCATATGGTAATTACTGAAGTTCCAGACATATTTCATTCAGGACACATACATGTTCTAGATGCTCAAAATTACCGTGGAACATTAATAGTAAATTCTGGAACTTGGCAGGGACAGACAAACTATCAAAGAACCATGGGCATTATACCTAATCCTGGAGTTGCAGTTATAGTTGATCTGTCTACACTTCAACCATTTATAATGGATTTTAATCAATAGAAAATAATCCTGTGAGGATAGAATCCTCTTTTAAGGCTTCCTTCACAGTTGAATGTGGCACGGTGATCCTAAGTTTTTGTGATCTACCATATCTGCCTTGACTTATTACATCACTAGTTATTAGTCCTAATTGATCTAACTCGCTCATTATTTGGGTTATTCGACGTTGGGTTAATGGTTCTTGCTCAATACGTCTACATATATCTGAGTATATTTCATATACTTCTCCAGTGTTGCCATTTCTTGATTTCAATACTGCTAACACTAGTATTTTGGTATGCGTTGTTGAATTTCTCAAAACTTCATAATTTGTATCCTTTTCAATTTTTTCTTGTGCTAATCTAATATGCTTTTCTTCAACTTTATTTGCTCTTTCTATTTCTGCAATTTCAGCTGCTACTCTTAAAAGGTCAATCGCCTTTCTGGCATCTCCATGCTCTCTACCGGCCATAGCTGCACAAAGATTAATAACCGCACTTGAAACTACGTCTTTATTAAATGCTATCATTGTCCTTTCTGCAAGGATTCTTTGCAGTTGTTCTACAGTATACGGATTGAACACCAACTCTTCTTCGCTGAGACTGCTCCTAACTCTAGGATCAAGTTTATCCTTAAATGTTAGACTATTAGATATTCCTATTAGGCTAACAAATGATTCAGTTGAGATTCTCTCGTTAGCCCTAGTAAAATTATAAAGTATATCATCCCCATTCTTTTCCACCAGTGAATCAATTTCATCTATAACAAGAATCACATAAAGTTTTTTCCTTCTTTGAATAAATTCTAATATTCTGTCGGTCGCCTCACCCATTGATAAGCCTGTAAAATGAACCTGTAATTTTTTTTCTCCTTTATTAATGCCCATTTTTTCAGCAATTTCGTGTAAGACCTTATATGCTGTATTAGCACTCTTTGCATTTACAAATGGCACTGTTAATTCTAATCCTAACTCCTCGCCCTTAACAGAAAGTCGATGTAAGACATTCTTAACCACGGCAGTCTTTCCCGTTCCTGGTTTCCCAAAAAGCAATAAATTAGATGGTCGAGATCCTTTTAAAACAATAGATAAAGTATGTGCGATACTCTTACTTTCTTCATCTCTAAATGGAAGTCGGTCAGGCACATAATCTATGGTTAATGCTCTTCTATCTTTAACAACTAGCGACGTTCCCGAAGCAGCTTTATCAAATATACTATCAAGGCTATCATCATTCAAATTTATTCATCATTCCTATTACCATGTAAATATACCCACACCCCTGTTTTTCCTTCAAATTTATTCATCATTCCTATTACCATGTAAATATACCCACACCCCTGTTTTTCCTTTCCAACTTAAGAAAGATACTAAACTAATAGGGTGTTAACAACAAGTTAACAAACGATTTTAAACAGGAGAATCAATTATTGTTAATTCTTAACTTAACTATCTATCAATGAATATATTAGATAATGAGATATGAACTGCAAAAGAAATCAAGGGGTGTGGGTAATACACTACTAAATCAGGTGTTAACGCTGGTTCTCAACCATACTTTGCTGGCATAAAATGTCCCAAAATATACCCCTTTATTTCCACTGGAGAGTTAATAACGTTTTTAACATTGTTAATGTCCCAAAATATACCCCTTTATTTCCACTGGAGAGTAAATCTGAACTGCATTTCAGAATTTGTTATTAACAAACAATGAGAAAATGATTTAATCCCAGCTTCTCATAATTTTTCCTTAACAGTTTGCAATTAATAAAGCATGTTAATGATGATTTAAGGTAATGTTAACAAGCTTGAAATAATAAATCAAATATGCAGAACAGGCCTATACCGATTCTAGATTCTGTTCAGTCCTAGTTGTGATGTTCAAATCATTATGCAAATCATGTAAATGTCGTAATCCTGTGTCAGTAATGCTATATTTAAATGGCTTAGAACTTGTATCTCTCATCACAAAACCTGAGTGATATAATCCATTCATTATACGGGATGTATGTTCACGTGTCTTTCTGACCCTCTCTTGAATTTGCCTGGTCGTCATTGGTTTCTCCTTTAACAATAACAATATTTGCTCTAAGGTATCTATGTACGTATGTGTTTGTGCAGGTTTCTCCGTAGATTCTTCAATAATCACACCATTTTGTGATATCCTATCAATATCACGTTCTGAATCACGTTCTGAAACGTCCTTTTTATTGTCTATGTCACGTGATATTAAGTGAGTCCTTTTCGACATCTCTAACATGTCAACCTTAAATTGGAGATCTGCAATTGCTTTATCATATACTTGTAATTTGTCGGCATATTGTTTTATTCTGTTATCAACAATTGCATTTTTTAGGGAACTGTTATTATGCTTAAAGAATTTCACAGCCTTGTAAGATAGAATTATTGCAACTCCACAAAAAAAAGAAACTACTACCAATAGCAGGGTGGGCATGTCATAGCCGTCAAACATCACATCTAAATGTGATATATCATTGATATAACTTTTATTTTTGATGGATTAATTTTTGTATTATTTCATCTAAAAGCGATATCACGTTACGGCTATCGTTCTGGGATATCGTATCACGTTTGATGCGTTCCATAAGATGTGATGTGTTATCTAATATTACTTCTATTGTATGAAATGTTCCTGTATCAATCATGTTTAGATATCTTAAGATAATGAGACTATAAAGAACTCCAACGACTTTTTGTTCAGATTGCTTAAGCTGTCTATAATATGCACCTTTACTTATTCTGTCAGGAGGACTCCTCCTAGAGAATTTATTATAAAGTACATATATCTGGCGTTCAGTAAATAGAGAATTTGTAATAATGTGTTTGATTATATCATTATATTGTATTTCGTTAGAAGCCAATGTACTATACAAATTGGTATAGCTAAATAATATCCTTTATGGATTTGACCCGTGACTTATCAAAGCAATGATATATAGTGCTTAGGAATGACTAGTGCTTAGGAATGACTAGAATGTGGAACACAGGATCGAGAATTACATATTAGACGAATTAAAGAAGTATGGTACACTGTGCTTTCCACTCATTGATTCAGAAAACTCTACCAATGCAGCACTTATAGGAAATAAGGCTCAGAGTCTAGGTGCATCTGCAATCCTTATCGGTGGTTCGTCAGCGACAGATCAGATTGAACTAGCAGAAACGGTCTTTACTCTTAAGTCTAAAATCAATATACCTGTAATACTATTTCCAGGTAATGTAACTGGAGTTGTACCTAAAGCTGATGCAATTCTTTTCAGCTCCCTACTTAATTCAGAGAATCCTTACTTTATTACTGGGGCACAAGCTTTGGGAGCTCTGTCAGTTAAAAAATATAACATCGAGTCATTACCTACGGGGTATCTTGTTATAGGTGAACATACAACAGCATGGTTTGTTGGTCACGCTAGGTCTATCCCTTTTGATAAGGGAGGAATAGCAGTAATGTATGCGTTGGCGGCACAGTACTTAGGGATGAGGTTTCTATACCTTGAGGCCGGATCGGGTGCACCTCACAGTATTCCCACAGATATGATAGCAGCAGTGCGAAAACACTTTACTGGTGTTTTAATCGTAGGTGGTGGCGTTCGTACTCCTGAGAAAGCTAAGGAAATCGCTAATGCAGGTGCAGATATAATAGTAGTTGGAACAATAATAGAGAAAGATGATGATTGGGCGAATAAACTATCTTCTATTATACACTCAATAAGGAGATGATAATTACACAATAATGACGATAACTAGCGATGGTATAACTCGTCTGAGAAATATCCATATGCCAGTTTATTATATGAATTATCAACAAGATATTCTTAGAAAAGTCGAGCAAATTTATGAATTAGGTTCGAAAGCAAGAAAAATTGGTCTAGATCCTTCAAACACAATTGAGTCCAAAATAGCATACGATCTGGCTGATAGGGTGGCAAAAATGCATGATATTGATATTGCAAGTAGGCTAAGGACCTTATTAGAACGGACTACTAAAGAAAAAGCGGCACTCAAGATTGCCGAAGAAATTGCTTTAGGAGAATATGATGCGGGAGATCTTAGAACTCGACTTGATAGTGCCGTCCGAGTGAGCTTAGCTGTAGTCACAGAAGGTGTGACGGTGGCACCATTACAGGGTATCTCCAATGTTCAACTTAAAAATAATTCTGATGGTAGTACCTATCTTTCTATCTCATTTGCTGGCCCAATACGGTCTGCTGGAGGAACCGAAGCGGCACTTACTATGTTAATAGCAGATCACGCTCGAAAAGTTGTTGGTATAAGTAAATACATTGCAAACTCCTACGATGATGAAACCGGTCGATTTGTAGAAGAACTTCGTACTTATGAACGTGAAGTAGGTAATTTTCAATTCAAAGTTTTAGACGAAGATGTTATTAAATGCATCAAAAGTTTACCCGTAGAACTTGACGGTATTGATACAGACCAGGTAGAGGTTGCAGGCCATAGAAACATGAGGCGCATCTCTACTGATAGGGTACGCGGGGGTGCATTAAGGGTAATGAATGATGGTATTATTGGCAGAAGTAGAAAATTACTTAAACTCGTCGAAGCTCTGGACCTTGTTGGCTGGGAGTGGCTTAAAGATCTAAAAGGAGCAGTACAAACTGGTGATGGTGACGATGCGGCCAATCACAGAATGTCGGAAGTTATTACTGGAAGACCTGTACTTTCTATGCCAAAGCGGCTGGGTGGATTTAGATTAAGATATGGCAGGTGTTGTAATACTGGCTTCGCAACAATTGGAATCCATCCTGCAGTTCCAGTTCTTTTAGATCACGCAATAGTTGTAGGAACACAGATAAAAATGGACGTACCAGGCAAAGCATCAACCATAGCGTTGGTAGATGATATAGATCCACCAATAGTACGACTTAATGATGGGAGTGTTTTGCAAGTAAGAACCGCTGAACATGCTTCAGTTGTACGACAAAGAATTGAAAAAATCCTTTATCTTGGTGACATACTTATAAGCTATGGTGATTTTCTTGAAAATAATGCTGAGCTGCTTCCTGCGTCTTACGTGGAAGAGGCATGGCTTCAAGAATTACACTCCCATCTGTCAAATTCAAGTATTTCAAACCTGCAAAGATCAGAAATTAATCCCCAATTGATTAAACTAATGAGCAAATCATTCAAAGACATACCAAATATAAAAGATGCATTTAGGATGAGTCTGATGTTAGGCATACCATTATGTCCAAGGTATTCTTTTTTCTGGGAACACATTAGTATAGATGAAGTATTATTCTTAAAGGAAAACCTAATTTGTTCCTATATTCAGGATGATAATAATGGAGCATCATGTTCCTATTTCTTAATTAAGAATAATTTTCAATTAAAAGATATTTTGGAGCGACTTGGAGTATACCATTCATTAGTAGATGAACATATTAAGATAGATAATCCTGATCAGGTATACTCTTTGCAGAGACTCCTGTTTTCGGATTCTAGCATCCCTACAGAAAGATGTGGTTTACAGTTTTGTGCTAATGATAATATCAAATCATTGAATACAATAGAATTTGTCTCATCTATTTCTGGAATTCGATTGATGCCAAAATTCGCTTCTTCAATTGCAGTAAGAGTCGGCCGCCCTGAAAAGGCTGCAGAACGAAAAATGAAACCTCCAGTTCATGTATTATTCCCTATAGGTTCAAAAGGTGGCTCCACTAGAGATATTCTAAAGGCTTCAAAGACCAAATCATCCTTTTTTACAGAAATCGCGAATAGATTTTGTAATAGTTGTAGATTTCCTTCACTAGGAACAAAATGTACTAAATGCGGATCATCCACTCCTATTCGTAATTTGTGTATAGTCTGTAGAGAAGAGATCTTGTATAATGGAAAGAACAATCGTTGTAGTAGATGTGGCAGGGAAGGTAAATCCTATTCACCTGTTAGCTTTCCTTTGAGTAAAGTAATTGAGCAAGCTCAACACAAACTCGGTCTAAAGGCTGCAGAACCTTTTAAAGGAGTCAAGGCTCTGATGAGCAAAAATAAATCGGCAGAATTATTGGAGAAGGGATTGCTGCGACAAAAACATCAGTTGTATACATTTAAAGATGGAACTATAAGATTCGATGCAACCAATGAACCACTCACACATTTTAAACCAGTTTGGATAATGACCAATATTGAAAAAATTAAGAAATTAGGATATAATAAGGATTATATTGACAAAGATCTAACTTCATCCGATCAGCTTATCGAACTATTGCTGCAAGACATAGTCCTTCCTCTGGATTGTGCAGAACATCTAGTTAATGTGGCCAAATTTATAGATGAGGAATTAGTAAAAGTATATCATCTAGAACCTTACTATGGCATTTCTACTATTGAAGATTTGATAGGTCATTTGATTGTTGGCCTTGCTCCGCACACATCAGTTGGTATTATAGGTAGAATTATCGGATTCACAAAATCTCAGGTATGTCTGGCATCTCCTATATGGCATTCAGCAAAGCGAAGAGATTGCGATGGTGATGCTGACTCCATAATGCTTCTTCTGGATGCATTTCTAAATTTTTCTTTTGATTTTTTGCCCGATAAAATTGGTGGACTTATGGATGCTCCGTTATTGATTCAGCCTACTGTATTACCTTATGAAGTACAGCGACAGGCACACAACGTAGACATATCCTCTTTCTATCCTCTAGAATTCTACGAGGCTACCTGGAATAGAGCTAAAGCAGCAGATATCGCTTCCAAAATAGAGATCATAAAGAATAGGATTGGAAAAGAGGATCAATTTTTCAACTATATGTTTACACATTTTACTGAATCATTAACAACAAATGTTCAACATAGTGCATATTCTAGATTAAGTACTATGGATGAAAAGTTGCAGATGCAAATATCTACTGCAAGATTAATTAATGCAGTTGATGAAGATGAAGTAGTATCAATGGTACTAACTACACATATCCTACCTGATATAATGGGCAACATGAGAGCCTATTCCTCTCAGACATTTAGATGTAGTAAATGTGCAGAAAAATATCGCAGAATTCCATTGCGTGGTAATTGTCTTAGATGCGAAAATGAATTATTACAAACAGTAACAAGAGGTTCTGTTGAGAAATATCTTAATATTGCACATTATATGTGTAGAGAATTTAAGATTAATGATTATCTGCGTAACAGAGTAGAATCTCTAACTACCGAATTGAAACTGATCTTTCGAGAACAAAAGAAGGAACAATCTACACTAATTGAATTCATGAATAAATAATAAAAAATACTAATGACGATTGATTATTTTGATAATATTTTGTTATTGTTTAGACCTATTAACTAGACTAATATACTCATATGCACCTGTTATGTTGTCGAATGTATAGTGGACTTTTTGAAACTCTTTTCTAAAATTGGATACGTCATTTGCAACAATAGTCGGATCCTCCTTTTCAATCACTACTCGTTTTATAAAATGAGCGATATCTATCATTTGATCTTCTTTCATTCCTAGCCTAGTAACCTCAGGAACTCCGATCCTTATCCCACTGGGATGCATATAATGTCTCCCCGCTTTAATGTCCCCCGGCAATAGTTGTCTATTCAAAATTATATTCGCATTTTCCAAATCTTTTTCAACAGTTCCTCCATCACCAAACTTTGATACATCAACAGCAATTTGATGTGACTCAGTGTATCCTCTCTTTTCTCCTAATACTCCAAAACCTAAACCTGCAAGCTGTTCTCCAAGTTTTTGGGCATTCACGATTACCTGTGTAGCATACTCTCTTCCAAACTCTAGTGATTCAGTCAATGCAATTGCCTTACCTGCGACATGATGAAGATGGTGACTACTAGTATTACCAGGGAAGATTGCCTTTTTTATGGATTCTGCGTATTTATCATACGAAACTATAATCCCTCCTTGGGGACCCCATAAAGTTTTATGTGAGCTCATCGTCATTGTATCGACTCCCTCTCTTAATGGATCTTGAAATCTACCTCCGGCAATTAGACCAGCCACATGAGCTCCGTCGTAATTAATATGAATATTGTAATCGTGCATAAAGTCAGCTAATTCCTTTACAGGATGAGGGAAAAGAAATAGACTACCTCCAAACATTCCTAACTTTGGCGTCTTACCAGATCTAGCCATTTCTTCGATCTTTTTCTTTGTTGCATCTACATCGATGGTCATTTCTTCCTTTGAGAAAGGATAATGTTCTATATTCAATCCATGTACTAAACCAGCAGTACCAGAATGTTCTTTCTTGCCATGTGAAATATGACCGCCAGAGGGTATAGATGCAGCAATCATATAGTCGCCTGGATCTGCGAATGCAGAATATATTGCAAGATTTGCTACCACTCCGGATGTTGCCCTACAGTCTGCAAATTCTGCACCAAAGACTCTCTTCGCTAAATCGTTACATATTATCTCTACTTGATCTATATACGTACAACCTGCATAGACTCTCTCGCCGGGCCATCCTTCTGCATACCTATTTCCGAAATCAGATATAATTGCCTCTCTTACTGCTGGACTCGGTATATTCTCACTAGCAATTAATGGGATAGAGTTGTTGAACCATTCATGATGTTTTCTTAATAAACTTAATACTTTATCAAATAACTCATTCGTATCCATTATTTACTAGTTTCGTTTTCTGTCCTAATTTAAAACATTGCATAAACACACAAATAATCTGATCTAATCTTTATTTTTGAAAATCTAGAAATAAGTCAAATCTATAATGTCTTGAGAATTACTATTTTTCCACTTTCCATAGATAGCAATTCATTTAGTAGTTTTCCTTTACGTTTGTAGTTGGGACTAATCTTATTACTTTAATTTATAGTTCTGATTAGAACATATTGATACATGGGAAATAGCAACTGCTGCTGCTGCTTTTGATTTAGAATATGGCGAATCCCGTCTACAGTCACAAACAGGCACCATCTTTGACCTCTACTGGAATCCTATCTTGATCTGTAATCTCCAAATTCAGATACATTAGTATAGAATCTGGGAATATTTTTCTACTAAATGCTACAATTCGAACTCACTAACATCAACGCATATAGGTACTTGTCATATACAATAGTATGATACATATATGATTAAGAAAGGTTTCCATGATGGCAGTAAGTGAATTATATTTACAAATAATCCGACGTATTATGCATTAAATATATAAATAATCATCAGCTTTACAAATACTTTCAAGAATAATCGTACTTAGGATTAGATCTAGGATCATGATATTATAACGATAATCTAAAAAAGGATAAGTCTTGCTAGGCTTTCTGACAATCATTTTATACACCACTTCTTTTATCTAGGCTCTTTACTGCATGAGTATGGAAGCATATTGCGTTAAGTGTAAGTCAAAAAGACTAATGAAAGATGAAAAAAAGGTCACAATGAAGAATGGTAAACCAGCTACCCAGGGCATTTGTACTACTTGCGGAACTAAAATGTTTAGAATAGGTAAATGATTTCTAAAAGTATAGGATATTGCCATCCCCCCGTGTTGATGGGGAGATACAATACAATACAATACAATACAATGTTTTTGCAACCTTATTTGATTGCAAATATCATAAATATTATAATGTTGTAATTACCTTTTCAATTTTTTAGGTTGAAGTTGCCTTTATAAGGCATAAAATATGAACTTTTGGATCACATGGTCAAAAAGTGTTCGGAAAGTAGCCAGAGGCTGAGCTGTACGGATTATTGCTATACTGAAGCTTTCTGCTTACCCTTTCCTAATTTGATTAATTATCATTGACTACGAAGTTCTTGTCACTATTATTGCCATTATCATTATCATTATCATTACTAGTACTATTATGTCCTATGTTAATGTCCTTATCAGTTACAGCTATTGTTGTAAGTGGTGGTACTAATTCATACATTTTGTTATAGATGTGTAGTAAACGCATTCCTTTTTCTGTTGTTCTATACGTCTGCTTCCCACCTTCATATTCGATAAGTCCATTGTCCTGTAACATTGTAAGATATTCTCGGAGCTGAGCAAATGATAAAAATGCTTTGTACATTATTTTTGTCTTAATAGCTCCTCCTCCATTTGCAGCCTCTAAGATCAGACCCACAATTTCTGTTCTACTTCTGTATTTCATGATAGAATCAAATAGAACATGTAAACTAAATATTTATGTGAACCTTCTATTATTACTGATAATTACATTAGTATGTATTTAATTAAAATATTTAGCTGTTGCATCAATTGTAATTATCTGATCTTAGAAGTGATCATTCTACTGGAAAAAGAATACATCAATAAGAATTCAATGTGTGCTAATATCAAACACCATTTGAAAGGGTTTGTATTAAGGAATCAAAATTTGTAACATTCTGATCTCTCTTATATACTCTTAGTTTCTCTATAATGTTGTCTTTGGACAAAAGATTTAGCATACTATTTATATAATGTGATATCATCCCATTTATAAGTAGTGATTGACTTGCAGAAGTTACATTATTAGATTTCTTCTTATTTAAGCTCGTACTCTCAAAATCTATAATGCTAACGCGATCTGAATACGAAACAATTATGTGATAATTCAAATTACTTAATTCTCCATGATTAATATTTGCCATATCCAAAATAAAGCATTGTTTTAGTATATTAGTGACAATATTTAGCACTCTATACTTGTTAAGACATTGTTGTCGAATCCAATCAATAATACTTAAACCATCAATAAATTCCATGATAATTAGATTTTCTGAGAATTTAATTAACTTAGGACCTATGCCAATTGTATTTACTATTTGATGTACTGAAGCTTCCCTTAACATTGTCTTCCTATTTGCATCCATTCTTCTAATCTTTAAAGCATAGGTTTTATTGTCAATCCTCACTTTAAGTACTATACTGACTGAACCTTTGCCCAAGATTGATACTTTACCAATCTGAGTATTTCCTTCAAATATGATATCAGTTATTCCCAGATCTTGCATTTCTTCAATGCGTTTGATGAATTCACTCGTACTCAGAGTGGGATAGGAAATGATCTTGGCAAGATTAGATAAATTCGGATCATTTTTATCAGAAAAATATCTTTTCAATTGTAGTGAGTTCATTAATTGCTGTCTTCACCAAATATGTAAATTTAGTTTCATTTGCAGTATAAATTTGTGTTTTATTCCCGAGATCCGGTACAAGGCCCTTAGTGATACCTATACTATCAATTCGTTCATCTAAAAGAAGTCTAACATATTCTCTTGCATCAGTAGCCTTTCTTGCTACTAAGGTGGTTATTCGCATCTCATTATCAATCCACATTAATCGTGCAATGTTATTATTCTTTGAAATGAATTTACTAGAATCATATTTCCTTAAAACCTTCGGACCAGTTTTTACCATATATGATGGTAGAGTTATTGATTCTAACAAAAATATGAAAGCTGCTTCTGTTCTCTCGTCTGTAGTACATATACTTCTTATAACATTAAACCCCCCAAGTGTCAATTGCTTGGAAATAGTATTTATACTCTTTTTAAGTTGACCCCAAATCACATCTGGGCTGCGTTCTCTGTAGCTAAAACTTACTACTAATATATTTGGATATATCTCTGAAAAAATATTGGCATTTCCTTCCCTCTCTTGACGTATGAAGAATTCTATCGATGGTTTCTTTAGAAATGTTCTTGCTGCTAATACAAATTTGCCAAAGTTCTCTACCGAAATTGCTGTTCCTAAGTTTCTCTTAGGATCAATCGGATCCAATATAATTACAGAATGTTTAAATGTTTTCTTTGCAGCCTCTTCATCTATTGGATCCGTCGAGATTATGACTTTTTCCTCTTGTACATGAGATAATGCTTCTAAAGTAGATTGAAATGAACCGTACTTAAGAATTAACACTTCTGTGACATATCCACTAAAACCATTTTTAGCAATTTCAGCCCCATATATTCCCAGGGATTTTAGAAACTTCTTTAATAGTCTAACCTGATCCCTTTTTTCCTCATCCAACTTCTTTGTAACATACTCTGTATGAAATGGTGATCTATCAGCTGCGCTTATCCAATTCCACTTTTCAACGTCGTAACAAGGGACTATATTTACTCTTATTCCTTCGACAAATGCCTCAACGTACGGATGATCAGAATATCTCAGATACGGTTGATATTGTTTTAGTGATTCCAATCCTATTTGCTTGCCAAGTAGTTCAAATTCTTCTTCTTTCAAAGAACTGTTCATTTTGACGAATATATCAATATCTACATCACCTTTAAGCCAGGTTCCTTTTGCATAGGATCCTCCTAAGACTACATCCTTAATTTGTGTAGAGGATGCATGTTTGATTATACTTTCCTTGACTTCCTTTGCAACAGAAGATACTTTTTTTACCTCTCCTTGCATAGGTTTGGATAGTTCTAATGCTTTTAGGAGAACTGAGTTCAATTGGCTCATTTTGCATAAACTGTAAGCATATTTGAATAAATCGGACCTCGCGATGTAAGATCACTTTTTTTCAGATGAAATCTATCCATAGTGTCAGTGTCAGCACCAAAGATCCTGTTTCCCATCAAATTAGATAAACTATCAAAATCTATTTTTACTTGCTTTTTCAGACGGAATAATGTTAAATGAGGTACACAAATCTGGTCCGTTCTAAGTCCTTCCCGATCCAATTTTGATAAGATAGTACGACTAAGATTCATCATCTTCTTTTTTCCATCATCGTCAATCCCTATCCATACAATTCTAGGAAAGTTCTTGTTAGGAAATGCCCCGATGTTATTGTACAATATCTTAAACGATTCAAATTCGACTCTCCATAGTTTTTCCGTAATATTTTTTATCATATCCTTATGTATTTCACCCAAAAATAGAATTGTGAAATGAAATTTGTCTTTTTCTATCGGCTTAATCACATTTAAATCCCATCCAATGCTAGATGTTATTTCTTTTTGTAGATGCTCTAGAGCAGTTATATTTGATGCATCCATAGCAATAAATGTTCGTACAGTATCATGCAATCGCGTATACTATCAGACGATCTGTAACTTTATAATATTCTTTCTCTACTATACAGATGAAATATTCCTAGCTATATTCTGATGATGCTGGCATGGGAAATGTACGATCTCGAATAGTTAATCCACAGGAAGAGAAAAAGGTAAATCTTACTTGCTCATAATTTAAGAAAGAAATGGGTTTAGATCTTAAACTGCTTGTATCACCCAGACCTATTTTTACAACTGAGTTATCAAGTAGAGTAATAGCTGTGGATGCCTATAATACCATTTACCAGTTTCTCTCTACAATTAGGGGTCAGACTGGAGAATTACTTACTGATAATGAAGGAAATATAACAAGTCATTTGAGTGGTTTATTTTATCGTAACATAAATTTGCTAGCTGAAAATCTAAGATTGATATACGTTTTTGATGGTAAGCCTCATCATTTAAAATCAAAAGAAATCGAGAGAAGAAAACGTATTAAGCAAGAAGCTGTCGAAAAATACCAGGAAGCGATAACACAAGGAAGATTTGAAGACGCAAGAAAATTTGGTCAAGCCACTTCCGTTTTGACACAAACCATGGTAGAAGAATCAAAAAGAATACTCGCTCTTTTAGGAATACCCGTGGTTCAGGCCCAATCAGAAGGAGAGGCAGCAGCAGCTTATTTGACTAAATCTGATAACGCTTTTTGTGCAGCTAGTCAAGATTATGATTCGATATTATTTGGAGCGAAGAGACTAGTACGCAATCTCACTATAAGTGGTAAGAGAAAAGTACCTAATAGAAATCTATATCTTGATATTCAGCCGGAAATTATCAATCATATAGACGTACTTGACAAAATAGGATTGACTCATGAACAGTTGGTAGATATTGGAATTTTAATAGGTACTGATTTTAATCCTGAAGGTGTAGCTGGAATAGGTCCCAAGACTGCTTTAAAACTAATTAGAGAAAATGGCAAATTAGAAAATATTGATAAAATAAAAGATAAAATAGTACAGATCCCTTATCAAGATATTCGCGACATATTTCTAAATCCCGATGTTCCAAAGATCAATAATATTGAATATGCTGATGTCGACTACTGTAGTATAGTTGATTTTCTTTGCGGAGAAAAAGACTTCTCTAGAGAACGTGTGACTGGAGCTTTAGACAGGCTAAAGAAATCAATATCAAGTCGCAATCAATCTCTAGAAAATTGGTTTTAAAACCGCCTACTCATAGCAAAAATGAGCATTATATTAGTGATACCGTCTTCCTTAACTGTGGCTAGTTTTGCCGTAAAAGTTCCCTGATTTAGAAAACTACTAAGTTCACCTTTTGATATCGCTGTCATCGTGATGTAATTACTACCAGTTTTGTTCTAACACTCTTCGATGACGGTCTTCAAGTGGTTCAGATCTTTTTCAACCGTTTTTATATCTTCGGCATATCTCTCGTCTGTCATATCCGGTGTCTGAAACACCGTCAACATTACCTCGCTTCCATTACCATTCTTCACCACACGCATAGGAACGTATACCTCTACCCCAGAAGTCAACTTCACATGGTGGTCTAAAATTCCAAAGTTATTTCTTTCCACAAGCATGACTTTATTCTGTCCTTGTGGAGTGTCTACGATCCATTCCCCATTTACTTCCTTTATGGATGGAAAGGTGCTGGAAGCCCACCTAGGCAGGTTTTCCAAGTTTGAGACGAAGTCATAAACTATTTGAGGATTGCTATTTATCGAGGTATTCATCGTTCTGGATTTCATCATTGCATTATCGGATAATGGGGGGCTGCCTAATAAACAGCAATGCACGAGTCCACTTATGAAAGACAAGATAATTACGTGACTTTCTGAAGTTGGCAACTGTTAGAGGCCTGAATCACGTGGACGGTTGAACGGCTATTACATACTTTTCCTTTTTTCAGCTCTAGTGATTCCCTCCCTCTCTGTTACGTTCTTCGACCTTTAAATAAGTGTCAGTAATTAATAATAAGTTAGTTAATGACAGATAAAAAGACAAGGATCCAAGCCGATCCTAGTATAGATCCTTCTGAACATGATAATAATGACGTAACTATATACAATGCTAACGAAAAAATGTCTGTTCATGCTATAGACCTTGAGATACAGGATATTGATGGAGTAGGCCCAACAACAGCAAAGAAGCTTAAGGAGGCAGGGATCGTATCAGTGATGGACCTAGCGGTAACTAGTGCAGACCAATTAGCTGTAGATATTAATTCTTCCAAGGATAGCGCTGCAGCATTTATTATGGCAGCTCAGAAACTGCTTAGAGAATCGAATATATTAGACAAGGAATTTGTGACTGCTGACTTTGTTCTTGAAAAAAGGAAAGCTATGCTAAGATGTTCTACTGGTTCTAAATCTTTGGATGAATTGTTGCTAGGAGGAATAGAAACACAAGCTGTTACAGAATTTTATGGAGAATTTGGTTCAGGCAAATCACAGATATGTCATACTTTATGTGCTATGGCAAAACAACCTATAAATGAAGGGGGCCTTGATGGAGGCGTAATCTATATTGATACAGAAGGAACATTCAGGCCCGAAAGATTAAATCAGATCGCTAGGGCAAGAGGTTTTGATCCAATGTTAGTTTTGAAGAATGCTGCAATATGTAAAGTATATAATAGTTCTCATTTGGAATTGATTATCAAAGATCTTGGTAGATATATAAATGAATTTAACGCTAAATTAGTAATAATAGATAGTATTATCTCTCTTCATCGAGCAGAGTTCTTAGGTAGAGGCACACTTGCGGATAGACAACAGAGACTTAATTCTATTTTACATAAATTAATAAGACTTGCTGAAATATTTAACATAGTAATTGTGATTACTAATCAAGTGCAATCATCTCCTGATACATTCTTTGGAGATCCAACAAAGGCAGCAGGCGGAAATGTTATAGGTCATACTTCTACATATAGGATATACCTTAGAAAATCAGGTGAGAATAGAATAGCGAAGATGATCGATTCTCCATATCATCCTTATTCTGATATACGTTTTACGGTTAATGAGAAAGGGGTAGATGATTTAGAAAAATAATTACTAGCAAACTAACAATTAAAAATGAAACGAAATTAATATCTCTTAATTTCATTAAAAATGTATATATGTAATCGATTTGACCAGTGTAAATAAGTGCAAGGTTTAGATAAGTAAACCACAATCTGCTATCTAAAGTTAGAACGTTCCAGATGTAGCGAATTGGCTGTATATTATAGACTGTATATTATAGACTGTATATTATAGACTGTATATTATAGACTGTATATTATAGACTGTATATTATAGACTGTATATTATAGACTGTATATTGTTTTGACTATGTATTTATCGATGTGATTATTATCCGCTCCCAATCTCTGAGAAGTGGTTATCTTTATATTGTAATCAGAAATGAGGTTATCAATTTCTTCTCTCGTTCCACTAAAAACCACCGGTACTATTGCATCAAATGATATTATTACATTGGTTTGAAGCTTTAATACTAATAATTCTCTTTCAGCTTGTAATCTATTGTACTTTGTAAGAGCATTATCTAAAAACTCATAACACTTCTCATCTACTTTCACATTAACGTGTTTCTCTGGGTAAAAACCATAAGCTAAGAAAAAACCTATGGTACCACCTACTATTAAAATGACAATAATTGGTATTGCCAACCTATGAAAGTCGATCATCTCAAGGTCTCATACACACACACACACACACACACACACACTTACGTAGGTTTTCCTAATTGTAATCTGCATAATACTTGTACCTTCTTTCTACTTCTTTGCTATTACCGCTATTAACGCTGTAGATTGCTTTTCGCAATCCACTTCTTACATATTCCTTAAACTCTTCTGACTGTATATCATTTGGATAAGAAATTGATAATGTCTGCTCAAAATGCTTCATAAACTCTACTACTTTTTTCCTATAATCTTCTTGTGAAGGTCTTTTGATATTGTTAACCTTAAACCAACTGGTAGCACAAGGAGCTGCATAGGATTTAGCTAGGTCTTCAATTACCCTATCGATTTCAAAATAATCTTGTTTCATGAGTTATATATAGTGATTATCACTAAATATCTTAGACGGAAATAATTCTCTACTAATAATTTCCCTTTAGGAAAAGAAATCTTTCTCATTTTAGGAATAAAGTTAAAGGAAAGAGACAGTTTTTCCGATATGGAAATCATAATAAGATCGTATTATTTACTATGTGAATGATAATATACTAAGCAAATTGTAATACATATGGCTCATTGAAGACAAAACAAAAACACAATGATTTGAATCCATCTGTAAAAATAATGGTAATCACGAAGCAGAAATCCGACAACGGATAGCAGAAGCTACATCTGAACTCAATAAGTATTATGTTACAATGATGACTGAAAGAATGTCAGTCAATAATGCTGATATTCTAGCCAAATTTAACCACCCCCCTGATTCGAATAAGTTGTTAATTACAATAGTATCACGTAGTAAAAGTATAAGATTATCTATTTGAATTAAAGAAGATTCATGTTCTAATCTTATCTTATTTAATTGTTAGTGAAATCTAGACGATTCTAAATAAGGCATTCACTAATGTTACAAGTTAGATTCGGTTGAACAATAATAATAAAAAGTTCATTCAGAGCTTGACTGCAACCATGTTGTTGATTGCTTTGATAGTTCCTGCGTCATTACACTCTTCTGTTATTTCAAGTTCTGAAGAAGCCTTTGCATTGAAATACGATAAGACTCAGGTTACTTCAGTATTAAATGGATGTGGAAATGGTGAATTCCCATTAAGCGTCTTGTGTCAGAATTTAGACTCTGAAGTACAGGGGAATGAAAATGCAATGAATATTATCGGACTTCAGACATCAAATGTTGGTCAACCTACAGGATCGGTTCTTAAAGTAACCAAAATTGTTCTTTGCCTTGAAGATGTCGTCTGTCCTACTCCTTCGGATTTTACTCTATCGGTATCTGGTAACAATCCCTCACCTAGCTCATTTCCTGGTTCTGCTCAAGGTACCTTCGTTAGGTTAGACCCCGGGATGTACTCAGTGAGTGAAAGATCCCTCTCTAATCCTCCAGGGCTCACTTTGCAAACATCATTTTCTCCTGGATGTAATGGTACAATAGGTTCGGGCGATTCTCTTTCGTGTACAATAGTAAATCAATACACCATTTTTGAATGTGGGCCAATACAAAACCTAAGTGATAATGAAGGAAGTTCATTATTCTCCCAGATAGCTGTATCTGGAAACAATGTGTATGTCGTATGGGCGGATAACATTACCCCCACAGGAACCATTGACTTATTCTTCAGAAAAATCACGGATGGTGGTACCACATTTGGTCCTACTCAGAATCTGATGGAGAACACTCCCGGCGATTCCGTAGGACAACCCCAGGTAGCTGTATCCGGTAATAATGTGTATGTAGTTTGGGATAATGGCAATCCAGGTGATGGAGAAAAAATACTGCTCAGAAAAAGCATTGATGCGGGAATGACATTTGGTCCCGTAGTGGAGCTTAGCGATCCATTTCCAGAAACATTTACTGCTCCACAAGTTATCGCCTCAGGTAACAACGTTTATGTGGCTTGGGATTCTGGTACAAACGTATTTTTCACCAGAAGTATAGATGCCGGTGCCAATTTTGAGCCCGTGAGTATTGGAGATGAAGCTGGTGGAAATTCTGTAAAGCTAGCCGCATCTGGCAACAATGTGGCATTAGTTTGGCAAAGCGCAGGTGGTGGTCAACCAGGTGACATTGATGCCTTGTTTGCAATAAGTACAGATGGGGGAGCCACTTTTGGACCCGTAATGAACTTGAATGAAGCCCTTGGAGGTCGTAACACTAATCCTCATGTGGTTCTGTCAGGAAACAACGTTTATGTGGTTTGGGAACATGACATAGGTAAGGCAGATATAGTCTTCACCAGAAGTACAGATGCTGGAGCCAGCTTTGATCCTGTTAAGATTCTAAGTCAAGACACTCCGGATTCATTTGAACCACAGATAGCTACTATTGGTAGTAATGTATACGTAATATGGGGGGGAGAAGATGCTTTCTTTTCCAGAAGCACAGATGCTGGAGCTAGCTTTGAACCAGTAAAGAACCTGAGTAACAATGGAGGCGATTTTACACATGGTGGTCTAAGGATAGGAGTATCCAACAATGATGTTTATGTTGTGTGGGTGGATGATTCGTTAGGAAATGAAAGTGTATTTCTTGCTAGAAGCACAGATGCTGGAGCTAGCTTTAATCCTGTAAAAAATGTAAGCGAGGATATTGAAGAGTCACTTTCTCCTAACATAGCCGTATCAGGAAACAATCTTTTCGTCGTATGGCAAAGCTCTAGTGACATATTTTATAGTCGATGCACGTGAGCAATAGCATAACAATACCCAATTGAGACTTAAGATATCGCTTGATTCTTGTTATATGCAAAAGCGCTAACAGCTGTTATTATTGTTTTTCGCACCAACGTTGCTGCTATTATTGTCATCAATATAGCAGAGAAGTCTTCTGACTAAGTATGTTCAATAGCATAATCTCTTCTGTGAAACATGCAATTTAGCTTTTTGAATAAATAGAAAATAAGATAACGGAAAGTGTTAGCGAATTTCTTTCCGATTGGTTGAGTTTGGTCTAAGAATATAACAAAAACTTAAGTTGGTTCTGTTGAACCCGCTACTTTTTCTGCAGTAGCAAATCTACTTCCCACAGAATTAATCTTAATCTTTACGTTTTTGT
>WHTU01000289.1 GCA_009377575.1 Nitrososphaeraceae archaeon | reverse complement strand
AATAAAGAATAACCCGTATCTTCCAAGTCGACGTAAGGCTAAAATCGTACCAATAATAATACTGCAATCACCCCCTAGTACAATAATGAAATTGTCTCTACGAACAATTTCAGCCATTGATTTTGCTAGTTGCAACGAGAACGCCTTGATGGCGTTGCCATTTAATAATCGCGTAAATTTGTCACGCACTGGACTATATGGTTCTAACGGTTCTATCCTGCCTACACACTGTGCGTCGAGTGCCTCAAGCAAACCCGCTGCTTTGAATGCTTCTGGAAGATCTTCAACTCCGGTAGGTTTTAATCCCAATATTGATGGAGCGTCAATTACCAAAAAACGCGAGTTACTCAACAATAGGGTCTCCTCGCCGGGTTATTTTAACAGTTTGGCGTTAGACTAACTAGCCAGCTGATGGTCAAGCTTGCGAAAAAGAAGAATGAGAAAAGCTTTGAAAGGATTTCAAAGAACTACTAGAATCCTATATTGTTCCTTCTCTTTCTAAAGCTCTAAAGCCCTGTAACAGGTCTAACAAAAAGCATATTGTCTTATAGTTTGATTGAAAGTTATTTGTTGGTCATCCAATTCAAATGCGATTCATCCCTATATACTCTATGGATAAACTGGCGTCCCTTCCAATGTACCTA
>WHTU01000288.1 GCA_009377575.1 Nitrososphaeraceae archaeon | reverse complement strand
CAACCAATATCTATGAACCAATGAACCATTCCGAGTGTCTTATTGCTTAGGATGGTTATTACTATGTCAGTTTGTTGCTTTTTACTCCGTTTCTGTTTCATCAACTGCTTTTGCATTGTTCCCTGCAACTTCAGTGAGGTCCAGCCATCAAAAAAATAGAAGTTTAAATAAAAACCGACTTACTAAAGACTCAAGCGTTAGAATTGGCAAGAGCAAGAAAACTATCCGACAAAAAAGAACAGATCCTGGGCCAGGCGTTCATTGGAAATAGACCTATAAATGCGTGGAAAGAAAGAGGATGAGATGGTATTAGAGCTTAAGATTCCTCGCTCGACATGTTGCGGAATTATCATTTCACCATTTGAACTGCGATTTATTTCCTCTCTCTTGTCTTATTACGTGAGAACCCTAATTAAGCACTGATATCGGTTTGGCCCAAGGGGGTTAGATTCCCGTAGGTAAAGGGGCTCATAACCAGTACGAGAGATATTCTACCTAAAAAAATGTTTCAGTCTATAGAATCATGTCGTAGCTAGATCCCGAAATCAGTTCATGCTTCATTCAATGGATGATTCAATTGTTTGGGCTAGTAGTCGATAAAAATGTATTTAATATCTTACTAACCTCAGCCGGATATTGATCCATT
>WHTU01000287.1 GCA_009377575.1 Nitrososphaeraceae archaeon | reverse complement strand
CTTGGAACGGGAACAGTCTTCAGGGGAAACATTCTGGCGTTGACCTCCATCGCCCTCACCACCGGCGCTTCCATCGAGGGCCGAGCGTTGGCACGAAACGGCCAGGTCACGATGGACACCAATACCATCACCCAAGCAGCCTGCACGCAGCAGATCACTACCACCACTACCACCACCACCACCACTACTACTACTACTACTACTACTACTACTACTACTACTACTACCACCACCACCACCACCACCATTCCCACCACCACGCCTACCACCACGCCGCCCACAACCCAACCCCCGCCATCCACCACACTGGCGCCACCCGTCGGCGGGGTGGACACCGGTGGCGGCTCGACGGCAGGTCCCCTGAACGTGAGTTTGCTGGTGATCGGCGGCGCTCTCGTCGCCAGCGCAGTGGGAGGGGCGATCATCCGTCGCAGGCTCCACATGCGCAGGGACGAACCGCGCTAGCCCATTCGAACTGGAGTTGGTGATGCCCGGTGGTCGTGGCAACTTCGTCGTAAAGGTTGCTGCCGGCGTCTTGGCCGCAGGCGGTGCGACGGCAGTCGCAATGGTGGTCGCCGCCCGGATCGAAGTGGCGCAGCTACTGCCGACTAGCGCCGAGTCTCCCGCACCGGCGACTACCACAATCC
>WHTU01000286.1 GCA_009377575.1 Nitrososphaeraceae archaeon | reverse complement strand
ATGTATCAGCAATAAGACTTAATTACGTGAAAAAGGATAAGGCCTTAAAAATTAAGTTGAAATCCTATGGTGTCTATGTCATGTATTGGCCGATGCAGCTATATCTGGAAAACCTTGGTTTCCCTGCTTGTTGCTAAGGTTAACCATATTGCCAAAGTTTGTTCCGCCGGCAGTTGATTTCCTGTATAATATTTCATTATCTCCTGACATGCTATCCTGATCTTGCCATACTAAATATACATTATTTTCTAATGCAGCTATCGCTGGAGAACCTATGTTTTCCGAGATACGAGCGAAGATTAATTTAGCAACTAGTTGTTCTATATATCTGTGGAATCAAAAATTCAAAATGAGTTCATTAATAAAATAGATCGCGCAATTATTCATTCAACTAAAGAATTTACTGACAATCCAGCATTGAATATAGCTCTTGGCAGTATTCCGGTATTTGGTCCTGCCATACGAACTGTCATGTCGGGCTTAGAAAATATGATTGTAAGAAATCGGATTTTAGACCTGTTTACATCTATGCGCGAAGAAGTGTTGCTAATAGATCAAACCAAAATAGGAATGCCTTATCAAATTTTAAACCTGATTATTATGACTTGATTATTCTTGACATTAAGATGCCAGGTATGGACGGCTTTGAA
>WHTU01000285.1 GCA_009377575.1 Nitrososphaeraceae archaeon | reverse complement strand
AATAGGGTCTTTTCCATCAGAGTCAGACAGCGTTACAGTAAAGTTATTATTTATTTCCTTATCATATTCCACGGTATCCAAGATACATGAAGACAGGTTTATTATCATCCAAATCTTACTGTCTTAGTTGTGTGTTACATCCATAACGCTAGCACATATGTAGGATCATAGGTATCATTTTTGATACATTCATAAAATGTGTCAAGAGTCTGGAAGGAATAAAAATTGATATTATCTCTACTGCATAACTTAATAATTCACATCATTATACTTGTAGTGTTGAAAGAATAGCACGAGGATGAAATTAGTCTCAGTTCTTCTTCTGGTGCTTTAGAAGTATAATGTGATATGATTTGGAATATGTTAATAGAGTTTAATCCGTTAGGCCAAACTAATTCTCATTCGAATGATGTACCATATATCTTAAATACTTATCAAGCAAACTAGATCTATGAAAAATAGAAATCTTCTAGTTGCATCTGTATTAGGCACTAGTATGATATTGATTCTTGCGTCGATAGGAGTACATACCGTATCTGGACACGAAAGGAGACTCTATACTATCGGCGATCAGGGCTATCTCTTTGTAGTAGGTTCTATGAATGAGCCAGCATTTGTGGATGACAAATCAGGGGTTGAGGTCTTTGCATG
>WHTU01000284.1 GCA_009377575.1 Nitrososphaeraceae archaeon | reverse complement strand
ATAGTTTTGACATGCAATATACAGGACTGTAGCGGCAAGTCCCATTGGATCTCTAACGTGATTTTACTAAATTTCCTACAAGGTGGCTTTCTAAATTGGCGCACAAGGAAAAGATAATAAAAGCTAAAGCTGACGGGTGTATAAAGATTATCTAGAGTAGAATAGTAGTAAGCCAATATTAGCAGAATAGTTTTAGCAATGTGATACTGCGGTAAGTTCTATATTTTTATTAGATCAGTACCCGCATCAGTTCTAAAAGTAGGTTACTCATGCAAGGAAAGGCTCTCTATAATGACTCTTATTAATCACGTTACCATATTTCTATTATGATAATTATAAATTATAATCATAGATCGCATTCCTATAGGGTACGTCAGCAATAGTGTTACAGTAGTTAAGGAAAATGTTAATAGAAATGATAATCAGAGATCATGAAAACCATAACAGTCAATAACAAAATAGATACTAGTCCTAATCCTAATATATGAATTCAAGGTTTTATCGATCCTGTTCAATCGTAAGTATTTGGTCCATCAGTATTATTTTGTTAGAACTACTAGAGCTGCAATTTACTTGTTATTGTTTGCAATCTATCGCTATACTTTACGGGAAACTTATCTGGGATAAAGTCCAGTATCTTGAAACGGTCAGG
>WHTU01000283.1 GCA_009377575.1 Nitrososphaeraceae archaeon | reverse complement strand
GGATCCTGCGCTTTTTCGTCTACAGTTAGGATGGAGGTTGATTCATGAGAATCGTTTGAACTTAATAATTTATTCAATGAGATCATTTGTTCGATGAAAGTCATTCTATCATCACTAAAATCTAGCCCATTAGGCAATTCATCGAGCAAATATTTAATGAAGGGAAAATAGATCAGGCAAAGAACTTTGTTACTCCTGATATAGTTTATCATGGAGCTGAAGAGATTAAAGGTATCGAGGATTTCAAAGAGTGGATTTCCGAAGATCGTAAAGCACTGCCAGACATGCAGGTTACGATAGTAGAAGACATAGAGGAACAAAATAAAGTTGCGTTAAGGTGGACCCTGAAAGCCACTCACGAAGGTGAAATTCTTGGGCTTCCGGCTACTCATGAGAAATTTGAGACGAGCGGTGTCGAGATTCTTCATTTTGAAGGGGGCAAAATAAAGGAAGCGTGGACAATATATGATGGGCTTAAGCCAGCGTTAGAGATTGGCGCAGTTGAGATAGTACAGCCAACGGACTCTAAAGTATAAAAGATCTATTATTTCTTATTCATCTGCAGATGAATACCAGATTCATCTGATTGCGGTAAAACCGCTTGGCATAAGACTATCTCGAGGATTAACTATGTCATGTCTGTCACGCTGAG
>WHTU01000282.1 GCA_009377575.1 Nitrososphaeraceae archaeon | reverse complement strand
AAGCAAAATCCATTCTGCTTAACTTCAATTATTCTATGTATACGATTTATTTTTTCATTGGGATTGATGATTAGTGGAGGAGCCAAGTCAATGAGCAACTTGTTCAGTACTAATGGGCCACCAGCAAATCACACCGTGGCAAATGACGCATATAAGCTGTATTCTTGAATTGTTTGTACTGAATTCTATTGCGTCATAATTCATCTTCCCGGTATTACACGTGCATTCTTCAGTCCATTGCAATATTTATTATCTAGTAATTATAGACAAACATGACATATTATCATATGTGATCTTTCTAAATGATCTATCGCTATAATTGCCGTGGTTGTTTGTTCTGATTATTGCTCCAACTGGTTGTTCTATTCTACGCTTATTTGCTACTCATTAATATTACCAGTTGTTGACTGACATAAAGTGTCAAAAAGCTTCCCTAGTGAGACTGTCAGCTATGTCAGTCAGGATTGTCAATCTGTTAAAATACAAGTATACTCATCATTCCTAGCCGGATGTCATTATCTCTTCGTACCGTAATCAATATTTTAGTCAAATTATTACAGGGTCAAGATAGTGGTTGGTCGCTATATGCACTAGCCTGCATCTCTTAATGACACGATCAAGTTAGGGAGTATATTACGTATATCACATTAAGTAT
>WHTU01000281.1 GCA_009377575.1 Nitrososphaeraceae archaeon | reverse complement strand
CTTGTTTTAGTAGTTGCTGCTGCTGCCTCATAGATTACAAGTGTCATAATCAACAAGCTATTTAGACGCTGCATCCGCTGTCGTTACATGCAAAGCTTCTATGGAGATGGAGCCCCATAATTCGTGTCAGGTTCTGGAGCTGGAGTTGCTATAGCAACGTGTTTTCGTCACCTTGGATTTGAGAGTTCAGGTTAGAGCATATTATATTTACTGGAAACCAATAATTGCCACACTCGTTAATTTGCGATATAATCTGACTTTTTTCATAACTGCTCGCAAATACTGGATGTGAAGATACAGTGACCATTAAGATCACAATTATTCCAAAAACTGCTATCGCTCCATAATTCATACTCTAGCAATACATGATATATGACTTGGGGTTATCTCAATTAGGAAAAAACAATAGAATACAAAAATCGAGTGTTTATTATATTATTTATTACAGATTAATCTTAAATAATAACTTCGTGGACTTATCGTACCAGCTCATACATACATGATGGTTATGCATAAAAACTAAACTTTAGTTATTGAGAATCAGAAAATAAAAAAAGAGATTAGGTAATATTGGTTTGTTAGTCTTGGAAGCCGTCCAAAGCTACTGCGTTTTCATCGCCTTGAACTTGTGAGCCAATGTTTTGACAGAAGACAT
>WHTU01000280.1 GCA_009377575.1 Nitrososphaeraceae archaeon | reverse complement strand
TGAAGAAACAGTACCCTTCAGTGTATGACCTAGACTTCCTATCTCAAAATATGTTTGTCATTCCTGTTAACTTCGCAAAGGAGCACAAAGGAATGTTAGCACACTAATGAAATGTTAGAGTATAGGAATGGATACGTTGCGATTAGTCCTAGATTCACCAAACTAGTGGCTGCCATACGCACGGCAGTAGAGAAAGGTGATGGTACTTTGGATAAGGAAGCAACTTCACATGATGACTTGTTTGATGCATTTAGAATGTCTCTTCAGTTCTGGCACTAGCCTAGGTCTTTATCACTCCGATACGGATATCTTTCATCGTATCCTCATACTCAAGTTGTCTTATCTTGCCTAGAGATAGGATTGCATCCATTTCATCCCTCTTTATACGAAATTTGCCTCCTCTACTATCTACTCTTATAGTAAACCCTTCTGGTCTAGGCCAAACGTGTATCCCTCTGCCCGTTAAAAAGGCCTCAAGATTCTTGATTACTCATTTTTCAGCTGTAGGTTCGATATAACTTAAAAACAGTGCGGCCTCGAAATCTGACTCTCTGAAAGCTTATTCTTTCGTGCTCAAATCACTAGCGACTAGCTTTCAGCGAAACGATAGATATCTTCTACCTTGATTTACTTCTTTACTGGCTTCTTCGGTCCCG
>WHTU01000027.1 GCA_009377575.1 Nitrososphaeraceae archaeon | reverse complement strand
GGACTCAATACGAGCACTTTACCATTTGGGATCTCCTGAGCAATCACCTCTGCAAATCGTGGATCAACGAGTTCTTCCGAGTAAACAACATTTATTCCAAGATCTTTGGCTAGTTCTACGATTTCCTGAATTCTCTGAGGTAATACTTCTCCCTCTGGTGAGACACCTTGAACGCTATGTTGATTTAATCCGTATCTATTCGCAAAGTGACTAAACGCATCGTGAAATGCAATGAAATCCTTCATCTCACATGTCTGTAGTGTTGATCTTATGAGTGCGTCTAATGAATCTAATGTTATAGTAAAGTTAATGGCATTATTCTGATAGTATTCTTTGTTACCGGGGTCGATTTTTATTAATGCGCTTTCAATATTCTTTACTTGATTTTTTACCAAGATTGGATCCAACCAGATATGAGGATCTATTGTGCCCCCTGTCTTGGTGATGTTTACTCCTTTACTCGTATCAATCAAATTGTCATTATTGATTCTGTTCATCCAAGAACCCTCAAAACCCAGACCATTAAAAAATACTATATCTGCATTTTCAGCTTGTTGGATTTGTTGTATGGTCGGCTCGTAATCATGTGGTTCTATTCCTAGAGGGATAAGAGTAGTAGCTTCAACTCTATCTCCTCCTACTTCATTTACAAATTCATAAATTGGGAAGAAGGAGGCTAAAACTTTGATTGTCTCATTGTTATCGCTGAATGTTTGATTCTTTTGGGGTGATACAGAATTAGCTGAGGGCGTGGCTGAAATGTCATTCTCAACAAGGCTTCCTTTCGAATTGTTACTTTCAATCGATGCATTCACAATGTTGTTGGTTCCACCAGGGATAGTTAAGAGAAGGGAATAAAAGATGGTCACTACGCAAATGATCCCAATTCCGTGTGATGTGATAAACATAGGTAAAGATATGTAATTATTAATAGATATAAATAGTTTTGTTAATAAAGATTCCGTTTATATATTTATACTTGTTATTAAACAGCCAAGCTCAGCACAGTATAAGTAAATTCTACTACTTCAATAAATTTCAAAATATGAATCCCAATTTAGCTACCAAGTAAACTGATTGAATAGTTGGTCTATGACCAGAAAACAGTACCAAGAAAAGTTAATAAGCATCTATTTTTGAAGTTTTTATCAGTAGATAAGCTATGTCTATAAAGGAAATTGGAAAAATCTCGATCACAATTCTCATGGACAACTCAACAGATTTATTATTAAAAAATTCTGCTCATGCATTAAGGAGCCCCTTGATAATGAATGAGAAATTGAATTTGCCTCCTCCAACTGCTGAACACGGATTCTCTGCACTAATCAATATTGTCAAGGACGACAGCAACAGCGGCAATAAAAACCTGACAGAAAATATCGATGGAAATACTAATTATACATATCTTTTTGATACTGGAGTTACCGAAGATGGAGTAATTCACAATGCGGATTTACTCGGTATTGATTTTAGTAATATCAATGGGATCCTTTTGAGCCATGGTCATTTTGATCATTCTGCAGGTCTTGTCAACATACTTAAGAGAATATCTTCTAAACGTTTATCATCTATTGATGTTTTCTTGCATCCTGATGCTTTTCTGCGACGATGGTTGGTCCTTCCTGATGGAAGGAAAGCAAGGATGCCGTCATTAGACGAGAGGCAACTAATATCATTAGGAGGATCAATACATAAGTCTGACAAGGCTACGATTCTTCCTAATAAAGAGAATCCTTTTCTCTTAATGACCGGTCAGATACCCCGGAGGACAAGCTTTGAAAAAGGGTTTCCATATCAATATGCCGAAAACTCTGATAATAATAATAGTGAAGATGATGATAATAATGGTAATGAAAGGAGTCTAAATCTCGTTCCAGATCCATTGGTTAGAGATGATCAAGCAATAGTAGTAAATCTCAGAAATAAGGGATTAATTGCCTTGACTGGTTGTGGCCATGCAGGTATTATAAATACCTTAAACTATGCTAAAGATCTAACTGGAGTAGACAAGATTTATGCCATAATAGGTGGCTTTCATCTTCCTGCTGATGGTGGCATTTATGAAGAAGCTATGGATCCTACGATAAAAGAAATACAGAACGCAGATCCTGAATACGTAATACCTTGTCATTGTACGGGCTGGAAAGCAACAAATAGGATAATAGATCTAATGCCCGACAAATTCATTCAAAGTGCTGTTGGCACGACATTTACCTTTTAGGGAAGCTTTGAGGGTTAATTATTCAATAATAATTGAGATCTAGGAATTAGACTTGAAATGGTTTTTCCGCATAAATGCTATTATTGCACCGCTAACGGTTTCAACTCGACAGACGAGTCTGACCGTCGCGTTGTAACTAGACACCCAAACCTACCTGGTTACCCAGGTCCTGCAGATATCACATTCTACGGTTTAGAAAAACAAGGTATGCCACGGGAACGAAAAATGAAGAATGACATAGAATGGAACTAGTTACTAATTATTTTATTGATCGGTAATAGTTCCATTAACTCCTAGCTTTAGTATTTGTCCAAATGTCATGTCACTGTCTGTACTTATCCTCATTACCAGTTCAGAATTTGTCTGGTTTGTTTCCTACCATGTGACTATTATATTGTCACCTTGCGCAACCATATCTATATCAGAAGATCTGAGCTACTGGCGTTGCTCGAGTTAGCTTTACCCGTAAATGTCAAACCATCATCGTTGGATGACCTGAACACTTTTAGTCCTCTAAGCTTCTGGATCACTTAGCCGCTAAATTCATACCCATTGTCATTTCATCTCTGGTACGTTGTGGATAGGACAGATTAGGATTAAATATGATATGTAATGTATGCCTACACCTAAAACTTTCTTATTGTGGTAGGTGCCCGAAGATCTTCTGGTTCTGTTGTCGCGTCTATAACTAGTTTATATTTAGATGGATTGCAGTAACAACAGCAGCAACAAAAACAACAACAATGACTATACTTTTGATCCCTTGCATACTTATAAACTATACTTTATATATTATTGTCGATATGCAGAAAATAACTCCATGTTTATGGTTCGATGATAAGGCAGAGGAGGCAGCGAAGTTTTATGCCTCCATTTTTAAAAACTCAAAGATTGGCGATGTTACCCACTATGGAAAAGAAGGGTTCGAGATTCATAGAAAGGAGGAGGGATCAGTATTGACTGTGGATTTTGAAATTGAAGGGCAAAAATTTGTAGCTCTCAACGGCGGCCCGATATTCAAATTCAACGAAGCCATTTCGTTTCAGGTACATTGCGAGACGCAAGAAGAAGTGGATTATTATTGGGAGAAGCTTTCCGAGGGCGGCGACGAAAAGGCGCAGCAGTGCGGTTGGCTCAAGGACAAATACGGAGTCTCGTGGCAAATCGTTCCCATAGTCTTAATCAAGATGCTGAAAGACAAAGATACTGAGAAATCAGAAAGAGCCATGAAGGCGATGCTTCAAATGCACAAGCTCGACATAAATGTTCTAAAACAAGCGTATGAGGGAAAACAATAATCAGAAAAATAATCACAGTCCAGCAAAACGTCGTGGTGGACAGTTTCATAGATGAACAGATGTAGAACTCGGTTGGGCGATGGAAGAGGTGTGTGTTAAGAGACATATCTAGACTTGATTGAAATGCACAGCTCGGTAGAAGCCTTACCGTGGCGTCATTTTGCGTACTTGATTACTATGGTGCGAAAATAATCTGGTTCTATGCAGAAAGCACATTATGATGACAGTTGAATAGGATTATTCTTTATATCATGCTCCAAAAAAAGCCAAAAATATTTCCCATTTTAAAACTATGTATAGAATAACGATTATAAAAAAGAATCTTTATTGGTTGAATGGACTGACTATAAAGAAAAATCAAATTTATCGTGAAGATTGCCTTTCGTTCATGACCAAAATGAAGAATGAGAAGCTTTTTGTAGATACCATTGTGACCTCTCCTCCATATAATATAAACAAGCAATATGGGATTTACAGAGATAACAAGGAGAGAAATGATTACCTATCGTGGTTAAGATTAGTTGCTCAGGCAAGTGCGTCCATTATGAAAGATGACGGCTCGTTTTTCCTGAATATAGCTGGTAGACCTGTTGATTCAACTCTTCCGTTTTATGTTGCTAATCAATTTCTAGATATTGGTTATAAGCTGCAGAATACGATCCATTGGATTAAGTCCATTTCTTTTGACCGAGAAGATATTGGGAAGAATAATGAGCTCTATGAAAATGAAAACATTTCAATAGGCCATTTTAAACCAATAGTTAGTGACCGATATCTCAGCGACTTACAGGAATACATCTTTCATTTTAGTAAAACTGGAAATGTGAAACTGAATAAGCTTAACGTAGGAGTTAAATATCAAGATAAAAGTAACATCGGAAGGTGGAAATCTGCAACACAAGACAAACGGGACAGAGGTAATGTATGGTTTATACCTTATCCAACGATACAGAAAGAGAGACCTCATCCAGCAGTCTTTCCCATTAAGCTACCTGAACGCTGTATAAGATTGCATGGCATTAGAAGGAATACGCTCGTTTACGACCCGTTTATGGGAATAGGAAGTACGGCATTGGCCTGTCTTCGACTTGGGATTGATTACATTGGTACAGAGATTGACCCTCAATATATCAAAGTTGCAGAAGATCAGATATCGGAGAACATTCAAACATACCTTACAAGAAATAATATTGAATCGAATTACTCAGATTGAGAATAACTAAATCGATGTTTCTGTCCTACCCTGCCAACATCCACAACAGAATTCTCCACTGAATTGAAATATCTCTGCCGACCTTCTTGCATACAATACAAGAGCTCAATACAAATCGAGCTAATACCACCAACTAGTCATAAAAAGATCCTAAGGAGCGAAGCTTATAACCTTGTAATTGAAGATATAGAAATTAAACGTGAGAGGCTTATTATTTTACAACTAAAGGAAATGCATTGAAATAAAAAATCTGGAAGGGAAGGGGATCGCTTAATTATCTTCTAAGCTTACTTATTTTCTAATTTTCTAATTCCTTGATTCTTTCAGTTACTCCCTGAACTTCTCTTTCCAGGTCGTCTTTGTACTCTTTTAGCATTGAAACCTTTTCTTCTCTAGTTAAAAAGCTTCTTACCTTTCCAAAGTCTGTCCTACTACTACTATTACCACAACCACAGTTTCCATATGTCATATTGGCTATACGATATATACACTAAGGTGTATTTATATATATCGGATATCCTATATACATGATCATGCCCAGATACGGGGACGAAGAATGTTGTGACATGAGAGGGTTGTTAGGATTTCTGATTCTCTTTTTACTATCTAAGAAGCCGATGCATGGTCAGGAAATAGCAGATGAGCTGGCAAAACGAAGGGGCGACAAGCCGAGCCCAGGAACAATTTATCCTGCTCTTAAGAGTCTTAAGTATGCGGGATTTTTGCGTGAGGAAGAGAAGGTAGGCAAGACCATAACGTATAGCCTTACGCCTAGAGGTATGAAGGCTTTTCACATAGCCAAGAGAAGATTTACCAGGACTTTTCTTGGAGTACTCAGCTGAGTCGTAACTCAGGCTGGTCGGGAAATGGGATAAATATCCCAAGGTTGTTCTGTGCATCTATATAGAGAGCTAAGAAGCATTATGATTTGATAATTTTGACGCTCTCATCCGTTGTATCATCATTAACATTAACAACCACATCTCCAACCCCCGGATTACAACTTATCATTCCTCTGTAAAGTTATTTTCTTGGCAAAATGAATTCTTCCTAATCTTTATAATGTAATCTGTCTATCTTTTGATGAATGATGAAGATTACAGGAGCTGTGGGTAGTACCTACTCAATGACTGAAGAGAAAGTTGATAGGTTTCTTGAAAGTAGGTAAATACATGTCGATCGTAGAAAAAATAAATAAGAAATATCTAGGCACACTTGATCATCCATTAGCCACTATGCTAATTGCTAATACAGGGAATGGAATTGAGGCCTTGTTTGAAATCACTCCCAAGTTCTTTACATGGGATTTTTGGTAAGGCTTAATGACTCAATTCACAGGTACATTGTACTGGTCTTCATTGACGACGACTGCTACTGCTATCCAGTTTATTGAATGTCAATTTCATTATCAGCCACCTTATTTTTGTCTCATATCATCTGTGAAATAGTTGATAAATCAGAAGAGTTTACTATGAAGAATAAGATTATGAACACAATTCTCATTGGTGTACCTTCAATTTTCATAGTTGCATTTTACATACTTTCGTTGTTAGAGACAACAAATGATGCTGATATCTGGGCCGTGAATTTCAATGCCCTTGACAACAAGTCTCTATCGTCACTGAATCCAGGTAATGGAAATGAAACACTGGTATTGGATGGTGCTACATTAATCGATGGAAATGGTGGCCCCCAAAAAGCTGATTCAGTAATAGTTATTGACGATAGCAAAAGAATAGTTGCAATCACTAATCAGACTAATTTTCGTGATAATTTAACATTAAATAATGATAGCAATGGATCACAATCAAACGAAAGAGTTCTTAACCTAACTGGAAAATATGCTACGCCTGGACTTTTCGATATGCATGCTCATATAGCAGGAGTACGAAAGAACTCTTATGACCAGGCTATGTCCAAAAATATGCTTGGTATGCTTTTAGATTACGGAGTTACGACGGTCAGAAATCCTGGGGGCCCTACTAATGAAACAGTGCGCCTAAGAGGAGAGGTCCTTAATGGAACTATAAGTGGACCTGAAGTTTTTACAGCTGGTAGACTTCTAAATACTCCTGAATTTCCTGTACCATTTGTAGAAAAACAATTTACTACTGAGGAAGGGGTCAGGGAGGAAGTCCGTCATCAGGCGGCAGCAGGCGTAGATTACATCAAGCTATACGTTGGATTGAAACCGGATTTAGTAAAAGCAGCAATAGATGAAGCTCAACGTCAGGGAATAAAGGTTATTGGACATCTTTATCTTACATCTTGGACTGATGCTGCAAATCTTGGAATTGATTTTCTAACACATGGAGTTCCCGTATCCCCTTTTTTATTGCCAGAAGATAAGCAGAGAATCTTCAATCGTACTGGTGGAGGTCCATTTGACCATTCGCTATGGCTTGATCTGGTGGACCTTAATAGTTCTGAGATTAGAAATATGATAGAAAGCTTGGTCCAGAACCAGATGCCAGTGGATCCTACTTTGAGCGTATATGAAGCAATTTTTGTTAGACAAGGTTTTGCGGATCCCCAAAATGAACAGCGTTGGAATAAGGTCTTACGACTTACAAAGATGATGCATGATAGCGGAGTAAAAATTCTGTCCGGTACAGATATACCGAACTTTGAACTTGTTCCAGGAGAAAGTCTGCATCATGAGCTAGAATTGTTGGTCGAGGCAGGTATTAATACGTCGGATGTTATGAAGATTGCTACCAAGAATGGAGCAGAGGCTCTTGATTTGATAAATCAGACAGGCACTATTGAACTTGGCAAACAAGCAGATATCCTAATTCTGTCCGCAAATCCTGTTGAAGCTATAGAGAATACTAAGCGGATTTACGCAGTCATTTCTAATGGTAGGATTATAGAAAGGTCAAATTAAGTGAAGGTTGGGGGAAACTCTAGTTCCATAAGACTAGATCAGTCCCATGCCCAGGTAATTAGGATCTGTTTATTTCCATTCCCACGACCGATGGGTAAAGTTCCCCTCTGAATCAAATTCACCTTCAAATGATCCAATCAGATTATTCAAAAAAGATAGTTTGCCTTTTGACGACGTGTTAAAGAAAACGGAACCACGCCAGCTACTGCTTCCCGCTGAACCAAATCTTCCTATCCCTTCGCCAGTAAAGGTTGCAACTTCCGATCCGCCCGCCATTATTATACCACCTCCTTTGCCATGAAGTACTCCTTCAGATGTTGTCGGTGTACCCACAAAGGTGAGCATCTCTGTCACTTCTATTCCCCTAATACTGCCTTTACTTGAGACACTTGTTTCTATCGTAGGCGGTTCGATATCAACTACTCTTTGACCGATTATTTTGCCTTTTAGGTCTTCAATTTGCTCTCCTAACATTTTTTATCAAGAAGTTGTGTCATACTGTTAGATATATTATCTCTTATGTGAGTGATATATCAAAAATGGCATGGTAAATAAACTCATCAGATCAAGTTCCTGCTTATCGTATTTTACTACCGAACTCATTGAATTTCGAAAAAGGAACAGCAGACTCTCTAGTCAAATTTGCAGAGAAGAAGCTACATCTCTCACAGGAGCACACTAATTCATCGAACTTGGAGTCTAGCTCCATAATCTCATTACATTTAGGACATTCTATTTTCCGTGTCTAGTTCAGACAACACTAACTCTTCTTTTTGCTCCTGTGGACTAACCTCTTCTAGTGTTTCGAGAGCCTGATGTTCACTCGTGAAAGCAATTCAAATAACGACATCATTAGGTTAAACCATTTCATAAGACGAGATCTAATAAAGTATGAGGCTGAAATTAGTCGTATAATACAAGAATGGAGAGAAGAAAACTATCCACCAATAAGTAACAGAGATCTGCTATATACCGCCCTAGAATTATACAAAAAGGACTTACAGGAAACAGGAGAGACTGTTAAAAAGAGACTAGGACTAGATGGGATAGAGTTTCCACTTGTTGAAAATGAGATACAGTTCATAGAGATGGGGATGGAAAAGTTGTCTGCTTGAGCCTCTGATTGTTCGGCTCTAATTTTAACTGTTGTAGTTTCACTTTGATAGTAACAGTATAAAAGAGGAGAGCCTTCTTTTTCAGCAGTTCTAGAATATTTTTGTGCGAAACTAATTAATTCTTGTTTAATGCATTTTAATTTATTACGTGATACAGAGCTTGAAGTTGAAAAAGACAGCTACCAATCAAGTTTAGAACAAATAGACCTTTGTATAGTATAAGGAAAGTTTCAGCCTTATAGTTGATCTCATAATATTGGTACGGTCAAATGTGACTTTCTCATATTAAATGAATTAAAGGCAAATATGACGTATCAAGTTTCGATACTTCAAAAAGGCCTGGTGATCCTTCTTCTATCACATAGTTATACTTAATGTGATACCTAGATATTTCAAATAAATACATACTAATGTAATTATCAGTAACAATAGAAGGTTCACATAAATATCTAGTTTACATGTTCTGTCTGATTTAATTATGAAATACAGTAGGGAAAAGAACTTTTCATTTGAATCGATGTGTCTGGCATTAATAATACAACAGCAAAAGATGATAAATGAGTTATTTGGCAAACATTCAACATATGAAACGTAGCTGCTTAATCTATAACTAAATACAAACTGGTAGCCTTAACCTTAAACTGATTCCTTATTGCACTATTGAAAGAGATTGGCGTGTCCTGACATTGAAGAGGCCCATGAAGATATAACGGAGAATTGTCCAAAATGCAACCAAATTTCAAGTCACAATGAAGCAGAATTTTATTGCATTAATCCATGGGAACTCGATTTTTAGCTAAGAAATATTCGGTTTACATCTAAAGACAACTCCGATACTAACCGGATATCAGATTTATCATAACTACATACGAGAGCATCAGCTTACCGCCGGGAAGCAAATAGTGGACTAAGATATACAGGCTAGTTACGCTAGAAAGTGTAAAAGTAAGATTTATCTGACGAGGAAGACTATAGATAATACTATCAAACCATGCGGAGACGATCCACTATTAAAAAAATTCACAACAAAGAGAAGGATACGACAAAAAGAATTGAAGAATTAATGATATCAACAGTAGAAAGAAGGTATATCTGCTATATGTAAATGATAAGTAGCTCTGTTAACTTAGATCTTCTAAGTATGACAACTCAGTTTTCTACCGATTCTGGTATTGACGTTGACATATAGCTAGATATATAACATAGTTATATTAGAATGTTACATGTTACAAATTGTTACTAGTTCAAGAGTAACAAAGTCCTTTTCCATTTTGGACTTCCTAGACTAGATTTCTAACACAATCAAATCTCTCATAAGATATATACGACTGTCATTCGTGAAGTAATGTTACCAATGCGGTACCATTATTAACTATTCTAGTCCATTAGCCTTTTCTAACTGATACACCCGCTTCAGAAGGTCTCTTATTTTAGTAGTCGTTTCTTCGTTTATTATTAATGATAGTAAATGTGACTTATTCCACTCACGTTTATTTTCCAGCCTAAGTCTATCTAGCTCAGATAAACTTTCCTCCTTAAGGAAGCGGTTGAAAAGGTCAATACGCTTTTCAAATACCGCCTTCATTATTTCATAATTTCCGTGTGACTCTTCTAGCTCTAGATTTAGTTTATCCTCTTCCTCTCTTAATTTATTCATCAGTGTTGTCATGCGCTGCTGATTAATCCGTGTTAATTAGGTATTAAATGTACAACTTGGGCGGCAGCGGCAACAGGAGCTACGTATATGGGACCAAATCCCACTCAGTACCTGCAAATGGTAGCGGACATACTACAAGAAGAGATACCACCACTAGGAGAGGATAACATACAGGAAGAAGCGGAACCAGAGGAAGATAATGATTCAGGGGTTAAGAACGAAAGGGATGAAGAATAAGGAAAAATGTGATGTACAACATTTGTAGAATGCTTAAGAATATCCAGAACTACTATAATACTACAGTCTCATTTCACAATGAGGCAAAATAACCAACTTTCACAATAGGGCATAGTGTGGTACCTGCCTCAATGGCCTCATTATGCCCTATTTGCTGCCACGCTGGGACCATTGCGACAATACGATTGTACATAAGTCTGTAAGGGAGAGGGGTTAAATGTTCCTCAGTTCATAGGTTTTCGTCTTTCAGCCCCCTCTCCTGGTTGTTTACTTATGTGGGAGTTCAATCCCAAATGGCTTTGTATCCCACCTTCTTCATTGCCTTAAGAAAGCATTCCAAAGTCAAAGGTAATTCCTCACTCTTAACTATATTGCCGCTTCTATCCATTAAAGTAAATAATATTTTGCTGTTATTGGAGCATGAATAAAAGAGATATTCCCCACTTTCTGATATCAATATTTTTGGCCGCCAAAGATTAGTTAAACCCTTCACACTCTATATCACAACTGGGATACTATTATATATCATTTTCATTGATTTGGGACTAATTTAAGAGTCGTAACCATGAGAGGGAGCCTATTATTTACTTATGTGGTTATTCATCATAGATCTTATTGACGGTAGAGTTTCTGAAGAGGAATCTAAGCAGTAGATGGAATGATAATAACCAAGATAAATTAAGGGAAGACTAAACTGACACCACTTTATTCTCTAATAAAGCAGCTGCCTCCACAGATGGAGGAAATTATACAGAAGGAAATATGACTGGTTCGGATATGGCTGGAAGTGGAATGGTAACTCCTCCAGCAATGACACCATAAATCGCATTCATATTCACAAGTAGTGAATGCAACTAAACCTATTTTTTTCTATTTCATCGTTTGGACCTGTAAGTGTTCATGCTCAGGAAATGTACCTAAAATTGGTACCTTACTTTTTTGGTTTCAATTGCAAGGCATATTCTAAATAGGCATTGAGATTGGTTTAAAAACAAGGAAACAACTAAATCATTGAAAGAACATTCTAATAGTTGATAATAAAATAAAGTAAGACTATACCGCAGTTAGTTTAGTCTTCAATATAGCAGTTGCAATTACTTCTTCATTTTCTAAAGTGATATTTTCCCAGCCGTGTACATGTTGCTCGCCTTCCTCTTTTCGAGACGCTTCAATTAGATCCATAAAAGATTCTCCTTCCAACACTTTAGAACACCACAGGCATTTCAATTTACCCATGCTATTTCTGATACGCTATAGCGATTATTACTTATCAATGGTTTGGAGATAATACTATGATAATATCAGGATTAGGGAACTCTCAAACTATTGCATGCTGCTATGTATTCACAGCAGAACATAAGGCAAAAATATCTAAAGCACGAATGGGGTTGCATATGCATAGTGAAGCCACCAATAAAATAGGAGATAGTAATAGGGGAGCTACCAGGCATAAGAAGAAGAAAGTAAAGATAGTAGAGTTCTGGGAACGATAGCTAGGGGATAATCGCAAAATCATCATTGAACACGACATGGGGTAAAGGATTCTTATTTGATCAAATCTCTAGGTATCGATTGGTGTGCATTTTCCTTACCTCTTCTCTAGTTTGGTGAAGTTCGCAGAGGACGTTTACAACAACGGCATATATACCCATCATTAAAAAGGTATATTTCACACCTTCTGCAATACTTTATTCCTGTGTTATAATATCTAAAACTTGAACCTATTCTTGTACATGTATTTCGACAGGGCATTACGGAGCACAGTGCACTATAATCTAAAGATCATAAAAGATATTGTAATACTTTCCAGCGAGGGAGAGAGTACCGTTGCTATTGCCAAGGCATTAATTCCATAGATGGCTTGGAACATCCATTTATTACCATTTGGGATTATACCATATCTTGTAGAAGAAGGACCAAACGATTTAATTCTTAGCAGTTGGTTATGTCCGATTATATGGACATAATGAGTGTGACTTGTGTCCGAATCGACTAATTTAATTACTCATTTAAAAGAGCCTGGCAATATTAAATTATGTAATAAAGCTTAGTCTGTAGAATCTAACTGACCCGTATGGGACTGATGGGAAAGCTGCTATCACAGATCTTGCATAATACAGATTACTCAAACTAGTAAACCATGCCCTGGCAATAAGTGAATTAGCATAAAGAGAGTGAGTAGTCAGGAATCGAACACTGAGAAGGATTACAGATCTGTAGGCCTTACCCCAATACCAATTCTACTCAAATTTCATTAAAGAGTGCACAGAATAAAAGGTAATGATCCATATGCATTAGATAAGACTAAATCAGCAGATCGACACGCTGGATAGCCTACGACTGTTATTGTGCTGCATGCATTCCGCTACTAACCAGTAACTTCTAGAACATAGAAGGATAGCTTTGTCATGCGTGAGAAGTAGATTAAGCTCCAGCATTAGAGTTTTATTTCAACCAATACTTTCTTTAGCAACACCCACCTCCTCTTCTTTCTTCACTTTCAGAACTAACTGAAGGACCACCATCTGCACAACATGAGTCATCACAGCATGGGTCATCTGTCAGAGCTACCTTTTCCTTGATTTTTTCTTTTGTTTTTTGCGAATTAGTCATCACTATATGTTTACTAAGGAAACTATTTAAGTTAGCAAGAGAAGCCAGGTAAAGTAAGTGTAAAAACGGAAACTAAAGCAAGCGTTTAAAGACTTGAATGAATTTGCTACTACTAAGATTGTGTTGGGGTTTCTTGCATGAATACAAGAACACCTGCAATTTGAACAGGTTATAATTTCATTGAAAACCGCACAGAATAAAGGTAATGACCCATATGCATTAGATAAGACTAATTCAGTATATCATGATACACTGGATGCACTTAGATTATCGTTATGCTGTATGCGTTCCAAGAGTTGAGAAATAGAAGACAAGTTACCGTTCGTCATATAAGGTATTCTATGGATCTATCACCAGATGAAGTTAGAAAGGCTGGAGAAGCATTTTTCAGAGAAATGTCGAAATCGAAGGCCGAATAGCAGAAAGTAGTTCTCAGGATAAATAATAATCCGCTGTAACTTAAAGAAAAAGATCTAAAGAATAAAATAACTTATTTAAACGTTTGAAGGTTTTTATAGTTTAGTGTACAAAGCTCGCCGCTATGGCTACTATCGATGAACATCCAGAAAGTTATGGTTGGTGGATAAATGAGCTAGAATCACTAGGTATGGCAGATGCGAAAAGATCTGATGAGCTAGATAATGGTAATAATGGCAAAGCAGAGCTTAAGGATTTAGCTGAAAATACGAAAGAAATAATGTATCAACAGTACGAAATTGCGTATGGCAGGCAGATGCATAATAATAGCATTCAAAAGAAACTAGACAAGGATTAGGTGTTATACTACTGTGAACCGATGACTGATGGGTATCTTTGGCAATATCTAGTTACTAGGATTTCTTCCTGGCCGCCCTTCCCCCTTCTGTTACTAATTAGACTACCAAAGTCCTGAGCGTGAAAGTGTTAAAATATCACTAGTGATATAGGTAAGTAGGTAGTTTCTTCTTCATTATTAGAATGGAAAGGCCACTTTCCGTTCCATTGTGCCCTCCTCATGATAAAAAGATCTAGCACTATATATGAAATAGCTTTATACGGCTAACATAAACTAGCGTCCACGCTATTACTAGTAATCATTATCCATCCATCTCAAGTTCTTTTAATATTCTATGAGCCATGTCAGCCATAACTCTGTGGTAGAGTGCTTCTGCGAAATCATCACGACTAGCGCATGCTTCAGCTAAGGCTATTTCTCTTTCAAAGTCTTGAGTTAACTTTTCCCTTAGAGTGATCTTTTCCCGTCTTATCTCTACATCTAGATCGCGACCGAATGAGCTACCGAGGTTGTTTAATCTTCTTTCCCTTTCTTCTGGGCTAGATGACATTCTGCTGAGGTTCCCTCCCCTGCACTGCACATCTCAAATATTTAGACTATTTCATGGCCAAAAAAGTTTGTTAGCCATCTGAACCCGTTTGACCTTCTTCAGTAGGAGCAAGAGCTAGTACTAACATGATTCTGGGATTAAGATTACAGAGATCGCCTATACAGTCACTGTCAGTATCTTTTTGCTCGGGGTTAGGGTGAAAACAGTTGTCGTTTGAGTCTGGTACTTTATCACTATTAGTATCAAGGCATGCTGGTGCAGCAGGCGAATCACAATCTTCATTGCTTATCACCATCAGTATCTTTGAACTGGATTCGCCACAGAAATGCAATTGTCTTTTGAAGCCACGACTCCACTTGTCGTAATCAAGCTGATTTGGAACAGGCTGGTCTGTATCGTATGCATCTCCTAATGTATCACCCATATGTATTCGCTTGATCTGTACTGGGTGCTAATCACATAATTGAAGTTCATCATGAATAGATACAGCAGATCACGCACCTATCAGGATTGTAATGCTGAAATCATGATCCAAAGGCAATAAACAAAATAAAATAATGGAGGACTAGACTGACCAGAGTTTATTCTCTAATACAGCAACTGGCTTTTCCTCTATTAAAGTTATATTTTCCCAGCCATGTACGTGTTGTCCTCTTTCCTCCCTCATGGAGGCCTCAACTAGGTCCATAAAAGATTCTCCTTCCAGGACTTTAGAACACCACAGGCATTTCCATTTACCCATGTTTCTCTGACACCCAATAACGACATCATCACTTATCAATAGTATGGAGAGAATACTATGATAATATCAGAATTTGGAAACTATGAAACTATTCGTGTTAAGGCGGGGCGAACGAACCATTAGCAAAATGTGCAAGAGAGGTAACTAATCTTGGAAATATGAGATCGGATGTTGTGGTCGATGGTACTCCTGTTGCCAAGCTCGACGTAAAGATGTCTTTGGTATCTGGAGAATTGGATTATCAGGTAAATTCCCTAGCTAATGTTACCGAATTGTATACTAAAGATTTTGATCTTCATCAGACACTCATAAGCCAGGCCAAACACCTGGTGAATGGCGTGCGGGAAGTCATGGATGGGCGGTATTCCTAAAACCATTGCCTCCTGGAGAACATACTGTCTCATACAATATTCGTGTCACCCCAACTGGTGCGCTTACCTCACCTGGTACTAATCCTCACTTTGCGGATATTACGTATAAGCTTAACGTGGAATAGCCAGACACCTAGGCGAATTGGAAGATCAGGATCTAAGGTAATACGTTACCCTTTTCTTTTTTTATTCAACTAATCCCATTGGCACAATATATAGAGTTGAATGATAATTAAGGATAGATGGATACGACAATTCACTAAAGTGTTCCTTGTCCAGACTTTATATTAACCAAAAGTGATATAGAATACAAAAAATATGACAAATAAGATCAGCGAATATACCACTCCTAAGTACAGTAAATCCGATCTTCATGGATTTCTACACTTGTTAGAGCAGCACAATGACCTTCTTAAAATAGATAAACAAGTTAGCCCTATGTTTGAGTTAGCAGCTATTTCACGTAAGCTCGATCGAAAACAAGCCGTATTGTTCGAACATGTAGAAGGAAGCGGAATGCGCGTCGTGACTAATATCTTGGGTACTAGAAAGAGGTTTTCATTAGCTCTTGGGACTGATGAGCCTGGATTAATTCATTCTCATATTATAGGATCACTGACAAACGCTTCTTATAAGAAAACTATTGAAGATAAACCTCTGTTCCATGACAATTCTTCAACAGACTTGAATGATCTACCTATCGTAATGCATTTTGAAAAAGATGCAGGTCATTACATTACATCTTCAATAGTCTACGCAAAAGATCAGGAAAAAGAAAACCAAAACTCGTCAATTCATCGTTTTCTTAGATTAGATCGTAATCATATGGTAATAAGAATGGTAGAGGGACGTCATCTTCATAAATGCTATTCCTTTGCGAAGGAACATGGAGAGGACTTGAAAGTTACGATTGTGGTAGGTGTTCATCCTGCAATTAGTATAGCTTCTGCATATCAGGCTGCATATGGTTTTGATGAAATGATTTTAGCAAATTCCCTGCTTAAAGGGGAGCTTTCATTAAGTAAAAGTGACTATTCAGGTCTATATGTTCCCACCTACTCCGAAATTATCCTTGAGGGCAGAATCCTTCAAGATAGAACTGCAGAGGAATGGATGGTAGAAATGCTCAGGACATATGACATAAAGAGACAACAACCTGTATTCGAACTTGATAAAATCAGATTTAGAAATAATGCTTTCTTTCAAGATATTTTACCAGGATTTTCTGAGCACCGATTATTAATGGGACTTCCTGTGGAAGCAAAATTATATGAAGGAGTAAAAAATGTTGTGTCTTCTACTAAGACAGTTCACTTATCAGACGGAGGTAGTAATTGGTTAACCGCAATAATACAAATTCATAAACGGTTAGAAGGCGAATCTAAGAACGCACTGTTGGCCGCGTTCGCAAATCATCCATCATTAAAGATGGCTATAATAGTCGATGATGACATCGATCCGACTGATCCAGTCGCAATCGAATATGCTATCTCTACCCGATGTCAAGCAGACAAAGGACTCTTAATAATTCCTAATGCAAAGGGCTCCAGTTTGGATCCTTCTAGCGATCAGGTTAACTTATTAACTACAAAGTTGGGTATCGATGCCACAGTCAGTCTTCTTAAAGACAAAGAACGATTTGAAATAGCACATATACCTGGAGAAGACAAGATAGATCTATCACATTACATTTCTAATAAGTTATTACATAATATAAAGTAGTAAGGAAGTACACAATTAGATGCAGAGAGTCAAATATTGGTCGGCATAAACTAGTTGAGATCAGGTTTACGGCTTTAAGCGATAGTGGACGCCTTCTATAGCAAGAGCAGTTAAAGTCAAGGATTTCTGAGGGAAGAACTTTACGCATCAAATATGATATATGGTTCCCAAGCTGGAAAAGAAAATATGTTAAAGACATAGATCATAGTAACAACAGGAAAAATCATGAACATACTTGAAGGAAAATCTGCTATCATCACCGGAGGGAATAGTGGCATAGGTCTTGCCACGACACAGAAATTAGTCGAAGAGGGGACGTATGTGTTCATCAGTGGCCGTCGACAAAGCGAACTCGATGCAGCTGTAAAGCTTATCGGCAAAAATGTCACAGGAGTTCAGACGTACTACTACTTACGACAATCATGTCCAGATCCACAGTGTTAGATAATTCATCAGAAGTCATTCCAGCAGATAATAGGATATGTCTAGGTCGTGTCATAGCTTTTTAGGAAGTGATGTGGCATGTTTTTCTGATTTAGTACTTCTAAGATGGGATCATTATCTATGTATTAGTACTTCCTTTTGTTGCATTTATGATTAGTTCAGCAATTGCTTCTGGTTGTGATACAAGCGACATATGGCTAGAGTTAAGTGAGAGAGTGGTTGCATTCATCCGATCTGCGTAGAGTCGCTGGATATCAGGGGGTATAAGACGGTCGTTCTCAGATATTTGATACCATGTAGGAAGTTGTTTCCATGCTGCTGTACCAGACATTTCACTACTAATTGATTGATTGAACGGCTTTTGTACAGCAGCCATGATGTCTGCTTCTCTTGGGTCGATATCTTGAACAAATGACTGATGGAATTTTTCTGTGTTAAAATATAAGAATCCTGCGCTATCAACTGCAGTATTCTCAAAGAAAGTTTTCGAGGTTTCATTGGGAAGCCGTTCGAAGAAATCATTGCCGGTTTCACCCTCGTCAGGAGCAAGAGCGGCAAGGTAAACGAGGCCTGTGACATTGGGGTTATTGTAACCAGCATTTGTGATTACTTCTCCTCCATATGAGTGGCCTACAAGAATGGCAGGTCCTCCAATTCGCTCAATTGCACGCTCTACAGTAGCGACATCTTCTCCCAGAGAACGTAGAGGGAGCTGTACTGCTAAAACTCCGTGTCCTGCATCAGTCAAAATAGGAATTACTTTGCTCCAAATAGACCCATCGCTCCAAGATCCATGAACTAGAACTATATTCGTATTGTTCACGGGCAACGAATCTCCTAATGAGTTGGAAATTATCAATGTCTCATCTTCTAGAGTAGCAAAAGCCATGAAAAGTAGAATACCTAAGCAGATTAAGACTAAAGATTTTGCCTTTTGAAAAGACTCTATCATATAAGACGTATCTAAATCGTGTTTATAAAGATAGTGCATTCGAAGGAGTATCCAGAATTAAACTATGTAATGATACTTGGATGACAAGTGGTGTTATACTTCATACTAATTCAATATAGAAAAGATCAGGAGATCTAGTAAGAGGGAAGGATTCTGGACTGTGGCTTGGGAAGGCTTAGACTTACAGAGTAATATTGATGCATTAGTAAGGAATGGATGGATTGATGACATAGGCGGAGGAGAATATCAAATAAGCGACGCAGGCATAGAATGAAAGAAGGAACGACTTAGTTGATTCAGAATGTCATTGACTGATACATACCACCCTCTGAGGCTTACGGTGCTGACTTACTTCTCGGTAATATTTAAATAAAAATATGCTTTGCATAGTTTTATGAATCTGCAAAAATGCGAAAGGTATGTAAAATTGTGTTATAAATCATGTATATTCGTCGCTATTACGTTATTGTTTGGCATGACCTTTGCAATCATAATACCTTCAGTTCCATCAAACGAGTTATTAGGACAAGGAACAACAGAGGAAAACAACATCAAGGTTGCTAGGCAAGTCATTGATGCATTTAATACAGGAAATGTAAGCAATGTTGCTGACTTCATAAGCGAACGATATTTCAATCGTGAATCTCAAGTGGATCCTATCAGAGGACAGCTTAGAGGTCCTTCTGAGTTTATAGATACTGTTGAGAATCTACGTATTGCTTTTCCTGATCTTCGGCATCACGAAGAGGCAATAATTGCTCAAGATGATAAGGTTGTTTCCGTAATTAATGTGACTGGTACACACACTGGTAACTTTTTTATCCTTCCTCCCACGGGCAATAAGATTTCATATGAAGCTGTACATTTATACAGAGTAGGCGAAGACGGAAAAATAGTAGAACATAAAGCGATTCAAGATGACCTTACTTTTCTGGCACAGCTTGGAGTAATAGAACCGTCATCACCTGAGTTTGTCCCTTTTTTTCAAGCGTTGACAAGTACAACAAACAGAACAGGATAATCTTGTTCTCTACATTAAGTTGCACTGACCCCCTCTCTTTTTGATTTTCTCTATCTTAACTCATTCCTATAATTCAGTGAACATTTGAGCGAAATTTCCCTCGATATACTAGAATGCTCTGCAACCTCAAATTCTTAGCCATGTTTTTCTGTTATCTATGTACGTCACTAGTCACGTGGTGAGAGGCAGATGGCACATCATAAAATCGTGTATCAAGTACAAATCCTACGGAATAACACAAACCTAATGTGCGTTGCTAAATTATTGATTTCAATGATCTACGACTACACTTATTGCTCCATCATCTTTTAGAAGAGATATTAATGGAATTTCTGAAGCCGATGTATCCCGCGTGATTGTCACCTACCTTAGGTGGATCCATACAAGTCATCGTGTAAAGTTGCATAGGCTATAGTCTCACCCCGTCTTTTTATACAATCAACTTGATGAGACAGGTATCTACTAATTGCTTAAATCAAGGTAGTATTATTTACCGTCATCGCCTTAACGTATAATAGTTTGATTGTGTTTTTATTGAAATATGGATTATGCTAGTTAAAGTAAATCGTATTTATAATGACAATAAAACGATTAATGTAACTAAGCTTGACATTGATGATTACGGTTCTGTGATTCCATTAGAAGAGTTAGTACTCCAACTACGTTCTAACAGTGACTCTACTATTGACATCTTGAGAAATTCACAGTATGCGGTTATATCTATTCAAGGAAATCTGGAGGCAAATAGCAGCATTATAATCTCAGCAGATTCTATGACTCTCGATGAACTTAACAAGGAAAAGCAGAAGACTATAGAAGCAGCTATAGACAAAAAAGAAGAGGGTTAGGGGTGTTTAAGTTACCAACAAGAAATCATGGCATAATAATTCACAGTATCACGAATAATAGTATTCTAATGATTGTGCAATGATAGTTTCATAGATGTACAACTATTATATAGTTTTGTACATGCATAATTTGATAATATGACACATGTTGCAAAGGTAATTGACATTGGATCTTCCATCCCTTTCATATGATCTCAATAATGTCCTAACATGAAACTCTCCTTTATTATCTTAGTTTGTTTATGCATATTTGTTCTTAATTCTATAAATATAAACTACCACCTTGAACAGGTCACTATGAAGAGGTTCTTTCAAAGATTCAAAGAAAATGAAGCTTATCGCTTCTCCTTAGTCATTTGAGGCTTACTGACTCTCTCCTTAGCTATGATTACAGCTGATATTACAATGTATGCAATCTGAAATACTTCTATAGCATCTTTTTATCATTGGTATTACCCCGAACAGTTGAAGTATGCCGGCAATTAGGAAGAAGATCGCATTATTGATATTGAAATTGATAGCATTAGATACTAGAATAAGATGTAAAATACCAGCAATCCCGGTACTGGCCGCTGCTCCATAATACAAGAATGATCTACTAGTAGTGAGCATCTCTAACCACACATGAAATCAAATTGTAGGCTTGTTATGACAAAAAAGGGAAGTTATTACTGTACAGTTACTGTACCCACTAGATATGGATGCAGTGTACAGAAGTATGTATATTCTCCTGGCTCAGTCGGCATAATTATTGGTTGGCTTTGTGTCATTGCACCTACCATGCCTGTGTCGAACTTACCGTCAGGAGTTGCCGTTTCAGCGTTTCCAGAAGTTGCAGTATGTAGAGCGTTGTCTTGATTATCCCACACTATTGAGCCACCTGGTGATACTGTTGCCGGGTCTGGTTCGTATCCTTTTGCACTATTAGGATCTAGTGAACCCGCTGGCATCACTACGGTCGTTTGACCACCTGCTCCTCCAGCTGTACTACTTGCGTTTGTAGCATTTGTAGCATTTGTATCATTTGTGCCTTGTGCTAAGACTTCTACAGGATCTGTGATAACAAACGAGATAGCTAATACGACGAATATAATGCTGTATCCTATCTTTGTTACACTCTTTCCATCATGGTTTGTCGCTATCATTAAGAGATTTTAGTTCTACATACAATATAAATATTGATGATCGACATTTATCTGATAAGAAAATAGTATAAAACAATCTGCGACATGTTTTCTTATTAGAAGTGTCCAAGATAAGAAGGCCATATTAATATATTATGCAAGTACAAATAATACTACTAGCAGAGGATAACAGGATTAATAGTTACATTGCCAAATAGGAACTGATTGTGGGGGATGTAATGAGTATTACTAATACTGCCGCTATCTTGTTGTAGACAGTCCTCTGCTAGCGATAATTTCTATAGTAGAAGATAATGATTAGTTGTAATTGCACGAAAGTAGATTCTCAATTTCTAGGTAATTCATAAAGATTAATTTCGGTGTGGATACAATCTATTTGTGTTCATATGACTATTATGCCCTTGAGTGTATTGGTGATAACGGTATTTGCTTTTGCGTTCTTACCTGCATTTTATGTTTTATCCATTGCTCATAACAATACAAATGATAATTCTGTTTATGGACAAGAGTCCGACAAGTTGCCGCACTCTTTTGATTATAGCGAATCTTATTCAGAACATCAAAAAAATTCTGATGTTCAATTCGTTGACATGCCATTAAATATTACTATATTGGAGCATAAGAGCAATAGAACTAATAATAATAATAATATTAATAGCAACACAACCGAGAGCCAAAATTTAACTTCAGATTCTTCTACTATTACTACGAGTTCACGACAAGAGGGATTTAGGAAAGGCTTTTGTGGAATTAATTCCACTACAGCTGGATATTCTGACTATGTTTTAGAGTACAGACTTCCTCAAAGCTGCGAAATGCCGTTGGGTATTGCAGTAGATAGTAAAGATAAGGAGGTCTGGTATGTATCCACGAAAAGAGGTATATTAGGAATGTATGACATTACAGAAAATAAATTTGAACAGCACACGATTCCACAATGGTATGTTCGAGAAAATCCAAGAGGCTTTTCACAGGTATGGGATGTGAAAATAGATAATGAAAATGCTGGTGAGTCAGACGAGATTTGGTTTACTGATACAGCTCAGAACGCCATATGGCGTTTCAAGAAATCTACTGAGCAGTTCGAAGTATATAGGATTCCTGCTCAGTCAGAATCATTTGGCACTATCTATCCCATAACTATCAATATCGTTACTAATAAGAGTACAGATGATGATAATGATGATGGTGAGAAGGACGAGAATGAGGAAGGCAAGTCAATATACTTTATTGGTACATTTGTTCCATCCTTGTGGTATGCAAAAATTGACGAGTTAAAAAATGGCACCGCTAATGGTATTCATGAAATTAAACTTCCTATTGAATATGGATTTAAAAATATAGATCCGTTTTATGTGACTTCAGGTTCATTTGAGTTTGATGAGGACAGAAATTCGGCATGGATTTCCATGTTATCATATTCAAGAAAAGGTCAGATAATAGAATACGATCTAGATAGCAAGACTTTTAATATATTTGGATTGCCAGACGACCTTAGCTCTCCTCTTGGCATAGTAGTAGGTGATAATAATCTTAATGACAATAACCAGGGTGATACTACAGAGCTTTGGATTACGAATCCTGGGACAAGCATCTTTTATAACTATGGATTAAGCGAGGAAGAAAAAAAGAAAAATGATAATGAAAATAATCAGGCAAACCAGAGGGAAGGCAGCAGCCAAAATGCAAGTTATGATATAAATATTGAAAGATACACAACTTCAATGGCTTCTCCTAGGATTTTCGGTATGCCATTTTATGATATTGGTAATAATGATAATGATAATGAGACTAAGGATGATGATCTTCGTAATGGATACTATACATTACCTTCATGGATCAAGAAAGCAAGTGATGGTTCCATATGGTTTAACCAACAGCAGGGAAACAAAATATCCAAATTTGACCCCTCTGAGCAAGAGCTTGTAGAATATTGGATTCCTTCTCAGAATAATGAATGGGGTAATTGTGAAGAAGTTGGAAGAGCTGGTGCACAGGATTCGATTGGTGAATACCATAACGGGATGAAGAATTGTGGTATTGCTAATGTGTTAAATTTTGCACTAATGGAGAGTGACGAAAGGGAGGAAGATGAAGAAGAAAACATGAAGGATGCTGTAGGAGAAGTATGGTTTACAGAGTGGTCCACAAACAAAATAGGAAGAATAGATGTCACCAAAGATCTCCCATTTGATGTTGAGATTCAAGAATCTGATAGGGATTTAACTGTTAAAAGAGGGGAATCTGAGAAAATAAAGATGGTTGTCGCAATGGATCTGAAGTATGAAAATGATAAAGATGATAAACAAACCTCAATCACCGGTCTGTCTAAATACGATGACCTTATAACGATGAGAGCAGCAGGAACATTTACTTCTACTGGATACCTTGGAAATTCTAGCGGGTACTTCGATGTCCCTCTAATTTCGTTTGATAAGGACGAAAATGATAATGATGACAACAACATTGAACAGGAAGTATCATTTTTATTAACACCATCACAAAATACGATACCTGGAGAATACACATTAATGTTAGGAGCTGAGGATGAATCTGTTTCAATATCAAAGGCAGTCAAAATACACGTGATATAAGTGGAAGGCCTCAACTGCCAGCAGTGTTTGTGGTCGCCATATTTTTAGGTAATCATTATAATGGTACCCGTAAATCAAAAACAAAATCTTAGATACCTGATTCTGTTATATGATTATATGATACATGTTCCTGAACCTCAAGGGTCTGAACTTGACCCAAAGTTCTTCAGCGAAAGTCGGACTATATTCGTTGACACTCTTGGCGAAGTTCGCTGGACAGAAACTCATTATCCTCTTCTACACGATATGTTGGTACGTTTGATGATGATGAGGGAAGTGGTCTAATGACTACAGTGAACATATGGCCAGAATTACCGTTGGCAGAGTGGAAGGACACTTATGAGACACTCCATATGTGGACTCAGATAGTGGGAAAGATTCGATTAGCACTCACGCATCTTGAGAATCACTGGTGGAATTCTGCCTTATATGTGACATCTCGCGGACTCACCACATCCGCTATGTCATACCATGATCTACTATTACAGATAAGCTTCGATTTCATAGCTCACCGTTTAATCATTGAAACGGCAGAAGGTTATACGAAGACGATTGCTCTGAGACCGCGCTCAGTAGCTGAATTTTATCAAGAATTGATGGCATCCTTAGTATCACTTGATATGCCTGTAACAATTTGGACCACGCCAGTGGAAGTGCCTGATCGAACCCCATTCGAAAAGGATCAAAAACACGCAGCATATGATCCAGAATATGCCCAGAGGTTCTGGCGAATTTTGGCACAGACTAGTAGAGTGCTTACGGAGTTCCGTTGCAGGTTCACAGGCAAGGTGAGCCCAGTGCATTTTTTCTGGGGGGCTTTTGATCTAGCTGTGACCCGTTTTTCAGGACGCCCAGCACCTCCGCATCCCGGGGCGCCAAACGTAGCCCAGTTTGTGCAGGCAGAAGCATATTCGCATGAAGTGAGTAGTTGCGGATTCTGGCCCGGTGGTGGTCCAGTCAATGAACCAGTTTTCTATGCCTATGCTTATCCCGAACCCCATGGTTTTAAGGATTATTCAATCCAACCACCTGAGGCCTTCTATCATACTGGGATGGGTGAATTCTTGCTGCCGTATGATGTGATCCGAACGTCAAATGCACCTGATGAGACATTGCTGAATTTCCTCCAAAGCACCTATGAAGCTGCCGCGACCAGTGCAGACTGGGATCGTAATACATTGGAGCGCCAGCGAGTAACCACCAGCTTGCGACATGAATGATGAAAGAAGTTGCAAAGGTTAGCAGCAGTTCATGCATTCCCATTATTGATAATCCGCTGCCATTTTGGAATTTTTTCTGTTACGCTACACATTTCATGTTTCTAGTAGAAAATAAATCAGATTTAATTTAGTGCTTGTTTTTTCTTAAAATAGAAAAGCAAGACAGTGATTACAAATTATCAGAAGTATGAACAATAAACATCTCCTTATTGTAGCTGCAGTGACAGTTATGTTGATCGGCGCAACAGCACTTTCTACAACAGATAGCGCCTTTGCTGGAAAGAAGAAATATGAGAAGAGCCAAGCAGCATCTCAAGCCAATTCATGTGGCAACGGTAAATTGCCATTGAATGTTTTCTGTCAAAATCTATTATCGCAAATACAGGGCGACGGAAATGCAGTAAACGTAATCGGAGTACAATGACAAAAATCACCGCCATCTAGCGCATCACTTTTTTTTATCTTGAAGTTTAATATATGAACATAATCTTGGACTATAAGATATTATAATTGCAAGTTCAGATTTGTAGTAGCGAAGATTTTTTCATAATATTTGATATAATAGATATAAGATTTGTGTATCATATTGTTTTTTCTTAAATGACATAAACTCCAAATGATAGATATATTATGGAAATATGAACTATGGATTTCTTGTCACTATTGCAGCCTTCATCTCTCTAGTTGCAGCTTCAATTGTAGGCACGCATATTGTATATGCTAGTAGTTACGAAAAAAGCCAAATGATATCACAGAATAATGATTGCGGTAACTACTGGTTCCCATTGAATGTCTTGTGCTCCAACGTAGGTTCTCAAGTACAGGGGGACGAAAATAGTGTTGCTATAGCAACTGGACAAGCAGAGGGAAAAGTTGAATCTAGCGAAAACTTCACTCCATTTCCATAGAAGTATTTCGGATTGCAATATACTATATATTGGTCATAGTTCTGACGCATACTTATAATAGTACTATTACAACACGACATTCAATAGCATGATAGGTCAAAATGCTAAAGTAGTTCCAGATCGATGCCTCTCAACGACTGAATCCTGCAAATAGATTGTAGGTCTGTGGACCAAAGCTTCTGAGCACATTTTGTAATTCCTCGCTAGGATTCCCGTAAATTTCAAATCTACTTATCCTAGAGACTGAAAATCTTTGGAAGGATTGTTTGCGATGCAGTGCCGTTAATGTGAGTAAATATCACCCTGAATTTGCGTAAGTTTCATTTACAATACACTTTGTCGTGGCCCACGTCAAGATAAAACCGGTAATTTATTGTATCTGGCTATTCACCTGGTATCCTAAACATAACATACCCTACTAACATACATGTAAAAAGCAATAATACAAGCTATGCGGCTAGATATGGAGATTCTGTTTGAATTGCAGGTCTGGCCGCCATAGTTGTGGATTATGAACGTACTACATAACATACCATATTGTATAAAGCGGTTCAAATCAGGCGGAGGTAATAGATCAGGGTGCTCATTCCTGACCTCAACCTCCTATGAGTAACTTATGTGTACCAAAAAAGAATAACCAACTCCTTAACTGTTTCTGACAGGAAATCAGAATATTATGATAATGGGGAGATGGGTTAGGAATGAAAGTCGCATAGAGACGGAAACGCCTTAACTCATCATTTCATATATCACATAACTTTAGGTCTGTGCAGTCAAAAAGATAACTTTTTTCTAGCATAGATTCGCAAAATCATGCTAAGAGAAGGTGGTAGATTAGTTCAGAGTTCTTCAGAGGACACCTACATTCACTACATTCACTACATTCAATCTTTAACGATCTTAAGGAAGAAATTGCAATTCTAGATATAGAAAAAAACAAAACTCCAATATACCATAGATGCGATTCAGAGCAATAACGAAAGGTGTGTCAAGATTAAACGTAGTTAAGCAAAAAATCAAAAGCAAATGAATATGATGTGAAACATTAAATCGTAACCCATAAGCAGCAAGGCATCAAGTAACAAAGTTACGTATCTTTGGTGAACAATGGCTTTAATAGTCTTCCGAGATCGCTCTGCTATGAAAGCGTACAAACAATTTGCAAGCAAGAAGGTACTGATTACTTCCATCTTGGGAGTTGGAATACTTCTATCAGCTATCTTTCTAGTTTCCCCGCTTGTATCCACAATGGCACAACAACAACAACAGCAGCAGCAACAGTTAGGAACAAATGAAACGATACTGAACCAGTATAAAACAGGATCTACAATAAATGGATCTGTAAATATTGCAGACAACATAGTGAATTTCCTTGAAGAGAATACAAAGATACCATTTACAGCTGCTGCTGAAACTGCGCAACAACAGATCATCAATGGGACAGTATTAGGAGGCCACTTAGGAGTTACAGAAGGATTTCTTGCTTACACATACTTGGTAGCAAATCCATCTGATAAAACAATACACAAAGTAATTATTGATGCAGGGAACGGACAAGTATTAAGCGCGTCTGAAGGCACATCATTGGAGTCGTTTGGTCAATTAAGACACGAAAACTTTGAACATTGGAAGGGACACCATGGTTTCTTTGGAGGGTTATGGAATAGCCTGCCATTTGGATCTTCACCTTGGAAGTCGTTTGGTTCAAATAGTGATGATGGTGGTATTAAATCATGGTAACAACTTCGATGACTAGAGCAATATTCACAGTTGTCATGACAATCGTATCAGTGTTTGCAATACCTTCAATGATCCTCACTAGCGGTGTTGTAGCATCAGTTTCAGCACAAAGTGCTTCCTCTCCTTTACTTACAGAACAATTTAAAGTCACTCGTGAAATATCTGCACCTATTGATCAAGTTTGGAATATTGTTTCGAATGTTGACGAAGAAACAAAATATTGGCCAATAATTAAAGATATTAAAAATATCAACAAGACAGGTAACATGGTTGATAGAGAGGTTACAATTGGAGTTGGACCCCAGGATACAAAAACTCGTCAGTTTGTAACACTAAGCTCAGACCAGAAGTTAATACAGACAAACATCACTGAAGGACCAGTGACAGGCACCCGAGTACTCACATTGAATTCCATATCTGATAGCAATGCAACAAGGGTTGATGTAGTTTGGGATTTGGATATGAATAACATCCCAGTTTTCGCACGAGGTTTCGCGAAAGATAACTTTATGAAGACAACGGAAGAGGCATTGGGTAAAATTGCACAAGCAGTCAAATAGATCTCTTCCTATTTTCTTTTCCATCTCAGTCTATATCTCATTTTATTTTATTTGTTATTGTTAAATCCTATTCTATAAGCCTGTACGACTTTTTTTGTTTACGGCATGAATAACAAGTCATTTTGCATATGCTGACCCTTACAGTCATCATTCTATGGCTCTTAGAATTTAGGATTGCAAGAGTATTACATCTAGTTAGACAAGAATATCGATTTTCCATTAGTTATGTCTTGCACACATGAATCAAACAAAACGACAAACAAAACGAAACACGAAAAGTATTATCGCGGTTGCAGTTATTGTATTAGTAACTCCACCACCAATTCTGTCATACCCCACCCAGTACTAGTGACTCCCAAGACAAACACATTAGGGTATCCACTTTTTCATATGGTAACCAACACTTTTTACGACCTTTCCAAATTCTCTTTCTTAGACTTATAATCGTCTACAATTTTTTGAAATGTTGGTTTTATATCGATAGGAATAGAATCAATATGTCTTTCTATAGCCCTGATCACACAGTCCATTGCTCCGACATCATTCTCATCCGTGAAATCAAAACCTATATCCTGTCCGTTTTCAGACGTTTTCAGCTTTATACGCTTACAATCTGGATCATTACATATCTCCTTAGCCGTCTTACCTATTCGTTCAATCCATCCCTTTAGATCACTAGTAGGATCGTCTGAGACCATTTTCATGAGATCCTGGGCAATTTTGTCTTCACCTTCACCTTTTACACGTATATGCATGTCGTGGTGTAACTAAATGGCAAGTAATTAAGATTATGTCATCTATACTTATACATACATAACCAACTATGTAAAAATGAGATAGGGTACACCAATTTTGGTAAGTCTGGGATTCAGGCTGCAATACTTGGATTATTCTTTCAATTCATAAATAAGTATTCGAGATGCGTAACGAGACCTAAATATACATCATTCCAGGCATGACTTCGTCTAAAAAATTAGGCGATATTTTAGAAAAAGAAAATGACTATTCATTTTAGAAGAACTTCAGGCGATTTTTAATAGTTAAGGATTAATCTAGAGTTCATCACCGTGTTTCTTTTTTATATCAGCTGACTCTATATTCTATTTTCAAAGTTAAGCCTTCTATTTTAAATATACCAAAATCATTTGTATGTGAAAATATACCGAGATTGTTGAACCAGCATATAGCTATTGTTACCACAACATATTTCTTGATCGTCTCATTTTACATAGCATACATGTATTTCAGAATGAAGCACTGCGGGTGATCAGATAATGAGCCATGAATTGGGAAGAAGTTTAGACTCGCTGACAAGGATACCAATTAAGACAACTGTGTTTATAGCATTAAGCTTTGCAATTTTCCTGTCGTATTATGATATAGCAAGTTTCCCTTATGTTAGTCCGATCATAAAAAAAAATTGGGATGTAAGTGACACGCAAATAGCCTTTGGCGTCTCAATGAATATAGTAGGATTTCTTATCGGTCCTATCTGCATTACGCTATTCGCTGATTCCTATGGAAGAAAAAATGCCATTATGGTAACAGTCTTAATTCTTGGAATAGGATCTATACTTGAAGGAGTATCCCAAAACATGTCACAGCTAGGAATATTTAAGCTGTTAGCCGGTGCAGGGGGAGGTGCCGCCATCACTATTGTCAGTGTCTATATTGGAGAAATGTCACCTAAATCGAAGCGTGGAAGATATACTTCAATCCCAATATTATTAGGAGTAATAGGATTAGTATTCTCTGGTGCAATAGCTATCCTTCTAATGGAACAAGACTACGTATTTGGAATAACAATAATAAACGGTTGGAGAGTCATACTGATTATTCCTGGAATAGCAGTGTTTCTTGCATTACTATTTGGGTGGCTCCTACCAGAATCACCTCGATGGCTTTTATCGAAAGGAAAACTCGAGAAAACAAATGCAACTCTTGAATCAATGGGTATTGCCAGAATAGAATCTTCTGTTGAGGAAGATAATAATCGAATCAAAAACGGAGGAATGCTGCGGCTATTTTCTATTTACTTCGTTCGAAGCAAGCACCTGCTATTAAGATTAATACTACTTACGATTTCTTGCGGTACCTAGAATGTTAAGAGAGTCCTTCTCTGAGTTAGAACACTTCAGTAACAAATTGGAAATAGAACGTGAACTAAAATTTACACAACGTTTAAGGAAACCTGTTTATGAATATCATAGCAGTGTAAGAACTGGCATCTTAGCAAACTTACTAGAAAAAGATAAAGGCGAAGAAGTATTTTGGTTTGAGGTTATACAAAAAGACAATACAACCAATAAAGCATTCTCGATAAAAACACCAACCCAACATGAGTTAAACCTTAGAGCTTACAAATGTCTTCTTTTAGACAAACTATACGATACTTTAGAGATTACTGGTATAGATCTAATTGGTATAAGGTTAGAGCTGCTTCAAAATACTTTGCCCATAAATTCTGAAACTTATTGTTGTGATCAAAAGTGAATACTCAGTTCAAGAGATTCTGTTCAAAACATGGCTTATGCATACGCTAATCCTTCTGATCAGAAGAATCCATATGTTTCACCTGTATACGGTAATTTCAGTAAAGGATTTCCACCCACCTTAATTCAAGGTGGTACCAAAGAAATGCTCCTCAGTGATTTTGTTCGCTTGTATCAAGGTCTGGATCAAGCCGGCATCCCTGTCAAATTAGACATTTATGAAGGCATGCCACATGTATTTCAAACGTTCTTTCACAACACTACAGAATCTAATATAGCAATATCAAAAAATAATGAATTCTTGATGGAGCATCTAAATTATTAATAATGTTAATAAGTTAGCCTCAGTACATGGAATTGGAGGCTATTAGATGCCTTTCATTGAATCTCTAATGTGATCTGTTCACTATCCCTTAGAATATGATTTCTGAAGTCTGCCATTTGCTTATCGTTCATTGTCATTTTCACTGTCTTACCGTCAAGATTTAGTCCCCATATATTCAGAAATTCTCCTAACGTATAATTCCTATTTACGGTAGATTCTACATGTACAATCCCACTATCATCATGTGTATGTAAGGGAGCCATAGACGACATGTTCATTTCTGGCATTGACTGCATACCAAATTTGTCTAGTGAACGATCTTTCCACAGAGATGGATCTATTCCAATTTGTGTTGGTACACTAAATGACGTACCATTTACAAGAATACTAAGCTGAGGATGAATATGCATTATGATAGGGTTCATAGTATCAGACTGCGCTTTACTTGATTCTTCATAACCAATATTCCCTATCAATGCAATCACTATTAATGAAAGCATCATCATCACGCTCTTACATGTTACATTTCTGATTAGTCTGCGGATATTATGACTCCTGTCATTACCAGTTAATTCTTGCTTCATAGACTGCCTAGACCTTCTGATTGTTAAAATTATCAGGTATTAATTCGTAGTAGGTCTACAATTGTAAATATGATTTTCAAATTCATCCACTCCGACGAAAATAACCTTAAGAAATCTTTTATAACATCGGGATTCAAAGACCTTATTGTCGAAAGGATGAATATATCTTTTGATTTTTACTCAGTAATGCCCGCTAGACACACTTTAATAAGAATCCGCAGTTCTCACAAAAATACATTAATGAATCAAATTTTGAATTCAGTTCCATAATATCATTACATCGGGGACATTCAATTTCATTATCTAGCTCAGTTACCACTGGATCTTCTTTTTGGTCTGGCGGCAGACTCGTCTCTTCTAATACTTCCAGAGTCTGACTTTCAATCCTTGTTTTTGGGGGAACAAGCTTAGTGCGGCTGTGTCTTGACATATCTAATATTTATCCAAAATGATTTTTATATGCCAGCTGACTTCCGGTGGGGGAGAGTGGTTGTATATGCATACTTTCTTTTATCTTCAACCTCATACACATGGTCATTTCTTCCGGTTTAATTGCATGATATTCAAGCATGTGTATGATTGTATTATCAATGACTTTTTCTTCATCGATTCCATTAATAATACAATTACAGTCGAGACCAACATCTCCGCAGCGAACACAAAATAGTTGTACATAATCTTCGTATGCTAGGGACATCTGAATAATGCAGTAAAATTTGTTATATTTACGGTGTGATATAATGTACTAGGGACTACGATCTAAGAAATTCTAAGTGTGATTGATATTAATAAAAACGTAGTCCTAGCAGCCTAATGACTCTCATACGCTAAATCAAATTGTTTGCAGCCATCTACCTGTGAACATGCGGTCTGAAGTAATTGTTGAATGATTTCGTAGTGCTCACGGTGAGGTTGCTGTAAGATCCTACTCGTCATAGGAATTACCAGTTGACGAAAGCCAATTTACTATTTATATGTCGTCATGTTTCTAGAGATTTGTTCACGTAATCACTTCTGCTCTTAAGTAATACTCAATCTCGCCAAATAACTGCAGACATCGCCGCCCTTTACTTTTGATTTCGTAATATGGAAAGGGTTTGAAATCCGTCAAAACGAGCAGTCCTTGGTCGACAAGCAGGCGGAGATAGTTGACAGTTTGCGGATGTGTCAGGTTTGCCTCGTAACCATCCTTGTCTGATTCATCTGATTGCGATAAAGAGCGGGGGGAGGACGGTGTCGTATACTATCTCGAGGATATCTTTAACTATGTCATATTTGTCTCGCAGGGGCAAGAGTATGGAAATCACTAAGAGCTAAGCTCATAAATGATAGTATCGCAATGGAACCGATCAATGGAACACGGAGTAAGTGGACAAAAGAGTGAGGAGGAATACTTTGACATGCTCAGGAATCGCATTTTGGAATGCATATGCGATCGTGTAGTATCCAACGAATCTACGTCGTTTCATAGTGTGGATATGATCAAGGAATGCGCTAGAGGTTTCATGGATCGGTTGGGTGTAGATGTTTACCAGTTCAGTGGAGAACATCCATTTTATCAGCGAGTCCATGACGAGGTTTATAGACTTCTGGTGGAAGCGGATCTCATGGTCGAAAATGAAAACAACACCTTCACTATACCACTAGATTCGGGACTCCGCAATATTTGTGGAAAACAACTAGGGGATAAGTCCTATATCAAATGGGATGATTTCTGGAAAGACGTCGAGTCCACGACTACCTAACGCATGCAGTATAAAATCAGGTTGCCAGAACTGCAAGGACATCCTGGTTCCTAGTTCATCTCATCCGATCATCATTTCAAGATCCCTCAAAGTATTGTGTAACGCATAAGCCATTGCTCTATGGTATGCCGCTTCGATGAGGTCATTTCGGTCAACTTCTTTTTCTCTTGTGCAGTCCCACTACTCTAATGCCAGAACTGCAGAGACATACGAAAGGCATCGAACAAACCACATTCTTCAAAAAAAAGAAAAGGATTCGATAGTGCTAGTTGTTGCTACTCTCTGAGCCCTCTTCTTCAGGAGATTCGTCATCACCAGGAGGCTGCACGTCAGGTTGTCCTTGTTCAAATTGTACGGCGGCTAAGGGTTCTTCATCTGAAGGAGGAAGTTGTACATCAGCAGCTGGTGGTTCTGTTGGAGGTATAACTAGAGCCTCAATCCTGTTCCAATCAAAGGATGCCAGTTGTTGATATTGCAGGTATGCTAATCCGGCAATAAATAATCCAACTATGATTGCTATCATCTTGGCTACTTTCTTAAGCGCTCCCTTCGACCTACCGAAGACAGACCATCTTGTATGTCAGGTACCTGTAATATCGGAGATGATGACTCAGTATCATTAGGCATCTCATTAATGCAATTGTTTGTAATGACATCTACCATCCGATTGTAACACTGTTCAGCCTCGTCTAAGAGCAATCTCTCGAGGGCATCCTCATTATGCCCAAATTGGTTTGGATATTGTTGATTTTGACTGAGGAATGACTGCGATAATAATTGTTCTACTGATAAGCTAGGAGAATTATTGTAATATAGAGCTCGAAGTTTTCCAGGATTCTTTCTTTCAGATTCGAATAAAGAAGCGATTGCAATCCTCAATAGACGTCTAGGCTTCAGAATATTGTTTTCAAACTCTTGTTTCATCATTTGCTTAAGCTTACATATTTCGTTATTGCTTTGAAAGTTCTTTACAAAGTTCTCTAACCTCTCCTTCTGGTAATTCCGTTTAGCTTCTTCGTATCGTAACTGTTGAACAATGAATTGAAGTTGGTCTACTGTCTTATGCAAATTCGAAACTCTAACCTCAGAACTAATCTTTTCAAACCCCAATGAATCTATTGCCCTTTTGAATTTTTCGTATTTTGATTCGACTAATGGTAGATCATTGTTAGCAATATCAAGAAGTTTCATTATGTGTTCTGTACCAATTCGTTTCTCCATAGCTAGTTTGACAAGATCTACATATGGCCAAGGGTTGCCTTTGATCTGAGGATAAATCTTCGTGAATTCGGTACATCCCAGAAGCATAAGATATTCCTGATGATAATCTATTGCTTGATCAGAGTTGAGGCCAAGTGCAATAGCCACTTGTAAAGGAGTCTTCCCTTCTGAATAAAGTTCGAAGGCTCTAGAGTGTATTGAAGTACAGTCGTCAAGACCAGCTTTATTTAAAACTGCCTTGATCGTGTTTGGAGATGCCTGCGCTTCTTTTGCAATCTCCCTATAAGTCTTCCCTTTTTCAGCTAATGCTCTGATATGAGCCTCCTTTTGCTTTTTATCCATCGTTCATATATCATTTGAATATAGAAGGATTTAGCTTTTGCTACTGTGTGGTATCATGTGATATTAGTACGCTATTTCTTGTAACTCTCTGCATCAGTCTGATATCAAAACGAGCATGATTTATACTTCAAATAAGAATATCCATTCCTTTATCTATATCTAAGTCGACCTCCCAGGAGGATCTTAGAGTGTAATCTATCATACCTTAGCATGACCTCAGATTCTCAGAAACATCACATCGAAGTTATAATAACTGTCTAAGGTAACTGATGTACCTGAGGTATCTGAGATAAGATTGGATACTCCACATTCCCTTTTAATTTCACCTCATTTATTGGCTGGTAAGTTTATCTTTTTCTCTGACGGACTATAATGACACTATTGAAGTTTTTCCATTGTCATGGTTAAGATTAAGAACGGAGCTAGTCCTTCAAGTCTATTACATCATCTTACATCGAAGAAGGTAAATAGTTGAGCCATCTTGTTCATAACTGGTAACCTTTGTCCGAAGAATTTTTTTTTAAGGTTAGGATAGATATAGAGGAGCAAAAGAGAGCGCTTTCGACGTTTGCTACACGCACTGATGTTTCACAGAATGATAAGGCTATATTGCTAAAAGCAGAGTATTATTTGCTCAGACTGAGCCGTGTTCTCTATGTAAACAAGATTAATTCTGCACTCTTTAGAATAAGGGAATCCCAAAACGCATTCCCTGAGTTGCATGGCAAGACAAGGAGTCTGCTGTTGAGGAATCATTACCAGGAAATAATACGATTGTTGGCTACGATACAACCTGAGTTAGTTGATAAAAATGATGAGAATGTTCCGCGTGTCTAATAAACCATTTTGTTACGCTCCTAGAGGTACAATAAACTTCTAGGCAATGGAAAACGTCCTTATATCACAAGATATCGCTAGCGACTTTATTCGTGAGAAATCGATACAACCCAACAGAAAAGCGAACTATGACTTGGGACATGTTCCAAATGCTGTATTATTTGATTGGAAAGATGACATAAATGATCCTATCGCAAGAAATGTAGTTGCTAAAGAGGCATGTGAGAAGCTCTTGCAGGATGCCGGAGTTAACGATGACACAACACTTGTACTTTACGGAGATTTTAACAACTGGTTTGCTGCCTTTGCTTTCTGGGTGTTCAAATACTATGGATTTAAGGATGTTAGGATAATGAATGGTGGCAGGAAGAAATGGCTACTAGAAGATAGACCACTAACCAAAGATACGCCCCCTCAACATGCTAAAGGCACCTTTAGAGCATCAGGTCCTGATGATAAGATTAGGGTATTTCTAGACTATGTAAAAGAATCTATATCTACTAAGGGAATGAATAAGCTTGTAGACGTTAGAAGTCCAAAGGAATTCACCGGTGAAATATTAGCGCCTCCTGAATACCCAACTGAACATGCACAGAGAGGTGGACATATACCAAGTGCACTAAATATTCCATGGGCACAAGCAGTTAATGATGCTGACGGAACATTCAAACCAGCAGATCAGCTAAAGCAATTGTATGAATCAAAAGGCATAACTCCTGATAAAGAGATTATCGCCTATTGTCGAATCGGAGAAAGATCGTCTCATACATGGTTTGTCCTCAAATATCTACTTGGATATCCAAATGTAAAGAACTATGACGGTTCATGGACTGAATGGGGAAATATGATAGCAAATCCTATAGAGAAGGGGAGTTAAAACATTCAAGACATTGAAAGCTCATCAAACCCCATAAAATATGATTGATTAGCAAAGTCAAGACAGGATGTATGGCTTTTTCTCAATCTTATTTGGAGTGTTCGTTTCGCTATATCTGTATACTAGAAGCAAATGTTTAGGTTGTAAGAAAGAAGACGGTAGACCAGGATTTGCTGGCTCTACGTTAGGAGTTGTGCTTGGAGTGTGTCCAGCATGTTTTTCATTTATTGGCTTTTTACTACCCCTTGGCACCAGTATATTTCTGACCACCTACTCATACATGTTTATCGGATTGTCTATTGCAATTATTCTCTTTTCTATATTCAAATTAGGAGGATTCAGAAAAGAAACAGCACTACTAAAAGAGACCAATAGAAATGAGAGCAAGCCTCGGTAAGCTAACTGTGGTATCTCCTTAACATGAGGATAAAGACGGTAGTAAGGATTGAGCCTCGCATGGATAGATATCCTTTATCCTAATGGATCTTGATTTGGTTTGGTGGAGGTTAAATGATGCCTAGGGAGTGAAAGTATGGATAATGCTTATTAGACATTCACATGGATACAGTCTACAGTTTTCTATATCAATCGACTCCTGGATGGTCCTATTATCAATGAGGAAAGCGTTACTGGTTCTGCTACAGGAAGTCTTCGCTACAGCAATATGGGTAAGGCTTATTCCCATTGTCAGATTCTCCTAATTTGAGTAGCTGTCGATTCAGTTGTACTAACTCATATTGTTTTCTGTAAAATTTCAGAGAAAATGAGTTCAAATATGCTGTTTAGCCCAACTATAATCGTACAGGATCGGATCAAAACTTGTTTTAACCAACTAAACCTGCCTTGACGCTTCAGTTAGATGCATTGCCAGATGATGTTCTGGATGTGAATTTGGTTTTTGGATCACCTTCACCATTAATTAATATTAAATTTCGGTTATGTGTAATGATTAGCCAACGGAATAATAGAAATGTCTGTAAATAAACATACTACCAGTTTGGACTCGTATAGTAATGATGGACATTTAAATATCTCGAGACAAAGAATTGCTATCCTGGTAAATGATATGCTCAACGACTTTATCTATGGTGATCTTAAATCAGATAGAGCATCTAAAATAATAACACAAATACGAGATTTGGTATCGGTTGCCAGAAAAAAAGACGTACCTGTATTCTACTGTAATGACGAACATGTGGAAGACGATCCTGAACTAAAAATTTGGGGTCCTCATGCTATGAAAGGGACAAACGGTTCAAAGGTAATAAGGGAACTCGAACCAGCTCAACAGGATCATGTAGTTCCAAAAAGATTCTATGGTTCATTTGATTCCACCGATCTCGATGCTTTACTGAAGGAATTGTATGAGGGTAAAGGAGTAAACACCTTGATCATAGCCGGAATTCATACTCATATTTGCATAAAACATACAGCATATGGAGCTTTTATTAGAGGATACAATATCATAATCCTGGAGGATGCAGTGAGTGCATTTACTAGAGAAGATCATGAGTCTGGCTTATCTTATATTAAGAATAATTATGGTGCACAAATAAAGCGAAGCTCTGAAATATTAAATAATCTCACAAACTAACTGGTTAACCTAAATTATCAATCTTGGGAAATTTGAAAATTGTGGTAACACATTACCAGATGGCTAAAGCAGCGTATCAAATCCGTCTCGCCTCCCATTTGCTTGGGACATAGACTTTTAGTTATTTTTCCAGAGCTATTTCAAGCTGTTGATCTCAAGGAATGCTAAACAGTAATGTCCATGATTCTGACTCCGGCAGAACTGATATCCAGTGCAATAGAGGCATGGACTGAATGTTACTGATATGAAAATACGTAAACACAAGAAGATCCCAAAAAAGGAGAACGATAGATCTCTCCCAAGATTAAATACAACTAGGCTTACAAGACTGCATCTCCTTCAAATCCCTCCCATAATGTAAGTCTGCCCTCATCTACTAAAGTTGCTTTTTCCTTTCCTCAGTATTAAATTACATGCTCGAAATGGCTTGTTAAGATATCACGGTAGATAA
>WHTU01000279.1 GCA_009377575.1 Nitrososphaeraceae archaeon | reverse complement strand
CCTAAGCATATGCATTTCACAGGGATAGATATTAAGTTTTTTAATTTCGCTTGGAATTATGAAAAAAATTCCATTAGAAACACCTGGCCTACTTCAAATGAGGAATCACAGTAAAATAGATTCCAAGCATTTTCGTATCAAGCTGTTAGGCATCATGATTGTCGCAGGGAATCCTTCACTTCCATTCTTCCTCCGAATTCATGATTTGTTTTTTGATTGTTTCAATATAAGAAGAATAATTGATGAAGATAATGCTAGTCTTAAGTGAGAATACTAGGCTAACCAAATATGTCTTAAGAATTTCTGTCAGTAGCAAGTAGACGTCTATTCAACATCTAGGTTGATGATCGAAAATCATGTCCACTTTTCTAATTGCCTCTTCGGCAATGCCACAAAATAGCCGTTAATGCAAGCGTCTTACAATTGAAATTTTGTCTTTGATTCCAAGCAGTTTAAATTTATACTTATCTTCATACAGCTTTGTATAGAATTCGGCATAACTGGCAGCAGCTTGATACGTAGCAAACGTAACCCTCAATTCCGGAATTAATATCCTCTTTCCTTCTTGATCTAGTGCTTCTAATACATAACGCCTAGGCAACTTTCTTGCCTGTTTCATAACGAAGTATACTGTAATCAAGAGAAAAACAACAGCT
>WHTU01000278.1 GCA_009377575.1 Nitrososphaeraceae archaeon | reverse complement strand
TCCCTTCGTACATTATCTATATCTCCCTACATCATGGTAGCAAACATGTTATACAGTGACGCTTTTAGAATCAATTCCTTGGTCATGTTCTGAAATTTTCTTGCAGTCACATACTCGCCAAATGTTCTTTTAATAGATGAGAATACCGTTTCTGCCATCCACCTTTGTCCATAGCTCACGCTACGTTTCCATCTTTTGAGATTTGTCTGTTGTCTTATTACTGACATATTTCTGGCATTACAGTTGGTCGGTCTAACCTTGGAATTGCTTCTTGTCTTTATACCAGCTTTAATATGGTTCTTGGATAGATATCTAAAATTCTTATTACTATCGTACATACCATCTGCTAACGCACCCTTTACATTGTTATTTGCAGAAGCATTATCAATCAACTTCTTTAGCATCTTGCCATCATGTACTTCTTCACTAGTAACCTCCAAAGAAATAATCTTCTTATTTTTGATATCAACGGCTACGTGTATCTTTAGATAGCCTCTTCTTACGTGCCATTTATGCCGCATCCATTCTCCTCTATTAGCAACTTTGATTCCTGTACTGTCCACTGCTATAATGATGTCATTACCTACGTGTTGTTGTTCGCTGATTCTGATATCCTGGTTATTAACACGTCTGCTAATTGTACTGTAGTTTGGAAT
>WHTU01000277.1 GCA_009377575.1 Nitrososphaeraceae archaeon | reverse complement strand
AGCTGTTGTTTTTCTCTTGATTACAGTATACTTCGTTATGAAACAGGCAAGAAAGCTGCCTAGGCGTTATGTATTAGAAGCGCTCGATCAAGAAGGAAAGAGGACATTAATTCCGGAATTGAGGGTAACATTTGCTACGTATCAAGCTGCTGCCAGTTACGCCGAATTCTATACGAAGCTTTATGAGGATAAGTATAAATTTAAACTGCTGGGAATCAAAGAAAAAGTTTCAATTTTAGGGCGTTTAGATTAATGGCTATTTTGTAGCATAGCCGAGGAGGTAAATCTAAAAGTGGACATGATTATCTAACACCAATCTAGATGTTGAATAGAAGTCTACTTACCTCTGACAGGAATTGTTTAAGATATATTTGATTACTCAAGTATTCTCACTTAAGACAGTATCATTTGCATCAATTATTCTTCTTATATTGATAAAATCAAAAACGAATCATAAATTCGCATGCAGAATGCAAGTGAAGGATTCACGGCGACAATTCTGATGTCGAACAGCTTGATACGAAAATGCTTGCAAGGTGTATTACTATGAATCCTCGGTTGAATGAGTCTAGGTCTGTACTAATGGAATTTTTTTTCACAAATCCAAGCGAAATTAAAAAACTTAATATCTATCCCTGTGAAATGCATATGCTTAGG
>WHTU01000276.1 GCA_009377575.1 Nitrososphaeraceae archaeon | reverse complement strand
GATTATTTTTGTTCAGACCAGTGTCATATGAACGAACATAATAAACAGTGGCAGAAATTTTGATAGTTAGATTAGGGAAATTCTTTCAATAAATATCGTAGTAAGGATAAACGGACCTGATATACTCTTATTCCTAAAATGAGAATTAATTTACAAGAGATTTTTGATTTTCACTAAAAATGGTTTCCCAGATCCACGACTAGAGGATTATAATTCAGCAGTAATATGAAATTAATCTACTCCAAATTCATAAAGTCGTTATTTGTCTTCTAGAATATAATTATATAACATGATTTAAAATTAGGTAACGTAACCGATCGTGATACTTATGTCGCATTCTAATTTTATATAATGTTTTATCCACTAGGAATTCATTTCCGCAGCATAAGCAGTAAGAACTCTGGTATTAGCAACAAAAATACTTTGAATGCAGGGTTAAGAATTTAAGCAACCTAAAAACAATTGAACTAATGGTCGAGATTTTATATCAAGATTTAAGCAAGTCCGATTCAAATTATTACTATATCGGCATACCTAAGGATTGGAGCGGAGCTAATGATAATGAAGTGACTGTGATCGTGGATGATGTATGTGTCATTGTTCCTCAAACAATTGCTGGGGCAACAGGTGAGCTAATAGTTCTAAGATTACTTGAAGCA
>WHTU01000275.1 GCA_009377575.1 Nitrososphaeraceae archaeon | reverse complement strand
AATCGAGCATTTCATTAATCTCCCTCCACTCTTCATCGTCATCAATCATCATCCAGTCGACTTCTTTATTGGGCCCTTCAATAAAGCCGTCCACCGATACTTGCAAAGATGCGATTATTTTTCTCATCGTTATTCTTCCTTTTCCACTTGCGGTATAAGAATAGGTAAGGGATCGAAAGTATAGTTGTCGTATTTTGAACGGGATTACTTAGTGATCAAAACTAGTGACAGAACGTCACGACAATCTGAATGCATCAAACAAATCATCGTGACTTGTTGCTTCCTTATACAAAGTGCCATCTCCTTTCTCGACTGCTGTACCTAATGCAGTGATGAGTTTGTTATGCCTGGTTGGATTAATGGCAACCTGTCCATTCTTGTATTCCATCTTTTCTTTAGCATGGACAGGCTGTAGTACACAGCCCCATCAAGAAATCTTTTATAGTTTTAAGTATCATGGCTATGCAATGAGATTTTTACTTAAAGCCCAGATCCCAACTGAAGTCGGGAACAAAATGGTCCAAGACCCAGATCTCTTGAAGAAGATTGAAGACTATATTAATAGTGTGAATGCCGAAGCCGCGTATTTTGGTCCAACCAACGGTCATAGATGTATGTATTTCATCATAAATATGGATAGTGCTGACATGATTCCTAGCG
>WHTU01000274.1 GCA_009377575.1 Nitrososphaeraceae archaeon | reverse complement strand
CTGGTGTGCTTTCATATCTTGCAACATTGGTATCTCCGATTAGTTGCAAGAAATGACTTGATTGTTACCGCCGTATGCTAAGGGTATGCCGAACAGAATATCTTTGAGTGATTTGCTAGGAGGGAAAGATCATAACTTGGACCTACTTCAAGTGAAATATGATATCTGAATCGAGCCCAATATTTAGGTCAAAAATGATTCACACACCCTTGGGCCCATTGTAATATTACTTCTCAAATAGGATTCTCTAGCAATAAAAGAGAGAGAAACCAGATTGGGAATGAGGAGCTAATAAGAGATAGATCGCTTAATTGAAAATAAGGGAGACGTAAGCACAATGACCTTAAAAAAGAAGAACTACGGGAGTTAGCACGAGATACAGCGAAAAACGATCTGGTGGATATTGGTTTATTTCTAAGATGAGGGGTTCACGATCGCTTCCTTGTCCAATATCACAGAAACTTGGTTAAGAATATCACAAATGCCCTATAGATGTGAAATCGACAAGAATAGTTGTGGATGATTGAGCAATAAACTCATTACTGATTAATACAACACTGTCCTTAGTTATGGCTATATACCTATACATGGTATATATTTTATCATGGAAATATCAATTGGTATCCTCATATCTTCGTGCTAATAAAAATATGGACAATGA
>WHTU01000273.1 GCA_009377575.1 Nitrososphaeraceae archaeon | reverse complement strand
AGTTGAAAAATATCATTTGCATTACTGACCGTCGATCGCGGCTCAGCACCACCATCAATAGCGAACATTTTATCATCGATATTCACAAATCCTAAGGCTTGATGTGAAGTCGGTATGAGTGAGCTCAAACATCCTGGTTGGTTAGAAACCTACTCGATCGGAGCATCTAGATACCCCATCTTCCAATCGAGTAGGAGGTGTCTTTTCTGACCTGGCGTCTTCAGTGTTGCTCTACCAGAATTTATATAGATGCCAATCCCAGACATTCCGATAGTTACGAGTCCGTATATATTAGTTATGCCTAATTAGGGAGAACTAATATATATTCTTGCTCCTGATTCTCACATAGAAGAATTTAGAGTTTAGATATACTTGCATATGGTAAGAATCCCTGTCAATAATGTAGAAGTAATTGAGAGTGTTGGAACGGTTCTATGACTACCTCCTACCAAGTTACCATGGACAAGGATTACTACTTGGATCGACGAAAACAAGTTCAACGTGCCTAATTTTTCTGAGAACTACGTGTTCAACACTGGTACGCCACAAAATTTCATTATTACTAGGTTGTCCCATGGTATAAAAGTAGATTAGAATAACATGGTGTATGACCTCGCCAGGGAATAGATCTGCTGAAGCTGTCAGGGTGTGGATGCCACTAG
>WHTU01000272.1 GCA_009377575.1 Nitrososphaeraceae archaeon | reverse complement strand
TCGCGAGGTATGAAAATCCATGTTAAAACGCATGCAGTTATGTACTAATATACTAGCTCAATGAAATAGATTATATGCAGCATCAAAATTGTATTATATGAGATGCAGTCATCCGATCATGATATCAAAGACGTTACCCATGGACTCCCTAAATATATCCATAGACAGCTAACGCAAATGATATCTACAGAAAATGCTATCAAAATTGCAAAATATATACAATGTCAGAAAACTGAAATTAATTTGTCGGATAACTCTAGACGAAGTGTAGTTACATGTTTAATTACTCTTTCGAGGTTTTTTCAGAATAAGGGTTTCAGTCAACTTACCAGATCCGATTTGATAAAGTATCTTGATAGTTTACGAAAAACTGAAGATGTTGATCCTGCGCATAAATGGATTGGAACTTATAACCTTAGACGACAATTATTTTTAAAATTTTTCAAATGGTTATATTATCCTACTGAAAAGGCTATAAAACGACCAATTCCAGAAGTTATGCGTAGTATCTCCTCGTTAAAGAGAAAAGAGCAATCAATTTACAAACCTGATGATTTGTGGAGTCCAGAAGATGATCGTATATTTTTGAAATATTGTCCTGATAAGAGAATTCAATGCTACCACACTATTGCTCGAGATACATCAGCTAGACCGAGTGAGAT
>WHTU01000271.1 GCA_009377575.1 Nitrososphaeraceae archaeon | reverse complement strand
CACAAAAATAAGTAGAAAGTAAATAATAGACGATTTAGATAGTTTAAAGGATAGTCTCAAAAATTATTACTACCTTCTGACACAACTTTTCAAAGTCGTTATATTCCATATATAGGTTATTTTATCCCTGATGGTTTTCGATTCTATTTGATCCCTAAACACTTATCATATTAAGTTAATCTTATTGTTGCCTCTGTCTCAGTGACAGTAAATTATCCCCATTAATGACCTATCTTCGTCTGATTCAGTTAATTATGATAAAGAGGCTTAGCATCATAAACTATCTCGAGGATGTATTTGATGATGTCATATCTGTCACGTTGAGTCATTCGCAAATGAATCCGTTAAAGCCGCATTAATGACCATGTAGTGAGTTATGCACGTGGTAGTAGATATATGTCAAATGACAGGATTACCATGGACTATTCAGTAAGTAACAACCGCATCAATAGATCATTATTCATCAGCAGTTTATACAAACTCGATAGTCGAGCGTCAAAATGGGGGAATCTACATGTTTCCATTAAAAGTTATCTGGAAGGACTAAAAGGCATTTGCACAGGACGAGTATTCTAGATCTACTACTGTTGACGGGTTGATAAGCGAGGGGCAAATCTATAGAGATCGGAATAACAGGCTTGGTCTGGCAGACGAAGGTCACA
>WHTU01000270.1:404-663 GCA_009377575.1 Nitrososphaeraceae archaeon | reverse complement strand
AGAAAAAAGAGTGTATGTTTTGTTTGTCTGTTTGTCTGCCTATCTTCTTGTTATGGTATTGATCTGCTGTACAGCTTACCTTCTAATGCTAGTTTGTACATCTCTGCTACGTACGGGTTCTTGGCTGGTGTTTCAGCTCCAAGTTCAACCAATCGTGCATATACCCTTACTACATATGCTAGAGCGCCCATGAAAGCTACAACAACTCCCATGTTAAACATCCAGTGGTTTGGAACTGAGAATATCTCTTCTACAAACC
>WHTU01000270.1:0-394 GCA_009377575.1 Nitrososphaeraceae archaeon | reverse complement strand
AGCAATGTATGACAGAAAAGTACCAGTATTCATGGAGTTGTTTGGTCCTCTTAGAATAGGTACTTTTCTGTCATACATTGCTACAAATCCCCATCCTAGAGGAAGTGCAATGAAGTGACTATATAGCCACCAATGAGCTGGTGTGAATGCACTATCTCTGATAGCAGTTTGATGTAACGATCCATCTACAAAGTTATCTACTTCTACTGATGCTGCAATTGAACCTAGCATTATAACCATTATGTATATTTTCTTTAGTCTCTGTATCTCTACTTCTTTTGGTATTAGTGCTGGCATCTGTGCCATATCTTATCTTCACTGTAATGAAGCAATAGACCTATATTAAGTTGCGAACATCAAAATCTAATTACTTTATCAAAATCCAATAGTAATA
>WHTU01000026.1 GCA_009377575.1 Nitrososphaeraceae archaeon | reverse complement strand
GGGTAACGAGTTCATTTCTGCTACCTATGGTTGGTACGATGACAGTAATAACAACATTCATGACGCCATATATCATAAAATTTGGTTGGAGGGTGGCAGAAACGTTCAGAAAAGAAAGTTTAGGAAAAGAATATGTAGGAAGCGATAAGACTGATGAATAAGCAGTAGCTCAAGCCTGTCGCCGCCTGGTTCTCTTTGCTGATTGCGGTACCATTAGCTTCAGCTTCAGCTTCTATACTTTCTAACGTTTCACCTCTGCCGTGAAGCTGTTCTAGACATATTGTGAAACCGACATGGGCACAATCATCTGCCTTGCAATACTGACACATAGGTACTCCTTCTTTTGTTTCAACATTCACTTCAGCTTGTACTGAGCTATCCCATAACACTGTACATCTATCATTTTCGAAACTCTTGACCAAAATTGGGTTTTCGGTTGTAGAATTTATGTGAGTAGAGTTCAGCCAGTGAATAAATGTCATAGTACCTTCATTTAATGTATTAGACTTAATCACAAAAACATCTTCCGCTGATTCCTTCATACCCGGTTGGTCTCTTTTCTTTCGTTGGTTTCCGTGATTTCGATGGTAGTCGGCATCTTGATCAAGCTCACCAACTTCCGAAGACTCGTCCTTTTTATTTGACATGTCTTAATTGCTAGTTCCTTCTTATCCTTGGGATACTATCATCTACATCGAAATATAAGAACCTTGTGTTTGGTGCTTGAAACATAGGGATCAAAATGTATTCGATTCTTATTTTCCTCTTACCACAATTTCATGAAATCTTTTTGAGAAATCCTACATGTGCACTCAAAATACCTATACTTTTTATTGTAAAATAAAGTACCTTTCGTCTATCCGTCGGTCTACTCTTTTGTTACCAATTTAGCACCAGACTATAGGTCTAATATAGTACTCTAAACATTGTAACCTGTAACGGAAAATTATTTTGCATAGGGTTTGCCCTGTGATCGTGCTCGGAACATCAGCATTTTTTGGAGAAGGGACAAATCAAGTTGCCTGGCATGAACATTATGATTAAGATAGAATTTCCTCCCTACAGATATGCGTCATAAGTGGATTTAGTAACAAAATCTAGGTCCTAAGAAGGTAACCTAAACTAAGGCCTTCTTTGCTGAAAGCTTGCAAAGTAGCTCATTTATCATCTTTTGCTGTTGCAATATTAATCCCATACACATCGATTCAAATGAAAAGTTCTTTCCCTTGGCTTTAGCAGTTTCCGAATAGGCCTTGATATCCTCTAGCATTTGACGAAAAATAATTCTATTTTCATTCCTAAGTATACTTCCAAAACTATTCCAAGACTCAATTTCATTTTCTAATATTTTGTCGTCATATGTGTGTGTTATCGTTGAGTTGGGTGATTCCATTTTCTCAGACAACTTCTACAACTGATTTTTACCTTACCATGCTAAAAATAAGACATGCCTTCTGGGCGAGGGGGAGTAACCTCTATTATGTAATCGTCATCCTATGCTGTATTATGAATTGTAGTCAGTAAGGAGAGCTAATATACTATCACAATTTTCAAATACAGTGTTAGAAAAGGTTAAAGTCATGCAGTCATGCACTAGCTTTGACGTGTAGTTGTAGCAAGATAGGGATACGTGTATTGACTAAGAGGCCCGGGGGGTTTCAGGCTAGAATTATTCCTCCCTGCCGTGTCCATTGCTCGCCAAGTTTAGTTGAAGACCCACATCTATTCCTTGTGAGTCAAGATTAGATACAATATAGGTAAATAACTACACTAAGCGTAGGGTAATAATCAGTTTCTGAGAGTCACTAGTGATATTTTAACACTTTCATTCGTAAAAAAACCGTTATCAATTATAGGGTAAACTTCCACTGGAACTTATTTGTGTAGCAGAACTAAACCTTCAGTGTCATAGCGTGATGGCAACCATTCCCCTTTTTTAGCTACCCTTACCCCAATAATGGGTTCGATACATTTCGGACAAATCTGGTAGTAAACAAACACCCATTCCTTATTTTTATTCTGGCCAAACGTGGCGTTAAACATTTGGGGGTGAAAGTTGACATTGCAATTGGGACACTCCATTAAAGAACGTAAAGGGAAGTCACATATATAATATATGAAGTGTCTATTGATAGTTTCAATGGATTATCAATGAATAATCAGTGTGAAAATCCTAATCATAAAGAACACATAAAGAACTTTCTAAGGAAATACCCAATGGCAAAAAGAAGGTACCAGACACAATCATAATAGTAGATAAGTTACAATCAGAAGTTTGTGTGTTAGTCAACCTGTTTATACAAACATAAAGACTGGCTACGGTAGTAAACCAGAGTCCAGTACCGGTTATCACTATCCATACTATTTATAGGAAGGGGTTACTAATAACCTTTACTGTGGGTTGGTAACTTGCGTATGATTAGGCAGAAGTAGGAAAAGTAAATTGCTTTTTGGAAGTACTACATAGAGTTTTATTATTATGGAAGAGCCATACAACAAGCATCTTTATATAATCTTTTCCTATTTATGCTATAAATGTACCTCTTTATGCCTATTCACTCGGTATGCCAAGATAAGTTTACCCTCTACTTTGCGAGAAGGAATGTGACTAAATACACTCTTTATTTTATTCGTTTGTATTTCTCAGATAACCTCTCGATCGTCTCTTTAACTTCAGGCTGTGGGCTAAGAACATTTTCTCCTAATCTCCAATATCTTCCATTATGGTAAACCAATGGTTTTATATTCTCGTTCGCTGATATCTCTATGATTCCCCCAACAAACATTATATGATCACCTAGCTCTTCTTGCTTCATTAATCTGCACTCTGCATTCATAGCTGCGTCTTGAATCATAGGTACATTGATACTCTTAGATTCATAGAAATTGGCTATGCCAGCTTCCTTAAGTAGACGTATCTTGTCTATAAGTCTACCACTATATCCGCCGGCCACACTACAGACAACGTTCTGATCTTCTCCCGCTATACTTATGCCAAACTCCTTTGAAGATTGGATATTCTCTGCGGTAGCATCATGTCCACGGACGTTAATTGCGATCAGACTTGGAGAATAAGATATATGATGAGTCCATTCTGCTGCCATTATATCTGGACCAATAGGACCATTTGACGTAATCAGACCTACATTGGTTACGAATTGTCTAGTGCGTCTATCATTCCATGCAAGATGCATACGCAACTCCATACCAGGGCAGGGTAATAATATTCATGATTGTAACTCATTATCAAAATCTACATGCTATTATACGTTGACGTTGCAACTGCCATTACGCTTTCATTGTTCAACTTACTGCCTTGTCTATTACCTCAGTCATAAAGTTTCGCAATATCCTAAATTTGTGGTAGAAATTTTGAACTCGTACCATAGTTGGTCTGATGAAAGTATTTTTCATAATGTGTGACATAATTCATGTTCATTTAGTCCTACCGTTACGCCAACAAACAAACCTTTCCTGAGATTGCATTCCCTTAAAATATACAAATAAAATTGAATGTTTTTGAGTTTGGCTAGACAGTTTGGGCTCGTTTAGTACTTTTATTAGGGCAAAACTAGAGCAGTGATACTCCCCCCCCACAGTAGGGTGTTACAATACTTTTATGATCTGCAAATTATTGTGTACTGTGCTCTATAGTGCCCTGTCGAAATATATGTACAAGAATAGGTTCAAGTTCCGGATATTATAGCGTAGGAATAAAGTATTGCAGCAGATGTGAAGTATATTTATTTCATAACGGATATGCCTGTCCGTGTTGTAAATGCCCTTTACGCACTTCCCCAAATTATAGAAGAGGTAAGGAAAAATTACGTGCAAAGCAAGTAATACAATAAAATAAATCAAATATCGTTAAAAACAGAGGATCTTCAGAGTCTGAAGATTACGGTAAATATTTTAAATTCCGAGACTAATTACCATATTGTCTGAGAATGGTACGAATAATTAATGCAGATCCCAAAATGGGAACTAGTATGACAGAAGACGAAGCAAAAGAGATTTGTGTTTTAATTGGTATCGAAAAAGAAATAGTCAGATTCCATTATTGAATTCAATGAGTACTCTCGTGATCTTCTAACTCTTCACGAGTTTGAAATTCTCGACCACAATCTACGCAAGAAAAAGTCGGATTCATCTTAGCATCTATATCGTCAGATTTTTCATCACTCATAATATTTTTTATGTGGGATAACTATAAAATGCTATGCAGAAACTGTTGGAGCTTACCCGTCTTCGTAATCATCGGTGCAGCAATGGCTAATCTTGTGGTCGGTAGCAGTACATCAATCGAACAGGGCGTCAAGTCAGTGGCTAACAAAGACTTCAGGCAAATGAGATTTGTTATACATTAATGTAGATTAAATGCACATATCTTGAGTTTCGCCGAAATTGGTGTTAATTAATTAGGGGCTTAGAGATTGTCACTATCTGAGTGCAAGTGATACTGAGTTGCATACAAGTAATATAATGATTATATACTATCAAGAACATGTTTTACAATGGGAAATTGCGGAGCAAATAATGCCAATAATTCTTTAGGAAACTATTATGCGTCTAATAGGTCTCCTGCAATTATAAACCATAATGTACAAGACCGAGAAATTGGAAGAGTATTTGCAGAGTACAAAGATAAGCTGGTTATAATAAACGGCGAAAATAAAAAAATGGTAAAAAGATTAAGTTAGTGCCCACAACCACAGCCACTGTGTTGGTGGTGTTCTTGATTTGCAGAACATGATGGACACAAAGTTGCTGCTGCATTTTCTGCTACAAATGTTGTTCCGCATGAACTACATGTTGCTTTTTGAATTTCTTGCATTGTCGTAGGCCATTTTCATTACAGTTATTAAAATCTTCGTAAATTATAGATCGGCTTCACCCGTCGTTGGAGTATTAGGGAGTATTATGGAGTTCCACTCCAAGTTCGACGGCTTGGTTTACTTCTGCGACAGCTGTAGTTTCTTATTGAAATGTGTCTAGAGAGAAGACATTAATTATTATTGTTCCATGGATCTCATCTTAAGAATGCCATTCAACTAAGATGTCAATCTTAATTTTGTATATGAGCATTGAGAACTAATTTCTGATTCTGTATCCTGCATCTTAATTATCTGCTTTCTTAGCCGATTTGCGTACTGGTAGTTATTATTGGCTTCTGCTATCTCCATAGCGCGTACTTTATCGCCATCTTTAAGATCAGACAATCGACCTAGGGCGCTCTCGAGGGTGTCTATTTCATTAATTAAAATGTCAGATTCTCGAAGATTATTCGATTCTTTTAATTTTATATTTAGCTCATGGACTCTCTCTTGGAGCGTGTCTTCGAACTCGATACAATCTGCTATCTCTGATCGCTTTTTTGTTGCCCCTGGTTGTTGTCGTTCGTCGTGATCTCGGTTTAAGATAGATTGGATAATTCTTGTAATCCAATATAAAAATTCTATTTCATCTTTACGATCTTCTATGTATAGACGATTAAGTTTCACGCTAGTTCCTATCTCTACTTCCTCTTTGAGGAATCCAATTTTTTCTTCAATCTTTTGTAGTTCGATGAGTTTGTGCATGAACCAATGACTGGCCAGTTTGCGATATAATCAGTAAAGTCCGAGAAGCAGAGGGAGAGTGTATAGCCGTGATTTTGTTATTCTTTAGTACGAATATCTTTCTTTTTGCCTGTTTTCAGAATGTACCTCTTGACGAGATAATTCATTGCAACTGAGGCGACGGCAACAGCAATTCTTTTTTTAATAGACAATATTTATTATTCTACTCCAATGGATTTAATACTATCACGATTTGAAATTGGTCTAATAGTTCTTAATTCGGCGAATTATAGGATAATGCTTATAATTACATTCTAATATATTCAAACCAAATGGCAAAAATGCAGAAAAAAAGTCTAGATACCTCGCCTGATGAAACTCGCACATTTGAGAATGGCAAGATTGAGCTTGTAAATCTTGCTGATGTTACAATCGGTCGAGTCACATTGGAACCGGGTTGGAGCTGGGAAAGATGTGTGAAACCCATCGTAAAAACAGATAGTTGCCAAGCACCACATACTCAATACATTATTTCCGGTAGAATTAAAGTAGTTATGGACGACGGTGCTGAAGAAGAATTTGGTCCTGGAGATGCTGCTGTGATTCCACCTGGACATAACGCCTGGGTCGTCGGAAATGAACCTGTGGTCGGTATCGATTTTACAGGTCTGAAAGAATACGCTAAGAGTTGAAATAGATAACAAGTCCCTCATTTTTTTGAAATTCGATGAGCTAGCTGCAGATAACACTGATTCATCCATTCTGTCTTTTTCAAATATATACATACTTTTATAGAAGATTGTCCTATATGTTTCTGAACAGATATTTATGAGTTTCACAGCGAAACGCTACATCAATTTGTTTACTTAAGTGTATACACATTGAGTGGCAAACCTAGATGGGCTTGTACTGCATGTGGTATGTATTCATCTCGCAGTTCGTTTCTAGTTTGTATTTTATAATCTGTGAGAAAAGGCGTTATTGTTTTGTTATGTTATTTTCTGGTTACAGAGGGACGAACACATAACTAGTGAGGGGTTACTTTCATTTTTTTCTCAATTCATTTATTTCTCTAAAAATCGTAATAACAGAAATTACCTTAACGCTGAAAATTTTATTCGAATTAGCAGAAATAAAAGAAACAAGTACTCTCTTATTCCAATCCTTAAGTACTGTAACAACTATACTTTTGATCCCTTGCATACTTATAAAGTATACTTTGTATATCTTATCCCATGAATAAATCGGATGTGATGGAAATGGAAAAGGAGATCGGGAATCAGGTCCAGCTTTTCATCTGGAGAATCCCGAAGAAAAACCATGAAGCAATGGTGGAGCTTCAGAAGCAATTTAATGACCTTCTTATTATGTATGGGGTCCTGCGCATGGAGATTTTCCAGCTTACCAATACCGAGGCCTATGATGGGTGTACCAATATAGCTACAACTATGTCTGCTAGTCAAGATGAGGAAATATGGGTAGAGATACAGTCTCATAGTGACCTAAAACAGATGAATGAGATCACAACAGAGGCTATGAAGGATGAAGCTATCAGTGCTGAAGGCCCCCTTGTAAAACAGTTTATGGATCTAGTGACGCCTGGATCTGGCATGATCATGGCAAAGTTCACTCGCCTCAGAATCTAGGGACGTGATATGAATCAAGTTTGCATGAGGAGAGGATTGACATGTTAGGTGACAAAGATGCGGCAGCAAACATCGCGGTTAAGAATTTGGAAGTAGCGAAGAAATTCTATGGAGACGCGCTTGGACTTACCCAGGTTGGTTCCGAAGGCTCCGAACTAATTATCTTCAGGAGTGGAAACTCTATGATCAACGTCTATCGGTCAAAGTACGCCGGAACCAACCAGGCCACGGTTCTAACATGGGTGGTCGGTGACGATGTGGAGAGTGTTGTACAGGCACTAAAGGCCAAAGGTATCTCATTCGAACACTATGACATGCCTGATATAACAAGAGAAGGCGATGTCCATATTGGGGGTAACATGAAGGTCGCTTGGTTCAAAGACCCAGATGGCAACATACTCAATATCGTTAGCCGATAGTCAGGCCTTGTTCCAATGCGGAGGTGTTTAGAATTTGGATAAGGGAAAGTCGTGAGGCAGAATCCTAGCCATTCTTCTTTCTCATTCCTACACTACAACAGTATCGAACATTTTGCAAAGTATGTATGCTTATTCTTTATCTTCATATTCAAATAGTTGTTAGAGGTTTAGATTTGCCGAAGAAGGCCTTTACATTTGGACGATAAAGATAGTACAGTATTATTCCGTTGATTGCGATGCCAATTATGTGAGCAGTAATCCCAGACACAAGTGCAGCTATATCATTAGTTAAGGATTGGCTAAGCGTACTAGTAGAGATTATAGAGGTAACTTGTGTTACTATTGCTATGATTGTCAATATCACCGTAACGATCCAAGCCCATCTCTTCCCTTTTAGTAAGCCATAGGATACAACCAAATATCCAATGCCAACTGCAAGCACTATTGAACCGATTACTATTCCAATACTACCAAAGAATTGGCTGAGAGCTTGTAGTTCTGCTGTATTCTGGGATTCTTGTGGCGGCAGCAGCTGATCCTCTGTAACAAGAGTCTCAATTGGGACTGCTGTAAAAAATGCTCCAAACGCGAGCAATGAAAGTCCGCCAAATACTAGCAATATGCCGCCAATTATGGTTAGAATAGAGATAATTGTAACACCGATTGGTCTTTTTATCGATTCTGTCATCGTCTTATTCATCTATTGTGCCAAGAACTGGAATAAAGGTATTTTAGAAAATTTGTCACTATTTCTCATCGACATGGCATGACATGACATGAAAACGAATGCCTAAGGCAGATAAGTGTTAAAGTAAGTTACCTTCATCTATTATTATGCTTTCTACCTTCATCTGCTACTAATTAGACCTTCATACCCCAAGTTTGAACGCGATAGTGTTATCCATCTTTGTGAATGTGAATCACCTATCACCCTCTTTTAGCGATTATTATTCCAGTCATTACGACGTAAGAGACCTGAAATACTTCTATTGCAACAGCCATTTCAGTTATGCCAGGAGGTGCAGACTGCGGATTCTCAACTATATTAGCAATTACGTAACCTGTTAAACTGACTAGAACAGCCGTCCCCACAATTCCAATGACATACCAAGGCTTACCCCACTTTTTTACCATTGGTAAGACCCAAAAGATTTGTGCTACACCAGAAACTAGGAAAAAGGTAGCGTATTCCATCTGAGAATTGATAGAGCTTGATACTAGCATGAGGTGTAAAATTCCAGCTATACCGGTGCAGACTGCCGCTCCGAAGTATAATAATGCTCTCTTAGTAATGGTCATTTTCTATCACATCAAATAAGATAGGAATCTCTTCATATAAAGCATAAGAAAAACTATCAAGATAATAAAATTCATGATCACATTGTAATTAATCTGATGCCACTGTTTTGGTAACCGTGACGGGTTCTTAATTTAGAGTTTTTTGAAGAGCATAGCCGCTGTTCAACAGAGAGGTGTTCTTGAACGAGCCGCGCTCAGATCCGTCTGGACAATCATCATCCGACTGAGGCGAAAGCACCACTACCACCTGCTGAGGCGAAAGCACCACCTGAGCCTATAGAAATGTCGCTTGTGTCTTCGTTATCATCATAATAACCATCATTTTCACTTTCATCATTCTCATTATAGTCACTGTTGTCATCGTCGTCTTCACTGTCATAGTTACCAGTTGATGTGATGGTTATTGTATTTCCATTATCGTTGTCAGAATCGTCCTCACTATTATTGTCATCATTATCATAGTTAGAGCTTTCATCGCCGCCATCACTATTATTAATATCCTGAGACTCATCCTGTTCATCATCATCGTCATTTGAAGGCGCTTCATCGTCATCTGAGGACGAGCCGCCGCTATTTGAGGAAGGAGTAATAGGCTGATATGAGGACAATGTGGCTAACTGAACAATACTAGATGAATTGGTTACATTAGATGTAAGTGTAGATAGCTGATCAATATTATTTGTATTTGTAATGATTGTTGAATTGCCACTATCATTACCTAAACTAGCGGGTGTAATTTGAGCGAATATATCTTGTATCATGCCAGTAGACGAAGGAAAAGTGATTAAAGTTAGAGCTGCTGCAAATACGCATGTTATTGCTATTACTACAAGCAACTTTGTTGCTACATTATAATACAAGTTCCTATGTTTTGCACTTGGTATTCGACTATAAAAATATTCAATATATAAAACACAGAAAAAAGATCGGCTTTTGAATGAATGATAGGTTTTATACGGTGGAAGAGTGGGGATAAATTTAGGAATACTGAAATCGACAAGTAGAGGTGCGAGTGAGCTACCTGCAAAATACATCATAGGGAACTGACTAACAGTTCAAGCTTCGTTTTCCAAGCGGCTTCATCTTTTCACTCTCATTTAAAGACGAGAGTTGAGCCACAACTCGGCTTTTATCTTGCCCTTTATGATAAAAAGTTACATCAACACTTGTCTTTCCATCTACCCAAGTTAAATGTAAATTCTTGTTGAGGTTCCAACCTCTGATATCAAGAAGACCCTCTGGATAAGCCACCTACTACGTTTACTATCATCATTCCAAAAGTCATATAGAATAGTAATTGGAACCGATACTACCTTGCTTATACTTATTGAATATCCCTCAGGTCTCTCATGCTTATTACGTAGTCCTTTCTTCTGTTCGTATGTTACTGTTACCATCTGGCTCAACCATGAAGAAATTTGATATTTTTCATGTAAATGTCTAGCAATATCTTTATGACTCATTTTTTGGGCTCTTAACGAATCAAGAAGCAAAAACTATTCTTATTACTAGGTTATAGTTGTAGAAAGATGAGAAAGCCTAATTATTATATTATACAGTTACGAAGGCATGATTTACCACAATTCATTTCCTAATAACTCATATACTAGATTGGTCCAATTGTCCTAAGATGGTTGTTAAAGCAATACCTGAGAGATTTCATTCTGTTACACCAGATCTAGTGGTCAAGGGCGCATCAGATGCTATTGAGTTCTACAAACATGCTTTTGGAGCAGTTGAAAATTATCGTCATAATAGTCCTGATGGGAATAGCATTGTACATGCCGAACTCAAGATAGGAGATTCAATTGTCATGCTTTCAGATGAGTTTACCCATGGAGACATGGTAGGATGCCGTTCTCCAAAGTCTATTGGAGGAAATGCTGTTACATTACATCTTTACACGGAAGATGTTGATAAAGCCTTTAATCAAGCTGTAGCTGCAGGTGCAACGGTAACGATGCCTGTGATGGATATGTTTTGGGGAGACCGGTATGGACAGTTAATGGATCCCTTTGGTCATTTCTGGTCAATTGCAACGCACAAGCAAGATTTAACTCCTGAACAGATAGAGAAAGCAGGAGAAGAGGTATTGAAGAAAATGATAAGTGCAATAGAATAGCTAGCATTGAAGTTCTCCCTTTTTATATGATTTTTTCCTCTCTCATTTAGTGTTAATCTTAATTCATCATCAATGTCTATTAACCCGATCCTCTGAATAAATCCCTTATAATTAGATAGACATATTCAGGACCAAGCACCCTAAGCCGTTCTTCAACCTCCTCTTGTCTGAATTTTGGTTTAGTTTCTTACAAGTAATTGCGGCAAATTTTATCCAGTATAAATTTCATGGCCTTGGTTTTTAGCTCTGCATCACTTTCAGTGTTTGATAATTGTATGTCAGTCATTGTTAAACTATTTCTCATTTGCACTCCAGCCCTTATTGATATATAGTAAATCATGGAGATTCTTTCTACTAAGAGATTTTATTATCTTGGTATTATAGAAAGTAGGGACATCGTTACATGCGAAATTTAAAGGATAAACTGAAGGTGGAAGAGGAAAACCTGAACATTGAACTAGAGGAATCGCACGGAGACCCAAACAAAATGAAAGTAGCTCTTGAAAAGAAAATTAATCTTTACATCCGTTTCCTCAAGGAAGACGACCTCAGTGACCTGGACAGGCTTCGTCTAGAAAATAAAAGAGAATGGGCCTTGTGCCATCATTTAATATTAATACTGGAAAAAGAAAATAGCAAGAAAATTACAGACCTAACTAAACGTGTTTACAGACTAGAGAAAGCGGTTCAATTGGATTAAAATTTCATTGATTTTCACTGACGTCTTTCATTCGAACTATTGTACTATCAGACGAATAGATGTTGACGATATTTTTGCACTAACTATACTATTAATCCCTTGCATACTTAAAAACTAGATTTAGGATATCAGAATCAATTGGTAGAATGATAACCAGAAATCAAACAATCTTATATGTATTAATAATAACTGTATATTTTGCTCTTTTATCACCTAATACTGGACTGAACTATATTCCTCTTGTTTATGGTCAAGCCCCGAACTCCTCATTTCAAGCAGAGGTTAGCGCTATAGATAATATGCCAGCACAAAAAGTCAGAGTGGGTGATATAGATATAGCATATAAACAGCTTGGAAACGGTAGTAATACACCAATTGTCCTGATTGCAGGAGGTGGTATGACCATGGATATGTGGAATCCAACTCTGCTGAAAGAGCTCTCTTCAAATCAGACAGTCATAATTTTTGATAATCGAGGCGCTGGAGAATCAACTATAGGAACAGAGGAATATTCAATCACACAACTCGCAAATGATACTGCAGGCTTATTCGACGCATTGAAAATAGGCAAAGCAGACATCCTTGGTTATTCAATGGGTTCCTTTATTGCAAGAGCTAGCTTTAATGAATCCAGGCAGGGTTGACAGTCTTATACTCTATGCATCAAGCTGCAGTGGCAAAGAAACGATTCCTCCAAGTCCTGAGGTCGAACAAGCGTTTGCGGATATTGCCAATTCTTCCTCTTCGATACAAGAGGAGAAGATCGTATCTCTGCTCTTTCCGCCTGATTGGTTAAAGGCAAATCCAGATTATCAGAACTATATGCCAATTCCTAAAGAATCGGTGATCCCACAAGTACTCCAAGCACAATTCGAAGCGATTGAGAGCTGGGATAGTACATGTACTAATCTTTCGAATATAACTCAGCCTACCTTGGTTATAGTTGGAACAGAGGACATTTTTACTCGAGCTGCCAATTCATTAATGATAGTGGACAAGATTCCTTCGGCATGGCTTGTTCAAATAAGAGATGCCGGACATGGATTAATGAACCAGTATCCAAATCAATTTAATAGAATAGTATCGACGTTCTTGGAGACAGTTAGATAGGTAATTATCGTCAGATCAGCGATATCAAATAATCTGAAATCAGCTCAGCGATAGATTTACTATGTATACTTCCAAATGGGGAACATGTTTAGCTTTCTTAATAACATACCAATAGTACCTATGAAGACGCAACAGTTCTCTTAACTGAATGTTGATTAGAAATGCGCCGTCCCAAAAATATCTTGTTTCTTGATTTTGAGAAAGATATGGACTGATGATATTGCAGAATTTAAAGGTCAATTTTACAATATTACAGCTTCAAAGGTTGGTCCAATACTTACTCAAAAGCCACATTTCCCAATTTATCTGGGTGGAATAGTAAAGGAAATATTGGCCCATATTGCAAAATATGCAGATGGTTGGTTAGCTCCTGTTGGTGGATCTCTGGATATATTAGAAGGTAAAATTTGTAGAACTATGGCATAGTACCATATCTTGGTAATGCAGCCTTACAAATCTTGCATCCATATAATGGTAATTTAACTCCTTCCTTTATTGCATTATAACCCAAATTTGCTATAATTAATTTTCCTTCGTTTTGTGCCATTTCCAATGATTTTCTTTCTCTTTCTGATGATCCGTATATTATCGGAATAAATTTAACGATGGCATCACAGATATGACAATATCCTTTAGATATTGTTCTTGGAATATCCCTATGGTATGCTGCATGGAAGCTCTGAGCCTCCTCCTTCGCAATCCCAAACAATGCTACAAGCCTGTAGTTTATTCTGTAATAAATTAAATCACCTTCATCGAATTCGTTAGCTTGAAGATAGTATCTGTGTAACTCTATCAATGTTCTAGTGATTCCGACTTCCTTTCTCATGCCCTCATTATGCAAGTCATTAGACGACACTATAATCAATTACAGTAAATAAATATGCTGACAATAGTACGACCTGTAAAGCTAGATTATGAAGTAATATGCTTTAGAGGTACAAAGTAAAAGAAACTGCGCGACAATAAATCATCAGTATTATTGTGTGTTCAACGTTTGAAAGTTACATGAGACTTACTGAACTATATTAGGAATCACAATCAAGATTAAGTACTAAAACAGATGAACTAGAAGCAAAGAAAAAATCTCTAAATGAGGTGCAAGAAGAAGTAGACAAGTTCAAGAAAACAAAATAATAGCTTGAGCACAATTATTTATCACTCTTTAAACGCATCTTACCAGAGCTCCTCAAGAATTGATTGACTATATTTTACTTCATGAGATATGTTATGATCAAATGATATTTAATGTGATTGATGCGCTTCCAACGCTCATTTTTGTCAAGTATAGGCATCTTAGAATATCATTTCAAGTAGCTCCTTATGTCGAAAGCAGTTAGTAGTATGATCATTAATCATACCAATTGCTTGCATCAAAGCATAGCATATAGTAGGACCCACAAAGCTAAATCCTCTCGCTCTAAGATCTGAGCTTAAATTGTTTGATTCTATAGACTTTGTAGGAATTTGTCTGCAATTCTTGAAAAAGTTGTGTTTGGTTCTTCTACCTTCAACAAAGTCCCAAATATAATTATCAAAACTGCCATAGTCATGTTGTATCTTGATGAATGCTCTGGCATTAGTAACGGCAGAGTTGACTTTTAGTCTATTTCTTACGATATTAGCATTGGTAGATTGTAACAATTTTTCTACATGAGGCATTCTAAATTCTGCTACCCTCTTTACATTATAATTAACAAACGCCTTTTGATAATCTGGACGCTTCCGTAAGATCGTTGACCAACTCAATCCGGCCTGAGCACACTCTAAAACTATGAATTCAAATAATTTGGTATCGTTGTGAACTGGGACTCCCCATTCTGTATCATGATAGAGCTGCATTTCGGGATCTTTAGGATTATCAGCCCATGAGCATCTACTCAAGCGTACCTGACTCATGCAATTTGGATCTTCATTTATGAAAATATAAAGTAGTAGTCGTGAAAACTAGTTTATGTTATAGTTAGGTAAGTTTTCGTAACTCGACATCCTCCTTTCTCTTATATAGGCCTAAGTAAGATATTGAGAAAGTCAATTTTAGTTTACTTAAGAAAGCTGTAGCTGATGAAGGCGGTAGTTTTCATGGAGCCAGATCGGAACATATCCCAAATATCCCAAATATCCCAAATATCATTAGCGATATACGTATCAAACTAACGCGGTCCTAAGTAGTAATTGGATTGCATTTATCTCATTCCGGTAGAAATTTAGTTAACATTGATAAAGATAAATCTATACGCACATTATAGAAGATAATTACTAATATCCTATTCGTTTATTTGATATATCTTAAATTACTTCTATACCTAGAATGAATAGAAGTGTACCCGTAATTTTAGCTGTAGTCATAATCACAGCAATGATCGGAGTGAGTGTACCTTTAGAACAAGCTTTTGCATCTTCTGCTGCATCGGCAGCAGCTAGTGGTGGATCCGCAGCGGCAGCGGCAGCGGCAGGTGATAGTTCAGCGGCAGCGGCAGCTAGTGGTGGATCCGCAGCGGCAGCGGCAGCGGCAGGCGATAGTTCAGCGGCAGCGGCAGCATCATCTGATGACGATGATGATGATGATCGTCATGACTGTGACCATGACGATGATTGTCACGATGATGATGACTAGGAAGCAAACAGCTCTACCTTTTCTTTTTTAGCATAACCTTCAATCAGTTTGAAATATGAGTCGAGATGAGTGATAATATGAAAACAATCCAAATAAAACCAGTAGATCTGAACAATTTACCAATCAGATATAGCAGTATATTTTCCAGTCGTACATTAGCAGGTTTCTCGTTGTTATTGGCATTGTTATTTTTATCCTTGTCATTGATACTTATTCAGAGTGCTGCTATAGCCGCCGTAGACATTGATACTTCTGGAGATGGCAGAGCAGCTGCTTATGATGGCGAAGAAGGCATTGCAACTGATGGCGATAGCTTCTGCAGCATTACAAAGGATATGGCAGGAGGAAAGTTTTCATCATTATTTGAAGGAATAGTAGGAGACTGTGATGATAATTCACAAATATCAAGTCAATTCTTGGTAGAGTACTCATATACAAAGAATCCTGTAAAGATAGGAGAAAAGACCTATCTTACAATAACTGTTAAGGATAAAGAAACCGGAAATCCAATCTCAGATGCATTTGTAACACTAGATGTAGAACCTCCATCATCAACTTCATTCGAAACCAATACAGTTGGTACTGCAGTTGCAGCTGCCGGCATATCCTCTAATCAAGGAGTAGAACAAGACAAGGCTACCCAGGCTATGTATACAGATAACAGTGGACGCGCAACATTTACTTTGCAGATAGGACCAAAATCAGATGTAGGTATTTACGATACGCAGCTTGAAGTTGGAAAAGATAGCTATCAATCTAGTTTTGAACAAACAAACCTCCGTGTAGTATAGGAAAAGCTTCAGTCCTTTTATATTTTGATATAACCTATCTAACATACTGCTGGAAGAAACTTAGATTGAAGATGAGTAATTCATGAACTTCTAAATAGTTGTATCATTCCGATTTCTCGGTGTGTGGCGAGGGATCGAATTAGAAACCATTGGTTTACTGTAACATATAGGGGAAAATTTATCCGAAGACGAACTTGATAAGCAGTATGTCTATAATTCTACTACCAGTAGTTTCAAGATACCTGTTTCTTATCTGTCTATGTAAACTTAGGATAGCAATAATAAGATGCATTTAGAACGGTTTTACAGCTTCTGTTGAAAATCGGCTCACAGAAAAATCCATATGAGGAAGAAAATGAAAACCATGGGAACTAGACCCTTCATATTTATACGAGACATAACATTGATGAATACCAATTCTAAATTGATTATATTGAGTATATAATTAGAAATGATCTATTTTCAATATTAAGAATACTGAATGTTATTCTGAAGAGTAAGCAAATTAGTTTTTTATATATTTATGGATCTAGTAAATTTATGAGTTCTTCTCATCCAGATTCAAAACATAATGCATTGATAAATTATGCTTTGGTGTCAGCTATTGCAACTATAATTCTCAGTTATTCAGCCTTAACTGCAGATTACTCGTATGCGCAAAAATTATCTCCCAGCATCTCCTCTTCCAATAACAATATTAGTAACAGCTCAAACAACGATAATACTCAGCAGATAAGAAAGGAACCAGTTGGAGAAAACGTACAGAAGAACCAGCAATCTCCGGAATTAGAGCAACAACAACAATCACAGGCTTTACCTAGTGTTAAGATTACTTCACATACCCAAAATCCGGAGGTTCCAGCCGGTGCTCTGACGATAAACGGATTTTCAAGTGATACGCCATTTGATATCTGCACGGTGTATATAATACTGAATAATGTAAAACCATATCAGAAAGTTACACCAATAAGCTTAGAAAATGGTCAGGCAGCAGCCAGAATGATTTTTCTACCTGGAATTACACGTTCACTCCTCAATATACTATAATCAAAGAGGGTACTAACAAAATGACTTCAAAGATAAGCTGTGATGCCCTAGCAACAGGTATAAGTTATACAAATAGTAACCTGACTAAATTTAATAGCTTAAACCGGAATCACTACTGATAACAGTAATGGTAGCAATGGTAATAGCACTCAATTGATCAGACATTTATCAAATGTTACCTCCGCTGATTCGCCGGTACCTCAGCCAACTACCTACAATATTTCCCAAAACGCAATATACTCTCCTATAACGCCTTCTCCTAGCACCACAAGTCCTTTGAGTAAGAATGTTGTAGAAGAAGAGGATAATGAGATTCAATCATTAAATGAACAGGATGAAGAGATCGAGAACGATGAAACAAACGAGGATGATAATGATAATAACGATAGGAGCAGAGCAAGAGAGATATTTGAGAGAGTAGAAGAAAGATTAAGAGATAGTGAAATAGATTTCGATATTTCAATCATGCTTGAATAGTCAAGTTTTCATTTTTTGATTTTCGTATTCTTTCTCTAGATCAGTAATGACGAAGACATTATGGAAATGGAATTGCATTTATTGTTGAAGGTATTAGAGATTCGATATTTGAATCATCACTATTACTTTTGGGATCATTATTCTCAGCTATGACTTGACGGACTCCAGAAGTACCATCGACATCGAAGGTGTCGATATCAACATTTTTCTTTTCTCCATCTAGAGTTTTAGCAGAAGCAATCGCAAAGGATCCTTCTTTATCATATCCGGAAGGACACCCCAACAAAGACTGGATTTTAGGATCACAGTTCGATTCTATAGCCAGAGCTTTACCAATAGTGAATAAATTGTCGAAAGACATTCCTCCAGTCAACGCTAAAATTGATAATAGCAACGTCAGTCCTACCGTAGACATACTCACATGACACTATCTGCAAATTAAGATAATCAACTTAATTAAAGTAAAACACTTAGTTTTGCTATGTAAATATTCTATTAATTTTACATCAGTAAGAAAACTAAATAGAAGTAGTTACGCAAATGAATGCTCTGAAAAACATAATCCTACATACCTTGTATCTAATCCTTATTGAATCAAGCATCATATTTAAAATGAAAAGTATCTTTGATCCTTATTTAGATTAAGATTTTAGATTTAGGATAATTCTCTGGAATAAGATTATGCTTCTGATATCATTATTTTTTAAATGAAAGAATACAATTAGGATATCAAAGGCATGATAAATAGTACAAAAGTGAATAGACGTATATCAGCAAAGACTTTTCCAACAATAGTGGCTATATCATTGCTATTGATATTAGTTAGCAATGCGGTAGATTCGTCAATCCTCTTTAAATATGCGTATGCAATCGAAGAATTCGACATAGACGTAGACATCGAGGACAACGAGATTAAGCGTGGTGATACTCAACACATGACAGTTACTGTCTTCAATGATGATACTGATAAACGCGTGTCGGATGCAGACGTCAAATTAACAGTATATCCTCCTGAAAGCGATTCAACCTCTGCGGAGGATGAAACTGATAATGATGGCGAAGCAACATTTGACGTGAAAATAGATGACAATGCGGAAACGGGTAATTATGATGTAGATGTAAGAGTATCAAAGGACGGATATGATACAAAAACGGCAAGTACATCATTTGATATTGTAGGATCAAGTGATGACAATGATGACAATGATGACAATGATGATGGCTATGATGATGATGGTCGTAGAGGTTCATCATCTTCGGCTGCAGCTGCAGCTTCTTCAAGCAATAATGATGATAGTAGCAGCGCAGCATCAAGTGCTAGCTCCTCAAATAATGACAATAATGATGATAATGATGATGGTAGCGGATCATCATCATCATTATCATCATCCTCTTCGGCTGCAGCTGTAGGAGATGCCGCAGCAGCCGCGGCAGCTGCATCGGGTGCATCATCAGCCGCGGCAGCAGCAGCTGGCAATGCAGCAGCGGCTGCAGCGGCTGCAGGAGATGATGCTTCTTCAGCAGCAGCTTCAGCTGTATCCGAGAACGGAGGATCTTCATCAGCTGCAGCTGCAGCAGCTGATGCGGCAGCCGCATCCGCAGCAGCATCTTCAAGTAACAATGAAAAGAATGACGATGGGGGCGATTCGTCTTCGTCAGCGGCTTCTTCTAATGAAGACTAGAACGGCTAATAGCCACAAGATTCTACAAATTCTTTTTTCTTTAAAGCTTCTGTTAGAGAAAACAAGTAGAATGGTAAATAGGACAAGCTCTAGGATGCAAATTCCTTCAAACTGCTCCGAATTGAACAATTCAGGAACAACCGATTCCGAATATAGGACCAAAGAGGCGCATGTATGGTCTATTTCATGGCGCGCGTCCAAGATCTGAAGAACCCTGAGACTGTTGCTTTAGCTCACTGCACAATTCAAGATGTTATGTATAGACGACCATTTTATCAGATGCAGCAAGATGATCTAGGAAATACCACCCCAAATGAACTGAAATTCTGGCGCCACCTAAAGTATGTTCCCATTACACTAGCAAAAGCAGAGGAAGTTATAAATCAATACCATGGAATTTATAGAAACACAGTTCTTGTGGTTGGTAAAGAGGATGGCGGCCAGTGGCATACAGATCATAGTCATAAGGTTAAGGATCTCAGATCTTGGTTGGAAGTAGACTTCGATGTTTTTGCTACAATCAAATATGGCTGGATATCTAGGGAGAGATGACGTGGTCGTATCCTCTGACTCAAAAAAACTAAGTTGAAAAACGACGTAAACTCGAGTAGGAAGTAGTCGACTATATAACTAGTCTTGGAAAGACTACTAAAGATAAGACATAGTCCTTATTTTTTTCTTATAATTATGAAGTCTGCTAACGATGTAAAATCAATTACCTGTACTTCAAGAAATGCAGTTAGCTATCGCCAAAGTTGAAACTTCTCTGGGTGCGGTCTAGGAAGCAATCAATCCAATATCTGTAAGACAGAGTCGCATCCCTACCAGCCTAAGGCCTTAGCGGATTTTTCTGCTGCATCATCTAAAGCTTCCTCTGGACTCGTTGTGCCGTAGTAAACTGCGTTTAGTGCCTCTTTGATGAATTCGGCTATTTGGGGATATTCTGGAATGCTTGGCCTAGTACCTCCGCTTGCTATCATCGATACTAAGAGATCATAATAAGGTACGACTTTCCTGGGTTCCAGGGAATATTGACCCTCACCAATAGGAATCTGGGTAGGCATATTCGCATGCTTTGTCAAATATGGTCCAAGTATTTGTGGTTCCAGCATAATGGTAATCAATTCCCATGCCAGGTCCTTATGAGCAGACGTCACAGGTACCCCAAATTCCCAGCCTCCCATTAAAGTGGTTGTTTGAGTGCCTTCGTCAGGAACCGGGAACATGGGAATGAAACCTATATCTTGTTCAAAGTAAGTACGGTTCAGAGGTGTGGTTATCGGTACGTGATGCTGTAAGGCTTCAATCATTACTGCGAATTTCCTGTCGAGGAACTCTTCCCCCCAGAAATGATCCTTCTGAGGCAATATTCCAGCATCTTTCTGCTCTTTTATGAAATTGAGAGCTCGTATGCCTTCTGTGCCATTGAATGATGGATACCAGTAAGTCCCTTTCGTAGGATGTCCTTGTTTCATGGATACGATCTCTCCTCCTAGCATCCAAAGATAAGGGTACCATAGATCAGGAGAGTGACCCGCTCCAGTTAAGTGAACACCTTCAATCCCTTGAGGATTAAGTACTGAATTCAACTTCCTTGCAGCATCAGTATAACCTTCCCATGTCATTAGAGATTGCGGGTCAACTCCGGCCTCCTTCAACATGTCCTTCCAGTACCAGATTCCTCTAACGTCGGTCCACGCCCATATACTGTACACCTTCCCTTGGTATATTCCACCGTCCCAGTTTGCCTGATACCAGTCCGATTGACGGCCCCAGGTTTCAGTGAAATTAGAGAGATCGGAGAGCAATCCTTTTCCCGCGAATTCCCCCAGCCAAATTTGATCAACAGTGATAAGGTCGACAGGAGTTTTGGCTTCAAGAGCAGACAATATTTTGAGTCTAGTCTCGTTATACGGGAATGTTGTGTAGTTAATTCCGATGTCTACCTCTGGATGTCGTTCCATGAGCTTCTCCATCGCTGGCTCAATCAACGAGTCCCACCTGGTTGGGTCTCCCTGATCTTCAAGTAGGGCGGTAAGCGTGATATTTTGCTTTTTAGATTGGAGTGAAACATCATCTACTCCTTGGATGCTTTCCGGGGTACCGCCGTAAACAGAGAGCATAAAAAACATAAGTACCACTACAAGAAAACATGTCGGAGCTGATGATAATCGCTGCAAAAGATGCAATACTAGTACAGATCGAAGTGTTCTATATAAGCATAAATTTGTGTTTTAAATGATTATGGATCCTTGCTGTTTTAGCACAAGAATCCCTTGTGATGGGATGTCAATATGATCTTCAAACTAGAGAGCTTTATTGCGATACACGCTATATGATGCGAGTACACTCCTCCATAACTATTTCTTTGGACTTTCTGTCAAGGACATCGATCGAGTGACGGCTTGTTATTTTGTTCTGTATTTGCCAGCAACTGCCACATGAGTAGGAAAGACTTACCTATTCACGTGGATATGTTACTCGTAATAGTACTAAACTATTTACTAACTTTGCTTATTTTTACTAAAGTGTCTTCTCAACAACTACCTTATCATTTTTCTGTGGAACATAAACATAGTCTTGCTTTTTTACGATAGGTTATTTGCAATGACCTTAGGTATCACTATGAACAAGGTGTTACCTGGCATTTACTTTGCACTCCAATATGTTTACTTTCATCTATCGTCTCTGTCAACTGCAATCTCATTGTGATTTAAGTTAGTTAATGTCCTATATACGAGGTATCAAAGGATTCTGTATTTACAGAATATCTGCATACACTAACTCAATGAATTGATTATGTATAATCAAGAGTGGAATCAAAGCTTAATAAATGATTAGGGATGACAATTAAGATACCTGAATATGCCTACTAAGACAAAGGGTAAGTTTTCAAAAATACTGGTTGCTATTGATGGATCACAACCATCCATGGATGCAGCAGAATATGCGATAGAAATGGCAAAAAAAGATGCTGCCCAATTAATAGCAGTGACAGTAAACCGTATCTCATTGTCATCCTATGGTTTAGCAACACCCGATGGAGAACTAAAATCTCCTCAAGAAAAAGAGATTATACTTGAATCTAAGCAGCGATTTGACAACCTAGAGCAAAAAGCAAAACTAAACAATGTAGAATTAAAAACCGAACTCATCAATAGCCAGATGTCTATTGATGGAACAATAATTGAATACGCAGAATCTGAAGATGTTGACCTGATAATAATGGGTACGAGAGGTAGATCAGGCTTCAAGAAGTTACTGCTGGGAAGTACTGCCTCCGCCGTAGTGACTTATTCACCATGCCCTGTAATGATAGTAAAATAACTGAACCGTCACACATTTTATTTGATATTATCGGATTGCGACCTATCTGATCAAACCTCGGCTTTTATTCGTTACTTGCGTTTTGGAGATAAAGCTTATCTCTGGATGGTTTTTCTAGTACCCAGTTTAAATTTGCAATAACAATATCATCCTCTTGGAATTCGAACCCACAGAGTCAATACCGCTATTGAATATGCTTAAAAAATAAGCAATACTATAGGTTTATAGCTAACTTAGTATAAGTTACTGTGTTGCAGAACTCAATAAATGATTATCTGTCCACGGTGTGGATAATGAGTAAGCATACCGCTAAAGAATATGCTTTAAGATTGAACAGCTTTAGGAGGTTTGTTTTGGATCATTATGATAGCCATATGAGAGTGGATCACCTTATCGCCAAGATCCGAGAGGGGTCAGAAAATCCATTTAATTTTCTAAACGGTTCCGCAGCGTATCTATTACATAGTAACAATATATCCAACCTAACATTAAAGCAGCGAGCACATGGTGCATAGTCCTTCCAAAACGATTGACTGATAGTCATCTCTATTATAGAATCTCGCCTTTTCATAAGTCTATGGTCCAAGAGATCGCATCATAATTTGGTTCTCTATTTCAGTCTTGATATTAAAGAGAAATAGATTTCTAGTCTCCTCATCTACTTCTGTCAATGATTCAAACCAAAGCTTCAAATATAGTTCGACCTTGTCATGCATACTTTCATCAAATTGAGATAACAGGTGCCACCTTCTTATAAGATGCATTTTTGATAAATCGAATAATCTATTCTTTATACGTGGTAGAATATTTTCTATTCTGGAATACCTCTTTGTATGGGCTTTGATGCCTTTAGTTGTTTAGTACTTCCGAATTATCAGCTTTTGGCTCGGACAATGAAAGTAAAATAGAGCATAACGCCAGGATCAGAAAGTATATCAAGAAATAGTTGGTAGCAATAAGACTTGAATCTAGATGCAGTAACTTATGGTCGATCTTCCTGTTCAAGATTAAAGCAGAAATGACTAGAGGGACAGAAACCACGGATAAAATCTCTAAAATGCTTCTATTCTCAAAATACTGGTGATAGGTAGTTCGGTCTTGAAACCTATAGACGTCTGGCTGAAAATATGACCCAACCACTAAAGGATAAAATAATACCATTATCGCTAAAGCGATAGAGCTGGCTATGGCTAGCCGAGAATAACCTCGTCCCAGAGGCTTAGCAATGGAACTTTCAAACCATGTCTGCGACAACGCTTATTTTGCTTGCGATAAGGTACGATGCTTTATTTACATGCTGCTGCAATTTTGCGTAAGATTGTGATTACACTTCTACCGCACGCTGTGACCTTTCATTTTCTAACCTTTGGATCTACGATGTGAGACTGGATTATTTACTAGGTTGCCATTGCCAAACCAGTCTGATGAATTTCCATCCACTCCTATGCCCGTCTAGAAGATTCCAACTTTGCTTAGGAATGCCAATTTACCTCCTAATGATGTTTTATAGAGAGAATGGAGGAGTTGTGGTAGATTGCCTCTCGCACGTATCATTTAGAGTATTAAGTTGTCACGATACGGATCAACAAGTTCTCATTGGATTCTGATTCACGATGAAGTGGACAAACTACTGTGGAAATATTGCAGCATTATAACTCTCAATCCATAACTCAATCGCTTCTTCTAATGCTTCACTGATATTCCCTTTTTTCTTTCCCTTAAAACGGGCAACTGCATCTCTGAATTGCTTTTCGGTCTTGTTCGTAATTACAATGTTCATCTTCCCCATATGATACAGAATTAATGATAAGGATATAAAATATAAATGCCTGCAATGATATGGGCGAAATCAATCCAATTTTATTTTAAAGGAGAACCATCATAATGAAGGCTACCACAGTTATAAGAGAACTCAGATTTCTCATCTGAGTATAACTGATTAATATCATTCATTTACTTCTGAGTGGATATTATGAACCACTTGTTCTACTCTTCTCGGTCTAAAACCTTCATCCATTACTATTGTACTCATCATTATTGTATTGTTAGGCAAGCCGCTGCGATGCGCTTACATGAAGCGCATTATAGTTAACAATAGTTTATTTTTTCAAAAGATAAGATATACGCATTATAGTTAACAATAGTTAACAATATTTATTTTTTCAAAATAACAGGAGAGACATCTAGAGAAATAGGAAGATAAAGAAAGACATCTAGAGAAATAGGAAGATAAAGAAAGACATCTAGAGAAATAGGAAGATAAAGAAAGACATCTAGTGCGTGACTTGGATATCCAGAATAATTATCGCACTGAACTATGTGCATTGATGAACGACACCATTATAGCAAAATGTTGCCATTGCCGAGACGGGGCTGATGTCATCTATTCTCTGTCTGGTACATATCACCCTCTCCTCACTCAGCTCAAATTATTATATCGGGACGATAAATTCAGATCAGCGATTGGAGTTAGTAAATACTATTGAATTTGAAAATAGACTCAAGGAAAGAATTCAAACTCAACATTTGAAGCTTAATGAATTGAATAACCTTCTAGATTCAGACGTCCTTATGAATGAGATAGATATATTCGAAAGCATTTTGGGGAGTCTCTCTGATCTGAAATATGGCGATAAAGTACGCGCTATGGAGATAGCAGAAACCAATAATAACTTTCTGCAAGTAATCCATTTGCGAAAACAGCTAAACATCTAAATAAGTTGCAATACATGGAATCGGAGATCAGCGTACAAATACAAAGACAAAAGTGAAATCAATTATAGTATAATTATAAGATAAAACCTAATCAACTGAAATATAGATTTGTCAATGTAGTATACTTTACAAACAATATGATGCACACTCAATATATTAAATATGGAATATTATCCGGACTTCTACTAATATGCACAAACATTCTTGGCGTATCTGCAGATACTCAGACGTCAGTGTTTGCACAGATTACTCCAGCTCCAGAAAAATTTGGTAGTAATGATGATGCCATAGATAGTTCACATGATACTGGCCCTGGCAGTGACAACCAACAAGCTATAACACCCAGCGAAGAATCAGATGAAGCCACAGAAGATTCTACTGACTCGACCGATTCTAACGACGTTAACAGCGGGCAGACAACAACTGAACAAGATTCCGATCCGACAAGCCAATTGGTAGAAGCGATAATGAATGAAGTCAATGAAGCGTTGTCTGCTTCTGGAATAATTGTTCCATAAAACCCAACTTTCTTTTAGTTAGTTTGAATATGTCAAGCACCACATACTCAGTACGCCATTTTTCTGGCAAGATTGAAGTAGTGATGAATGATTGTGCTGAAGAAGAATTTGATCCTGTAGATGCTGCTTTAACTCCACCTGGACATAATGCTTGGGTTGTGGGAAATGAACTTGTAATTGCCGGCCTAAAAGTGTATGCTGAGAGAAATTACTTGCTCTTGTATTTTTTGTGTTTAATGCAGTCCCAATACCGCTATTGATTATCAATGAGGAAGAAATATCTCGTTCGCACTGCTCCTTGAGCCTCCAGGATTTGGACCGCCACCGATAACGTATATTTTATCGTCGTAAGCAACAGCTACCAAACCGTGTCGAGCAGTTGGCATTGCCAACCCCTGATCCCATTTGTTAGTTGTTATATCATAGCTTTCATTGTTGTCAAATGTTCCAGAAGGTTCTTCCCCGCCAAAGACATATATCGTTTCGTTAATTGCTGAAGAGGCTAGGCCTCCTCTATGGGATGGCATTGGTTCTAGTAATATCCAACTATCTGTGTTTGGATCATAGACTTCGTTAGAGTTGACGTTAGCAGACATGCCTTCACTTCTTCCGCCAAGAACGTATAGCTTGCCATCAGCTACTGCAGACGTAAGGTGTTCTCTTGCAGTTGGCATTGGTGCTTTCTCCGTCCACATATTTGTTGCTGGATCGTAGGCTAGGGTGCTAGTTAAGGTGACAGTTGAATCGACTCCTCCCGCTACATACAAAATTCCGTTGACGAAATTGGCCGTTAGCGCACCACGAGCGCTAGGAAGATTTGCTCCTTCAGTCCAGCTTTTAGTAGAAGGATCATATATGAATAATTTATCTGAAAGGCCAGCTCTGTTCAGATATCCGCCTCCCACTACATACAGTTTTCCACCAAATGACGCTGCTGCTGTATGGTCTAATGGTTCAGGTAAAGATTCTCCTGTTGTCCAATTGTCGGCAATCACATCATAAACCTCGACTGAATCGCTGCTTCTTCCACTGTTATCAAACCCACCAACAACGTAGATCTTTCCATCTAAAGCCGCCCCAGCAATCTCAGATCGGGCTGTTGGAATAGATGCGCCTGTCATCCAAGAGGAATTAGAATTTGTCGGTGGTGGCTGTTGAGACAACAAAGGGTGAACACTATAAATGGACACAGTGATGAAAATAATGAAGATAATCGACAGAATCGAAGATGCGAAAAATGAGATACATCTTGGCATATTATTGAACTCTTATTATTGGACTGGAGACTTCCTATCAAGCAAGTCTTTTTTTAGTTTAGCGAATTCTTTTTCAGTAATTATACCTTGTTCCTTTAGCTTCCCTAGCTTTGTTAGTTCATCTGCAATTGAAGATTGATTATTAATATTAGATGGTTGATGATGAGAAGCGATTTGAGTTTCATCTTGGGTATAGCCGGTATGATGCATTCCAGATCGAATTACCTGAATTACATCTTCTGCCTTTCTCTTTGGGATTGCTTCAATCATTCCCTCATGGTCATTCTCTCCACCTACTATTCCATCAATCATTCCGAGCCGTTTTGAACCTACCAATGCAGGGGCTTCGAATCTTATGGTAGATGATAATAATCCCTTATCGAGTTTCACACTTGTTATGACATCGTATGGAATATCTATTATATTCTCCTTAATCCCCATCATGTAAGGATCTCTAATGATTATTCGCTTATTTGTCGCATAGATTATGTTGGGCGTAACAGCTGAACCACCAGGTCTCACACGGGATTGGCGTGCAACAACGAGTACTTCTTCATATGGATTTAACATCTCACGAATTTTCTTAATCTCTTGTAAATCATCATTATCAAGTGATTCTATTGATAAGTTATTATTCTTTCCAAAACCAAATGACATGTATATTAATACGCTGTATAGATATATTTAAGAAATACTAATAATATCAATACCAATCATAACAGATGAGTTGCTCCAGATACATACCTTGTATGGTATTCTACCGACAATAGTCCAGAGTAATTTAAAAAAATAGATCTCTTCCCAGCCGCAAAAAGGAAAATAATCCAATCGAAATATGTGAAGTAAGCTACTTCTAACATACGTGAGCCATATCTAGTAATTCGTGGGGTAGTTAAATACCCACGACAACATTGTAGATTATCTGCGTAATGCCGAATCTGTATGAGCTTCCAACCGTGATACATATCAAGATATGTTCAAGATGAGAAGGCATTTTTGTTACAGTTTTCCTTGTTGCCTTAGTGTTACCTCATGTTTAATCTTAGGTGGTACACTTGAGTATTGTGGATTAGATGTATTGCATGAGCTTTGAAATGCATAAATGCGTCTTGATATATCGTAAATTCATATGCGTGGATCTCGACATTATCCACTACTGTATAAAATAAAGGCCACCTATGTTAGACCAGTCCCTCACCCACCCAAGTTCCCATGTCCACCAAAAAACTAGAAGTCGACGATGCAATTAAATCGTTGTTAAGAGAGGTTTCTTCGGATAATATAAAATTTAATCTAATAACAATTTCGTCATACCATACTAGGTATACCAGGTCGAAATATATCAATGAAGTTGCAGAATGGTTAAAGAACCAATTTAAAATTATGGGATACCAAGACGTCTCTTTCCATACGTATAGAGAGAACATAGACGGTGATGATTATGATTTAAAAAATATTGTTTGTAAAAAAGACGGAATTAATAATGAATGTGTTATCATTGTGTGCACTCACTATGATTCAAGGGTGAAAAAGCTTCGTGATTCTACTTCAAGAGCTCCCGGAGCAAATGATAATGCTAGTGGAGTGAGCGCCATCTTAGAAATAGTTCGAATACTTCACAAACAAAAACTATACTGCAATTTACAGTTTGTATTCTTTTCGGGCGAAGAACAAGGGTTATTGGGTTCAAAGCACTATGCAAAATTTCTGAAAGAAAATAATAATGTCTCCAAATATAGACTCATAAATTTGGATATGGTTGGTTATCCTCAACTAAATCCTGGATCAGTGATAGTTGAAAGAGACAACAATACTAAACTGCGTTATAATAAAGTCAGAGAGAATGATGCAGATTCTGTAAAGTTTGGAAATATAATGTGAGGGATGTCACGTTATGCGGGTTTGCAGTATAGATTAGACTCGATTTATGATAGTGATTACGAACCCTTTGAGGAAGAAGGCTCTATAGTAATAGGAGCTTACGACGGTTCGGGTCAGGAAGATCTGAATCCTCATTATCACGACACCTCTGATACTGCATCTCTTATCGACTGGAATTATTTAAGCTCTGTAACGAAAACGGTATTAGGCACAATCCTTAAAGTAGCAAGGTTGCCTTCATAAAAGATTGTATCTTTATGCTCCGTTTGAAGGAAGGAACGGTACTAATGGATGATATGATATTCTTACAATAGAATTTCATGGAGATTATTAGATTACTTCTAACACATATTTGCCACAATTTTAGGTCGTCAATAACTGTAAAACGTTAACTTTTCAATATGGAATAGACTTCCGATAACTATAGCGATCATTTTAGTCATAGGATGCATAACATATATACTCATGGATTATGCTTCTTGATGCGTTTTGATGGGCTTAACCTTCGGCGAAGATATCGATAACGTACTGACTAGCTCGATGCCCAAATGGAAGGAAATTGACGACAAAATTAAAAATAATGCAAACTTTGCTAATAATAAGATCTTATTACTTGCCCATAGTACTGTCAAATATAAACTCGAGTTAGCTTTTTTCCATGTGGTAGTTTTGAACAAAGCGTATAACCTTGGCCCAAGTCACGCAAAAACACTCTTGAAAAGAGGTATGATGGAAAATATTATTGTCAATCTTGCGAGTACTTTGGATGCGATAGCACATGAAATCAACCAAATAAATGGGTTCTGTATCGAGTTCCATAAAGTCGCAATAGATCACGGCCATCGTGATGGAATGAGAAAGCATTGTATGAGATGTAAGTTAGATGTCAAGAATAATCATCTCGCTAAATATGTCAGAGCAGAGTTGCCAAGGAGGAATTCTAACCAAATTAATCCAGATCATTGGTATTTCGATTTTCAAGGTTATAGGAACCAAATGATTCATAGGACAATCTATGTATTATTGCTCGAACCTGGAAGGGACTTCTTCCAGACGGCCCTGGTAAACTTGATCCACCGACTAACGGAATTAGTGATGTCAGCAATTACGTAAATCCAATTTATCCGAACTACACTAAGCGAAGAGAATTAAAAGAATTAAGAGAATATTTTGAGTGGTGTGAGTAAAATTGTTCAAATAAGCGAGCGAATTATGAATATTTAAATCCACTTATTCATTAATTCTATCTGACGTATCGAAATAAGAAAAACAACTAGGCACTGTTTTTACAAATAGCGAATATGCATGTAATGAAGACACTTATATTGTTTATAGATCATTCCATTCATTATGCCTCTCATACATACATCAGCTATGATGATGACGACATTAATAGTGCTAGCAGGCATCATATCAATAATAATCATAAACACTGAAGCATTCGCGCAAAATCAAAACAACAACAAGAAGGCAATAAATAGAATATCTGTTTGTAGGAGTAGTTGTAAAATGATATCATGGCTTCCGCTAGCAAGATAAACTTTGATGAACCGATACCAGAAATGATTAAACGGTTAAAATCAGAGCATAGGAAGTTTGAATCGAACTTGGTCAAAGTAAAAACAAGTATTGAGGATAATAGCGTTACTCTTGCGTCAGAAATAATACGAAGCATTAGCGACGAAATCATTCATCATGCAGTTGAAGAAGAGGCAAGACTAATGCGGGTTATCATGCATAAAGCAAAAGAAGAATCTGCTGAATCTATCAAGATTATACAAGAACACAATTGGGTGATGAATTTCCTCAAGAATAGGATAATTACGATCGAGAAGGTATCTACATCTTCAGATCCAGATGAATATGAACAAGCAAGGAATGACTTGAATGAATTTGTAAGTAACTTAAGAAAACATTTCAAAGAAGAAGAGGCGATAGTTTTTCCTCTAGCACTAAGAGCTGAAGCAGCAGATTAGGAAAGATTGTGCGTCACTGATATGGATGCAGCATTTGCCGCGGCCGTCAAATGCAGAAAAGAAATCTTTTCTGGTACTCCTGTCATTGCAAGTACTATAGTACAAATTCAGCATCTTGCTTTTCCTGAACTCATGATCGAGATCAGGTGTGTGGCAAAGGTATAAAGCCCTGTACTTTTCTTATTCTTTCTTCCCCATGGAAGATAACACAGGAGATAAGTGTTTGATGGGTCAATCTAATACGAATTCGTCAGTTTTTTATTTAAGTCCTGGAGAGGGTAAGGTTGAAAGAATCTGCACTGTTCCCCCAGGCAAGGGTCTTCTCATACCAGTAATGGAAGTAGAGATGTCTGATAAAGAGATCCCTGGTGCATCCGTAGAGGATCTACGTGATGCTGCAAAGAAGGACCAGGATGGCGTTAACAGTCTGTATCTAAAGATAGATAATGAAGAATATACGTACGACGATCTCCTTAAATATAGAACTCAGCCCACGGAACCTTTTCAAGTCATTTTTCCTGACAATGGAATTTTTGGAGTAGCGGAAGGAGGACCTTCCCAAGTTGTAGCTGACGGGTTTTACATATTAACTGAACCACTTACAGCAGGCAATCACACGGTTCATTACAGATCAAGTCTGAGCTGTCCTGATGTGGGTTGTGTAGAACCAGCTTTCGCACAAGATGTAAAATATAACATTATTGCAAAATAAGTTAGGGTCGCTAGAATCATTGACTTATTCGTAGGCTTCGAGTATCCTCTAATTTCCCTTCTATTCCTTTCACATTTAACACTGAAGGACCTTTCTCAAGTAAAGCAAACTTTGCCTTTCTAACTAACTAAAATTAATCGATTGTAAGGCGACGCAAACTTATCTTTTTGATACTGAGATTTAAATATGGAAAATGCGAATACTAACTTGAGTAGAATTGGTATTGGGGTAAGGCCTACAGATCTGTAATCCTCCTCAGTGTTCGATTCCTGACTACTCACTCTCTTTATTCTAATTCACTTATTGCCATGCCTAGTTTACTAGTTTAAGTAATCTGTATTATTCAAGAAAGCTCTGTGATAGTAGCTTTCCCATCAGTCCCATACGGATCAGTTACAATTCCACAGACTAAGCTTTATTACAGGGTTTAATATTGCCAGGCTCTGCTAAATGAGTATTTAAATTAGTGGTCCTTAAGAATAGATAACAATGGCGTTAAGTAGTGGGACAAAATCGGCAGTAACAAAATCCCTTTGAATACTTAATGCATATTATAATTAACAATGTTGCTTTTCCATATGTGCCGACAAACAAATACCTACAGAGGTGATGGGTTATCATTCATCGCCATCAGGTAAAGAAGATCGCAGGATTCTGATTCATCTTCTCTTAGCCGGTTATTTGTTTTACTAATTCGCTCGTTTGTAATTTTTAGACCAGGATAAACTTGAAATGTAATATCATTATACAAGAAATTAACCTGGGACAAGTCTCTAGTATCAAAAATTTCGTGATTGGCTCCCCCTCCTGCCGTAGACAGATCATCATTTACGTTAGGTACTTGTGGTATATGATATGCTGACTCTATATCGGTTGGCATCCCATTAATGAAGTCATTTGTAATGGCATTTACAATCCTATTATACGCCTGTTCGGCTTCATCTAAGAGTAATGTCTCATCCTCATCCTTACTGTATCTATACCAGTTTGCATTTTGACTAGTTGATGACAGTGATAATATTTGTTCCACTAATAAGGGGGAAGACATATTATAATACAAGGCCTGGCACCAACTATGGCTAGAATAACTATAATCGTAATCCCATCAGGTCTTTTCTTTGACTGAGTCATCGTATATTCATGTTTGAGGAGCACTAGAATAAAAAGGAATTTTTGAACTTTGGAATTGTATGGAAAAATCATATCCTCGTCTAATGTTGGGATTCTTTAGTATAACGGGATAATAGTCAGTTGCAGAAGATGTCTGGGAAAGTAATCCTTGACGTTGAAAAAGAAGGTTTATGGCTACGCAAAATGAAGCATACTTTGGATTAGTGGAAACTCAGAAGTTCAAATTTTATGCTGAATTAAGATGTAAAATGTCACAAATCCAACCAATAACGACAGCAACTTAATATGCTGCTATGATATTGTAAACCTAATGCCAGTCGACACTATACGTACAATCAAGCTTTTAGGCAATTGGTCGGGCAACAGAGTTTTAGGAAGAAGGCGTCCATTAATTGCAGTTTTCAGTTTAACCCATTACTGTAATTTTTATTGTCCTATGTGTCCTTTTGGAGATCCTGATAAGATTAGTCAAATTGACGTGGCAAGGAAAAATGACTTGACTACAGAGCAATGGGAATCAATCTTTGATAAGGTTTCAAAATATTGTATTTGGTCTATCATCGAAGGAGGTGAGCCGACTAGTCGTCCTGACTTTATGGAACTTGTTCGGTACATTTACAACCTAAAAATTCCTATTACACTGATCACTAACTGTTCATTACTTCACACCATTGATCTTGCCGAATTAAAGAAATATATTCAGTTTGTCACTTGCAGCATTGATTCTGTCTACGAAGAATCGTATTGCAAAATACGTGGCGTTTCTCCACAAGTATATAGTAGGATAATAAATAATCTACATCTTTTGGCTGACTATAAGATACCACACTACTTTAATAGCGTTATAACTAAATATAATACTGAGGAATTCATCAACCAGTCTTATTTTGAAAGAGCAAAGGAATTGGGCTCCAATGCTGTTTCTTTTACCTTTGTGGAAGATCGATCTGATGTTAGTTATTCCCTACTTCCAGATCGACAGACAATGGTCAGGGTATGCGAAAGTATCCTTGACTATAGAAGAAAACACTTTTCTCCTCAAATAATGATCCCGCCACAGTACTTTGAGCAAATAATAGAACATGGAAGGGGACTTTTTGATGAGTGTGGAGTGTGGAAAAGTATCTTTGTTAATGGTAATGGTACAGTCCTGGTTCCATGTTGGAAATTTAATAGTCCACAAAATACTTACAATCTACTTGAGCAAAGTATAGAAGAAATTTGGAGCGCTCCCCAATGGGACATTGCCAGAACCTGTCATGATTGTAAAGTTCTCGGCTGTATATGGTACTCCTCGCAACCAATTACTACATTTGCCAAAAACTATATGAATGGATTGTCAAAAATGATTAGCCAACAAAAGCCAGGATATATGGAGGAAGCATGCTAATTTCTGGATATTCGATAGCTCTGAAAATTGTGTTTTCTGTGGGATCAAACTGCAACTTTAGGTGATAGAATATTCTCAAACTTATCATAATGTATAACGCGGGTCTTCTCATAATCAATCGATCCCAGTCTACATCCTCTACCGTATAGAACGATGATAGTACTTATTTATTCTCTGATTAGATGACTAACAAGTTTGCATGACCTAAACGTCGGCTCCAGATTATCATTATGCTTGTCTGTCACAGATACATCAAGACTTTCGCAATTCCAACTACTGTATAGGAAAGTTATAAGAGGAGGAAGTGGTATAATTATACCGTATGTCTATTTGAGATACATTTGTTATCTGTATAAAGATATACTCTTTTAGGTGATCTTTAGGTTCTAATACTGGATTGTACGAGTATTTGAAGAACTTGGCAAGAGTTTAAGCGTTGGCTTTAGATTCTAATCCATCCAGCAATGGATCTTTTTTATCAGGTTTCCTAAGTGAACTAAGAATAGCACAAGGTTCATTAGTAAGTCAACCGATAAAGTGTTGCATTGGGCGCTACTAACTGTATCAAATGCGGATCATCAATTGTTCCATTTTCATACTGCGAATTATGCAAAGAAGCATTGAATTTTAAATGCTCTTCCTGCGGATTTGTCACAGAAGTGAAGGTTCATGTTGACTGCGTAAATGCAAACTCCCTTGTAACAGAAGATGAATCGATTGATAAAGAAGACTCCAAGAATATCGCACCTAAATCCCAAGACCCAATACAACAGGGTACGGTATCATCAAATGAATCAGCTCCGACTGAGAATGTCAAGGTAATTGACAACGAGATTAACAATGAAAAAAACATCTATCGTTCTGAAAACTATCCCTTGTATACAGTTTCAGATATTATTGGAAAGTCCTGGTATTCGTTTGTCAAATTAGGCGTAGACACCTTATCGTTGTCTAGTAGACTCTCTTCCGTGTATTATGAGCAGTGTTTACAATATGAAAAAATGTGGAGTTATTATTGGGCTGAGACCTACAAATCGTTCAATGCCTTTTCTCACAGAAGTAATGAATCTCCTAAGACGGATGCAATTTAAGAGTGACAATTCCCAAAAATATACGAAGTTCTTGGCTCGAAAGAACGGAGATTTATCGACCGGCTGGTGATATCTATATTCGGACTCTAGTGATTTAATCCTAGAATTAAACCTGATTAGAAGAGATAGAATTGCATTGTGGATGTATCTCCGACTATTATTCTTATTTCAATTTTTCAACATTGAAAACTACAGATTTCAATCTAATAATTCGAAAAGATGAAAGAGATAACTTTTCTCTGTCAAGAGTGATTGGACCTAATCAGGAGATTATTGGTAGGTGGTAATTGATAAAAACTTGTAAAGATAAATTGATCCTATAAACCAATATTCAACAGAGAAACCAAAGAAATAATACGACATTATAGAAAAATATCCAATGATTGAAAGCATGACGAATTTGATACCAATTTTAGTGGGCCTTGCTTCTGAAAGGAAAAGTGCTAGCCACCCGATTTGACCATTTGTGATAGCTATGAGAAACAAATAGTCTTATTTTAGCATGATCTGTCTGAAATGTATATATATGCTCTCATTAACTTTTTGTCATTCAAAAACATTACTATGATAGATTTGAAATGGAAAAAAGATCAACGTTAGATATTAAAGAAAGTAGTAATAAGGTGACAGGAATCAAGAGTAAAAACAGAACGAGAAATAGAAGAAGAAACCAATATTATGGTTGTAAGACAGGCTCTTGAAGCCCTCAATTCTGGCGATATAAGTAGGATCCATGAATTTATAAGTCCACACAATTTTAACCATGAATCGCAAGTAGATCCGATTAGATCAAAATTGAGAGGACCAGAAGAGTTTATAGATACTGTTAAGTATTTGCGAACTGCTTTTCCTAATCTTCATTATGAGGAGCTAGAAATCATTGCATCAGAAAATGAGGTTATTTCGACCTTGATCGTAACCGGAGAACACTTAGGAAATTTCTTTGTTATTCCTCCCACAGGACGCAAAATTGCATATCAAGCGATACATATACATAGGATTGGTAATGATGGAAAAATAATAGAACATAGGGCAATTCGTGATGATCTCACTTTTATGATGCAGCTCGGTCTGGGTTGGGCTCACCTCTACACAGTACGAACCACTATTCAAGGCATGGAAGGGCCTTAGATCTTTACAAATTACCCAAGCAGTAGTCCAGGAATCGTCGGCTGATGATGATAAAATGGCTATAAGTACTCTTTATTTTCAAATGATTGATGGATGGAACAGGGGAAGTGGTAGCATATTTGCCGCACCATTTGCTGAAGATGGTGATCTGGTGGACTTTGACGGTACTCATCTCAAGGGGCTTCAAAATATAGCAAGCGTTCATCAGCAACCCTTTGATACCTTCCTCAAAGGCAGCCGACTTGTAGGAAAGATTAGAAATATCCGTTTCCTTACCCCGGATGTAGCTATTATGCATGCAGTTGGCGGAACAATAATGGATGGACAAACGGATATTGAGCCCGAACGGAACTCAATCCATACAATCGTTGTAAAGAAAGTGGACCCTAATAATGGACATTGGCTCATCACTGCATTTCAAAACACGAGAGTGCAGTATTTTGGAAGACCCCAGGAAACCCAAAGACTAACTGAAGAGTTGCGCCATGAATTGGAACGATGATAATAAGATAATTTCCGTGCACATGCAGATTTTTCCGGACCAGCATAGTTTCTTATCAAGTAAAACATTGCATAGTCCTGTGGGGCAATTCATTTCTATCAAGAGTATCAGTAACAAATCTATCGATCATTTGAAATAAGGATGTGCCTATTTTTACATAATACATCAACTTGTCTTACAAATAAGGAATAACAAAAATAAGAATTCCAGATTGATGACTATTAGATATTGTAAAAAGTGCTGTACAAGTGATATTGCACTACAGAAAAATTAAATCTCTGGACACTGTATACGCTAAGAAGAAGGTGTCATCATGTTTTTAATCATATAATGATCTCTATTTGTAGTATCTGATATAACCTAAAGCTATACATATTGCGTGGTGAGGTGACCTAAAAAATATTGCTTGTGCTCCCCTCTATTAACGGCTACCGCACTTTCATAACTATACTTTCACTCCCTTACATATTTATAAATTGTAATGCCTGTATTACTTCATGAGTAAAATCAAACTGAACGGAAACCCTGTCATGGAGGTATTTAGCCGCTACAACAAGTTTGGATGTTGCGATGACAAACTTGATTTGGATGCCAATCTCCTATATGTACTTGTAAATAAACAGGAAATGAAATCTCTACCAATTGTCTGACAAACCCATGAGTGCGTTCAGTTTCAAATCCATGTACTTTATATTGAAATTTCGGGATGCATTCCTACGACCCAGGAAGATTCTAAACAAGATAGAAGGTATTAGAAACGGTGTATCAATTCTAGACTATGGATGTGGACCAGGTAGCTTCACAATGGCAGCCGCAGAGATGGTAGGCAAAAATGGAACGGTCATTGCAGCAGATATTCATCCACTGGCGATAAAACAGATACAGAAATCTGCATCAAAGAGAGGACTTAAGAATATTAAAATTATTCTAACTGGTGGCAACACAGGTTTGCCAGATTCAAGCATCGATATAATTTTGCTATATTATGTGCTTCACGATTTCCATAACCCGTATGGAATCATAAGAGAGCTATATAGAGTACTTAAATCAGACGGCATTCTTACCGTGATTGATCATAAACTTAGTGACGAAGAAGTTAATGCTTTAATAAACAAATCCTCTTCGGCGTTCGAGTTTCGGAATAAGATCAACGGCAAAATTCTTGTGTTTGTCAAAACAACTGCAAACCAAGGCTAATCGGACAGCTACTGAATGCTCGATTACCAATTCTCTGGCATGAGCAACATCAATAAAGTATTAGTAAATGTTATATGTGCAGTCCCATAGAATAATAGATCATGCTCGAAGCAGAATCAAACTTGTCCTTATTCCTACATCCATCATTTTCACAAGTTATGTCTGATCTTGTTTATGGTATCTAAGATCCAATCAGTAGTAGTGAACACTACGGCATTTGAGTCAACTTGGTCCATGAGTATAGAGATAGGATTTACATAAGGAAAGATGTTCTGTTGAAACTTTACGAATATGGTGAGCTTAATCAAAGTAAACTCATGAGCTATTGTGGCTTAAATAACGTTAAGCATAGGGAAATAATTGAAGAAATGGTCAGAAAGGAAATAATATTAAGAACAGAAGAAGCTTGGGGAAATAAGATAATAATAAAATACAGGGCTTCAGAGAAAGGAAGACAGATACTCAGAGAGATTCTGGAACCATACGAAGAGTTTTTTCCAAGGAGTGAAACTGACAGATAATAATAGTTTATGATACGATAATGTATAATGAATTAGGTAGGTATCAGGTAACAAAGTTACCGCATTTCTTATATTATGATGTGGGTGATATTCGTTATGACTGACCCCGCTGAAGCAGACAAGGTTGACAAAGGGGACATTTCGAGAGAAAACATCTTTCAGATAATGGATGGTATAATCACCCAGTTAAACAAGACTAAGAAGATGTTTATCATAATGATTCTGACCATCATGATCATTCCACCAATAGCATTTGCACTTACATTTGCACTATTTGGATCGCCGTTCCACTTTAATGAAGATAGAGGGTTCGCTGAAGGTTTTGATGATGCTCCACATATTCCTCCTCAAGTCGCTTTAGCTCGAATTATTCCAATTCTAGTATCTCTTGTATGGCTAGGGATAGGAATAAGACAATGGTTCGTGCTTTCAAAGTGGAGTAAAAAGTATGAGCGATATCAAGAATTGCAGAAGAGGATCGATGCAAAATTGGATTACGGTAACAATCATGTTGAAGACAAAAGAGAGGGACAATAAAGAAGATGGATGAAGTGGAACGTATGCGGTTATTCCAATTGTAGTCTATTTAGCATCTTCGATTATTTCGCTCTTCAGTTCAACGATTAAATCCTCTAATATTTGTATTAATTGCTTTCTTTGTTGATTGTCATTTGTATTCCAGTTTAATTTGCCAGCGCGTTTATGCGCTAATTTGTATTTGGTTCCCGTCATTGAAGTTGCGTAATTGTTTGCATCGAGTTTCCTGACATTTTGATGCGCAAGAATATACCAATGATATTCTGTTCCGACTGGAACGCCTGAACCTTCTGGGGCATCCCAAGCTCTCTTCTTATTGGCAGCATATGTTAGTTCCCATTTATCAGGTGTTATCTTTTTCTCGTTCCAGGTGCCTTTGTCATAATACCATTTGTGACTTCCCCCCACTTTCATACCGGTGTATTTTCTGCCATTGAATTCTTTAAATTCTTCATAAGCTCTAGATTCAACCCTCACTTCCGCATCATGATTCATTTGAATAATTTCATGTCCCATACAAAATTGCGGTATGATTTAGAATATAATGTATGAATTACATCAAGTAGAGGGAGAGTGTATTTAGGTCTTGAACCAATAAAATAAATAGGTTCAGTTAGGAGGTGCCACAAATCTATTATCTAGTAATACAAAAGACAGGGCTCCTTACTTGCTTGTAACAGAAAACTCAATCATAATTGTCATCAATCTCCTTCAAATTCTACTTCCTCCAAAATATTCGGTCTTTAATCTGCTCAGTTCTCTTATGTTTCCATTAATTTGTAACTGATTTCTATGAATTCATCTAGTCAAGCAGTTAACACTCGTTCACCGGTCTTGTTCTCGCTTAGGAGACGTCGATTAGCCTATTGGCAATCATAACAACTTTTGTCCAAGTAGCATATCTGTATAAGCAAAATCCTTATTCATGATTGCTTCTACGTACTTTGGAAACACTGAACTATCTAAACAACTACCGTGCATTGGATATACCATGCTTGGATTAAACTTGACAAGTCTTTCTGTAGTCTTTCGTACTGGCTGTTCGCTAGCAAATATGCCAACTGCTCGGTATAAATTAATCATACTTTCTGATAGATCATCAGATATGACGGCCTTATGATTATCTCCAGGTTGGATGAATAAATCTGATGTAAACAATGATCTTGTTGTTTCTTCGAATATCATCATACTGTCCCAATGATGAACATGAGGGGTCATAATGAATCGTAGAGACTTGTTACCTGTCTTTAGAGTTTCATTATCCCAAAATGAAATGTGATTCACAGGGACGTTGTACCATCCTGTTAGATTTAGCTTTGAACTTAAATCGCTACAAACGAGCCTTATTTTTGGAGCTTGAAGAAATTCCATTCCTCCCCACTCATCGCTTTCAAAATGGAGAAATGCTACATATGCAAGCTTTTCTAAGGGCATAACTTCTTTTATTCGGTCCTCTATCAGATGATAGCTACCTATGGGGCCAGTATGTATCAATATTGGGTCCCTATCTGCGATAAGAAATTGATTGTATGTAATCCCAAAATCGTTTGCAAATCCAGATATTCTGTATATGCCATCATTTATTTCCGAGATGGCTGTAGTATCATATTTCGGGAAGTGAATGGTCTTGCTAATCTCCTGCATTATGGATAGAAAATACAATCGATCAATCGACTAGATAAGTCTTGTTACCTGCGCACCAGCAAACCAATTGTAGAGGTGATCGCCTCCACATTATGTGGCACAATATTTCCTTCCAATACATTTAAAATCCTACCTCTTAGAACTTACTTTTGAGAATCTATTCTGGTTGTCTAGTTCGTGCATATACATCTAGTTAAACTTGCTTACAACATATCCAATGGATACTTAAAGTGATTGAAGGTTATGCATTCATTAATTCGTGACTTGAACAATTGTTCTTCTACGAGTTGAAAACGAGTCGGATTGAAGATGTGGTTTGATCTTATGGCTAAACGAGGATAAGGATAGAGTCAAAATAATTGTGTCTGCTCTTTAGGTTATCAAGACCCAAACCGAAAATGCTGGTTTAGGAAATATCCTATTCCAAATAGAGCGAAAAATCCAGAAATGGCTAGTATAAATTTTAGCAGTTCTTTTTGCATAATCTATGTTATACTTTCCCTTTGTTTTAAGTGTATTTTTTGTATCCCTTACCAGAATCGACGAGCACAACTCAAAATTGGGTCTAGAATAATTGTGATAAATACCTATTCATAACTTATACTAATAATCAGGTAAGAAATTTGCAAATATGATACCGATAGAGGGGTCACACACTCTGAGAAGTTTCTCTTGAATTATCGTTGAATCAGATAGCAAATTACATCAATATTAAATAGAGTACTTAATAAGGAGAATATGTCATTGTGATATATTCATGACTATGTATTGTCCTAACTGTGGC
>WHTU01000269.1 GCA_009377575.1 Nitrososphaeraceae archaeon | reverse complement strand
CAAAGTTTGTTCACATATAGTTAGCTAAAGTGTCACCTATGTTAGCAAGTACAACACTTAAGCACACAAAAATAGTATCAAACAATAGCCTGTTTGACAACAGGATTGGACAGGCTAATTTAGTTTAACAGATTATTTCATGTGATATAACTGCCTCTTTTGTATCAGTAACGCATTGTAAATACTTATTACCCTCTGCTCTAGTACAATGGCTAGTCTGCTCAATCCATTGTACTTCAGGCCAGGGAGGTCGCCTACGCGTTATTGAGGATCTGATCCCTCCTTGCAAGCGCTCTGGGTAACTTTTTAGACCAGAAGTGAAGTTGAAATGTTTTCATGTGTTTTTCCAGCTAAAATTAGAGTCTGCTTGTAGCAAAGAATTCATTTGATCGGATTATGACATAACAATGATCTAGTACAGAGTTGATATTATATCTATCTCAATCCAGATAAATCTGCAGTCCGACTTATTTACCACATAATGACGAACCTGATTATTCTTGCCGTCGCCCTTTTGTCTTTGAGCTTGATAATCGCAATATTTGCAGAGTCAAATAGCACATTTGGAAAAGTTTACCAGAAAAGGCTCCTCACTATTTCGCAGGCAAATTACTGTGGACAAGGAGATGTGGGAGTAAGTGTCCAATGTACGAATACAGTTTCTCAAACC
>WHTU01000268.1 GCA_009377575.1 Nitrososphaeraceae archaeon | reverse complement strand
CGCATGCCTGCACCACCAAGAACTTCTCTTTTCTTATGCTTCTGCCTTTTTTCGCCATCTGATTTCATGCCATTTATTACGTCTTAGATCCAATTAAACATATCAAGGTCAAAAATGGTTCACACACCCTTGGGCCCGCACCAAGAAAGAATATTTTGAGTACGCAAGCCTGGTCTAAAGAGAACATAAGTAAGGGTATGATTGTTTACTGGATGATTAGAAAGGAAGGAATCAAGAAGGAAGATTATGAACATTGCTACTACCTGGCTTACAAACGGTTTTTACCAAGGAAAACAGATCGTCCATCATCTCTATGATCTTTTGGCAAGGTTTCTCCATGTTAGTACTAAGAAGATCTAGGTTATAGTATGAAAAATCGGCATGTGGATATCTTGTTATTTCTTCCATTTTATAGAGGCTTGGATAGAGAGTTATCACTGCTAAATCAAACAATAATGAATTCTGTCCTGGTTGCCTCAATATTAGTTCGCCAGAAGAAGACTTTTGATTATAGTCATAAAGCCTTCTAACAAACCTTGGATAATTCTTTACATTTTTTATGTAGTCTGTTTTTAAATTCTTTCTTGTTACCATCCTGCCTATCGACGCTTTGAATCCTTTAATCGCAGCTAATCCTTCGTCTATAATTCTTAACTCGTCAGGATTAGGC
>WHTU01000267.1 GCA_009377575.1 Nitrososphaeraceae archaeon | reverse complement strand
TATATTACAGTAGCAGCACTAAAGCACTGGAATTGTTAATAGACGCCGTAGGTAGATAGGTTCGAAAAAGCAAAGCTACACAGACGTCACCTTCTTAGGTATTTCAATCTGAGGATTACAAACTGTTTATGCCATATCAGCAGGCCTTAAATCGTCCTCTAATTCTGCGAATATCCCTTGATTATTGAGTGGTTAACTGACTGATTTGGTTTATCCATACTATCGATGTATCTAGTATCTTTAAATAATATTTAGCGTACACATCGCGTAATGACCATGGAATCGAGAGGAGTAATGCTTAGTATTACAACAGCTGTAATACTTGCAATCCTTATTGTGATAGTAACAACAAGTGGTTCACCAAATCCAGCTCATGCACAAGGACCGCCAAATATCGTAATAAACTTAACAGGCAATGAAGAGGTACCTCCGGTCCAAACAGAAGCGACAGGTGTAGCTGAATTTATACCGCTGGAAGAAGATTCACCAGACGAACCTATAGCATATACCGTAAATGCTACAAACATAGAAGGTGCTACAGCAGGACACATACACTATGGCATAGAGGGCGAGAACGGACCGATAGTAGTTACATTGTTCAACTATGATACTCCTATGAATGACGTGTCAGAAAATGGCACGATTACAGCTGATAAACTCGAAGGACCAAT
>WHTU01000266.1 GCA_009377575.1 Nitrososphaeraceae archaeon | reverse complement strand
CATTTCAAAAGACCTATCAAAACAAGGACTGCAAGAAGAAGTTGTAAAGAAATGGGATTCAGATTTTCTCGAGTTGATGGAATATACAAAGAATCCCAATTATGGTAGGGTGAAGTGTTTTCACTGTCTACTTAGCCCAGATGGTGACGATCCAATATTCATTGGAATCAATAGATTGGTTGCCAAGGGTTTGGATAATGGGGAACAAGAAAATGGTCCAATAGAATATCCTTGTCGAGTTGTCAACAGATTTCAATGTCCCTATGAAAGGACCAATGTCGAAGAAGAAAATGAGGTCGAGTCTACAAATTCTCACTTCTATGTGGAAGATCTATTTAGACTACAAAAGATGGCTTTCATTGTTGAAATTGTACTTGCGACAGCACGAAAGGAAGATTCAAGTGAATCTACAACACATAATGCAATAACTGTACTAGATGGTTGTATCGCTAGATATGGCAAACCACTTGAATTACTTACAGACCATGGTAGCCAGTTCTATGCAAATTCAGGTGAAATTAAGGCAGCCGCCATAAGTACATTCCAGCAGTACCTAGTCAGTAGAAAGATCAACCATATACTAGGAAGAGTACATCATCCTCAAACAAACGGTAAGATAGAAGGATTCTACGAGACATTCCAGTCAAAGATATCATACTTTGAATCTATTGA
>WHTU01000265.1 GCA_009377575.1 Nitrososphaeraceae archaeon | reverse complement strand
ACTACCTGACACTGGCCTTTTTGGGGATATAACTTTGCCTCCCAACCGTTCTACTTTGGTAGAATATTCTTCAACTGATCTTACGTCAAAATAGGTTGTAATTCCATGCTGTCCTGTCATCTGTCTTTTCATTATCCCTCCACGTAATGCTTCATTTCCCTTGTCGTCTGCAGTAGTTATCATCCAGTAATCGTCTGCAGCATGCTCACTTCCTGGCCATTTGTCGATATTCCATCCAAACAACTCATTATAGAACTTCTTTGATCTTTCAATGTCATCTGAAGGAATTTCAAAATGCACTATTGTTGGCATTTCTCTAATATATCACCTAAACTATATAAAGTCTAGACACTGAATGTTAGATAAGGAAGCGACTTCTCATGACGACTTATTTGACGCTTTCAGGATGTCTATGCAGTTCTTGCATTAATGTTCTTGACTAACGAACTTCTAAATATACAACACATTTAATGAACATTACACATGTCAAGTCCCACGGAGAGGCACATTTATTTGAGATTATTAAGGATTTGATCGGCATCTTGATCATGATTACCTTAATTGGTAATAAAGGTTATATCAAAAGTGTGATCGCCATCATCATTCATCGACTTGTTTCATCCAAGGTGTATGTTCCAGATATTCTAGTAACTTTAAAAGTTCCTCTATTCTTG
>WHTU01000264.1:467-674 GCA_009377575.1 Nitrososphaeraceae archaeon | reverse complement strand
GGTTCCCAGGCATATGGTTATCACCATAGTAATCTAGATTAAGAGTTTGATTTCCAACTTCCAATGTATAGTTATTTGGAAAAGTTATCGTAGGTACTGGTGGAATTGCAGAAGTGTTACTGGCTAAACTCATTGCCCGTTGTAGTTCTAATCCAGTGGCTTGATGAGCTATATAGGTTGCATTCTTTGGAAAGATTCCAGCCGCAC
>WHTU01000264.1:0-457 GCA_009377575.1 Nitrososphaeraceae archaeon | reverse complement strand
TGTAAGAGCCGTCTGTCACCCAATACAAATTATCGCGTATTTCTTCAACTATATAACCCTCTTCAGGGATTGGAGGACCTCTTGCAGATTCAGGGATTTGTGTCATTGTAGCATTCTCGCCGCCAAGAGAGCTAGAATCATTTGATATTGTAGTCGAAACAAATTTCAAATAGCTCTGCTTATCCCATGCTGTTCTCATATGATCAGACGCGAAAGCAGCATGTGTGCTTATGGATAATATCGTTGTCAAAATGAAAGATAGGGGCAGTATTAATACTGCCATACCTATCGATAAGCAAATAACCCTCATTCGTCTTGAACTTGAACTTTTATGTTCCATGACTTACGTTGCAAATTCTTGTATAAAAGTATAGACGTCTTATTTACCAATTGAATCATAGAGTCGGTCTTGACCAATGCTCTAATGCATTAACTATATAGATTTAAAACCAGAGCT
>WHTU01000263.1:298-678 GCA_009377575.1 Nitrososphaeraceae archaeon | reverse complement strand
TATATTCATAGTTATCAGAGTCGACCTTCGTATCCTTATAGTAGTTGGAGAGCACATGAAAAAAAAGAAGTAGTTATTGTTGTAGGTTTTTGTGTTTTTAAGATCTATGGGAAGAACTGGTCTGCTGCTTGAGCTACTGCGTTTTCATCGCCTTGGATCTGTGATGCTATATTTTGACATCCGACATTCAATGGCAGTATGCCATTACCACATGCATTGGCCTGAGAGATCGCCTGGTTCTTTTCGTATTTCTTTTTACCGGCAAATGCATCATTGGTACCTATAAGTGATGTTGCAACAAGCATTACTGCTATTGCGGCTACAGCAACAATTGCTAATGATTTGTTGTTATTCATTGTTTAGAGTATTAGTCTATAATA
>WHTU01000263.1:0-289 GCA_009377575.1 Nitrososphaeraceae archaeon | reverse complement strand
TTGCGAGTAATTAAATCTGATATATGTTATGTTTGAGCCAGATAGATTCTAATAAAATATTCTTATTACCATTGCTAGATACAGAAAGTTCTTTGGCATTAACCTTCTGTCAAACCGATTAAATGGTATGGAAAGGATATTATTAAATGATATTTACGCTTACCTACGGATTACGATCTACACAGACATAAATATTATTTCTGACTTTAATGTAGAAAAATGACCAAACACAATCTTTCTCGTTAAGAAATAATAATGTACATCGTCATTCATCATCTTCCTCCATATT
>WHTU01000262.1 GCA_009377575.1 Nitrososphaeraceae archaeon | reverse complement strand
ATCGGTTGTTATCATCTGTTACAAATTGATATGATCTGTTATTTTGTACCGTCTTGTCTTCACGATGTCTTCCAGGATGATCAATGTGTTTTATAGTAATTAGATGCGTGTCATCTGAGTTCCCAACCTGTATTTGCAATACACTCACCTACGTTCGGACCGCCCAGTATCGCTGGATGTATGCGATCCCTATATGATGAGTTTAGTCATGACTAACAGCTTGATGGAGATATCATACAACAATTCAGCTACTACCAGTTTAGCATTACACTCCTATATGGGAGTCTGTTTGGCTTCATCTGCCTTTGGAGTATTAAGAGATACATCTGGTCTGCTCGCATCTCCTATATGTTCGTGATGTATACTACCGTCGTCCTGGATTGTTGAGGTAGCAGAAAGTTTTTCTTCGTCAGCTCTATTCGTCATACAATCATGAACAGCGAGTATCGGTACCGTCAGATGGTCTAGAAGAGTCTTATAACATATTTACCTAGATAGCTGGATTGTTATCATTTGTTGCTGCTTTAAAGAATACTGGATTGTTATTAATTGTTCGTTCTGTGTTGTATCTCGCGAGTTGTGTACGGCTTAATGTATCCCGTCTCACTATGCTATATTTTGGGAGACCGCTATGTCTGAACTACCTGCATTTGGAATGATTGTTGTTGTTGCTCCGAAT
>WHTU01000261.1:276-680 GCA_009377575.1 Nitrososphaeraceae archaeon | reverse complement strand
ACTCTTCTAGAACTCATTCCAGGAGGAGGACTACTAATCTTATTATACTGAATGTTATCCATGTGCAGAATCGTCGTTCTCCCAAACGTTCCTAGACGTTACAACTTTAGAATTATGACATTGATTCTGGCTCAGGCTCGGTTCGCTAAGTCCAGTTTTTAAAAGTCCTGATACAGATTGATCAAGTCCGAGCAGCAGTTTTCTTATTCCTATTTTTGTTCCACAATGTGGACAACTTACCAAATAATCATTCTTGCCCTTGTATGTCCACGAATGGTGACATCTCTTGCACTGTATTATTATTCCGTTTTCAAGCGATAAGTCCTGTTTGTTTATCATTCAATGCCTAAGTAGGTAGACAATTCTTAAATTCGAGAGGTGTGAAAAAAAAGACGAGATTGTGT
>WHTU01000261.1:0-266 GCA_009377575.1 Nitrososphaeraceae archaeon | reverse complement strand
GTCCTTTTATTCAAAAAATACAAACTATTTCGATAATCCTATCCAAATATTACAGAATGTGTGTAGACCTGGATTTCGTCATCAGGAGTGCCTGAAATGGTGTGAAAAAACAGGCATTACAACCTGGCCTAATATCCAAAGTAATATACGAGATAGCAAAACAGAAGGAAGACAAAATACCATCGGATCTTTTATTGCACATACGTAAAGTTCTAAGAATTGTATTGAAGTCTAAAGATTATACCTTAGATGCCAGTTCGTTACTT
>WHTU01000260.1 GCA_009377575.1 Nitrososphaeraceae archaeon | reverse complement strand
ATATGGTAATGGCAATACTGGCCCAATAAGTGTAATTTCATTGTCTACGACTGGTGGAACAACACTAAATGCAGTCTGGAAACAGAGGAAGGATACGTGGTATGTAGTTGAACCAGGGAGTGAAAAGAATGTAATAGATGTACTTACACCACGCCAATTTCACGAAGCAATTCAGAATGGAAAGTACTCCCTCAGGTGGTAAATTGTTGACTGAGAGAGAGATAGAGATAAGCACATTGAAGCATGTGGGGTACATAGAAGACAAAGCATAATATCATAATATCTGTATTTTATGATATACCCGTGTTCAGCTTAAAGCTGAGTTGTAGCGAAAGAGGTGCTATCGTCGAGTTCCAACGTGACAGTTATACTGGCAACCTATGAAACCAGAACTAGAGCATTGACTATGTCTGTTTGATAAGCATGCTAACGATAATTGCATTTCTTATTTTAGTAAAATAGTCTCTCATGTTGGCAAGAACAATATCTATCAGGTTCATTCCTTCGCTCGGGACTGCTTGCACGAATTATGTCTTCGCTGATACTACAAACCTGACAGCATTCCGTTGACTTATGTTACTAGTTATAGATTAACAAAGTCCCACGCTTATGCATAGGAATTCAACTGCACCAATGTGGCAATATCCATAAATATTATGGGCATCATACTTCTGAAAGAT
>WHTU01000025.1 GCA_009377575.1 Nitrososphaeraceae archaeon | reverse complement strand
AAGGCACGTATCGGGGTGATTTAATGTACATTATTTTTAAGAATTGGATTGAATAGAGGGTTGGCTTATCCCTAGCTATTGGATTTAGCACTATGATTTTTATTTACCCATTATTTTAAATAGCAATCTACTTCATAATTCTTATTAGTTGGTATACATACGGAGAAAAACAGTAAAAGGCATTGATTATGCATACATGGTGAAAAGTATATGGGATCATACGAATAGGACCTCAAGACAGGAGACAGTAAAGTACCTGGGGAAAGTGTCTCGAGTTACACAAGAAATGATTCCTGTAGAATACCGTGATGATCCAGCCATAATTTCATTTATAACCCGCTATAGCACTGTCAATGGCAAGAAGAATAATTCTCTTACCAAAAAATTAGGGCAAGATTTATTTAGGATGCTTTCTGCAGGTGACCTGCAAGGTTTAATCAAGATTTATGATAAATATTCCAATCTTTTCGGGATGATTCAATTTTATGACAATCTACTAAAACCAGTAATGTACGATATGGGTCAGTAATGGGCAGAAGGAAAACTTGATATCGCAACAGAACATGTATGCGTTAATACAGCTAACGCATTGATAAAGATAATTGACGAAAGGCAATTAATTCGTGTTACTACTCGTCGTAATAAGGGCAGGATCTTTATCTGTACTCCAAATGGAGAACGACATAACCTAGCATGCAATATTATAGAATCTGTTTTGTTATCTAAGGGGTATAAAGTTTATAATGCCTCCCCTTCATTACCTGCAGACTCGATAATTAATTCATTGAGTGATATATTCCCTGATGCAATTCTGATCTCTATAACGTTAACAGATCATATTCAAATAACTAGGAATTTAATCAGAAAAATTAGAACTAAATTCCCTTCTTTGACTATCTTCGTAGGTGGAATAGCTTTAAATGATCCAAATAAAACTTCTGATTTTAATGTTACCAATGTTTGTATTATTAGGAACATGATACTTGCAGACGCAATAAAATTAATTAGATCAACAATAGCCAGAACGCAAATAACATGATTATTGAAATATACTGTAACGGATGGATCCCGTACTAAAAGAAGTTTTTACCCCTGTGTACGTATTTGTCTTGCATTAACGTTGACAATGCATAGATATTGATAGTAAGAATGAATGACGACACAAATACCAAGTTCGGCGCACTTAAGCTTTCGGAGAAGGTGCTACAATGCAATCCTGTTCTAAATATTTCCTTTCTCTATGAAGAATGACTGGTCATGTCTTGTCCTGTGGCTAATCAGACGCTGGGATCGCCCGAGACCGGTGAAAGAATAAAGTTAATGGTGTTTCAATAGGATTTGATTATCCATTTGATGCTCTTTTCACAATTCGCCAAGTGTTCTGCATCATAGACTCTTATGAAGAATTTCAAAGGCTGAAATTATATTGAAAATATTAAACGGCAAGATAGGTACAATAAGTTTAATAGTCTTCTAGCTACCGACCATATGATTGTTACCGACAACTATACCGATTCTTGTGATACTCTTTATCTCCTTCGGGACGGGAGTGATTCAGCCAATTTGGGCTCAGGAATTCAGCAATACCTCACGTATGGAACACTCACTAGAAAACATGAGTACTCAGATGGGAGAAGTAGTAGAGCGCTTAACAATGATGAGTGACCGGTTCGCAGTGTTGAAGCAAGTACAGGAGGTTACGGTCTACCTTTTCGTAATTGGATTTATGATGGGATTAGCATTTGTGATTTTCGGGTTCTACATTGGTCAGGAACACAAGCTTTCTATCTTTACAAAAAGACTCTATCTGATTTCGTTCTTCGCTCTTGTTGTCCCCGTCACTATAATACTTATACGATACATGGCGAACACCTTATTATCTGGCGAAGTAAATGATCCGATTCTGCTTGTAGCATTTCTTCTTCTAATCCCTGTCGCTACATCTTACATCCTGATGATAGTCAAGTATAGACGGGACGGCGTACGAAATCATTAACCTACATTAGCATTTGACATCTAGCAGAGGAAGGAAAGCATTGCATACTTCATGCTCCAGTTATTCTCATCTATGAAATTTTTATGGCAATGGTTATTGATCACGAGTAAAAATAGGGGTGTACTGCTCTTTTCTGGGGATATTGGCAGCTCGTCTCGGTTCTTATAAATTAGACTCCAATCATAAAACGACATAAGTTGATGAAAGCAAAATAACATTGGAGTACATACTGTAATGGTAATCTGTTTCTCATTAAGTGGTAGTGGAGAGAGGCAACTGTTTGTTGACACATGATTATTATACAGGAAAAATAATAAGGGAAATATGAACTTAGCCAAGAGTGTCTACCCTAGCTTTGGACATTCTTCTTTAAGTGGAATGTTGTCTTGACAAATTTCCTCAAGTCATTGCTGGTATCGAAAAATCCAAAGCCAAGGTCATTTTGTGTAGTAATGCTTTGATCAGGTTACTGTTTAAGGGGGGAAAAGGCGCGAGTGAACCGCTTTCCATGAAAAAACACAAATGTCTGGTATTTGTGAATAAGGAGTTTCTTTCTGTCGATGTCGGCAGATCCACAAAGTGTTTATTATCCTACTGAATTCCTCTCGATTTATCTGGATTTCTGATGTCTTTAGTTTCAACAAATGAATTTCAATTGATATAAACTTAAGCCTGACAGTCTATATAGGTGTCTAGTTTGAAATAGATTAAATTAGATGGGATTATTTACAAAGGAAGAATTGCAAAGATATGGAGAAAAATTTTTGTGTGGTCTATATGGACAGACTGGCGGAAGTTTAGACCACTCAGCTAATAGCATGGAGATATTTTTTAAAACCATTAGTACTGGCGCATATGAAAGACCATCTTACGGTTATGAAGCGACTCAGGCAATACTTCGTGAATTGGAGTCCAAAGGCTTTGTTCAAACCTGGAACCTTGATCAAGAGGTTAGAATTACTTCCAGCGGCCTCGACAAATGTAGGGAGATATGTCGATAAGTGTGTGCCGGACACTACGAATCTTTCCAAAATACTTCAAAAATAGTGTATGGATAAGACAACAATGAGCCTGTGAACTATGCTCTTTCCAACAAAAAAATAGTTTTGAAGGTATTCATTTTATTAGACAATCAAAAAAGCAAATATTGATGAGTTCGTATATCAACTCAATTAATGACGATATATTCGACTCTATGGATGCAATAATGGAGTCATCAAGAAAACCTGACAGACTTAAGTTTTAAAAATCATCTAGTTAGAGGACCTATTACGAGAAAGATTTAAGCAGTGTACTACTGGACGGATGGGAGACCTGCAAAAATAAAATCAAATTAACCAAAAATGGGTCTACTCCTTGATTAATAGTGAGTCTCCACTACGCTTTGTTCCAAGCAGGTAAGCATTTGATACATCAGTAACATATACAAGACCTCCAGGCTCAGACTCTGATCCCAAACTACTTACTAGTTCTTGTATAACATTCTCCGCCACTGAATCAGGTACAAGTGTCTCTACCTTAGTTCGTTTTTCTGTCTCGGGAGTGACCATCTTGCCATAGTGATATGCAAGTACGATCTCGGGAGTCTCTTTTCGTTTAGTATGTCCAGTCGCATGTATTTCGTGAGAAGCCATACCTGCAATGTTATATTTGCGCAGAATTTCAGTCAATTGGGGAAGATGATGCGTAAAAACAATGATACTTAATTCCTTCATAAAATCATTGTCCTACTTCAGCTAGATAAAGTTTTTTCTAGATTCGCCATAAATATTCCAATCGGAATCTGAGATTTCTTCGGAATCTCGAGAATTATGCAGCCACCACGGGAATCCGTTCTAGTCTCTAACAGGAAACTTCAAAATTTTTAGATCGCCTTAAACTCACCGATCCTTGGTTGTACCTGGTGAGGCGAATCTCTACTGGTCCTGTCTACCTTTTTGTCTCAGCCGATCATGGCACACTGCGTTATGACACTTCACTTACCGCATATTATTGCTCTTGTGATCCAACTATTCGATCACAATATTGATAAAGTGCTGGTGACAATATCGTTCCTCTTAATGTATCAGCATAATGATCAGAGAGGGATTTTAAGAAGGCAAGGTTGTTAGGAATACAAATGTTCCTGATTGACGACTGATACTCGTTTACCAATCTAATAATTGATGCCTTTGACGAATCTGATCTTTTCAGTACAATGTTCCTGATTCTGTCATTCGTAGAACTTTTTATACTGTTGTAAGAAACATCCTGAACAGCGGCCATGACAAAGACGTTGGGCATGTCAGCCTGAACATCTTCTTCTATATCTTCCCAGTCATCTTGCAAATCAAGTAAAGCTTGGTTATAATGAAGAACTAATGAAACATTCTCAGTAAAGCTTGGTAGCTTTGCATCTAAAACTCTTGAATAGACTATTGGAGCATCAGAGGACTTGAACAGATTAAAATGCCGTATTTCGTTGTATGAAAAAGTGTTTCCCGCAAGTGTACGACATTTGATAATCTGCTCAAATTTCCAAAACGCCCAAAATTGGGTTAATGAATAATCTAAAGAATAATTAAGATGATCCTTATCGGTTCTATTGAGGAGGAATTCATCTATCCGGGTACGCACCCTCTTGGCTATCAAAGCAAATTCAACTTTGTCTGTCTCAAAAAATTTATCAGAAAGAAGAATGTATCTAGTCAAAAGCCTTACTAGTCTATATACCCACAATGCCTGGTCAATATCTTTCGTATCAAAATAGGTCGCAATGAAGTACGTAGGATCCTGTGCTTTTTCATCTACAGTTCGAAATGAGGTTGATTCATGTGGGTCGTACGAGCTTAATAACCTATTCAATGAGATCATATGTTCGATGAAAGTCATTCTTTCATCACTAAAGTTTAGCCCTTTAGCAATGTTAGAAATTTTTTCTGTAATACGCCCATTGTCCAAGCCTCTGAATTTTGAGGTGTTGTCTTCTATCATTTGAGATAATCTGATAACCATAAAAAGTCTCCGTCATAATTATAAAGATTGTGAGGCAATAATTATCCATGGGAACAAGTAATTCAGCAAACATCGACGCCTAAAGACTCATTGCAAGGCGAGGTAAGATTCAGCTTAGAGCAGAGCTCAGCAAATAAATTTTAAATAAGTACGTCATTATATGGGAATAATCACTAGTGATATTTGAAAAAAGATCCGCTGCGCTAGCACAGGTATGGAAATCAACCAAGTGACTTTATGCTGTTGAAATTGCTGTATAAATTGGAAAATTTGTTACTAATAGGCGGGGGCATGAATTGGTGCTAAGCCAGTACCGGCTGGAACACGCCTAATCGTCTATATATAACCCTACATTGGAGAACAGTTAGTATGGAAAATGCGACGCGGTTATAGTTTACTAATTGTAGGCGGAATACTATTAGTTGCGAGTGTAAGTATTGCAGTGCCATCGATTTATGCACTTGCTTCGCTGGCAGAATCAATGCCGACAAACACTTCTACTAAAGACGTTATTAACTTCGCTCTTAACATGAACCAAACTGCTATCAAAGAATCTCTCAGGAGCATTGGGATTGACGTGGGATTGGCTTTTCTTGGTATACTTGTTAGTGTTACTTTAATGGTCAACGGAATTATTGCACTCATCGGAGGAACAGTTCTAGTTATCATAGACAGGAGACGTAGCAGACATAGCCCTATCTCGAAATAACCGATAATATTTCAATATTTAGATTCATCTGTCAATTCTTAAAGCAATCTGGTTCGATTGGACTGGTGGCCATGCTCGCCTTAATGTTGTAACACATAACCCACTGTAATCACTTCCTCCTTTCAGACTGCGTTTCCCGATCCTCTGATAGAGAATATTGGTCAACCGTGCAAATGTAAATTTATTTGCACACGCTATTGACTTTCCTTGATGGTTTACCTTGCAATGATTGATATACAAACCTAGTCTTGTACTTTCATCGGATGAATTATGATGTAGATAGGACCATTTATTTCCGTCTTATGGCCATTACATATTTCATAATATTACTCACATGTGCCAGATTCATCTGATTGCGGTAAAGCCGCTTGGCATAAGACTATCTCGAGGATTAACTATGTCATGTCTGTCACGCTGAGGTAGAATGAATGGATCATACAAAAGCGACATCTCTTCAGTAGTACTACTCCTACTAATCGCTGAATATTTTTATAAGGACTACGACAATATATCTTCTAGCATTGAATGCATTCGATATAAGTAAGAAAAGCATAACCGCTTGGTGTGAGGATTGTAACTTAGTCTTTGATGACAGATGGACAGCAAATTCTCATAAAGAAAATGAACGACACACTATAAGAGTTTCAGAGTTTTGGATTACGGGTAAAAGATAAATTCCTAATTTGGATCCATTGCAAACAATCTATTTTTAGGAGATTGCTAAAAATACTCTGAGCCTACCTGCATACCATTTTTGGACATCCTTGTACTAAATAGCAATAACACTCTGTCTACAGCACAAGTCGAAACCTTCTAAATTTAGTTACCTAAATGCTCAAACAAATGCAACTTCAGCGAACTTTCACGAACTCAAATTGTACAGGATAGCAGTAATTTAAATAAATCTACTTAATTCTTTTATGCATGGGTTTCGTTATTAGTTTGTAAATGCAGCCATCAGACATACTTTCCAGAATGTATCAAACAGACACAATACATGACAAGGTCTATCCCAAATTGGAAGAAGAATCGAAGCAGGACTTTGATGATATCCTTCAAACTAATATCTTTAACGTTATGCTAAATAGGAGATCACAGAGGAAATTTGAAGACAGGCCGGTCGAAGACTGGAAAATGGACATGATTTTTGCCGCAGCCGACACTGCTCCAACAGCAGGTGGATTTCAAGGATTCGAGATATATCATGTAACAGATGCGCAAGTTAAGACAAAGTTGGTTGAGGCCGCAAATAAACAGCCTTACGTCAACTCTCCTTTAGTATTAGTCTTCTGTATGAATCCTTCAAGAGTCAAATTAAACTTTCCTCAGGCCCTTCTTCAGAAATTCTCACTTCAAGACGCTACATTAGCCGCAGCATACGCCCAGCTTGCCGCGCATGCACTAGGATTGAGATCCATATGGATCGGAATGATTGATGAAGAGAAGGTGAAGCAGGCTTTGTCTACTGAATATGTTCCTTCGTCTATCCTTTGTTTAGGATACCCATTAAAGTTGCTCCATCCAAAACCAAAGAGAAATCTCAAGGAGCTCATACATGAAGTATGAACAGAATTTATCGTTGCATCGAGAATGGTTTCGACCATAGGGAGATTTAAGACTGGACTAAATTCTGGAAGCCAGTCTACGAGCGCATACTAACTGGACCATAGTAAATCTCATAGATGATTCTAGTTGACAGTATACTCGAAGGCAGATCTAATTATGTAGGGGAAAGGGCCTGTTCTTATTAGATTCTACTTCCATAATAAGCCTCGACGGAAAAGTAGTCGACTTCGTAATTTTTTTAAGTGAATGCGATTTGCATTATTTCTACGATCACTTGTAAGTATTTGTATTATGAAATAGAGGTTTAAGTGAATCCTGGCTGAAAGCCGAGAAATAATCATAATCAAGAATAAACTCTTTAATTTGATGTGTAAACATTGTATGGGTTTCCCGTTTCAAGATTGACATACTTCCATTCAGCTTCTGAGGTGACAAGCGCATGATATTCAGATTGAAGACTCGGATGTAATAACTTGAATACATTCTCTCCAACAGAAACCTTATTAGAATCAGTTAGAGAAGTTATCTTTGCAGCTACGTTCATCCCATATCCAAGGATATCAATTGGGGAGCTCTGATCATATCCGTATTGAACAACTACGTTCTCTCCTTCGTCTATGCCAACCTTAACAGAAAGCTCCGGGTAATCTAGTTTACTAAGAATAGGATTAATTCCTTCTCTTAACACACTAACCATTGATTTTCCGCATTCGACTGATTTATCACATGTAAGGTATCTGTTGAAGCCGTACGGAAAGAATGCTATAACAGCATCGCCTACATATTTCAATACGTATCCTTCATAACTTTCTATAACTGTAGACAGTTCGTGAGAAAATGCTCTGATAATTGTCACCAATTTTTCTGCCGGTAAAGTCATACTCATTTTAGTCGAGCCCACTAGATCCGCGTACATGATTACAAGTGGAACCTTGGAGCTGACGTGTTTGCGTAGGAAATCCTGACTCCGCTTGATTGACGTATTGTACTGGTAGCGTTCCTTTAAGGCGTTGACTAGTCGGTCCTGTCTCTGGGTAGACAAGGTCTGCAGATCAACGAGTTCGTTTGTGCCCCCTCCACCCGTTTCCGGTCCATGATATTCTATATAGTCGTCAGATTTCTTGTCGCTCATTTATTTATGACCGCCACCCTCGTTGCTGGGCCTTCCTTTTAGAAAGTTATGTTTCATCTCCGTGAATGCTACATTAACGCATATTCCTCGTCCACCACTATGATATGACCTCACATTTGACGCCACGTCTCTTCCTACCCGCTTTGTACGTTTGACTCGTATATCAACCTGATACTATAAAATTAGCACCAAACGCTGTCGATTTGACCAATAAGTCTTTTTCAAAAGGGAGCATTTTGCAGAGATGGGATATTTTATAATAGTTCAACGACTGACAAGCATCGGTTGCATCTGAACTATCATAGGTATCGTGCGCTTCCCTAACGGTTGTTCGAAATACTGATATGCTGCTGGATTCATTCCCTAATTGCAGCAGAGTCCAAATCTAATAGGTTCCATAAGTTGTATTTGACGATAGTGCATTAATAGATCATATCAATATTTGCGACATTTCGTTTCTCCATTTGACGTAAAACTAGTCCAGAGTATTGGAATCGTCAGCAATTACGAAGAGGGCTGCCCGTAATGAGATATGCAAGCATTTATTCTACCTCAATTTCAGCATGCAGACTATCTCTGGATTCGATCCGCTTCAGGTATTCCAACAGCTCACGATAGCAATTTTCTCCGGTTAAGGTCCTCTCGGTCAAAACACCACTGTACAGCTCGATCCTTACAGTGATAGACGTTTCCCCAAGTTGGAGACGAATCCTGTTGGGTTCCAATCATGTATCCCAAATGAAGATCAGTTCATCCATTCTCTTATTCGTTTTGAAATTATCTTGGTGAATATTTGTAGCAATTTGGGTTATTTCTTCGATGCAAATTTCTGCGTTGAACATCGACGATTCTAGTGAATTTAAAAATGTGGGATGCATATTATTTGAACTAAATCGTACCCTTGACGTAGCCTACGGCTCGTTCATAACTAAACACGGTGCTTCGTCCCAGCTCCCTTCAATAGTGGTCATTTGCTACTCGTGAGAATCTTGTCTTTAATTTCAGAACGGATGTCTTCAAGCGCGAAATGGAGGTTAGAACAATCAGAAAGTTTCTCTTCTATTTGCTCCTGACTAACCTCCTTGTGACATAGAACGCCATTCTGGTCATAGTATGTCAGTCTGGTACCATCTACCTGTTCTGTATTATCAGGCAACGATTTAGACGTATCTAAAATAGCGCTTGAAAGCCAGAGGGTGTAGTCAGATATTCCCCACAAATCTTCGAACAGAGCAGGATATTTCTTTAACTGATCTGAGTAGTTTATCGAAATTATCTTCTCTAGTATGCTTAAAACACTGTGCGATTCTTGCAGATGCTGCTCTAATATCAGGGAAATGAATTGTCCGCGCCTCTCATCTTGACCAGGTGGGCAAAAATGGTATGAAATTATGTCCCGAATCAGCGAATCTAATGACGATACACTTATGAGGTATTTTCCCCTTATCGAGAAATCACGCTCATGTAGCTTTTCTAATAAATTCTTGCGATTATGCTCATGATCTGTAGACATTGTATCTCGATCTTTGACTGGAGACTATTAAAACTTCTTAGACAGTCGCCGACTCACATTGCAAAATTTAAACGATCCGGCAAAAGATGTGGATGCCGTGGTCTATTTCAGCCACATATCTTGTGACTTGCACATGAGTTGCTCATGAGTTGCTCATGAGTTGCTCATGAGTTGCTCAAGCATTCCGATACTTGATTTAATTGCTGTCTCATAGAATCTCGGCGCTCTAGTTCACGAAAAAGCAAATTGTCGATGAATTCATCTGAAGGTATTCATCAAATGTCTGCTAAGATCAGAATGTGCCAAATCCACAACGCACCATCACCTTCGGAATGATGGATTGTATTTTAACTTCCACCTCACTAGAGTTGCAAGGCCAATAAATTTACTCCGTTTCCTTGTTTAGTCCGTTCATTTGCTAACTGCATCGGACTGGATCTCTGATATGCCTAGGAACCTGGCATCCCCTATGATTTGAATTGATCTAAAAACTTGCGCATCTGCTGACAATAAGCCATTTGAGGGTCAAAAGGAGCTAGTAGATCTACATGATCAGAAGGATCGTGATAACTATCTTTGTGTATGTCTCTGTGAACGTTAATGTTAATGGGCTTTTCATTGTTAGGTTTATTCAATGCTGAATTTACGTCACCTGGAAAATTCCCTGCTATTGGTGATGAAAACACCCTCTGCTGCTCGGATCGAGGTTTCTCAATAGACGAAGGGATATCTTTCTGTGACCGAATTGGAACATCATAGCCAAGCTCTTTGACCCTCTTTGCCTGGGCGTCAAGAAATGGCATCGGACAAGAACTTCCGGCAACAGGCGATAGAGTAACATCTTTTGGATTCTGAAAATTCCCGAATTCCGTTACAGGCAATTGTGCCTGGCTGCTGTCGATCCTAGCTCCAGATCGTTCATTCGATCGATCCGCCGAGATGACACTTAGATGTGGCACCCTGTAACCGGACAGAATATTGGGCATGTTACTTCGATTTAAAGCATTTGCAATTTTTTGATCCCTCGTTTCTCCTGTTCTGCTATCTACTGGGTTTCCGGCACCCTCATGAATCGTATTGATATGCCTTTGGGCGTTAGACCATCTATTTGATCTGTAATCTTTATACGGACAAAGCCATCCGTATGTGCGTCTAACCTTAACTTTAATGGGAAGAACCCTATGCGCGCCTGATGAAAACCCTTGAGACAATTTAGCATTATTGGTATGACCATTTCTCTCAAACATACGAATAATAATTGCATAAATCTCTCTTAAAAGGTTTGAAAGATCAAAAATTGGTTAATATCCATTTCAAAGCAGGGGAAAGTAAGCTAATTGAAGTCAGACCTGGATGCTCTCATTAGGAGATCGCGTGAATAAGATATCAGATTGGAACATCAAATTTTAGGGTCGAACAACTGGGTATTCATTTACGTCAAGATAAAGCGTACTCGAGCGTGAAGGCTAGCCATCAAAACTCCTCGAAATTAGACTGACAAGAACGGGGTACGTCTGATGAATAAGCGTTGTTACCTCGTACCAGATAGAGTTAATTCATTGTCTTATCTTCGAGCCAAAAGTAGGGGCTATCTTTGTCCTCGTTCTACTTCAAAACCGATTTTCACTTCTGCCTGATATTCCTCTATCTTTTGATCTTCTATTCTTAGCGTCACTCTTCCTAGTTCTGCCCATCTTAAATTCTTGACTGATTTCGCAGCTTCATCAACGGCGTCCTTCATTGCTTCGGCAATACTTTCAGGAGATGTACCGACGATGTGAATGTACTTGTAAACCATGAGAGTTAACCGCCTTATTCATATAAAAACGGCTCTAATGGAAGTAGCTCAATCAATTATGATGTGTTGAGCCATTTCCTAAGCGATGAGAACTATCCCCCGGTTTCAGCTGAGCTGCTATTCACAATACTTATCCCTGTTATTCTAGCGTCATCCGGATTATTGGGCTGATCTGCTTGTCCGAAGGAAGAAGTAGTAGCGAGACCAGCTATTTTGTCCACAGTATCCATACCCTGAATTACTCTTCCGAATGCAGTGTATTGTCCGTCCAAGAACTGAGAATTATTAGTAACGATAAAAAATTGTGATCCAGCACTATTGGGGTCAGAAGATCTTGCCATAGAAACAATGCCTCGAATGTGTGATACGTCATTGAACTCCTTATCTATAGCATATCCAGGACCTCCAGTGCCCCAGTTGTTTCGCTGTGATTCATTCCCTTTGGTATTGGGATCTCCTCCTTGGATCATGAAATTACCAATTATTCTATGAAAAATAGTATTGTTGTAAAACCCATCCTGTGCAAGTTTCTTAAAATTCTCGACATGGTTTGGTGCCACCTGCGGTAGAAATTCAATCGTTATTGGGCCTTGTGCCGTTTGAATGATGGCAGTTTCCTGGGTGGAATTCGAGTTAGCAGAGTTGGCTGAATTCGGTGCTACAGGTCGAGAGCCTCCTGTTGTGCTATTGAAATTAGTACTGGTACTAGTACTATTATCTTGTTTTTCACCTGACATAGATTCAGACTGATAGTCCTGATTAACTTTATAAACCAATACACCGAAAACAAGGCCCGGTGTATTGGATACAAAGCTGGGCGACGCGTAAACAAGGCTAAATGGTTGGTCTGGTTGCTCACTTAAGGGGAACTTCAAATCCTGAGTGTATAATGCTATCGTACCTGGTTGATATACTGGCTGAATCCCTGCAAGTTGTCCTCCCTGAATCGAGGCATATGCCTGTGGACTATATGGGATGAGCTTCCCAAGTAATGTATTATTCCAAAACATGGGAGTAGGAGTAAAACCGTCCTCTTCCAAATAATCCATTTCATTGAATCCACCAATCCGAATAAACCATTGTTTCTTGCTTTCGTCCCCTCCACTCCCAAGTGTGTAGAAGGAAGTTCCATTGGCACCTGGGAATCTCTGCCCCACCAGGTACAATACCACGTAGTCTGAATCTAATTCCTTGGCTATTTCGTAGCCTTCTTTCTCTGGCTCGATGAACATTTTGGCAAGCTCGGCTATCCGTGTCTGGTTTATGGTGGCATTGTCGGCCAGACTCGTTCGATTAGCCAAGGTAGTTATCCAATACCCATAGTCCCACCAGGAAGCGACAACAGAATCCTTAGGAGTGTTATTGGAAATCCAATTTAAAGCATCGATCCAATCCGTTACCTGCATCCTGTATCCAGTTCCTCCATTTGCAATGGACGGCGGAACATCAGCTGAGGTTACCCAATTGATATTAGGGGGATAAAATAGGGGGAGGGTTAAAAGGAAAATAAGGACCACTGCAAATGATATTACTATTGGCTTATTATGAGAGGGCTTTGAATGAAGACGCTCGGTTCTCTTCTTTTCCCTACCTCTCGCCGCTTTATTTGGAGCTGCAGTAGAAGCATCGGAGGAAGAGTACCTTTCCATAAAGATTCTGGTCAAATCGAACAGCCCCATTGATGCCAGAACTATAATGCTGATCGAGGAGAAGACAAGCAGCCTTGCGAATGTCGCGCTTACATACAGCCCGGTGATCCCCAGTATCAGAGCAAAGATCGTCATATCATTTCTCTTCCGAAACGCCATCCATATGCCAAATCCAGCGAACATCATCAGTATCGAGTAATCAATGAAGTAATCTACTATGGTCGGTGTAAAATGTTCGGCTACTGATGCTGTTAATTGATTTTGAGCTGAAAGAAATGGGTTTATTGCATTTAAGTATCTAAACGAAGGTGAATAGTACGCTTCAGTCAAAATTACCCCAACGCTAATAACGATGAATGCACCAAGAACGATTCCGGAATTCCGAATCGAATGATCAGATGACGTAAATTTCCTCACAAAGAAAGTGGCCGCCAAGAATACGGTTCCACCAATCAATGCGATTCCTGGGGGCCCAAATACAAACGAAATTCCGGGCCTCGGAAATATTCCAGCAGTGGCTAAGGTTATGACGGTTATGCATATAGCTACTACCAAAGGAATACCCAAGTCTTTTCGGAAAAATGGGACAGCAATAAAGAAGATCGATAGAGGTATTGCAAAGTATTGAATGCCACCCCACGAAGCATTTGCCAAACCTAGCAAGAATCCAGCCAATAGCGCTTTGAGTATTACAAATTTAACTTGCCTCCCTTTTATTGCGGAAACAAATAGGTACGTTGCGACAATACCGAGGAATAATCCCAATGGTTCTGACTTGAACCACCCTAGGTTCCCCCTTTGAATTATAGCTGGAGTAAAGGCGAAGAAGAGGGAAGCAAAAAGGCCCGCTGAAGTACCCTTCAATGTTCTAACGAGTGCAAAAATTGCTATAGTAGTAAATGAACCCATAATAACAGGAAAAATTATGACGAAATCCAGAAGCGAGGAACCAGCCCCAAATATCTCATAAAGAAATGCTGCCACGATATGTAAACCCGTCTGGGATGTAGCAGGGACGTCCCTTCCCTCTGGATACCAGGACATTGTATCGTGCCAGTTTAGATATGCTTGCAGACCATTATCAACGATGTATTTGGTCGCTCGATAATCAAAATAGGGATCAAATTCGTTGAGAAAGTAGCCATATTTTATAGGATAAGACCTGATAATGAAGGCGGTCGAAAATGATATTGCAAGTACTGCTATCACTAGCAAGTGTTTGAGTTGAAAGTGGAAACGTCCTGTTTTCAGCAGCGTTTTACTACCATCAAGCATGGTAAGACAGGTTAAACTAACCTCTTTTTTACGTTACTGATACCCCGCCCGTATTTTGTTGGATGGTAGGGGTGCATCGGTGTATTATAGCACTAGTGTCCCGTTCGATATCATCAAGACGAAAATCAAAATTGACCCAGCATTAATTAACTCACAATGTTTGTACGAGCACATAATCCCTAGGACTCTTCAGATATTTAAGAAAAAAAATGTAAACATGCTTTGAATTTTTGCGATTTGAAAAAAACCAAACGAAGCTTTCTATACACAATCATATCATAAGATGATGGTGGCAGCAATGAAGATTCAGAGTTACACTGAAGATTTTCGTGTTGTTAATGAGGAGAAGGTATTTGTCTGAGCTGCCACTTCCATAAAAAAAGATTAGGTCTCTTTAGTACTACATTGTAACTAAAGTCTGAAGCCGGGTACTATGATTTCGGTGTAAATCTTGGCAAAAACATCGGCAGTGTCGGCCCGTATCATACTTCCGTCAATTAATCTAAGCGCGTAATTGTCAAGTTCTTAAGTTTTAGCGATTGTAGGGGACTATGATATTCGAATCCATTCTAAGTGCCATTCGACGTATGCTGCTGTTTTCTTTTGCTCATTGAACTAGCGTTACTGCCAAATCTAACCTTTAATGAATTTAAGGATGGTCTTTGGAACGAATTACAGGTAAAGAAAATTCATGGATCCTCCTGTGTTTCATTGGGATTGGATTTCTAGCTCTTTTTAGTAATACTAACTATGTCTCCGTCGGCCAATCTATGGTCTAGTCCTACTTTTTGCGCGCTAAATTTTACGCTATTGCCCCAAACCTGAGCATACTTGAAGTCAGTGGCCATAGTTCTGCGTATCTTCGTGCAGACGTCACTGACAGTACATTCACTTCTTACTATGAGTGGCTCTTCAAGATCTGCAGCTTGACCTTTGGGCTTTAGAAAGACACGAATGAAATCAAGTTTCTGAAATATAGCATCCCTGACAGATTCTATATTCTTGTCGCCGTCAGCTGAAATAGGGATAAAGTTGTTTCCTATTTTGCGACGTAGTTCCGTGAGGAGAGTATTATCGACCAAATCGATCTTGTTCAAAACGACGATTGAAGGGACATAGACTCTGTTTCCAGCCAATAAATCAATGAGTTGATCATCAGTTAGGTTAGGTTCTCTTAAAGTAAGCCTACAGTTATGAACCCCATAAACTCTTAAGATGTCTTTTGCAAGACTATCAGATACCCGAGATTTTACCTGTGCATTTATCGAAATTCCACCAGTCTCTGTTTTCTCTATCAAAACATCAGGCGGCTTCTGGTCAACCTTTATCCCGATCTCAGATAATTCTCTCTTAAGAAGATCTATATGTTGAGGTTGAAAGACATCAAGAATAAGTAAGACCATATCAGCGGATCTTGCGACTGCTAATACTCGCTTACCTAATCCACGACCTGATGCCGCGCCTTCTATAATTCCTGGCATGTCCAAGATTTGAATTCTCGCCCCTCGGTATTCCATCATTCCCGGCACCACAGTAAGGGTTGTGAACCTGTACGATCCAACCTTTGAGTTAGCATTAGTTAGCCTGTTGAGCAGTGTCGATTTTCCAACGCTCGGCAGACCAATCAATACCACTGTTCCGTCACCTGTTTTCCTCACACTATACCCGCCAGACCTGCTTTTGGAAGAAACGGTCTTACCGTGAATATCTCCCTCCATTTCTTTCTTTAGCCGGGCTATCTTTGCCTTAAGCAAGCCTATATGGTGCTCAGTAGCTTTGTTTATCTGAGTCTTGTGTATTTCCTCTTGAATTGCTTTAATTTTTTCTGGAATGCCCATCTTTTTAATGATTAATCCTCGTTTTTTCGTTGCAATCCATGGAAAATGAACCAAATTGTGACGATCTCGTATTCAAGGTCACAAAGTGAAAACCTTGGAAACCAGTAAGATGAAAAATCTAAACAGCTAATCAATTCAAATATGTATACAGAAAAATGGTAATATAAGTTACATCACCCATATGGATATGGTAATATACAAGTTCTTTATATACTGCTGTGGGATGGGGAGACAATTATCACAATTAGAAAGCTCACCGGCATACATACTGTTCATATCATCTTTAAGATCAAAAGCTACTAAACTCAAATATGCAGATACTCTCAACTACTTTATTAAATTCTTTGGTTCTGACAAGACATGTGAGGACCTACTCGAGGTCCCAGCAAAGCAGATTCAAGCTTTGGTAATCCAGTTCATAGTCAATATGAGAGATGAGAGAAAGCTTGCCCCCAATACCATTAGGTTAAGGACATCAGCATTGCAGGCTTTCTTTTCCATTAATGACATTGAAGGTATAAACTGGAAGAAAGTCAAGAAATTTCAGGGAGAGTTTTACAAGGTAGCAGAAGACAGACCCTACACAAGGGAGGAGATTACCAAGCTTCTCAATGTGGCAGATATCAGAAATAAAGCTATTATTTTATTATTTTCCAGCAGTGGCATTCGAGTTGGTGGTCTTACCAATCTACAGCTTAAGCATCTGAAGCCTTTTAACAAATACAACCTTTTCATGATTGAAGTATACAAGAAATCGAAGGAGCACTATGTGACATTTTGCACACCAGAATGTCGAAAAGCTATTGAAGAATACCTTGGTTGGAGGAAGAAATATGGGGAAAAACTAACCCCTGAATCACCACTGTTTAGAAAGGAATTTAATAGATATGAATCCAAAGATATCAGAGTCAGAGTTAGACCTATTACTAACTTGGTCATTTCCAACATGCTCAGAAAAATTAGGTTGCAAGCAGGTATAGTCGAAAATCAACCCATTACTGAAACAGTCAAGCAAGGCTCTGCTAGAACAGAGATAATGTCTGCCCATGGTTTTAGAAAGTATTTTGCTACTATGATGGAGACAGAAGGAGTAAATCCTGTATATGTTGAATTGCTCTTGGGGCATGATGTGGGCCTAAAAACAGTATACTCAAGGCCAACAGCCCTTCAATTATTGGAAGGAAATGGAGATAAAGTGAGGGGCTATACTGCTGGAATCAATGCATTAACCATAGATGAAGCCAATAGACTAATGATGGAAAATAAATCCCTGCATAGCAAACTTGAAAGGTTTGTACAGATACAGATGGAAATTGATGGGATACATAAAGAGTTAGCTTTGATTCGAGGGCAGAAGATAGAACCAGTCTAAACAATGAGTCTTAAGTAATTGACTAACTCGAGTACTTATTTTAGTCCCTTCTTGTCCCTGTAAGATTGTCTTCTGGCTTGCTTATCCAAGGAACTTTCCCATACTTTCATGATTTCAAAATGTCCATCTACTGCCTCTTTGGGAGTATCACCAAATGAGGTAATCCTAGTCATGCTGTTAAGAAAACCCTCAACAGGTCCATCTGGAACTTTGACAGGTTCTGGCTCATTTGGCATTTCAAATTCTATTTTGAATTTATACCCTTTACTTGATTCAGACATTTTCTACTATCCCCAATTGTGCTTATTTTTATGTTTACCTAGTACTTTGCCCCCGATTTACAACTCTTCCTTATGGTTTTTTTCATACTCTTTTATGAGTAGTTCGATTACCTCTTCCATACTTCTCGGATCACCATCTTTTAAGGCTAATCTGGCCCCGATTTTTACCAGCTTAACCTTGGCATTATGACTTAATCTTACTGTGCTGGATTCACCAGAACTATGTGGCAATGTAACCATGTAGGCTTTCATAACATATAAACATACATCTACAATTATTAAATGTAGACTTATGTGATCTGATCCACTTGGTATATATAACTTATCATATATATAGTGTAACTTTGTAGTCAGCATATGACAATGTGATATCGTATACTTGTAATGAGTACAACAATTGCTCATAATAGAAAAAACCACACAGAAGGACCGGTACAAAGGATAAGGGGACGTCCAAGGGGATATTATTGGGTTAGAAGTGAAAGCCATAAGCAGTTATGGGTACAAGGTCATATTTTTGCCAGAAGACAGCAATACTGTGCAGCTATACTGTGCTTGTGATTATTTTCAACAGACAAGTGAAGTATGCAAGCACATTATGAAGGTACTACAGCTAGAGGTTGGTGTCTGATGCTAGAAATGTGCAAGACTCGTACTATGAGGTTTATAAATGGAAATGGTAATTGGCTCTTCTTCGAAGAGAGTGGGGATAAGATTTACTTTTCTTTAGTATCAAGGAATGGAGACCTGATTAGGAAAGGGGAAATGAGAATATCTCAAAATGCGTTCATTGAAGCAATGGAAGCCATAGGGTTTGAGTATGTAAGGGCTGGAGACTTGCTTTAATCAAATGTCCCAAATAATTATGAAGAGGCAAAAGCAGCCATATAGGCATAAGCAGGAGATAATGTATTTAATGTTGGATGCTGCAAGGTCTCCTAAAACTAGGACCAGATTACTCTATGAATCAATGACATCCTGGGAGCAAACAAATGAATATGCTAAGGAGTTAATTAATTATGGCCTACTGAGCTACAATATTACCGAAGGAACTTATATTACTACAGAAAAGGGTTTGAAGTTTGTACAATTGTATTCTAGCTTAAAGGAGAAGTTAGAATGAATAAGAAATTGTTTGCTGCTGGTACTGCTATGCTTTCTACTGCTGTGCTGCTGCTACTACTTGTTGCCCCCGGCCTAGCTAATGCCTCCACAACATCAGAAGAATTTAAAACCTATACAAATGAAGATTATGGTTTTAGTATAGATTATCCACCCAATTGGCTTGCAAAAGAAGACCACCTACAACCCAATCAAACTGTAATTTTTTACCCCAATCTAGAAGAGTATGATGAATTACAATCCCCTGCAACAGTTTCAATATAGAGTGTTCTTTGGCCTAATAAGAATCTGAATATAACCGATGTAGATCGGGAATATGGAATTAAGGATACAGTAAATACCCGAATAATAAGTAAGAATTTAACCACACTCTCAGGTTTTCCAGCCATTGAGAATACATATAATTATGATATGTACACAGGCTATACAGATACTGATAATCTCAAGGCTAGGGAGGTCCTTGCTGTAGTGGATAATGAAATCTTCTTTGTATTATACAATACACATCCAGGTTATTTTGATGAATATTCATCGATAGTAAAGCAAATGATAGAGTCTTTCAAAGTGGTTAGCTAAATGATGAATAGACAATTGATAATAGGCGCTGCCTTGCTAAGTGCTGTTTTGGTTTTGTCCCCGACTTTGGTCTTTGCTGCAGTTAATTTTGATATCGAGCTAGAAAATCAGAGAGATGACCAGTACAACATTGAAAGCCTTAAGGTAACTGAAACAGAAAACAATGCTGGAATGGTGCCATTTTGCTATTATGTTACCCCTTGCACATTTGAATTTGATGAGGATGCAGAGTTTAGACCAAATAGGACTAATTATGGCTATGTGCTTGAAGGTACACTTTCAATAACACATGAAAAGAAAGATGGAAGTGATACCGAAACAGACCAATTTCCACTAAGGGCTGACCTGAAGCCTATGAGCTCACAAACAACCAATACAGATCATGGAACAGTTGAGGAAGACATTTGGGGAGATATGACAGTATCAGGAGGCTCATTCTTTTCAGGGATTATATCAGGAGGAAAATATGTGATATTTGGAAATGTGACATTTACAGATGATGGGGATGAAGGAAGACTTATGCTAACAGCAGGCAAGACTGCAAAGCAACAACAATGAACACCATCATCATGAATGATACCATAACCAAAAGACAGAAGTTTATCTTCTATTCTATCATTTTTGCAATAATAACAACTGACGCTGCAATCATATACTCAGTATACTTTGAAACATATAGAAACATACCGATAGCAGACTTGTTAGTTTATGCTTCCCCGGATATTGATGAAAGTTTATATCAAAACTGCATTGATTTGCATGAACAGCTAGGTAACCCTGTGAATACTTTAGACAAGGAGAGTGATATATGCTATCAAGAACTGGTAAAGTTGCTAAAGAATGATACAACAATAGAACATGATTAGGTCAGTGATATTTCCTCAAGGGGGCAATAAAATGAAAAGTGAAGTAACTGAAGAGCTAGAGCAATTCATATTAGAAAACAGGATAGAAAGTAATCAAATCATATCGATTGATTATGTTGTCGGGAATGCATATGGCAGTAACAACCACTATATACTATTAGTTTACAATGGTTAGCTCCATGGTATAACTTTCTTACATCAAAATTTTTGTATTTTCAATATCTAACATGAGCATGAAAAATTAATTAATTATTACTTTGTTTAATACTATTGCTTCGAATTGCACATTGAAGCAAAGTACAACAACAAGAGCAGAATAGCATGGCAAAATGATGACATAAGAAACCACCTGCAACTTTCAGCCCCCTAGGCTTCTAGATTCTAGGGGGCTCAATTGTACTTAATTCAGTGCTTACCCCATGAATTCAGAGGAACTATATTAGATACTTTAGTCGACTTCACAGCTGCACTTAGGTGCTAATACATCATCGATGAACTTTTCTCCTACCTTCTTCTGTTGGTTAATATTATCATCAAATTTCCTCTTGCAGGAAATAAATGATCCTGCATAAGTTAGGTTGATTCCCCGACTCGGTAGGTTACTAGTTGAAGTAAAACAACAAGAATATTGTGGCCCCTGCCAAAATACCTAGAAGAATCATAACATCTACCCATTTCAATTTACCATATGGTTGGTTCTTATCATTATCATCATTCATCGTCATTTCTGGTTGCTTTGGTATCGTATTCCCCGACTAAGCCAATGATCCCCAGCTACTCCAAGATAGATTGCACCAACTATCCAAACTATGAAACTTGCCATCATAGTCCATGATAACAGACCTTGTTCTTCGAATCCCAGACCAGGCTGCATGTACATAATTAATGCTGTGACAAAAATGATGCCTCCAATCAATACCAGTTTAGTGCCAAAAGTGAGAAGTGTCATTACTATCTATCCGATTCAGTCATTTCTTGCCTTGTAATTTTCTATATGTCTTGCTATCATTTATGCATCTCTTTATGATGGAATCAAAGGTGTCATTTTTGTTAGTACTTAAATCAACTAACTCATCATAAGTGTCATCTTTAATCTTAATCTGCTTAACCAACTCTGACATTGCTATGATAAGAATGGTAGTATTAGAATATATAGGTTTTCCCAGTTTGCCGGGTTCACTAAGTTTATTAGGTACCCGGTTTACTTAGTAACCTATGAGTCAAGTAACTCAACAACAAGAAGGAAAGCCAATCTATTGCAGAAACAACTGTGGATGTGAGATAACATTCGATAGTAGCTGAATATCCAAATGGCCCCTGTTACTACTTGCCGTTTGTCACAGAGGATGACATGCCAAAAAGCTTCACTACTAGTCTCTCGTAAAATCCATAAATTATGGTTCTAAACTGAAACATTGTTGACTTTATGTTCCTTTGAAAGGACCTAGACGACTCCATTTCTGACATTCCACTAAGTTGTAAAATTGCAGACCCTGTAAACTTTAAATCAGTTGTCAAATGTTTTTATTTCCTTAAAACTGGTAAGCAAGAACAGAAACAGAGGTATGAAGCAAGCAATGATATATTCAGCTCTTCTCTGATCTCATTCTTCCTTATGGGCCCTCATCAGATTTATGAAGGCCTCTAAGAAAGATTCATTTCCATATTTCTAAAAACTTCAGTGTAGTGCACATTGCCAAGGTCATAACAACGCACGCCATTACCTTCCATGGCATCGCGGGCAGGCGTGGAGCAAGCAGTCTTATTTGATGATCGTCAATAATTTGAGAGATATAGTCTCGAACTTTTGAGTTCCAAATTCTATACTCAATGCTATGTTTCTTCAATATGGATTCCAATTCATAAATTACAGGACATCTTACCGAGGTAAGATGTTGGATATATCTCCTCGAGACTTCAACTTCGCCTCTAATGGCGATCAATCCTTGTTGATGAATATCGACTAGCCTTACATGCATCTCCCATGGTTTGGACAGTGACTTTGCAAAACCACTGCCAATTTGAGAAGTCATCTTATTCTCTAGTTTCACTTTCTTGAAGCCCTCGGAGGTGAGTGTTCGTATTATGTCATCCTTTTTCATTCTAACTGCGATGTACAACTGATCAAGCTCTATTTCCTCGTGCCTGATCAGGTCTTGCAGTCCTTTAACAACATTCATTCGGCGGGGATAGCTTGTAAGAAATTCAGACATTTGCGTTGATAACTTCGTAATTCACTATGGAATATTAAAACTGTGTTATTACAATCACTTTAATCAAAGATTTATTTCGACTTGAAAGATCTTATATAGATATCTTCTAGAGGATCTATAGCTAGATCTTGCCAATTCATTTTCCTATCTTCTTCATTGACTTCAAATCCTCTCACAACTACAACGGGCGTTGACTCACGACCTTCGCCCATTAAAGCGACTCCCACGGAGGCCAAACCATCTGCTACTGCTCTCATAGTCACTCTCAAAATGTTTCCAAATAGATCTTGCTCACCTCGATGATCTATCACTGGCTTAAAACCTGAAACAGCGATGGCGATCCCCGTTGTGCCCAATCTTCCAGGCATAAGGCGACTATCTGAAATAACAACAAATAACTTGAGTCTATTATTGTTAATAAAATTCAGTCTAAGTTTGTCGGCGGATTCAAAAGGCAAGTGCGGATACAATACTGCATAGCCCCTCGGGATATTGGATTTATCGATCCCAGCGTTAGGACATAACATCCCGTTCTTCTTGCACAACAAGAATCCAGGAATTCCCCCGTAAACCTGATCGGCCTCCCTTAAGACCAGTTCGGTCAGTTTCTCATCCATTTGGAATTTCTTCGCAGTTACCTTGGCCTTATGGGATACTCTAATCTTGTCGATCTGAACGACTGCGCCTTCGCTTATGGAAACAAATTTGCTCGAAACTATTACAATATCATTTTGCTTAAACCGAAAGTTTGTCTTTAAGATGGCTTCATAAAGATCGAATGGTTGAATCCTCGGCGGAAGTCTTAATGCGAAAACCTCAAATCTCGAAGCTACCTTATTACGTTCTAAGCTCTGAATACTTGTGTTGGTCAATCCGCAGAAGGTTTTAATGACGATTCTAATAAGAATCCATCTCAGGTGACTTCGGAGTGGGAATGACCCTAACTGAAAAGATCTTGGCAAGGGGAGCCGGAAAAGATTCCGTAGCTCCTGGGGACGTTGTATTTGCTAAAGTAGATAAATTGATGATGCACGACGTTTCAGGGCCCGGTGTAATTAAAGTATTGGAAGAGTGGAAAAAGAGAGGGACAAATTTGAAACGGGTCTGGGACCCTGATAAGGTATGGGTTACAGAGGATCATTTTGTGCCGGCAGCTGACAAGATATCTGCAAAAAATATCATCACACTCAGTAACTGGACGAAAAGGTTTGGCATCAAAAAACATTTCAAATATGGACTGGGTCAATACGGCATTTGTCATACTCTCTCTCACGAAGAAGCGCTGGTTCTTCCTGGAGAAGTCTACGTAGGCGGTGATTCGCATACTAACACCACTGGAGCGTTAGGGGCCTTCGCCGCTGGCCTTGGTCACAGCGACATTGCATATGTACTCCACCATGGGCAAATCTGGTTCAAGGTACCAGAAACGATTCTTTTCAAATTACACGGTGAGTTGCCAAGTTATGTGATGGCAAAGGACGTCATTTTGCGGATAATTGGCGATATAGGAACAGAAGGTGGAAATTACAAGTGCATGCAGTTTTCTGGCGAAGCAATAGACCGGATGAGTATGGAAGAACGACTTACTCTTACGAATATGACCACAGAGGCAGGTGCTAAGAACGGGATAATAGAACCAGATTCAATTACTGAGAGCTATCTCAAGGAGAGAACAGAAGTTCCGTTTCAATGTGTTTTGGGCGATGAAGATGCTAATTATTCAGAGATCCACCATTACGAGCTTAATCAAATGGGCCCTATCGTAGCCAGACCATTCTCACCAGCCAATACTTGTGATGTGCGAGAGGTTCAAGGTGTAGAGATTGACAAGGCATATATTGGCTCTTGCACAGGGGCCAAACTTGAGGATCTTCGAGCTGCCTCACGACTTTTCAAAGGCAGAAAGGTGAAAGTTCGAACTGAAGTGTTACCTGCTGCACAATCAATCTATATTTCTGCACTTCATGAGGGACTTGTAAACATCTTTGTTGATGCTGGCTGTGTTGTTGGCCCTCCTACCTGTGGTGCTTGTTGCGGGGCCCATATGGGAGTTTTGGGCCCCAAGGAGATCTGCATCAGTACCACGAATAGGAATTTTCCGGGGCGAATGGGTGATATAGAATCAAAAACTTTTCTAGCGTCTCCGCTGGTGGTCGCTGCATCGGCAATAAGCGGAAAGATAACTGACCCAAGGGACATCACGACATGAATCAATTAGAGGGAGTTGTCCATAAATACTATCGAGACAACATCGACACCGATGTGATCATTCCTGGCCAGTATCTTAAAATTCACGATCATAAAGAGCTTGCAAAACATGCGATGGAAGGTATCGATGTCGAATTTTCTAAAAAAGTTAGTGAAGGTGACTTTTTGCTTTGCGGAAGGAACTTTGGATGCGGGTCAAGCAGAGAGCATGCTCCCATCGCTTTGGCCAATTCTGGTATAAAGGCGATCATAGCACCCTCATTCGCAAGGATCTTTTACAGAAACGCAGTCGATGGCGGGTATCTGCTTCCAATCGAAGTAGGAGAGGAAACGTGTCGACAGATCGAAAATGGAGACAGAATTATCGTGGACACACTGAACAGCAAGCTGGTGAATGTCACACAAGGCAGGAAATCTTACGACACTAAACCATTTCCCGCCTTAATTGCAAGAATTATTGAAGCAGGTGGCCTGATTAACCTTGATCCTCACCAATTGATTGATGTATAGGAATTTGTCATTATTCGGATAGTCAATACTCGGATAGGTAATGCACTATAACGACTAATTTTTACGACATTTCATCCTTCCGGTACAGTCTCTTCACCTTTTGCTGTTTCTTTATTTGAATACATTTCAGGTGGCTTGTACTTTTATCCATCCTTCAGGCAGCATCTTTCCATCGCTAGGATCACCAACATTTGTAGCATATCTCCAAAGCTGAGTGCGTTCGTCCACGCATGTCGAGATCATTATCTCACTCAATGCCTTTATTTCATTGCTCAAACCCAAATTGCAGACCATATTATCCTTGGTCGAAACGCAATAACTACATTTGCTGTCCAACGTAGAAATGGTGGGATCGATACTAACAAGGGGATAGGCTTTACAAGCAGCGGGTCGTTGATCATAAATTGTGCAGGGTGCTCCGCCATGAGGGGATAACTCCTGCCCATCAGTTCCGAGGAAGGGACAAGTATTTCCGTCTCTGTCTATTCCCATTAGCTGATACAAAAGGATGCTTTTAGGACTTGAATCATTGCTACTCGTACCCACTCCTATTCTTGGTAAAATCTTGACGTTCACATTCATTGTCTCTGCTAGCTGCTCAATCATTTTCTTTTCCTTGGGCAGCAAGAGAACCCCTATCTTCCCAAACTCCTTAGAAGGAAAATACTCTCTATTTATACAACAATCAGAGCAACCCTCTACGCATTTGAATTTCTTGAGCAATACTAATCAGATAACATACTACCATTAGACCACCCCTTTATTGTAGTTTTTTGCAATATTATATCTGTAGAATGCGACAAATTCCTCGTATGCGTATGAACTTGCCTTTCTACGAGGAGATCAATAATGTCTATTCTCGCTTAACAGGTCAATAATTCTCCCAAGGATTGAAGAAGTCTAAAGATGGCGAATTCTTATTGTCTTTCCGCAGATTTTCGAATTCTTCAGTAATATCATTCTCTTTCCACAGCCTCAATATGACATTGATGACCTCTATGTTGATCGTCGATGACCGAAGCTTCTTCAGTCGAGATAGGAAACCGTCCAGTTTCCAAAGATTCCTTACCCGGCTTTTCCAATATCACCTTTTTACAATCATCACAAATCAACTGCTGAAAAATCATTCTAGATAATTATGAGAGAACTTAATATAAGAATAGCTTTGTGAAGGAGCGATTATTGCTGACTGTCCAGTACCGCCAGAAAAGATAAAAATTCATATGAACCCTTCTAGTTTAAGGGCCATTGGCCTTGGATAACGTCTGTGCCTACTGTGGGAGAAGTTTTAAGGGGAAAGGCTGGCCACATGTCGAGGGAGATTCTAACCGTGGTGTGTCCAGAATCGAGCAATTTTGCTCGGAAGAGCATAGAGCCGCATTTTTGAATTCTAATCTATGATTTCAGTTTACCAAATAGGCTGTCTAAGAGGCCTTTCTTGTTCTCCTTTTTTTCGACCTTCTTGAAACACTTGGGACACAAAGCACGCAAATTACCAGGCCTGTTATCCTTCCTGGAGCCGTTGATATGTTCAAAAAAAGTCTGCGTGCTGCCGTGAAATCTGATATTGCAGGTCTGACATCGATGGTGAGCCTTTTCCAGAACGGTCTGCTTAATACTCATCGTCAAATGCTCATACTTGGTTTTGTCTACGCTGTCACCCGATGTGTTCCCGAAGAAAGACAATCCTTTATTTATAATAGAAAAAGCCCAAATTAATCTTTCTGGAAGGGCTTAATTTTTCCACTGTGACATGTAAAAATGTCTGGCTTTCTTCGACATAAGGTCAGCAGTCATAAGTGGTTCCGGAAATCTGCCTTCTTCTCTGAAGAGTTCTGTGACAAGATTTATGGAAGTTTCCAAACTTATCTTGTGCCCAACACTAACGTAAACGTGACTGTGTTCCTTTCTGATTATTTTCTTCCCACAAATATCATGATCAATGGATACGTAGTTATCAACATCTTCTATCCCACACAGTAGTCGTTTGGCTATTCCAATTGTCGGCTTGTCTACTAAGAGACCTATAAATGACGCAAGACCCATTCGTCGAGGATGAAGAACGCCGTGGCCGTTTACAATAAGCACATCGAAGGAGGATTTTAGTTTCTTAAGAACTGTAAAGATTGGGCCTGCCTCCCTTAGCATGAAAAATCCTGAAATGTACGGAAATTCAATGGAAGATCGAGACTCCTTTATTTCGATAATATCAAAGGAATCTCGATCCATGTTAACCACGGAAGAGAACGCCATATTCATATGATATGACACGTCAACACCACATACTTGCCTGATTGAATTGATAGGAGCTAGATCCGTGGATATGACCATCTTTGACAAGACTCTTTGTAATTCCGCGAGCATGGGAAAAGTGGACATGCTATCTTACTACCAAAAGCTCTTGAAATGAACTCGAATTATATTTTAGACTTTAAAAGAAATCAAGTCTAGAGAGGATTTGACATAACGAAGGGAGTTACGTCTCCGACGATGCAGTACTTTACATTAGAACAGATAATATTTGTAAGGACGTTGTGACATGAACTCAAATCTCCTTCACAATAGATAATCTGATCCCCTTGTATTCCTATTCCATTACCCGCCTTCCCATCATTAGAGTTTGTCGGGTATCTGTCATTCTTTCCATCATGCGTCGATTTTTCGTTGTAATCCGGTTTGCTCTGGCTTTCCGTAATGCCAATAACGATTGAAGAAAGGAGAACGTAAAAGATCAAAGATGCTGTCATTAAACTTCGAGAGGCTGTACAGGCGCATATAAGTCGCATATTCATACTATCATCACCAACCATAAATATTTACAATTTCTAATAAAAACAACTAAAATTGAATCTAGTGAATCTGGAGTATTTTTGTACTCACACATGTTCACGCAGACACGGATTCAGACATATAATCACAGCAACATCCACGCATTGCAATCAAGCAACAATCACAGAATCAATATCGAAAAATGGGTTAGAATAGAAAACTCAATTGTCAAGAATCATGTCAAAACAATGGCGTAACACAAAGTCGTTAACCAACCATCCCCCCCCAACTACCCATCACGCAACATCAACACTTCTATTCTCTATCACTAATAATTCTTAAATATCGTATTCTTATCTGCTCCTCAAATTCTCGACAGTTCTTGTTCGGTCCTTTTATCTCCTCTTAATTTTGAAGACTAGGTTGCATATTCGGCGGTTTCCTTGAATTTTCAGCAACGTAATTCGAATACATCCGTTAACTTGTCTTGTTTATCAATTTAAGTAGACTTTTGTTCTCTACTATCAAGCTCAAATATATCAGTCCTAGGAGAATGCTGAATTTAAGGCTAGAGTTAATTGAGATAGTTATAGCGTTATTAACTGTTGTCTCACTAATGGTAATCCTAATTGATATCTTCTTTCCTTTGAACACTGAACAAAAGACATTCATTTATGTTTTTGATCTTGTTGTTGTCATTGTATTGGCTACTGATTTCGCTTTTAGGGTGCGAAGATCAGCCAAGAGGAGTCGATATATCATGAATCATTGGTATGAAATTCCGGCAATGCTACCGTTGATACTCTATGCTTCGGCAGATACATCAACCCTAGCTGGTCAAGTAGTAGAACAATTCAGGGCTATTGCATTTTTCAGGCTTGTTAGGCTTTATTATATTCTTACGTTGATCCAGGGAAGTCGATTTGTGTTACTATCAGCTTTCTCAATCATAACAATAGTGTTCGGAGCGCTTGGAGTTTATCTTACGGAAGCCCAATATGCAGGAGCTAATATAAAAAGTCTATCTGATGCGTTTTGGTGGGCAGTAGAGACCGTTAGCACAGTCGGTTATGGTGATGTGTATCCTGTTACCCCAGAGGGGAGGATAATTGGAATTTTCGTGATGTTTGCAGGAATCGGAATTCTTGCCACATTCATAACTGCACTCGGGTCAAAACTTATTGAGTTCAAGTTGAACGAGCCCCCCACAAAGGAAAAAAAAATCGAACTAGTACGAAATGATCTTCCTACAAAGACCAAAGAATTGATTAAGGATCAAATAGAGAGAGTAGAGACACTTGATGATAAGGATTTTGATGCATTAATTGCAATGCTGACAAACATACGCCAAAATTATGGCATCAAATAAAGCAAGGATAATAATAAAGAAATGCATGGATATGGGCAGCTGCAATCCATGTTCTTATTCATTCCAATTCAAATATGTCTTTGTTATTATGCGGAGGTAGCCAAGGGCTCACTCATAGTTTAGATGAGGAGAAGGACTAAGAAAAGAAGACAATGTTTAAGACCGATCATATTGGACATGGAAAGACCTAATAACTCGTCAGAATAATACTGTCAACTATGTCTCCAGAAATATATGATTGGGAGGCGACTCTTCATAAGCTTGTCACATCCAGCGAGGGGGACCTAGTAGGGAACGTAGATGCCGTTGATGACACAAACGTCCTTGTATCTACTGAAGGTGCACGAACACATTATAGAATTCCAAAACATCTGGTTGAAGGATTCGATGGTCATTCGGTTTCGCTTAAGGTTCAGAAGCGGGAACTGGAAAGATTCAAAGAAGATCAAGGAGAGGGATTTGGTAAGGTAAAATAGGAGAACAATATCTTTCGCGGAACCATTTCAATTCATGTTTGCCATCAAAATAGTGGTGTTAGATAAGTAACTCCGTGGCAAGCTTAAAACAAATCGAGCCCTCCGCCAATAATCATCAATATCAAGCGAATTCCATATTCTTCTGGCATGCAGCAATTCGTGCCCCTTTAGCAACTATATACATCAGTGATACTTTTTTTTGTCCGCACCAATTTATTAAATACTTCATTATGTACTATAGTACTGGACAAGAATTGTCTGATGCCATCATCAATTGGGAAGCAATTGTACATAAAAATGTAAGATCTAAGGATGGTCAAGATGCAGGAAACGTAGACGCGATACTGGAAGATATTGTAGTAATCACAAGGCAAGGTGACCGTCGAGAGTATAATTTACCCAAAACCCGGGTAGATGGATTTAATGGTGCTGAGGTATTCATAAAAAATACCCTTGATGAACTTGATGAACTTGAAAGGTATAGAGTATAAAAGTCCTAACAATTGCAAAATCTGAACCTTTATTTCTTTTTTTTGAACGGACGTCAACACATCCAACAGACTTGGTGAGTGGGAAAACCATTTAGTTAAAAGGCTCTTGGCATTCAACAAACCAGTCGGGTGGGAATGGCAACACCTGACATAACTTCATTCAATTATAGTGGACCGGGTGGGATTCGAACCCACGACCACCTACGTCTCCTCTACCTATTTCAAGGTATGCAAGGCAGGTATTCTACCAGACTGAACTACCGGCCCCCTAATCCATTACGCTCATAGAGGTATGATAATTTAATCCTTTAGAAGGAGCCTGTGACGCATTTTTTCTTGATTTAATTATTTCCTATTCAGGGTATCCTATCGGGTAAATGGTGAGCCTACAGGGCTGAATACTAGTTGATTGTTAAGTCCTAGAATATCAAGTGATATCGTATTTTAGAGGGCGAATTCTAAGTCCGGTAACTACTCCCCTCCGTCGCAAAACGAACAAATGAATGTGTTCTTGATTCTTAAGAGTAAACGGCACGGTGAATATTGCTGAATTCATTTATTTGAGTGTATTTAACCAAACAAGAGGATTGAGGTGCGAGAGCTTTGAACCCCTCCACGAATGTTCGATAAAACCGACAAATTGGTATGCTAAAAATCCGCGATATTTTCAAGAAACACGTATAATGCAAGAACATATCATGAAACAGATGCCTGAACCACTTGATTAGGTCTGATTTCCTCCAACTGACAATTCGTATACGTGAAATATCTCAAAAGCATTTGATGTGATCATCAAGATAAAGAATTAAATCGAAAGCCTTTTAGGCTCTCACCTCTTAAACTGTTTGTAGCAATAGCTATGTCTACACTTCTAACTGACCGTGTTTGGGTAATGCTCTCGGAGGTGGCTAAGAGAGGTGTGTATCCATTGCATGCGTCGCGACTGGGTTTGTATAGAATCCCGATCGATCTCACTAGCAATACAGAGATCACTCAGGTAGCAAATGAAATGAAAAAATTAGGATTTTCTGTAGATACTTATGCTGACAGGATATACATCACTTACAAATGGACTGAGGAGGAGTTCGATCAAATGGAACAAAAGCGCCTGAAAGCAAATCTTTCGATTATGGTAGAGATTGTGACAGGAGAAGTTGTGGATATTATTTATCAGATCAAACCATTAGAGTATTTTGGTGATCATTACTGGATAAAGAACTACAGGACGAAGGCCGACCAGAACGCCAAGATGATCTTAGATACCATTTTGCTCAACACCAAAATAGGCGACAAACTAATTGCTCACTACCAAAAAGCCAATAAACTATCTTTTGAGGACGCAGTAAAAAAATTACAAGATCTTTCTCCACTCGCAAAAAGCCCTAAGAATAGACTTGCTGGACCGCCTAACACCGAGACTTCACCTCAGATATCTGAATCCAAAGCACAGTCGATTGCAGGCTCTGAACAGAAGCAGTTGGAGGCACCACCTTCTCCGCAAATGAGCGCGGCAGGCAGTGGAAATACGACCATTTCGCTGACAGGGGATGGGACAAGTTACTCTAAAGTTGAAGGTCCCATTGATCCTGATTTTAAATCAAAACGCAGTGTTGTTGGTACATTTCAAGGTATAAAGGTCTGGGGTGATGTGGATGCTCCTGGACGATTAGGTATCTGGGGTTCAGAAGTTACAGTGGATTTTGATATCTGTGTCGCTGATGGAGCTTGTATCGAAGCATGTCCGGTAAATGTTTTCGAATGGCTTGACACTCCTGGACATCCTGCCTCTGAAAAGAAACCATTCATGATAAGAGAAAAGGATTGTATATTTTGTATGGCATGTGAAAATGTCTGTCCTCCACAGTGTGTCAAGATATTCAATAAAGGATAACATTAAGAATCAAATAATCCAAAACTGAACTAAATCAAATTACAAATCTAGAAAGGATCCAATGCCCCCCAGTCTGGTTTTGTTTGCAATGACACTCTCTGCTCCAAGAGGGCGGATACACAGCCGTGTTATTTCTACCCAAAACAAGAATTTGTTGACATATCAAATGACGATGCTGCCTTGAACTTTAATGCGATTTCTAGATGGCCAAATTCAGTCAAGGCTGGGTCAGTTACCCTAGTTCTTTCTTCATGGATCAGAGTATTCAATCATCATCCCCGCGCGCAATCTCTATTTTTATGCGATATTACTTAACTGTATAATTATATTAATTAAACCAGTCAGATTTCATTACTCTCTCCTTTAAATATCGTTCTTAAATCAGCTTCGATGTCATGTCACTCGAGAAGATAGTCGCCAGTATAGCAGCCACGGGAATGGAAGGAATCAAAAAGACAGAACTGCGGCGGGAAATCCAAGAAGTAGCAGAGCTCGATTTGATACTCCAGGAATTAGTCAGAACTCAGGAAATATTCATTGAAAAGAAAGGCAATTCAATCTATTGTTGGCACAAGAACTATTATCTGCAGAAATTATTGAACACAGATCAAAAGTTTTCGCTCTTATATTCCTCAGTGAATTCCTTGCAGGATTTATTGATCACTAGATTCGATTCAATCAGTCAAAGGTTGGATGAAGTTAGCAGAGAAGTCAGTGAAATAACTAAAGAAATACGGGTTCTAACAAGTTTTGAACAGAGAGATGCTGGCACAAATGAACTAATTCCTCAAGAGCAAATTAATGCAACCAAGATCAATTATGACAATTTCAAAGAGCAACTTGATCACGCAATAGCCAGCGCATCAAGTTCCATTGGTTGGGTCGAATTGTGTAATTTACGAAAAAATCTTTGCTCTAAGATGAATATCTCTCGAGAACAATTTTACCACTCGCTTGAAGAAGTTGTTTCCAGTAACTATGACAAATACGAACTTTCCACTGGTGGAGAGGAAGGAATACAATTAAGAGGATTACTCCACGGGTTCGTGAGGTGTATTTAGGATGTATCCATACGGCTTGAAGCATAATCCATATCACAGTAGCCCGACTCCTAGGTTTTCAGATTCAGCCATTCTCGGTGGAGAGCGCCACAAGGAAGCAAAAAGTGCAATCCTTTCATGTATGCACGATCTTTGCTCCAAGATAGCTCTTTCAGAAAAAGACCTTCGCGTCGTCACAATAATTCAAGACGTCGGATCTGGCAAGACTCACCTTGCACTTCATATGCAGACGGTTGAAGAGATGTCTGCAAAGTCTGTAATATCATATGTTGATTTTTCACAGGTATCACCTAGAAGCAAGAATGTTATACTATCTTCCATTCTGAATGGCTTCAGAGAAGGCGATTTAGAGGCCCTACGAACAACACTAATCGGTCTGATGATGGCTTCACTACATGACAGAGAAAAGGCAAAACTTGTCAAGAAAATATTCAAACATGGTCTGCTAGCAGAAATCAAGGGAGAATCAATCGACGACAAGATCGGATTGTTACTTCAAAAAAGAATCAAGATTAGAGACGAAGATACTTTAAGTGAAATATTAGGAAGAAATTTCACCGAATTGGAAAAGCAGTTTATATACTACACTCTTAATGACGAAGTAAAAAATTGGGTTAGCTCAATCGAATCACTGAGTGACATGTTGGAATTGCTCACATCGATTATTAGTCTAAATCAAAAGCTTCTTGATAAGGTGACTGTATTTGAGTTCGATGAATTTGATTCAGAAGGTGAATCGATGGAGTTCATCAAGGCCATTATTAATTTCGTCCTTCCTTCAAGCATGATTTTGCTCATTATGACACCTGCATCATACGACGAGATAAGGAAAAGGAATACCTCATTATATGATAGATTGGAGAAAGCAAATTACAAAATCGATCTTGCGGGTTCCAATACATTTAGCGAGATAAATGATATTGTTCTTGAATACATGCGCACTAGCGATGCTACCGGCGAATTTACCTTAGAATCTGAGTATGATCTATCTTCCAAGATCAAAATTATTTACGATGAATTTCCTGATTTCAGAAACGTTCGTTCCATGATAAATATCCTCTATCACGCAACAGAATTAGCTGGCAAGCGTGATGCCGGAAGCATCGACGAACAGGCATTGGATGAGACAATTAAGACAGCGTTTCCAGGATTGAGGATCAAAGGTAGTATAATGTCAGTCCCAGTCTCAGACTTCATGAAAATCAGAAGGATGTCCAATAACCTTCAAGAATTGGAAGACAGGGTAAAGAACGCAGTACGAGATCTTGTTCAATGTACCGAAGGCGAAAGTTCTTTAAGCCCTCTTGATCTGTCTGAAGATACATCTGAGTTATTTGATGTGTTATATCGTGATTCTCAAGGCGATAAAGTTGCTGTTTCAGTTGCTCTTGACAAGGAGAAGTCATGCAAGATTAATCAAGGGATTACAAGGTCTCAATTTTCAGGTCATGTTAATAAGGTCCTGATTCTGTCTGATAGACCAAACCAATTTGATGCACAAAAAGAAATTGGTCTGCAAGTGAGGAATGTTAATATGGATGGCTCGAAACTCATTGATTTGATTTATTTTAGTTCAAAATATAGAGATAGTCAGATCTCAGATGACGATCTTAAACGAGCCTCAATGCTCGCAAGATCGATAGAGCTTCCTTAACCATTGCTGCCCTCCCAAACAGATCATACTATCATTGGAAATATGCTTCCAAATGAGGGCCGTGAGAAGTTATTAGAACTCTTTTATGTGGGTACTGCTTACATGCTGTGTTGAAAGAGGGAAATTTTGGCGAGTGGCCTGGTCAAGACAACGTCGAAGACTACGAACTTGACGGTTCAATCGCTTGCAACGTCTGTGGAAAGGATGCGGATTTCGTAGTTCAACTTGAATTAGTGTGGGACAGGAGCAATTATAGTCTAATGAATTCGCTTAACCAGATGCCCTTCTATCTTTGCAAAGCACATGAGTACATTTATGAGCGAATGCAAAATAATATTGAACTAACAGAATACTTTCGAGAGACAGTAAATGCAAACCGTTAATGATAATTGAATTTAAGCTGCCCCTTTTTTAATAATGAGCAACAAAAAGAAATTCTCCAGTTACGACGATTTCTATAGGAATCTACATACTAGCGGTGCTTCAATTATCGAGTTTAATAAAGGGACAGCACCTTGCATTTACCTTGATAACAACCAGTTCAGGACATTTATCAACTATGCTGCTGGTAAAAAAATGGCTGTAGATACGAATCTGGATATCTATCATAACGGGAAGGATGTTTTTGTTCAAATAAATTTGAAAATAATGGACACGGCCTTTGAACACTCCTTTTTGTTTCATGCCAATGAAATGGTAGCATTTTTTAAGGTGATGTTGGAAAGCGCGTTAATTGTGCTGTCGCCAAATGATCCATCTTTAATGTCTGAAAATATCTTTGCAATACAGCTACCAAAAAAAGACAAATTGGAAGAGGCTTTCCAAATAATTTCAAGATACACAGACAAGACAGGACTTGAGTAATAGGAACAGACCAGCGCAGGTCAAGGCAGCTACCTTTTATAGTGACTGACATGCGACGGCCGGGATTTGAACCCGGGTTACCAGATTGGCAATCTGATGTCCTAGACCAAACTGGACGACCGTCGCATCTTACGAGATTTATGAAAGACTCTTTAACAACCTTTCGGTGCCTTAAAATCGAAAAATGTACTGAAGAATACTCGTGCAATTTTGTACTTTAGAAAAAATGTAATTCATTGATATGGTAACAAATACACCGAGATCATCAGCAATCAAGATTTGGACCATGAAAAGGATCCATGTGTCACGCATCCAGTACACAAATTATTCGAACTCCAGGACCCGTCGAGAACTCGTGACTCTATCTTAATAAAATGAGAGTCGTGTAACCCCTTTTCTCTGTCACATACGAATCTTGAATCTCTTCGACTACTATGGTAATAGAAACCAGATCGCCACTCTTGCATCCTGTCGTTTCTAATACTACCATATCTTTAAGTATGTCTCCACCGACAAAACTCTCCTTACTAGCAGAGTAATTTACTTCATTTTCCGAACTTAATAGAAAAACCTGACCTTTTTGATAATTCCCAATTTTAACCATTCTCCCTAGTCTTGGGACCGCATTAACGGTTAAGGCAATTTTTCGTAAGGGTTGTTTGACAAACCGCTTGGCAGATCCGACAACAATCTCATAATCAAACGGGTATCCTGCAGTATACTCCGCCATCTTATTTATGCCATCATTCATTATGATATCGATTTTCTTTATGTTAAGACCATACTTGAAAATCCAGTTAGATGTTGTTCGCGCAACCAAGTCGATGCCTTCTTTCCGTTCGACTGATTCTGGGGCACTGAGCTGATATCTATCAACCCACTCCTTGTAATCTCTGCTAATGTCACTTATGAAATCCGAGCAAGTTACTTGATAGTCCTGGACGCTAGAGGCTCGTTCAGATGTAGTGTCTCTAAATACCAAAGCTAGTAATCGAATATATACTAACTTAGCATCTCAATATTAAGATGAATGCAACTAGATTATGGTTGTGACTTTGGAGAGACCATTGAAGCTTTGACAATAACCTTTTCGGCATTACTTCAGGAGCTTAGATCTAATATCGATTACAACAGACAGGTTTTGGAAAGTTCTTTGAGGGCTAATCCTGGAGTGGCTTATCAAAAGGTTAACGAGATAACAAGGTTTGTTGGCTCCAGGTACTACCTAAACCTGCAGATACACTTCCCTGACCACCGAAGAGTGTCTGTAATTGATTCCTATGGCACCGAGAACCTGGGGATCATATTCGACAAGCATAGAAAACGGTTTCCCATTGAACGCGAAACTATAAAGCAGAAGGCTCTCGAAATGTTTCCTGCCTCCAAAGCTGATGATGCATATATGTACGAAGGCAAGGAAGGTGTGCGGATAACCTTTGCCGAAGGTAGGTTAGAAATTCTGCCAGGATCCATTCACCTGTGGTGTAATGTGGAGAAGGATGGAGTAAAAGAGTTTGTGGACTGGTTATTTGAGAATGTGTATAATTTTAGCAATCCTCACTAGTCAGTTATGCTGACGTATATTTAGGGAGAACTTCATGGCTATCTAATAGCCGGAAGTCGACTCTCATCTTCTGTATCCGACCATCTCAAATGTGTATCTTGTGCTGCTGTCAGAATCGCCTACATCGGCTTTAATAGGTAATGGAAATCCATGGGCGATCCAAATCTTGCTTACTTTGGACGGAAGATCATACTGCAACACGTAAGAATCAACTGTTGTGCCATTGACCATGATCGAGTCTTGTCCGGTAATCCTAATCGGCGCTGTGAGAGCGCCAGAAACTACGTTGTCCCAACGCGCTCCTGGAGCCAGATATTTAGGTTCCCTGGCGAAATTACGAATATCAAATAATGACGATTCTATAATCCTATAAACGTCAGCCAAATCGCCTTCAGGCATCTGCCTGTTGGTTAGATACTCTTTTGAAAGAAGGATGCTTCCCGTATAATCGTAGGAACCATTGATTATGTTAAAGTTTGCTTTCCAAGAGTCATTTCCTTCTTGAATGAATTGAATAGAAACAGTTGAATTGATTAGCGATAGCGCGGTGGGACTAGTTGAGGTTAGAATATAGTTTATGCGTGTATTATTTCTTAATCCTTCTCCCACTATCCACAGATCCTTTGAAGATGGTGGACTCAATAGTGAAGGAACAGGACCCGAAAAGCCGCCTCCAACAGCCACTATCACCAAACTAACAACAATCCCTAATGTCGCTAAAACCAAAGTGAGCAGGATTACCTGCCGTACGGGAGACATTATCTCTTTCCAAATACGATTGTTCTTAAAACTAAAGAACCAAAAAAAGACTGTTGGGACGGAATTATGATTCCCTCATTAAGTTGCTACAACCCTGAAGGTTGCGCTCTCTACGAATTCTCCTGTCGTTACTCCTTCTTCTGAGGTTACGGTCACCTCCAAGTCATACGGGCCTGGAGAGGGGAAGTTTACAGTATGTAGGTTTGTACCATCATCAGCTCTTTGGTTCTTCAGCTCAGTTAATACGGTTTCATTCTCCCCAGTTATCGTAAAATCATACGTGACTCGGCTAACGGTTGCCCCAAAACTATCGCTAAAGATTAAGCCGAGCTTCGTTTCCTGGCCAGCAATAATCGGATCTGGTTCCCATATCAACTGAATACTATAGGAACCCCTACCGGTTAGCTGGTTTAACGGCGATTTAGGGCTCTCTATGACGGCTTCGGGAGGTGGTGGTTGACCGTTACTAGTGGCTTGGAGTTCGAATGCAAATAGGACAGGAGGTTTTCCGCTAGTCACCCCAGCAAAGGTCTCTGCCTTCACGGGATACGGTAAATTGGGATTTACCCAGATATGATTTGTAGCACCATATGTCCAAGATACATCAACCGTGTCAAATGTACCAGCAGGTGTTGTGACCTTGGCTGACCCGCCAGGAGAAATAGCCGAGCCTCCTATGGCTGCTATCTTCCCCCAATTAGGAGCACTAAGGGACTGCCCAGGCTTAGGGACGTAGGATGCCAGCCACTGCAGTGAACTAGAGTAAGCGTTTCTGTATGGGGCCATTTCAGGAGGCACGACTGAGGATCCTAATGCGCTCATGTCCAGATCACTGAGATGGAACGTACCATTGTACACCTCTCCTTGATCGACTACGAATACTGGAGCGATCCAATATCCGTTAGACTCATCGAATTCCTCTAGATAAATTGTCATCAGAAATGGTCTGCCCTGATTAGTGTCAAGATTCTGAATCTGGTATGTATAATAAGTGTCGGGCTTTGCGCCCTTTCCCACATACCAACTATCTCCCTGTGCAAAAGCACGGCTGGGGTCTAGTGTATTCATTAACAAAATGCTTGATCCCAGAATAGTAACAAGGAAACATACTTCCAAGTTAGCTCGGAAGCTCCTTGAGGTCTTGGCTAAGTAGTTTTTCATTAACTGATATGTTCAAAAAGGAACTGATAAATGTTTCAATAGGCGCCACCCATCATCAGGTTCCTATTCAACAGCTAACATAAATATGACTGATGTTCCCCTCCTAGTTATGTATGTGTAGCTGTCCCAATATCCAATTCTATGAAGTTGAGTTCAAGCTATGGGGAATGCAGGTGGTTCCAACACACAAGAATTGTGGGGATCCCCTCACAGATGAACAAGCAACCAAATTCAACAAAGAACTAACGAAAATGTGGAACATGGAATAATTCAGGACACTTATTTCTTACGAGTATTTTTCAACGCTTCTTGATGCAAATCTGACTATTAAAAGGGCAGTAAACCAGTAGACGTGATATTGCAACCATTTCTCACTAGCATTTTCGCCATAACCAGAATTTTCTTATCATATGTTGGCATTTGACAATATCTTCAAATCCACCCCAAAAAACTTGAAGATATAAAGAGGTGGAAATGCTTCAAAGCTATTAATAGTCGGAAAACCATACGTCAACTTTATTAATAGCCGGAATGAACTTGGTTTAGGTGATTTTGAATGACCAAGATGCTAACCGTAAACATAGAAACAGGTGGCGTTAATGAAAACGAAGCCAAGGAATGGGTAACTGAACTTACGAATGTCTATGCGGATATGGAGATTGAAGAGGTCAATGTCTCAGGTAACAAGATCTCATTTAAGGCTGGGTTTTCAGGGATGGATGATACCGAACCAGAAGATGTCAAGATGAAAATCGACGAGTATCTCACAATGAACGAAGCATTCGAAGCCAAGAGCGTTTCAATTAAGTAAGGCGCGCCTCCGCTTAGTTTATCTCTTTTTTATTTGTCAGACTGTTGTAATTAATAGATCACTAAAAATAGTTACTCATGTTTAAATAGTATTACAAGACCTTGATTTAGGTCATACGATGACGTGTAAAGGCATCTGTATTAGGCATAGGGCACAAAAGCCTGTCGGGTCGGGCAGGTACGTTAGTGGTCAAAGACGTTGCCAGATTTGTGAAATTTTTATAAAATGGGAAGGATTATGGTGTCCCTGTTGTGGTTATAGGCTAAGAACTAAGCCAAGAAATCTCAAGTACAAAGCAAAATTGCGTGCTAGAAGTAAGAGAGTTGAAATAACTCAACCTGCGCTAACCGTTCGGTGAGACCGCAGCAGCTGCTTGGCTGCTAGGGTCAGCTGTGAATTCCATCTTTGAATATGCTCAACGTCCAAGCTTAGATCCATTCCAATTTGTATCAGCTTTCCATAGGTTTGCCAAAAATTACTGTTCAGTGGTCTGAGAATCTCGGAACACATTTTCCCGATATAGTAATAACAATCTACAGTCATGCCGGATTCGTAAAGAAAATTAATTTTGGCTTCGATCAGCTGTCTATCGTACCTTTGCGCGGCAAGTTGAGAATAGGAAGGGATGGATCGTCTCAGTACAGAACTTGATGCTCTCTCCACCCCGATGATTTCTAATGCCAATGAAATGCTCTCAGACTCGAACCGATTTGGCTCCAGCGTTTTTCTGATCAAATCCATCTGATGCAACGGCGATCCCGGTAACCCAGAAAAATATACCAGACTCTGCATGATTTCATAGGCAGAAATTTTGAGTAGCATTGACGAAATTATGGGCGATCTCTGTGACATTCCTTCTATTTCGTTGTGTCTCATTAAGCAAGAAATGAGCAACTTTCTTGCGATTGCCGATTTGCTAGTAGTCCGTCTTTTCCTATTCGTGTCGGTATTTTTTATCGAAGATAGCACGAGATCATCCGTATCATTTAGCACGATTTCCTCGATGTTATCTAGTACTACTTTTCGTACCTCAGATTTCAAGGGGATATGTACAAGCTCCATCCAGTGTGAACCGAGTTTCGTCACCTTATGAGGATGATTTTCATTCGATAAGACAATTATATCAAATTCACAGCAGGGCTTTGATATTCCTAACCCGATCGCTCTACAACCAACGAGCAAAGCTGGCGCTTTTAAAACTTCATGGAGATAGGTAGAAATAGCCGGTGGAATGTCGTTGTCTTCCAATAAATTAGGTTCATCTAGTGACTACCAAATATAATGCAATCCATTAGTTGTGTGTTATCCGAACAAATTTTAAGCAAGGGGATAGATCGAGTATAAGTTAAGTAATCTTAAACGCAATTTTTATATGATGAATAACCTGCAATGTGTTGAGCTCCGGTGGTGTAGTCCGGTTAAGCATTTCGCCCTCTCAAGGCGGAGATCCCGGGTTCAATCGGACTGCGGTCAATACCGCAACGGAACAAATCCCGGCCGGAGCATGAAACATGAATGTCTATTCAGGATTCAGTAGTCCGGTCATTCTCTTCATCTCTTCTGACATTGATTTGCCAGAATAATAGGGGGACTATCTTGCTCTTCATCATCCGGTACGACTAGTGGAAGTAAATTACAAAGATTATCGGTTATAAATACAATGCATTCGAGCCGGTAGTCTTCAAAGCATGATTGTTTCAAAAGCATGGGACTAACGTTGTAATTGATGCTGTTCATTGTTCATTATATGCTGTCTTTCAAAGACTAAAGTATCATCGGTAATCAATGCACTGTGATAAGCTGCATTGCATCGCGGACACATAGAATGTACGCTTATACATTCTGTACAAAAGTCGCCTGCCTGCAGATACTCATAATCGTCACCGGTATAGAGACAGCTCTCACACACTCTTTTCAATACCATTCGGATCAGCTCCAACTCTTATTTAATGGTTCTCGATAGAGGCAACTTTCTAATCAGTGGCAAGAGAATGGATCAGATTCTACCACCCTCCTCACTAATAGCCGTTTCCCCCATACCAAATGAAACATGATCTAACTTTCTAAAAAAAAATGAGGCCAAGCCATCGCCCTGAAGACGTTTAACAACTGATTTCTAAAAATTCAGTTCGATTCCAGGAGGTCTGATTCACGTACTACAAAAGCTCAAGGCAATCACAACCTTCATTGATAACCCGACGTGGATAAGAAGTCCCTATGAAGGAATACTGTCTTCCTTTACGCACATTCAAATTGACCCGTAACCATCAAGCTCATTTCGGCATGGGAAATAA
>WHTU01000259.1 GCA_009377575.1 Nitrososphaeraceae archaeon | reverse complement strand
AAACGATGATTGCACTTTCATTTACACCAATCATTGGAATCATTATCGCTATGGTCGCACGAGGAGAATCTATAAGTCCCTTCGAAGCCATTGCTACTGCAATGATAGCTATCGGGATATTTATCATAAGCAGAACGTAGATAATTGATGTATGGGTCAGACAAACTTACCCTAGTGTTTTCTTTTAGAGAATCAAGTCGCTCAACTTGTTAATATGATCCAAGGTATAGGCTTCTCAGCGAACAACCTGTCAATATATGAAGTGTTCAATAAGGAAAAAAGAGTGTGCAAAGCTGAAGACTAATAGAAGCCTTTCAACTTATCTATCATATGTTTGTTACTAAACCCGGGCAATGTCCTTAACATCAAACTGGAGTACAACAACCGCAATAGTTTTACTCACATGACCAACACAATAATTATAAGTAGATGAACAATAACAATATCATAAAATAATTACGATTAAGTTGCATCATATTACTAGCAATTTATAAGTTATTTGTTTTGCTCTATCATTTTCCTGTTGCAATTGTTCTGGCTCTTTTTGTGCTTGAGTCACTTGAGTAAACCTGACATCAGCGAGACGTTCCTAGGACATCTATTGCTGCAGTAACACCAATTCCGGTCAGTTTTTTACTTTTCCCGATATTATAAAGGCTTTCCTTACTCACGGCAAATGTT
>WHTU01000258.1 GCA_009377575.1 Nitrososphaeraceae archaeon | reverse complement strand
AAAGCATTTAATATAGCCAACAGAAGATTTACAAGGACTTTTCTTGGAGTACTGAGCTGAGCTAAGAGAAGGTGACAAGTCGTTGCAAACAGACCTGCTAAGAATATCTCATCAGAGGATGTCGAGAAAATGAATACGAATAAGAGTATTATATTCTGACACAAGAGATGAGCCTTTACTCGATTTACTTTTAGAAATCTAGCTTTAGTTTTGGAATCTAGCTTTAGTTTTGGAATCTAGCTTTAGTTTTGCATAAGATAGAAATCAATGTAACATTTCGCACTAACTTTAACTCCATAGAAATTAAGGTGATCACTGAATGTTTGCTAAAAATGAAGAGGCATAACTAGGATTGTAGGGAGTTATCAATTTATCAAGACTCAAAATCGAAGCCAAGACCAATTTAGTTGTAGAAGTTAAATATTCATAATTGAGAGTATCGGCAGTATCATTGCCGGTATGATGATTTGGATTCCCTTCTACACCATCATCATAAAACCCTATTACTGTATAGCCTAATGCTTCAAAGGGAAGATAATCGCATTAGAATATGTATTGACTAAGAGATATATCGTTATAATATAATATTCCCCATTGCCTGAGTAATCAATATCGGTCATATTCATCGGTATAAACGGCAGAGTTAGCCATTTCTTCTTTCTCTCCTCTTTGCCTAGTATAACCT
>WHTU01000257.1 GCA_009377575.1 Nitrososphaeraceae archaeon | reverse complement strand
ATTATCATCATCATCGTCAACTCCGTTCTTAGCAACGATCAGGGACGGAATCTGCGATGTTAACATTGAAGACAGTATCAATAACACTATCACTATGCAACGGAAAGACTTTATCATAGTGATCTGTTGTCCAATCTGAGGGTCCTTCATACTATTTCACCTCATACTACTTGAGTGGCATTCCCTGCTGGGATATACTTCGCTACTAAAAAATGAAAAAAGAGTACATAGCAAAACCATGGATGGTTAGTCTTATGTTTCGCACTGGTCATTTCATGCTCTACGAAGATAACTAGGTATTTATGCAGTGTCCAATCTTTTATAATAAATAACAGCTAGTATAAACAACAACTAGCTGACATAAAACGTCAGAAACTAAAAGATTATAGGTAGAATTCGGTGTTGAGTGAAAGCTCTAACCAAAGTGTTCATGAGAGACTCATAGTTTGATCAGCTTCGATGTTAGCCACCCGCATGTCTGATACTAGAAAATACATGATCTCTGTCTTTTTGTCTGAGGGTATTTGAACTGAGAAACCATTTATGGAATGACTATAGACTTGAGTTAGATTGCCACCCTTCTGTTCTACTGCATTAGCGATTTCCTGCAGGTCTTGAGACGAGTACTCATCTTTCAAGGTAACTATGTAGGTTTCCACATCATTGACATCACTATGGCTTTGATTT
>WHTU01000256.1 GCA_009377575.1 Nitrososphaeraceae archaeon | reverse complement strand
ATATCTGCTCAAAAGTTTCAGGATATTACCGACACTATAAATACTTCAAAATAAAAAAGATGATCTTTCTACGATAGATGGAGAGATATGTGTTGCTACCCCCCCCCTCTTCGGCTGTTTCTCTAGGACGGAACTTATTGTGTTATTTTCAATAAAAGTACTTCCACGTTCTTTGGAGACTAAAAACCGCTGTACTCTTGGTAGTTTTTCTATATGTCGATGTGTTTCAATGAGCTCTGGAGCATATGAAAACATATATGTAAGAGTTGAAGTTTTGCAGGTTATTGATATTACTCTCAGAACTATCGAAACTGATATAGCTGCTGCTCTCAGAAGAGAGCCGAATTTGAAATCGAGGTAAAAACTGGTGTACTATATAAGGATAAGGTAAATATTGCTGCTATTAGTATCATAATAAGCGGAGTCATTTTTGGTTTTTTGATATTAACCTATAGAAATGATTTGGTTAAATAATTTACACCTAGTCATCGCCCTCGAGTTGATGGCGTGCGCATTGAATTGAATTAATGTTAATGTGATCAACTTATCGTGTTGGCTACTATTAGATAGGTGCATATTGGAGAACTATGAAGATAGTAAACATGAGTAGCTTTCCACCACGGTGTTATTACTGCGATAGTAAAAACTTCGGCTCGGTAGACGGATATGAGCGTCATATAGTAACTA
>WHTU01000255.1 GCA_009377575.1 Nitrososphaeraceae archaeon | reverse complement strand
ATCTCACATACCAACGTCCATTAAACGTTCGAAAAAGTGAGGACGACTACTTACCTTGACCTGAGAACTCAAGTTAAGGAACTAGTATTTGGCCTCTGATCTCCCCATCAGGATGCTCTGGTGTATGCACATCGATGTACACATTTCCTTCTAGGATTTCTTTGATTAGGGCAGACATCGGTTTGCCTTCTAGGGGTCCTTCAAGATCTGCAGAAGTGAATGATCTTTGAGCCATTCCGGAAGCATCTGCACATGAAATCTCATCCCCACATAGTGTCAATACTTCAGGACCTACTTGGCCTGGCTTCCCAAGATGCAGATGCGCGCTGCCGAAGCCAGCACCTATGATGACAAGCAGAATAAACAAGACCAGGATGAGAACAAAGCCCTCTCCTCCTGGTCCAGCTACCGGCCAGAGATTTCAGAGGGAATTTGAAATCCATAACGATATTGTGCAGAACATTGCTAAAATACGTTATGTTCTGTTATTTATCCCTACATACATTGCTCTAGATGTATTGCTGAAACCTAGTCATAGGAAGTATAAGTTTAATGCATGCAGTATCGCATCGTATATCAAAATAATGATGACAATAATAGTAGCTACGGCGCTCATGGAATTGGAAAAACTACAATAGTTCTGATGCGAGTTGCTAATGAATTGAAGGCAGGAGAAGCAATGAGAGTGG
>WHTU01000254.1 GCA_009377575.1 Nitrososphaeraceae archaeon | reverse complement strand
GCCAAAGTATGGTGGAGAGGTGCAGATCAAGATAGGTAAGATGGGTGCCAACCATGGTAATGGATGACCCTGTGTTCTTGGCAGTTTCTGCCTTAACTGTAGGTTCAGCTATAGTGGCACTTGAAACAAGAGAACTCATCTATGGTGGAATAGCGCTGGCGATCTCTATGTTAGGTATCGCTGGCTTCTTTCTCCTACTTGATTCTCCTTTTGTTGCCATGTTCCAGATACTTGTATACGTGGGTGCTGTAGCGGTACTGATCATCTTTACAGTGATGCTTGTTCGGACTCAGGCTTTATTCTCAACCAAGGAAGATAAAGGAAGAAAGGCCTCTGGAGTTGTCCTTGTACTTATATTTATGATTGGACTTGGTACATTGTTACTAGTATCAGGACTGACTAACTCGCAGCTGATGAATCTGCAGATGCCGCCGGTCGATTTTAAGGCTATTGGGGAGGAGATGCTGACCTATTACTCACCGGTGCTGATTGCGCTGGGTTTAGTCCTTGGTGGGTCTATTATTGGTGCACTCGCATTGGCTAGAAGGGAGGATATGGAGACAACAGATGGTTGAGATAATTGATTATGTAATAATTTCGACAATCCTTTTTGGAGTAGGGATCTATGGAATGGTCGCCAAACGTAACGCAATAAGGATGATCTTTGCGATAGAAATAATTGCAAATGC
>WHTU01000253.1 GCA_009377575.1 Nitrososphaeraceae archaeon | reverse complement strand
ACATGAATGGATTCTCAATCACAGGACCTGGACAGGACAGCTCTAAAGTAGCAATAATGGCACCTACGTTATAGTGTTCAATTTCATCTTTACGATCAGCAATGTACAATGAATTCAGTTTCACATTAGTTACGATTTCCACTTCTTCGGTCAATGATCCAATTTTTTCGTTGCTTATTTTTTGAAGTTCAATGAGTTTGTATTTGCGCATGAAGCAATGGCTGTCAATTAGCGATATAATCAATGGATTACGATGAGTCGGGTGAGAGTATAGTGTCATAATTTGTGGACTCGTACTATCTTCTTAATTATGAGCTCATTCTCGGGTACAACTCTTCTTCTCCCTGCCTTTCTTTATAATGTACCTGCTAGCAAGGTATGCAGCTAAGGCTGAGGCAATGGCAATAGCGATTCTTCTTTTGATAGGCATATCTTATTAGTATAATCTAACTGGACTAATAACCCTGATCTAAACTTGTTAGCATTTGTCATCTTATTTTTCCATGTCTATTTTTTCATGCTAGATCTCTTGTTAGCTAAAGTTAACTCATTGTTAATATTTGCTGTATCCTGTGGCAGGAGGGGAGTGGGGGATATGATTCAGCTAGCTCCCCCGTCCCCCCATAGTCAGCTGGGATATAATAATGAATTTTGATTATTATTATTATACCAAGACAAAGCCGTACTAAACTC
>WHTU01000252.1 GCA_009377575.1 Nitrososphaeraceae archaeon | reverse complement strand
TGGTTCCAGTGAATCCAAGATAGGGATGGGTGTAGTTGCCTTTGTCGACTAACCTGGGCACAATATCTTGAATTAGATTGATAGGTATCGCAAAACCTAACCCATGCTGTAATGCTGCAAAGTTCACCCCCACTACCTCTCCTTGCGTATTCAGCAGAGGACCGCCAGAATTACCGGGGTTTATAGCAGCATCGGTTTGGATTACGTCAGGAACTGAAAACTGAACATCAGGAGCTGGGACTAGCCTACCAACTTGGCTTACTATTCCAGTTGTCATAGTGCCGGCAAGGCCATAAGGATTGCCTATGGCAATTACTTGGTCGCCAACTGTTAGCGCCGAAGAATTTCCTGTTGGAAGCGAATTTGGCTGTGCTTGGCCAATTGTATTGTTCTGAGTTTCGATGATTTTTAGAACTGCGATGTCGATATATGGGTCTACAGCCGTTACATTTGCTCTCAGTCTGTCTCCATTTGTAAATGTGACGTCCACAATCTTGGCGTCACCGACCACATGATTGTTAGTGATAATGTGTCCCTGGTTATCAAATAAAAAACCAGACCCTAACGCTGTTCTATTTTCCAGTGACGGGTCTACGACTATGCCGGTTTATGGCACTGTCCTAGTTATCTGTACTACAGAGGCCTGCGTCTGTTTGAAGATCTTGTTTAGGACACTTCCAGAGGTTGTTGTTAATGG
>WHTU01000251.1 GCA_009377575.1 Nitrososphaeraceae archaeon | reverse complement strand
GCTATAACCACAATAGATGAGCAGCTAAGAGAGAGTCCTAGCTATCTGGAATGGCTTAAATCACAGAGATGGGATGGTCAGCTGCCGTTAGTGGTTGGCGGAGGAGGATCTGAAGGTCAATCAGTTACTCCATTCATAGAGATTCCAACTAGTAGAAACGCGTTCGAAGAGTCAGAAGGCGTTGGAACAAATAGTAGTGCAGATCAGTAGCTCAGCTCATTTCTTTACCCTAGGGCGGGAGGTATATCAGATTTAGTATCTAATACTTCAAAGAAAGCTCATTTTTATATCATAACAAGACATGAACTCTCGTTAAGGCTGCTGCAGACACTCGGTATTGGAGACAAGGCCTCATACAAATCGATAAGCTTGGGTGGAGGCCAGCAGCAGAGTTGCCATGACTCGATCTCGTAAACAATTCAACAATAATTATGGCAGACGAACCAACTGGGAACCTTGATACCAAAGCAGGAGAAGAGCCATTCAACTTGTTAAAATAATTGGCAAACAAATACAGAGGGACCATTATATTGATTACTTATGATCTAAGTCTCGCAGAGAGGACACATAGAACAATATTTAGAGATGTAATGATTGAGATAGAGGTATCAAACTAAGTTTCTAGATTTTGTCTTCTACAACGAAAGCTATTCTAGTTATTTTTGCGATTATCATTACCCTTTTATGCGTTCCAGTAG
>WHTU01000250.1 GCA_009377575.1 Nitrososphaeraceae archaeon | reverse complement strand
CGGTATACCACAGGACAACCGCAGATATGATCCACAAAACGTTGAAGGCTCTTGAATCAATAAAAAAATGATTTGTCTTGAAAATAAAGGTAGTAGAGCTATTCTCTAGTCGTATTAGTTGATAGTTCAAAAAGCGGACCAAAGATTTTCCAGAAATCTTCATTACTAACTCTGATCGTTGGAACGCCGTTTGTATTTGTTTTATTTGATTCCAGCCAAGTTACAACTATATTTTTGCCGTCTGAATCTGTAGAATTTAGAGCCGTTGTATTATTGCGACTAATGTTATCATTCGGTTGAGCTATCGCAACCATAGTATCACTGATTGTAAATCCAACCATGACCGTTATAACCAATGCTATCATAGTGCAATTACAAACCAAATTCTCTAATTTGTAGTTCAGCTATTTTTCAACTCTGTCCAGATAATTTGCTATTTCATCAAACGTGTAGCCAGAGTCGTTCAAATCTACTAGTAGGCCTTCATCGGTGCCTTTACGTCTTAATTCAACTGATGCGGCTAACAATGTTTGTGCTGAACCAGGCTCATCTTTTCCGTTCCAGCCAAGATATGACATAATTACGCCAATGGCACATCTACCTTCCTGCCCATCAGAATAGCGCATCTGAATCTGAGTAAATTGTTTCCCATACGTACGTAGAATCTGAGAGATAGTCATATCTTGTCTTAGTAGT
>WHTU01000024.1 GCA_009377575.1 Nitrososphaeraceae archaeon | reverse complement strand
TTGCAGTTAGATTTACTACTCCGCTTACCACTTGTCCACATGCTGCGTTTGATGACGCTGCTTGTGTCTGTGAAGCTACCGCTTGTTGCTCAGAGAGTGAAGTAAAGGACGATGTGTCTGCTCCAGTAGTTGTGCTCCCTTGCTGTTCTTGTTGTGCTGCTGCCGATATAACGCCCATCGTCACACTACTCAATGTTAATAAAGTAAGCAATGCTAGCCCGCTTCCTGCTATGGATAGAATACTTCGTTTCCTTTCTAGTTCCATTCCGAAATCAAAATATCTGTAGTATCTGTATTATATATATGGATGTATTCATTGTACAGAACGTAATATTGGGTGCATTTGATCTTTACTTTTATTTTAAATGATTGAATGTAACTTACTGCTAGTATAATTATCAGATCAATTCTGAAGGACCATATTTAATTCCGATAAGCTGCTCAAAAATCTCTATGGGAAGCAATGAAAGGAAGGCGTTAAGAATGGAACTACAGTGCTGTTGTAGTATCATGACAGCTGTAATACCGCCTTCCCTTTTCTTCAACACTAATGCATACGCCCATCCGCTTTATAGCTTCCAGAATATTCGTATTAATACAATTCAAATTCAATAGGCTCTGAACACTTTCCAGTACTAACTAATAGATCAACGTAATACCACACAGATTCTATAATAAACAGCATGTGTCAATTGACAGACAATGAACTATCTATTGTCTACCGATATTTCTTCTACAACTCGTTCAATTTTCTCATTGTAATTTATTCAAGGCATTCTGAAGAAAAACAAACTTAGATGAAGATAGATTTAAGCGGTTACAATGCAAATCGTTAAGAAAACCATTTAATTTTGCGTCATGAGCTTCTTGTATGAGACATTGCTTTTTTCTGACCCCAAGACATGCACGAAATGGCGATTTAAACAGATTAAGTCATTGGACTCGTGGTATGTATTGGAGGATCCTATTCAAGTAGAGTATGTTAAGACTTTTCTCAGCTAGAGTATAGAAAGAAAGATTTGGTAGGTCTGAAAGAACGAACAAATGAAATTAACATCAGTCTCATCAACCGAACTTGTAAGTCATTAAAAATGGGAAGACATGCAAGGCATATGAAAAGCATTTTGCAAGAGGAATGGAACATGCAAGCAGAGAGAGATTTAAATTAGATAACATTGAATAGCGAGAAGGCTTGTTACTTTTTCAATTCACAGATTCCCATGTCGAAAATGGACCTAGAACTGATTCTTGATTTTTCACACTAAGGGGAACTACAAAAATGATAAACTTCTGCTAACCTGGAAGTTATTGAGTCGACTCCAAGTCTAAGTCTATATATCATATTTTCCTTCTCACTAACTACATTTTCGTGTATTGGAAAAGTTTTCTAATGTTGTTAGCTAAGGGCCAAATAGCACAATACACCAGACCAAGAAAGCATACGATATTGAAAAGACAAGATTATCTGACTTGTTGCAATGTATCGAACAATGTAACTGGATGTGCCTCTTAAGCGCCTCCTGAAACAACGAAAACATCCTCATCATGCCGAGTAAGTGATTCGAAAATCTGCGGATTGATGCCAAGTATGCCTGCCAAAACCTCATTCGAATATGCACTCATTGCTCCGGAGATACCTATGTCTTCGGGTCGTTCATGACCAAAGAATATCACAAAATGAGTTACATTTTCTGCATCAGCATTTTCGATATAATGAAGGTATGCAGGAGGAATAAACACGATTTCTCCTGCTCTAAACTCAAAAGAATCAACTTTCCCTCCCGGACTTAGAATTGTCATTTTAGCTCTACCTTCAACCACATAATCTAATTCTGCCGCGTTAGGATGCCAATGCGGTTCCCTGATCCCTCCAGGTCTTAGACTCAATGAATAACAAGCAAGTCCTCTGAGGATAGGAAAAACATTAGCATTTCCCAAAGAAACTGTACCTCCTGACGTCTGAATTTGAGGGGGAATTCCTTCGAGATCAAATTTGTGGCGGTTTGGTATTCTTCGAATAATCTCACCTCGGGTCAACTTCGTGAACTGAAAGTCCTGTCTGGATCCTATTAAGATATCCTTGGGGGAATCTCTGTTGAATTGACTGAAAAAACTTGAACTTTGGCTAAAGGTCAAATCAAGGATTGGATTAGGCATCGACCCAATGGAACCAGTAATACCGAGATCTTCTGGTTTTTCGTGGTTAAATGCAAGAACGAACTTTGCTACTTCTGTACCAATATTTTCAATATGATGTATATAACCACGTGGAACAAATACTATCTCACCTCGATCTACAGTAAAAGTATCACGACCAGCATCAGGCCCAAATATTGTCATGATTGCCTTCCCTCGGACACAGTAACTTAATTCTGCAGCATTAGGATGCCAGTGTGGTTCACGAATACCATCTTTATCTAGACGCAACAGATACAATGCCATCCCGTTGAGCAAAGGGAAGTTATCACGATCTACTATTGTTCTGTTACCGCCTACACAAACAGCTTGAGGTTCTGCAATGTCAAGATTGAAGGTGTGGACTGACCTTGATGTCATTCTCCATTTTTGCCTTCTTCCGGTATTATTTGAGCTTTTCTAATACAACCTAGGCTATTGTTATACTTCATTGTTCTGTTCGACAACCAAAGATTTTCTAAAGAAGATGTGCGAATGATTTGCACGGATGGACAATAGTCAAACTTTACATCTATCCTAAACAAGGGATCGATGGTAGGACAGACTTGATTACTTGAAATATTGAGTCACCCTAATTTGCCTCAAAATGGTCTCCCGCACTCTATAATATGAACCAGGGTAAAGGTAGTCAGAGGGATATGGTCTGTCCACTACTCAATATTCGCGATTCGTCTACTATCTCAACAATCGCATTTAGAAAAACGCATCTATTGAGAACAGGGAAAGGAGCGGAAGGAACCGTTCCTTGGATGATAAATGAACTCATGGGCCCACTAATTAATTATCGGGATGAATGAAGAAAAAGGATATCTGATACGTAATAGACAATGTAACCAAAAAATACCTACACTGCTTGGAAGTAATGGATATGGTTGGTTAACTTAGCTATGTCTAATTAGTTTGGTTTTTTGGTAGAATGATAATAATGACGCAATCGTTCAACATTCAAATGGCACCTCATCTAGATCCGTTTAAGTACTACCAATTCCTATATTCATTCATTGTGAATGGAAAAATCCTCAATTTGTAGGTGGCAGTTTGCGTATGAATAAGTTAAAGATTGGAATCGGACTCTGTTTTTATCAGGACCTCCATTCGCTAACTCGATGCCTTTACTCGCTACAACCATATCCTTTAGACTATCTAATTGCAGTAGATGGAAGGTTTAAAGAGTATCCCGCCGAGGGTGAGCTTTCAGATCAGACATGCATAGATCTAGTCAAGAGCTTCCGACATCCAGTTAAATACCTAGCGGCACCTGGATTAGACGAAATGGAGAAGCGACAAATGTACTTTGAAGAGTGTAACAGGTTTGGTATCGATGTTCTTATTGTTTTAGATTCGGACGAATACATAGTACCCACTGCTACAAATTGGGATTTATTCCATTTGGATCTTCTTGACAAGATCAATAGCAATATTTCATACAGGCAAGGATACCACATACCCACAATCAGACGAAAATTGGATAAAAATGAAGAAAATATTTTGGATGTTGATGGTGATGTTCAAAATTTACCCAAACTATTCTACAGGCCTGGGTGTTTGGAATATGTGGGAAATCAGTACACGATCAGAGACAAGAAATCCGGATTGATTCAAATCTATAACGGGAATGCGGTCTGCCAGCATATAATGATCGGTCACGATCATTCCCTTAGGTCTAATAAGAGCATAGATGAGCATCTAATCTACCAGAACAGATTGGTCCACTAACTCTACTAATTGATAGTGTTGGAAATACAAAAACACAGCTGAAATTCTTGCATTCTTTAGATTTGAAAGTCAGGTTTTTAGACATTGCATAAAAATTCTTATAACCATGCTTTTAGGATAACAAATCCAAACCAAACATCTAAACTTGCTCAATAATTTGAGAACTTTTTTATGTAATTTCCAAAGGGGATAGTTATCGCACTTGATCTTGACAGATGATTTTTTCGATTTGAAAACATGAATTGATCGTAAACTCAAAAGAAATTTGAACCATCTTTGGAAGTGAGAATCCTTCTAGATACAACGGTTACGCTAACCGTAGAATTCTCACTTTAGGACCGACGGTCCAACCTGTCAGGACAGCTCAACCAATTCCTAAATTCGCAATCAAAGTACGACGTGATGTTTTTCATAGATTCTATTTTTTCTAACCAGTTCTAGGGAGGTTTGTCTATTCAGATTTCCCTCTTGTGAACTATAATCGTGGCTGATACGAGTGAATTGTTGGACGCAATTATTGTATCGCCAGTGTCAGATAGGAGTCTGCTATACAGAAGTCCTATTTCATATATCAGGCCAGTGTTTCCGAATACAGTTATGTTGTCCCCAACCTTGAACGGCCTAGTGCTAGCTAAATATAATCCAGCTATCAGGTTGCCGATGAGCGATTGCGAGGCAAATCCTATTACTAGCCCAGTGATTGTGGTTATAGAAGCCGCTACTAGAGGGTCCCTGCTAAGGTACGAGATTATGATAGCAGCAATTATAATAGCACTAGCAATTCTTATAAATATCTTAATTGAATGTGCAGTGTCCCCGAAATAGGAGGATGTTACACGGAATACCAAGTTGCTTACTATTTCCACAAAGAAATAACCTACGATCACAATCTCTGCAATTTTTACGTACGTCAATGCCCATGAAGGAATTATTGGCGAAAGCAAGTAAGCTGTAAGGTACCATGTCAAAAATATTATCCCCCCAATGATAACCATGTCCTTGAGAGCTCTCCGCTTTGCCTGCACGTTGTTGGTCCTTCGTGTTTGCTCGTCCTGTACCATAGTGCCCTTCCGATATACTGCCAGTTAAGGATTTCAGCCAAAATATGAGCATAATTACATCCAAAGTATCTAACTGTACAGGGCAGGAGGTTTTACCATAGCTAATCAACGTAAGTCGACTATATTCTATCATCATTTTCGATGCATTCTCATCCCTTCTTGAATTCCCAATAACTATGGATATTGAAGAAACAATGAAACCTTAATCCTAATATAGATTGCTTCGCACGCAACCAAGAACCATACAAATGATAATGAACTAACTCATATTTCCTATTTATATTAAATGGATTTCTTGAATAGCTTTTTTTAATGGCTAGATGTTCTTTAAGTGGCTGGAAGCCAATCAAAAATGGTACAGAATGACAAAATGCAAAATAATAATCCAAAGATAGAAGTTCAGTACTTTGGTGAGGAAAGTTTCATGATTGACAAGATACTTCTGAAATTTTACAATAATGAGAGAATATTTTCAATTGAATATAATGATACAACTGAGAGACTGGTGGCATGCTTTCTAAGTCAAAGTGCAAATTCTGACGAAAATACTCAAGGATCTGAACATTGGGCCTTAGAAAAAGAAGACATCCAAACCGGAAATATCCGATTCAAAATCGTAATAGGTCAGTCGTTGTGGCGTTTTCAGCGAATCAAGAAGAATGTGGAGGTTACTGAAATAAGGGGTATAAAGAGGAAGATAACTAGTAATCAGATAATTTACGAGTACGCAGCTCCATTATCTGAAATATCCAAAATAGAGATTGTCAATCAACCAGTTTAAAAGCTGAAGTTGTGCAAGAGTCGAATATATTCAAAGCAGGCGTAAAACACCGAATAGCAAATTCCCTAAATAATTTGAATTCTATGATCCACAAATTATTTGAACGCGAATTTGCGAGCAATTCATTCCTTACTCGGCTTTGATTTCCACAGATAGTAATGTTTATCTTTTTTGATTTTTGGTCAAACTCGCAAGTTAGTTGAGTTAGTTACCTCTTATGGGTAGAGGATACAGAATAACTTAATAATCTATATCTCGAGGCATAGCCCTTGTATGACATGATCAAGGGAATCAACAATCGCATGACATTTCCCTACATACTAACTGCATTATTTTCATTAGTTATTGTTCCCTTACTTCATGCCGCTGCATCAATTGATGAGAATAATAAAAACCATACCAATGTTGTTAGTCTTTCTAACTCCAACTTAAAAGAACAACCAAAGATAATCCCAACTTTGACGACAATTGGAAAGAGCAATTACAATATGTCAGGCACATATTGGACAAATATGACTTCAAATGAACATCCTTTATAAACTTTAACTTGATTAGTCAGAACTCAAAACTGCCGTCTCCATTTGCTCTCGTCCGAATAGGAAAAGTAATGAATTGGAATGATATGGAGCAGCTAAAGAATGGAGAACATGATATCCAGTCTAGACAGGCCATATACCTTACCAATCCAAGTGACCTTTGTCAAACCTTCTCAGGCAATGAATAGACTCTGGTTACTTGCGCCAGTAAATACCGTTCAATAATGCCTCAACGGTAATACAAACAAGGAATTAACTTTTACAGCGATAATTCTATTGCTCAGTGGAAGGAATAGGATACTCTCTGGGATCATTTTGAATTGTTTGAAGATAAGAGGTGAATTACCATTGCTACGGGCCTGTCGGCGTAAACCCTAAAAATTGCTTCATTTTGCCACGGAACTCATTAAAGCCTCTCGCCTATAGAAATGAATTGTGTCAAAGAATATTTTAATGGCAAATGTCCTCAAGGCTTTGTCTGACCAAAGGACCCAGAAACTTTTCAAAGCTATTATTGAGGCTGAGGATGCTCAATCGCAACTCCTCATCGTTGAGCTAGGATTATCAAGACGACAGTATTACAACAGAATTAAGGATCTCGTTTCATCAGGATTGATAAGACGACAGAGAGGAAAGTACAGATTGTCGTCATTTGGAAAGGTGATATATAGCTTACAGAAAATAGCTGAACGAACAGCAAGTAATTATTGGAAACTGGAAGCAATAGATAGCATAAGAATGTCAGATAATTCCAACTTGGCAGAGGTAGACCATATGAAGATTATCGATATATTGTTGGATGATGTAGAAATAAAAGATATCTACCTTCATGGCGATATCTTCTCCAACAAGAATAAACCCCAAGAAAAAGATCATAAGCGGGAAGTGATGTTAAATACAGCACGATGAAAAAGATGAATACTTGTTGATACATTCATGGATGTTCGGTCATATTCGACAAATGAGAACGTTCAGGTACTCTCCAAGTGTTTACTAGGAGTGCTTTTAGAAGACCGGACCTCAGTACAACTCTTAAAAGTTAGCTCTACTTTCAAAATGAAGGAATTTATGAAATAGTTCGAAGTTCTGAGTGGTTATCACACTTTGCAAATAGCCAGATGGCTAAGAATCGATGCTTTTTTGGTGGTGATATTGTTATTTTGTGTGAATTACGCCAGTCAACAGAGAAGACTACCCCTGCGCAGATTGGTGGCAAACAATCATCCCCCGGCGATTTAACTCTTTGTATGTGTGTTGTCTTCAGGACGATATTCAAGACTCTTTTGTCAATAATGCCCAACTTGAAGCAATGAACCTTTTTTCTATAGAGGTGAGCAAGTATCATTAGGTATTGTGATGCAGGATATTGGAAACGATTTAAAGATTACAGGAAAAGTAGGTGAAGGGAGCCAAAAGGGTCTTTTTGAATTAGGGCTACATGGATGCGATCATATCAACTACACAACGTTGTCTGAATCAGAGCAGAAGTCAAAAATAAAGGAGGCAAACGAAAAAATGAACAGGATATTTGGCAATTGATCTGACATTTTTGTTCCGCGTTATGCATATTTTAATAACGAAACGATCAATGCACTTGAAGAGTTAGGAATTAGAATACTCAGCGCATCACTATTTTCTGGAGAAGATTTTGATGAAGACAAAAGCATATTCAACCAAACTAAATCTGTACATACAGGCAGAACGAAAACGGAAAAAGTAGAGATGGCAAATATCCAAAAGTCAGTGCCTGAGAAAGAAGAGGTTTATCACCTCCCAGGTATGGTGGTGGTGCAATTTAAAGAGTATGAGGATGGCAGTACAATCAAAGTGCCCACCGACAGAATAATCACTGAAGTATCCAAAAACACAGCAAAATTCGGCTATTCGATCATTGTCTTCCAACCTCATGACCTTGTCCAGACAGATAAGAATGGAATAATTCTCGACACCGGTTTATTAAATTCAACTGGAGTATACGATCTTTCACAGTTGATAGACACATTCTTGTCAAAAAGAAAAGTGTCAACATAATCTGAAATAGTGGGTATTGACCTTAGAACCTATTCATATTTTTGATGAAAAATTGATAGACGTTACAGTTTGTATGTGCTTCATTTTAGATGGAATGAGTTGACATGGAGCACAAGATGAGATTCAAATGGGATCAACACAATGTTCAAGGAGTAGACAGGATTGGAGGCTCTGTTAGTATTTTCTTTATCCTGAGGTCATCAATTAAAGTATCAATTAGCTTTGATATATGTTCCTTTGAATCGACCGCTGCCGATGATTGAAATGATTCGATCGCCTTCAAGACCCAATAATGATCGAGAGCTTTACCTACCATAGACACTGCTTCGAAAACTACAGTTCCCAGAGCAGTAGTTACGTACCTACCATTTTCCCTTTTGACCAGTCCCGCTTTGGTGATGCTAAGAATCCTTGAGTAATATTGATGGGGAGTAATTCCCATATTTTTAATAAGAGTCTTAAGATCATCACCTTCCCCGAGTGCTATACTGTTATACAAAATGAATGCTTTGTCATCGGACAGAGCACTTAAGATATCAACTATACTTATCATCTCCCAAATGGCCCGACTAATCTGCTAGTTAGCCATTTTATCACTAATTGAGTCTGTTCAAAATTCATAGGTTTTTCTCTTCGCATACTTTTGTATCCGTTTATTGGTATTGTGAAGGGCGTTTATCTAGATTAATTAACAACGTCAATGAACCATGTTAACTGAGATTTATTCGAATTCAGATTTCCATCATCCTTTGAACTGAAAGGCAATACGGTAAGACATATATGTTCTCGTCCTTGGATTTCAAACTTCCAAAGCAGTATCTGTTGGTGGCCATTAATAGTCAAATTCAAAGATTAGGCTGACTTTTGAGATTTGGAAACTCGCTAAAGGTTTTCTCGTAATTAGCTGATTGAGCTCGAATAGGATGGAAAGGCGAAACACGAGGCCAAGAACAAAATAGAGCCGTCAATGAATCTAAATTTGCAAATACCTCAACTACCAAATGAACGGCTTTTGACGGTCATAATCATGACCTGTTTCTATTCCTGCGTCCATATCTGCTCCTTCGTTTCTTGAACCTGGAGGCCTTTGATTTTAATTCTTACATTACAAGAAAATTCAGGATTTCTAAAAGTGAGTGTGAATTTGTATTTTATGTCTTGCTAGGCGATGAACATATCGCAACTAGGATATTGGCCGGTAGATACTAGTCGATATCCATCAATATTCCGATTAGAGTAGAACGCTAATAAATATGATGGGAAATTGAAAAAACAAAATAAATCACGTTAAAAGTTGATCTATGAGCTGCGGTTCAATGTGGATATTTTAATTCGTTTTATCGGACACCGCTTACGACTCGTGGAAACATGTTCTCATATGGTTCTAGTATACTTTTGCAAAATTCTATCCCCTTTGACGACGGTTTGTAAATGGTAATCGCCCTTTTACCGACCAGAATTTGATTTCTAGTAATTAATTGCTTTGTCTCCAAATCTTCTATAAGAGCTTTATGCTTGGTCATATTTAATCCGCAAAAACTTACCAACGCAGTATGATTCAGTTCACCGTACTCTACGAGTTTCAGAATAACATCTTTAATAATATAGATCCTATCCCGATACAAAATATGTGAACTGGATGCCACATCACATACAACCTTTAGGCTTTGCTGTCTGGTCTTAAGTTTGTTTTGTTACTCCCTTCATGGATAATTAGATATTGTGCTTGCGCATGATATTTTATACGAAGGTCTGGTTGGCTCGGGAGACCTGTTGAAAGTAACGTGAGAACAATCATAAGCAGCGCATTATCACGAAATAAATCTTCTTTGAAGTTATTAGAATAACAATTGCAAGGATTCTCGAGTCTATTATGGACGATGTATAGATTTACTCAAAAAAAGAAAAAAATAAGGTGGCTCGGTCTTTGCTAGGCATGACCCCTAAGTGAATCCAAATCAGTTGACGCTGCTAGCTCCACTTGGTTGAGTTGACGCCGCCCCAATCATCAATTCGCAGCCGCTGCAGCTGCGGCTGAACCGCCACCGCCTGCTGACGACGCTTCTGCGCCACCGGCTGCTGCTGCAGCTGCTGCAGAACTACCCTTATTCTTCTTCTTTTTCTTTGCTAACGCATCATCAGTGTCTACCGCTGCCGCTGTGACAAGGAATACTGCTATCACGGTTATCGCAACCAGTGCAATTCCATTAGTTATGTTCATAGGTAGACTTATCAATGGAAGTCACGTATACTTACTTTGAGCATTTATCTAACACAAAGATGTTATCTTATTTTTTTTACTTTTTTATATTCTGTCTTCACCATAAATAATAGTCTATTGTACGTAGCTGACGCATTTGTTAAGTCAATAGTCCATTCTCCCAACCAAGAGCACATTCGAGATGCTGTCCATTTAAAAATACAGATAAGGATGGTCAAGCTATATTTACATTGGAGATTGGTCCTATCTGAGTAACGGCCGATGAAATACGAAGCTCAAAGTATCAACACAATTAACACTCGGTGTGTGAGTGCAAGCTTTTAGGAGTTATGAGTTGCAAGCCACCGCGATCCTTCCAGAGAGACATGGCGAATCCATTGCAGATGCACCTAGATCGCACTACATATTCTCCGATGTGATATTTACGGCTTTGGCAATTTCAAAAGTATTACCAGAAGGTTCATCGTGTATCGTGTACAAAAGCCTATAGTTGCCTTCCGGAAATGGTGCAGATTGAGAGAGTGTTATTACCAGGTTTATTTCCTTATTTTGATGATGGGAAACTATCTGAGATATTGGGAGGTCCTGAAATCCTCCAAGGACGTTCCCCTCAGTATCAGAAATGACTACGTCCGCAGTAAAGTTCATCAAGTACAGAGTCTGATTACTCGGCAAAGCAGCTCTTACAGGTACGTGAGAAAATCCAACCAGTTCTACATATAATACTATATCTTCTCCATGCGAAAAAGTATTAGGATGTTCTTCATACACGCCATACCCTCCAACGGTCTCAGGCAAAACAAATAGATCCAATGCTGAGGTAAATGTATCATTGGTCGACCCAATCCTTGCAATGTTAGGATTGGTGTCATTTACGACAGTCTGTGCGTACGATATATCAGAGGCGCTAGAGAAGAGCACAGAGGCAGCAGATAGGGCAATGATCCCTATCATTACATATTTGATCACATCTTCCTTATTAAAAGTTGTTATATAAAAGTCTCTTGTGAGATGCTATTTTGTTATCATCGTTACCAGTTTAGTTCTTTACAGTTAAAATATTAGAGACTGAAACCATAACGATAAAGAAGCATTGCCCAGCCCACTTTCGATACGACGACCTTACGACATGAAAGTCTCGCGTACATCTGTAGCTTTATGAATGAATTGGTGTCTACCACTTGCCGAGTTACTGTATTTGTTAGATGCTCTAGGCAACCTGAATATGAGAATGTATCGGAAATTCTAACTACAATTCTATTTATGTGGGGGATCTATTTGCAATTTAACACGCTGATCCATATCTCGCTTACTCCTATGGTAACCCTGATCTGACTGCCAAGTAGTAGAACTGAATTCGATATTATCACACTCAAACTTGCGAGAGCCTACCGTTAGTGCAATGAAAATACTCTTGCGATTCCCTATATCACTCGTCAAATAGGAAATGGCGAGTCTGCGACTAATTATGCTACCATTAGCCTATGTTTGATATACTGATATAGAATCGGCATAGCGTTCGTCTTTAAAAGTAGTTCGCCGCATTTGCTTCAAAGTTAATAGTATCGACGTTGTCGATTGGCCAAGGTATTGGTAGTGGTGGGATTAGTAGTTGGTTTAGTAGCTGTGGGTACCTTTTTATTTTCCATTTTTAATAAAAGCTAATAAACACTACGAATAATTAATAGCTTCCTTATTCATCTCTACGAATACAAAAGCATATTAAAATATTGGCACAATCGTATAGCAACAGAACATGTCTTACACTTCTTCATCGAACACACTGTTAGACGAAAAGTGGATGGCCAGAATCGTACAGAAAATCTTTGACAAAGACACTGAACAAGCGTTGACTGAGTTGAGCGATCTGTACAGTATTCGTCCTCCAGAGATAGTTGTAGGCACTATCAAGGGAAAGCGGAAAACTGTGTACGCAGTTTATGTTCAAAATGAAAACCGAATTTATGCGATGAATTCAGACATTTTCTACAATCCTTTTGTTGTACTGCACGAGTTCTATCATCATCTGAGATCTAGAAGTGGCATGCACCGTGGATCAGAGAAGAATGCTAACAAATACGCAAGAACATTCATTGTAGCATATTCGAATCTACTTGGGGACAAACAAACAAAATGAATTATCAGATGGACTTGTGTCCACTTCGGGCTCAGTCAGGACAAGTTTATTTTCCCGAAATTGGGTACGATGTGAAATAATGTGACATCCTGTACACCAATTTATGTAGCCTGATAGAGGTTACACGATTAATTCAATCAATGGCTCAATGATCAAATGTTCTCTTTCAAGTCCGTATCAAACCATTTGTAATTGTTAATCAAACATTGTCCTCGTCTATTAAAATTTTGAATAAGCAAATGGTAAAATTACCTAGAATGACCATATTTGTGTGATATATTTAAAGATGTCAATCATATAGAATGTAGGTTTGACTATTTCAAATAATTGGAAAACGCTCGAAAACAATCGAATCTACGAAAATCGATGGATCACACTGTATCAAGACAAAGTCCAAGTAACAAGTAGTGGAAATACAATAGAGTATACTTGGTACAAATCTCCCGATGTTGTCGTAATTGTTCCTTTTCTTGATGATCACACTCTGGTCATGATTAAACAATTTAGGTATCCTCTACAAAAAATACTACTAGAATTCCCAGCGGGACACGTAGAAGATGGAGAGAATATGATGGCGACTGCAAAGCGAGAATTGTTAGAAGAAACAGGATACTTTACAAGTGCAGTAGAGCATGTATATAGTTATCACCCTTCAGTAAGCATTTCGAGGCAAGTGGTTCACCTTTTTAAGGCAACTGAACTATCTAAGGATAAGCCAAGATACGAAAGCACAGAGGTAATCACAGATATTGAGATTATAACCATACACCAATTGAAAAATCTAATAGAAGAAAAGAAAGTTGAAAATGCGGGAACGCTCATTGCTTACCTCATCTGCTGCAATCGAAAAGATTGAATGATTATGATACTAAGAGCGATCGTTGTTGTGGTAAAAATCAAATCATCTTGTTTTCAGAGCCGAGAAGTTTGATTGTGATATCAGTAAACTTTGACAGATCAATGCAGTTATCCAGTTATTTCATAAACTAATATCAATCTGCGTATATCCTTCTCAAGGTGAGGTGGAATTGCTACTAGATGGCGGAGAAGCGGCAGAAGGAGGAGCAGGCTGATATGCATTTATCCGCCTGTTTATACTATCCTTTTATTGTAGTTTCACGCTCAGAAATCTATCGATATGAACTGCACCAAGTGTGATCACATCTTGCAATACCATGCCGTCGTTTCACAAGACTTTAAGGTAATACGATTCGAATGCAGTATGAGAGGGTGTGACTGTCAACTATCTCCAGAGGAGTACAAGAGCCTTGCTGTGTAAAAACTGCGGTTGTGGACATCCATCTAATGACGGAACAAATTGTACTACTTGTGCATGTACATGTCATTGGAGAAGTTGGGAGAGGTTCGAATCATGACTATCGACCAGCAGCAGATCTATGGACCAGACGCAGGCATTCCTTCACCCTTCACAAGGCAGCTTTACCGACGTGCATTTCGCCGCTTTCTTCGCTATTTGGACATGGAAGGAAAGCAAGCCGCTCTCTTGCAACAAGATCACAAACTCATTGAATCTCAGATCATTGGCTATATCCATTTTTTATCGGAAGTAAGAAAGTATGGCCGCTATTCTTTTCATCCTCCCCTTGCGGCTATATTCCATTTCTATGAGATGAATGATATCTTGCTCAACAAACGCAAAATAACACGGTTCATACCTGCAGATGATTCTGACAAGAGCGCGGATAGTGCGGCCACAAATGGAGATAGGGCCTATACTCACGAAGAGATACATCAAATAATAGTATTACTCCAGGATATATATCACTGAAGTAAAATTATCCAATAATGACCTTTTGTAAGGGCATGTGTGGCAGACTATACAGTGGGATAAGATCTCCTCATTCAAACTATAAGTATGGACCTATGTGTAAATCGTGCCAGATTAGAGTATAGACTCACGACATAGTATGCCGCTGCTGTCATACTAGACTCAGGGTAGGCAGCAGGTAGATCCATCACCCTCTTGGAGGGTCTTGCAAGGAAGGATAATATTCATCTTAACTCCCAGAGCCGATATTGAAAACAGAGACATTAGCAACAGCCGCTTTTATTATGGCAAGTATTACCCTGACTGGCTTCCAAATTGCATACGCTCAGGTACTTGATCGAGACGTAGAAGCACCAGCACCTGGGCTGAACGGTACAGCGAGCACAGAATCACCAAATGTGTCTATTGATATTTCACCATTAGAACCATTACCAGTTAACGGTACCGTTACCATGGGCCTCGAAGACGTAGTTGATACCCCGAAGACGTAGTTGATACCAACATGAATGAGATACCACCACAGGGAGTAACAGTCATAATCACCAACGAATCCGTGACCGTAACTGAACACGAAGTAACAATAGAAGAGACAGAAACAGAGACAGAAGCGTCAGAACCTTCACAGGTTACTGTGCCATTCTCTCCGGCAGTCCCAGCACAATCGCCGTTACCATCGGAAGGAGACAGCAGCGGCAACGGCGATGGCAATAACGAAAGCAACGAAGACTCAGAAGATGGAGATGACGATGGCGGTGACGATGATGATGGTACTGTTGGCGGTGATGATGATGAAGAGGGTGATGGTTAACCCGTCTGGAGAAAAAGATTGTTTCAGAACTATAGAAAAGTGTTATTATTACGATGTCTGCGTTGATAGTACTTTACAGTGAGATGAGATTATTATGGAAGAAGGGCCAAAATGGAAATGTATCCATTGTGACAGCATCACGGATAGGACAAACTTTACAGACTTTATAAAGCAAAGTGACAAAGACAAGAACGGCAAACAAGAAGCAAGAGTGCAGCACCACGCTTGGCGTCTATTGCCGGAAGACTAATCAGATTTTCTTCAATCCTACCTATCATCACATTTAGGATCATGTGCTGTACGTCAGGCTTACCATGCCTGATTTAAACGGCTTAACCCGTATGAGTTTCAAGGAATGCCGCTCTTTAACATCTTTGAACAGCGCTTTTCCTCCACCTAAAACGAGGGGATTTATCATCAAACGCAACTTATCGATCAAACCTAGATTCATTAAACTGGATACTAGAGTGGCGCCTCCCCAAACCACCATGTCCTTACCTGGTTGTTGTTTCATTCTTCGGATCTCTTCTACATCCCTAATGATCCTTGTCGTTTTCCATGCGGCATTGTCAAGGGTCTTGGAAAGGACGAAATGGGGTATCTTATCGGCACGTTGTGCATAAGAGGACTGATTAGTTGTCCCCCCTGCTGGATTGGTCAGGAGGGCAAGCCAGTATTGTTCGTATCCGGGATACATACCTCCCCCAAGGATTAAGGCGTCTACAGAATCGAGCATTTCATTAATCTCCCTCCACTCTTCATCGTCATCAATCATCATCCAATCGACTTCTCTATTGGGCCCTTCAATAAAGCCGTCCACTGATACTTGCAAAAATGCGATTATTTTTCTCATTTACTTTATTCATTGATTGCTGTATACTCTAGTCTTTATAACTATACAAGGGATCAAAAGTATAGTAGTGCATTTTGAAGAGTGCAACTAATGCCAGAACTGAAGTGACATTCTGAAAGCATCAAACAAATCATCGTGGCTAGTTGCTTCCTTGTCTAATGTTCTTTCCCCTTTTTCTATTGCAGTCCTAAGCGGAGTGATCAACTTAGTATGCTTTGGGTCAATAGCCATTACTCCATTCCTATACTCTAACAACTTCTCTGTGTATGCAAGCATGTTGTTGTGCTCCTTGCTGAAGTATACAGGAATCACAAAGAGGTTTTGGGCTAGCGATTGCAGTGATGAAAAGTTAGAACCATATGAAATCTTAAGATGTGCCGTCAGTCTACTAATATCTACTTCCTCAATCTGCCTTGCCAAGGTTATGTGCTGATCCGTTTCAACAAACCTAGCCATTTCAGACATCGCCGTTTACTTAAATAATTCTTAACTTCTTAATCATTTCAGCATGTCCAATCCATTTCGAGGCTTGTCACTGCCGCAGATGACGCACCTACGCCCTAACATCGTTTTGATTGAACATAGCGATCCTGGAGCAGAAGAGATCCGCCTTTCGACTAATACATATGCTCTGCTGAATGCTGGACGCATGCTACTGGTGGATACGAATATTTCATCTCTACTCCCTTTTGTTCGACAGTTGTCTGATGATGGGTTTTCACCATCTGCTTTGGTGATCACACATAGACACGTGGTAGGTTTAGGAGATGCTTTAAGTGACATAAAGACCGAATTCAATATTCCATTATTGCTTCATCCGATTGATGCCAGACACCAACAGGCACTGGCCTCAGGCTTACATTTCGAGAACCCTATAGGTCATCGAGTCCTAAATAGATTCAGTGTTGAGGCACTGTTATTTCCTGGTCAAACAGCCGGCTCTATCGTGTTGTATTCAACTAATAACGGGGGACTTCTTCTTACCGGCGATTCAGCAACTGGCACCTGGCCCCTACCATAACGTGAATCTTTGCCTTCCATTGACTTAGCTCCTCCTTAGCTTATTGCCTACTAGTTCCTCATTCGCTAGAAGAGTCTGAAGCTCATCTGCGAACAAGTCCGCGACCTTATTGCAACCCTCTCAGAATGATGCTTTTCAGTTCAGTTATTTTGTTTTGAAGTTCGTTATTCATTTCCAAGTCTTATATGGCCGTTGCATCTTATATAGCTTATGTATACTCTGTAGTACATGTAAGACATACAGCTTATATAGCATATATGCATAGCTAGGGTATGAAAGAGAAAGGAAAGGGATTTGTGAACGTGAGGATAAAGGAATCAGACCACGAACGGCTAATAAAACGGGTTACTCATGAGGTAAAGATTTATCACATCATTACGGAAGCTTTGGATGCGCTTGAGGCTAGAGGGAGTAAGAAATGAAAACAACAGGATTTGTGATAATAGTAGCATTAGTTGGCACTCTGATAGTGCTTAGCAATGTACTACCTCTCGCACACGCTCTGACATTCTCAAGGGAAAACATCACGACTGCAAACCAAAACGCAACAAACAACAACACAGAGATACTGGCTAAACTCGCTTTTCAACAAGCCGGTTTATTACCCTATGATGATGAGTTAGATGTGTTAGAGAAATAGCTTCTATATGCACACTCATTCTATTTTCGCATGGCTGAGCTACGTTAGGAAGGCTTATACGTGACATAAAGGAGCTTGAGCTGCCGATTAAAACTATGTCTTACAACAACCAAGAGATAAAGGATCTGAAGCAGAATCTCAAGCAGAGAACGAATCTGCAGAAGAAACGTACTAACTTGAGGAGGTTAGCAGACTCAGATAACCCTTCTAAAATGATAGCAGTAATAGAAGAAGATATCAAAAAACTTAACGAACATCTTGGAATGCTCAAAAAAGTGTTAAAAAATAAATAACAGGCGAGCACCTAAGGCTGTCCCAGGGTGCTATTGTTATCACTAGGATAAACGGGTTGATATGCATTGATTCGCTGAAGTGATATAGCATGATTATCATCCAATGCCCCAACGCCCAGACTAAGATTTCTTATTGTGATGTCAAGGCTCTGTCTTTCTGTCGCATTTAACGAATATTCGCTAGCAAGAATGTCCCTAACTTGTGTATCAGGGTTCACAGTCTCATTTGTCCTTATAGGAACAGTGATACTAAGGGGTTTTAAAATTATTTCAGTTGGCAATTTTCCGTTTATGTCCTGTTTGTTTATGCTGTACTCGACAAGTTGCAATACGATCTCTCTACTTGGAACCGCAAGTGCATTTACTGTATAGATAGCGTCGACACTCAAGATATTCGTATTCGGTTCGTTTGTTGCTTCGCCTGCGGGTTGAGATATGACGACCCCACTAGGAGAGGAGGCAATAGCAGCTTGTATGGACGGATCGAGATCAACACTTATAGTTGAAACTCCTTCAATGAATCTATCAACATTGTCGGTAGTATTGGAGTACAACAAAAAAGACGGCACGAAATCTCTGCAGCTAAGGCTAATTGAATCCCCTGGTTCTAAGGTTTGCAATCTATAATTGGTGTCTGCGGAAAAGGGCTGGGAATCAAGGGCAGATCCATTAGGTATTTTGCTCGGTTGAAGGGTTAAAGACGGTACTGCATTCCAGAAGAAGGAAACTGGATATAGCAGCCTATTGAAGATATTTATGTCCGAGTTATACCGTCCTGGCCTAAGAGGACCGTCTTCGCCAACGATTGTGCCACAGAAATATCTAGCGTTATATTCTAAGCTTCCAGGACTGCTATCCAAATTAGAAGATGTGGAAGATGTCGATGAATTTGTTTCGTTCTCTATTGATGCAAAAGCGTAGTTATAGTTCGTCGCCTGATCGGTATAGAAATCAAAGATATTGAGGTTGCTAGTAACCAATGTATTCGGAAGTAAGATGATAGTTGCCAGCATTATCATCGATACAGATTCCAGTATTAATTTCGGAGATTCTCTCACACACTCTGGCCAATTTCGTCGATGCAAACTTTCTATCTGAACAACATAACCATAAGCAGCTAATAATCTTTCCAGCTAATTGTCTTTTTATGTGTGGATTGCCATCAAACATGAAAGCATTCAACACCAAACGCATAGAGTCAGCCGTGATGTAACGCTTAGTCTTCTTCGAACCTTAACGATACAGTTCCGTTGCAGTCCTTATCGATGCATTGGGTGGGTACTCAGTCCAAATTCAAGACGCTGAAAAAAGATATCAAAAAACAGCAGTATTTCTAGGTATTAGAAATGCTTGAAATGCGTCTATATTTGGATTAACTAAATACTTTCTTTCGGGGAATGCGCAATCAAGAGGAAATTTGAAAATTCATCCTATCTCTCCTAGAAGTAACAATCTGATGAATTCTGATCCAGATTAACTTAACATTAAGTCTTTGTCATCGGATTCCGCACCAACGTCTTTATCTGTTTCCCTACTAGTGGTTCCCCTCTCATACTCCACATATTCGGCTTCGTCGTCCTCTTGTCCCTTCTTTCTTTGATTAATTTTAGTGAGGGCTTTTTTCCTTCTTTCGCTAGTACCTGTCTCACGAGTATTCGATGATATGATTTCGATTAGCTCGGCTTTTTGATCGCTACCGTCAGCATTAACAAGCTTTGGTCTCAAAAGCCTTCCAAGTCGCTGAATAAATTCTCTACCACTCCCGGTCCCGCTAACAATGATTCCGAGTTTTGCATCAGGAACGTCCACTCCTTCATCCAGAACTTTCGATGTGACTATAGCCAAATATCGCCCTTCTCTGAAACCTAACAAGACATCCTTTCTCTCTGATTTGTCCGTTCTGTAAGTTATCGCAGGAATTAAAAACTCATCGGCAATTGCATAAACCAGGCTATTGTGTTGAGTAAAAATTATCGTTTTCACACCCCTATTCTCAGCGAGGATTTTCCTCAATATTTCTAACTTTGATTTGCTATTCAAAGCGATATCCATTGCTTTATTTCTGGCAAGTAATGCTTCGCGGGCCACCCTGTTCTTTGTTGACATCATTATCAACCTTCTAAATGAACCATGGTAATTCATCCTAATTCCCAGTTTCTTAAGACTAAGTTGGTATATTCCAAAGTTCTTCTGATATTCATTCTGTTCTTGAGTGGTCAATGCGACTTGTATCCTCTTAATTTCGTAGGAGGCAAGATGCTTACTCTTAGCAAGCTCGGTTGGGAGGATCTCAAAGACAACACCGCCACCAACTAATCTTGGAAAGTCTAAATGTAGCTTGTCTTCCCTTTCAATCGTAGCGGTAAGACCTAACCTGTATGGAGCCGCTAGTTGTTCTGCTATTGATCTATAGCCTGGTGCGGCGAGATGATGAACTTCATCAAATATTACAAAAGAGAATCTATTGCCAAGAGTCGATGCTCTAATGTATGCAGAGTCATAAGTAGCTACAGTTATCGGCTCAATGTCTTCGGATCCACCACCCAGGTTTCCGATGGATGTATTTGTAATGTGCTTCGATAATACTTCAGTCCATTGATGCATGAGATCTAAAGTTGGCACCACAACCAACGCTGAGGAGTTAATTCTTTCAATAGATTTGATTCCTAATATCGTCTTGCCTGCTCCTGTTGGAAGTACGATACAGCCTCTCATACCTACTTTTACCCATCTATTCAAAGCCTTTTGCTGATAATCTCTCAACGAAACATCAGTCGTTGTTAAATGCGGAGAGGGAATGAGATCGAGAACCTGGTCGGTGTATTCAATGCCGCTTTCACATAGATAATGAATGATATCTGAATAGTTCAATGCCTGCGCTCTAAGAGAATTGGTTCTGGGGTCTAGAGTAGCAAAAGGGATGTGCATTAATCCCTTAATTACAATTGTCCCCCTATCATATATCAAAAGCACCATATGGGTCTCCTATTCTCTCACGAATGACATATGTAAACGTTAGAGTGCCTCAGTAGGTGATACTACTGGGTAGTGCTCTATGTAAATATTTTGGATATCCAACAATTGAAATCCATCATTTTCTTTTTCTTTATAACGCTTTTGCATCTTTAGGCATTTTGAATTGATAATCTATTGCTTGATCTAAGAGTGGCGCGATCCTATCTAATTTCATAGTGAAATTTCCCTTATGGTAGGCATGTGACCTAGATTTTCTTGTTTAAGTATATGAGATTACCTCTCATGCCTAGGCTGTCTTACTGCATTTGACAGAATGAAAAACCTATTCAACGGATCTAATATATTCTTGGTACTATTTAACTAAAAGACCCAAAGCGGGCCGAAGTAGCAGCTCTTATACTTTTTACAACGGCCTTATTCAGACATTGTCGAACCCTACTGCTGCATCCTCAGTGTAAAGTGCTATCGGACCTCCTTGCTTCATCGTTTCAGAATTGCGCGGAATAGCAGGATGATTGTCGATGTAATCCACTATCTTGGTGCCGTCTATCCACACTTGAATTCTTGGGTAACTTGCTCAGGTATCTTAATATGTATATCACCGAAATTTGTAAAAAAAAATAATGATCAACACAGTAGATGAGAGCGAACTTCACAAATGTCTATCAGATGAGGGGTCATTACACCTCTTCAGCAACATACATGACGAACAACTGTTCACAATAACCAGCTTGAAATTTGCCCGTAAACAGTTCTATTCTAAACTAAATATGGTGATTATCGTCAGCTTTGTCCAGAAAATAGAAGGCAAATATTCTGCTACGGCATTAGGAAAAATTGTACATTAGTTTTCAGATTTTCTTGGAAATAGCCTGACAAAAGAGTATGGAAGGGCAATTGATATCCTTACAAATAACCATAATGGTTACCTATTGAGGAACATAACAGAATAATATCATGTTTCTCAGAAAACAAGGATGAACAAAATGCACTTTAACCTATTAAAACCAGTTATTTTTTTTGTCCCTGTTCTTCATCAATTCCACGCAAGGAATACTGACCATGATGTTGATGTGAGCGAGGCAATCATTTTTTTCTTCAAATTTGCATAAATGCATACTATTAACGTGATGGCGTATTTTTTACATGCACTTGCCTATGTTCAACGCTTGTAACCAGAAAAGCTAAAAGATACCGGACAATGCCGTATAAGTTATTTTAGCAAGTGCACATAGTGTATTCTAATCGTGCCCAGAGTGCCCAGAGATGTTTCTGCAACAAATATACTAAGAGTATTATCTGATATGAAGACTGAGCGGCTTTTCAAGACGATCATTACCAATAAGGAGAGGGGTTCACAAGCCCTCATTTTGGAATTAGGATTATCACGTAGACGATATTATGTTAGAATAAACAAACTGATCACTGCAGGTTTAATAATAAGATATAAGGGAAAGTACAGATTATCATCTTTTGGAAAAGTAATTAACAACCTTCAAAAAACCGCAGAGAAGGCGTCTAGCATTTGCTGGAAGCTTGAAACAATAGACAGCATAAAAACGTCAAACCACTCAGAATTAGCAGATATTGATTATATGAAGATCATCAATATTTTGTTAGACGATAATGAAATCAAAGACATTCTTTCTGCGAAACAATAACAAGCATCCCAAGAAGACAAATCTATGAATGGAAGCCTCATAATAAAGAACTTCGAAGATATCAGTCACTCTAAACTGATTTTTCCCTCTAAATGTGAATATCAGCAATAAACTGGCGAAATAGTCATACTACGAATTAATTTACCCACTTAGTTCAATTATCAGAGATAACAACAACTTCGATACGGGTGTAGATCGATCTTCAGCAATATACAAAAAAACTGGAGGAGAATCATAGAATTTGTTTAAAGTTATAGATGGTTGCGTGTTCATAATAATACTGGTAATAGCTGGGACTGGAATACTACTCCAGACCGAAGTTTATGGCCATATTCCACAGCTTCATAACGTACAATTACTTGACAATGAAAGTTTGGGTACTGAGAGTCAGAAATTGGTGATTTTGAATTTTGATGATACTTCTATTGATCAAATCAGATATGCAAAACCAATCTTGGACAAGTACGGCTTTAAGGCAACTTTCTTCCCTGTCTGCGGATGGGTAAAATCTCAAGCTGGCTGGGAGGCAATAGAGCGATTACATTCGGACGGAATGGATATACAGTCACATACGATGACGCATGCAAATTTGAATACTTTGTCAGTAGAGCAATTAGAGAATGAAATAGGCCGATCTAAGCAGTGTCTCCTGAGGCACGGAATTAATGCAAGCATCTTTGCGTATCCTTATGGCGCAGGAACAAAGAACGAAACGGTAATCAATACGATTGCGAAATATTATGATTTAGGCAGAGGGGCTACCTATCCTACTAAGTGTGTTTACAGCAGATCAGGTCCCGAATGCGTACCTACGGAACCGTCCAATACCTTTGTAAACAGGTATGATATTAACAGCTGGGTACCAACCCACATTGGAGGTTTATATGACTACAGCACGTATACGTGTACACTTGACTGTGAGTATTACGATAATTCCCAGAGTTTCGAGCAGTTCACCGAAGTAGTAGATGATCAGGTCAATTACGACAAGGGCGGACCAATAAAAAGCATTCCAATAATTGTATATCATGGATTTGTCCCTTACGAGAACATAAGAGAAAATAAAATACCAACTGACATGAGTATAAGCCTTTTTGAGAAGGAAATGAAATATCTGCATGATAACGGTTTTAAGGTGCTCACTATGGCTGATCTCGCCTATGACGCAATTAGTAACTCACTACGCATCAAGTAAATGCCCAATGGGTAGCCGCGACTGTTGTATATATGATTGGAGATTTGTTGTGAAGGCTCTGATTCGTAGGAATGGTATTACTATCAGTAGTATTAGTATTAGTGTATTCCAGATTGTCATACCGTTTGATTCAGGATTAATTGTGAACATATCGCCTTGGCACTAACAATAAGTATTTTTGTAATCGTTAATTCTATCTTAGCTGCCTCATTCGTCACTTTATTACTACATTCAACTGATGTGTTCCCACTCATAGCCTCAATTCAAGTGGACAGTGATATTAATCTAGAAGAGATCACTCCGTATGTAGATGCGGGTCAAAACTATCACAACGACTCAGTCACTACTCAAAAAGAAATACATCCTATCATACGTAACGGCAATGGTATAACTTCGTCTGATAAACTAATCATCATAAATTTCGATGATTCATATGTGAGCCAGATCATCTATGCTAAACCAATTCTAGACAAATACGGATTCAAAGCAACATTCTTCCAGATCTGTGGACGAATAAACGAGAGAGGATGGGAAGATATTTCAAAGTTAATGAAAGATGGTACGGATATCCAGGCACATACAATGACGCACGCTAATCTAAATTCACTATCAACAGAGAAGTTAGATCTTGAAATACACAAAGCAAAAGAATGCTTTCTGAAGAACGGAATCAATACGACGGTTTTTGCTTACCCTTATGGAAATGGATGGAATAACCAAACAGTGCTCAAATCAGTAGCCAAATATTACAATTTAGCCAGAACAGATAGTAAATATCCACTCACTTTCCTAAACTGCGACCTTTGGGGCAAAATTCCCTATAGCAACGTTGCAAATGAATCATCCATCAGCATGCCAAGTTGTATAACATCTGAAAACGAAGATAATGGCACACGTAGCGCAAAGGCGGACACTTTTAGCCCGTTGGAGCAAACTTTAGGTAGTAGTAGGTATGCTATTAACAGTTGGTCACACAAGCATATTGTAGGACCCTATGATTATGATAATTTTACATGCATAGATGAGTGCCAACGTTATAATAATTCTCAGATGTTTGACAGATTCAAAGCAGCAGTTGACAGTCAGATTCACTTTAACAAAGATGGGACAATAAGAGCGATTCCAATCATTGTTTACCATGCATTTGTTCCAATTGAGGATATAGGCGAAAGCGTGATACCGACAGACACAAGCGTAAATCTGTTTGAGGACGAGATGAAATATTTACACGACAACGATTTTAAAGTAATAACTATGAAAGATTTGGTATACATCCAAAATACAAATACCCTTTCTATTAATGGTAGTAATTTGAATAGTTAGCGGTATGGCAGCAGTACTGCCAACATTACAACTACTTTAAGTAATTGGCGAATATGCCTCACTACCCCCAATATTCAGAATAGGTGTGTTTAGTAGATCGCTTGATGGCTGAAATATCCTAACCATTTTTCATCTCTTAGTTACTGGAGGTTGAATCTCTCGCACACTCAAATCTCTGAAATCCCAAATTATTCCATCTGATCTAAAAGCAGCCACCGGCCCAGAATTAGTTACGATATAGTCTTTGGGAAGGCCACAATCAGCACTAAAGAATTTTTCATCCGACGAGCTTGCAAACCAATCACCACTGTCGACAAGACTAGTTACCTGTTTCCAGTCATTATTGTTATCTTCATCTAAATAAGACTCCATTTTAACTGCGTTATCCTCTTGAGTATTATACATTATAACCTTCCATCCAATCCACTTATCAATAAAAGAATCATCTGAGGCCTGTTCAGTACCTCTCGCATCCGTGTAACCTCCGTCGTGCCATATTTCTTTTTTCCAATTAGCTGTACCGTCGGTAAGTAGCCTCCCCTTCAATGACGTACCTTGGCATGGTTCGCTGTCTGTGTGGTTTGCACCCCGTGCATACCATTGAAGGCCAACTTCCCCCTCGTCAGACGATGTTGATAGGTCAAAAAAGTTCTACAGTGACTTATTTGGCTGGAACATCGAGAAGGTGGCACCAGAGAAATTACCTGAGGGACTCGAATATTGGGCAATAACCACTACAGATCACAATGGGAATAATGCTGTCGCTGGTGGAATGATGAAGAGAATGATGCCAGAGCAACAGGGAATAACAAATTACATTGATGTAAAATCAGTTGAGGAATATTCTTCCAAAGTAGAACAACTGGGAGGAAAAGTTAGAATGGCAAAAATGGCAGTGCCCGGTATGGGCTATTTGGCTGTATGTTCGGATACAGAGAACAACACATTTGGTTTATGGGAGAACGATACCACTGCTAAATGAAGACATTCAGACTGACTCACAGAATACATCATAGAACATAGTTATTAGTTAGTCTCATAGCGGCAGCTTTCATTAGCCGATGTCTATCACTCCTCTAGCCACCTTCAATATAGCAACCCATTGACATCGATGTCCAGTCCAGTAACAGTATCGCCTTAAATGTAAGAATTGAGACAAAAAAGAATAAGAGGCGGGACGAGATAATGCCTTTTTCTAAGTCTTTAACATCTTTTTTATGTATATAGAAATACCGAAACTCATAGTTTTGGATTAGTCTGCCTTGCGACCAAAATTTTGATTTGCTGAACGCAGAAGGAGGCTATGGACATTTGCCTTGACAACAACCCATCCCTAGCCGTTCTACCTTTATTTGTTACATTAAAAATTAACAAGTCCTGAAAGTGGAAGTGTTAAGATATCATTAGTGATATAATGCGATTATAATCTCAGGATTAATACCCCGATGGTACATCATAGATGTAGGAAATGTCAAAGCCTGTACTGAGTTCGAGATATAAGATTGAAGACACATGATCAGTTTCACTATTTGCCCTGTATCGATAGACGAACACAACTACCTTTAGGGCGGCACGCTATATTTACGTGAACTCAGTATAACTAATCTTGTAAATTGGAATTATGGCATCCAACTTAACTTCTTAAATATAAAGCCATAGTAATGAATTGAGCTAATATTGATTGAATAAATCTCTTTCTAGAAAACCATAAAAGTTCGAAGCCCCGTATATTCAAATTGGGTAGAATAAGAAAATGAGTGAATTTGCGTTCTTCCGATTTATGAGTCTGAATCTGCTAACACAAGAGGAGAAAGACAACAAAGCTGAAGTTATTTCAGTTACTGAAGAGGTATTGGACGCACAGGGAATGGAGTGTGACTCAAAAATTGCAAAAGTCTCAGAAGAAACGATTCGCCAGATTCTCAATGAAGTAAGAAAGAGGCGGCGAAAACGTGCAACGCAAGATAATGAGATGGAGGAAGAACAAGAAGCCCTTATCGCAAATAGAATATCTGATTAGAATCAACGTTTAGTTGACCACGATTAAGGATTACAAATGATATATGTTTATGTTCACGCTCAGGATCTTGTTACTCTGTCTATCTAGAAAAAGAGCAACCACCTATTTGAAAGGGGTATAACAATCCATGGTGCTTAAAATTCTCATCTGGAAGTTGGCTGTTCATAAAAAAAACTGTCAGTTTCTTAAGGAGGAATGGGGCAGCTGATTCAAAACCATAAATGTGGACTATAGAAGTGATAAGAAGTAGATATGATCCAAACAAGGGTTGGTTTTTGTTTCTTTTCTCAGACTTCAGAATTCCTCTACAAGATAGTTATGTTAGTAACAACGTAATTGTTTGTTCGTAACAACGGAATTCGTATCAAGTAATACCCCGTTCGATCTTTAAACGTTAAGATCTGGCAACCAAGCGATTTAAGACATAAAATTAATTCGTACTCCACAGCACGACCATTATAATAGCTTTTCATGTTCAAGAGAATATCTTTCAATTATACATTAAATTGACACTTGAACACTGACTTTATGACATAATTGTCAACATATAAATAACAGAATTCGTTACTTTGTTTTCATGCCCAATTATATTTGGATTGTCGTAATAGCCATATTGACAACTTCTATGTGCTTTGGCATACCCTTGTCAGAAGCAATAGCTCAACAGTCAAATGATAACTCAAGTAACGTTGTCATTAATAATTCGTTGTCAGCATCAATATCAGCCTCAGATCCACTGACATTACCTCAAATCTTTAACAAAACCGAAAATTCTGTTGTACAAATAACTAGCACAAGTCCTATTAGCAATAGCCTTGTGATTAGGAACGGGGAGCAAATCCCTCAGAATGGTGTCGCATTAGGTTCAGGATTTGTATACGATCAGGATGGACATATCCTCACCAACTATCATGTGATTTCCGATCCTAATAGTGTTGAAGTTACATTTGTAGATGGGGATTCTTATTCGGCTAAGATAATCGGACAAGATCCTTATTCAGACATCGCCGTGTTACGAATAACTGATGATGGTTTCCAGAAACAAATTCCGCCGCTAAAAGCTGCAAATTCCTCAGCCTTACAAGTAGGGGAACAAGTTATTGCAATTGGGAATCCATTCGGTCTTAGCGGAACTCTGACATCCGGGGTCATAAGCCAAATGGGACGAGTTTTACCAAATGATATCACTGGATATTCGATATCGAACATAATTCAGACTGATGCAGCGATAAATCCGGGTAACTCAGGCGGACCGCTGCTTAATACTAAGGGAGAATTGGTGGGTGTGAACACAGCAATATTTTCGAACACGGGAGTCTACTCAGGAGTGGGATTCGCAATCCCATCAAATATGGTTCAGAAGGTAGTATCATCGCTATTAAAAAACGGGTCCTACGAGCATCCTTATATGGGCATCTCTGGAATAACTGTATCTCCTGAAATCTCAAATGCAACGCACTTAAATGATACAAAAGGTATTCTTGTAGTAGATATCACCGCGAATAGCCCTGCTGACAAAGCCGGTATACGAGGAGGAGATGTGCTTACAGCGGTGGATGGGCAGGACATTAGACTAGGAGGGGACGTAATTGTTGCAGTCGACAACCAAAGTGTTAGAGCTATGGAAGATCTACTTTCTTATTTGGAAGAACAAAAGGCCGTTGGTGACAATATTGAATTATCGGTTATTAGGGATGGAAAGACCCAACATATCGATATGGTACTCACCGCCAGACCGAACCAGGAAGCTGAAAATATGTTCCAACCAAATCAGGATTCAAAACAGCAACAACAGAGACCCGCATTGGGAATAAACGGCATCAATATGACACCAGAATTGGCTGAATTAATGAATCTAACACAGTCGCAGAAGGGTTTCCTTATAGAAGATATAATCTCGGGGGGACCAGCAGATAAGGCTGAGATTAGAGGGGGATACAAGATTGCTAACATAAACGGAAGTGAATTTAAGCTCGGAGGAGATATTGTTGTTGGGATAGATGAAGCGGATGTTAGCACAATCCAAGATATCCAATCATACCTTGACACAAAAGAAGTAGGAGACAGCGTCCAGATTCGGGTCCTAAGAGACGGTCAGGAGATCACAGTTCCATTGACTTTGGGAAATATCCAAAGTGAGCAGGCTCCTCTTGAACAGCTGCCACAATTACCATTTTCGCAGGAAGAGCCCTTCGGAGGTGATCCCTTCGGTGATATGTACGAACGGTGTGTTGAAGGTGTCGGTAAGGAGGCGTGTGATCAGTTATTTGGCAGATAAGTATCACGGATTAACTAGTAGCAACAACGGCTTGGTTGAGATATGAGTAAATATTGAGCCTATTGAAGCGGGAATAAAGAAGAAAATGGATGTTGGGAGGTCTGCACTCATTCAGTATCAGATCGGTTCTGGTTTGTTCTTCCTTTTTTGAGAATTTTTTCTACGAACAAATTCTTCCTCATCTTGGATCATCATAAGGATTAAGAATGATTATCCCACATACCGGTGTTGCATTTAATATTGGCAACATTATGGGTGTAGAGATGAGTGATACAATGTAAGATTTTATTCTGTAATTTCCAAGTCGTTGTCTATTTTGCAGTCTAAACTATTCACAATGCACAATGAATATCTGATAATCCCTTCTATCATATTATTCATTTACTGATCTATCATCTATCACTTCGTCCTGTTCCAAGAAAATGTTGGTGCTTGACCTTCACCGTTTTTGGCGGTTACATTCCAGTAATCGTATTCGCCATAAGCTCGGTCCCCCATTCTATTAAGAGTTGTATTGCCAGTCACTCCCGAATATGAATTTGCAGAACTCGTTAAGGCGTTCATAAGCACTTGGATATCTTGATTTGAGGTGACGTTGCTTTCGATGTTTCTTGTAATATTTTCAGTCATAGCTGCGACCCAGAATATGTCATATGCGACAGCAGAATAGGGCGACGGGGAGACATGTACTTGTGATCGAATCTCCGCCAACAAGTTGGCTAGTTTCTCATTTTTCATATTTTGGAATCCATAGATTGGATTAGTGAAGGAGGTATTTACAGCAAAGAGAGCAGCTTCATGGTTTCTGATAAGCTTTTCATTGAGGGCAGTTCCATCGCTTCCGTACCACTTTACCTTAGAGAGTATTGGGTGGTTATACGCTTGAATAAATATAGGAGTTACTTCATCAAGGGAGACCATATAAACACCAATTTTGTCAGGAGCGTATTTAGTTAACGCATTCTGAACTCTTGATTCTAAGAATTTCAAAGCATTGTCCCACATAATGAAGTTGATTCTATGCAAACTTGCTGCCAATTGTCCAGTTCGGGGGGCATAACCAATCCTCTCAGAATCTTTATCAAATTCACCTCCCATTTTCTCAAAATTGGCTCTGACCGCTTGCATTAGCTCATGACCGAAAATGTCATCCCTCCAGAAAGGGATCACCATTCTTATTCCTTGGTCCCACATTACTCTTGAAATTGCCTCGGCCTGTTGAAGATCATTGGGGACGAACCTAAAGATATTATCTCCTTCAATCGCGAGCGATGGAGCCGTGCTAGAATGACTAATAATGATAATATCGTTTTTATCTACATAATCTTTGACAGCTTCCAATTCTGCGCTTGTTGCAGGACCTATCACTATCCGAATATCATCCTTTGCTAGAAGCCTTAGCTTTTCGAGGCTCGTTGTGGGATCTGATTCAGTATCATGTACTACCAAGTCATAGCGTATGCTAGAATTAGTATCTGAGAAATATGCATTTACATCGTTAAGCGCCCTATCCAATGCAGCTTCTGTGGATTTTCCTGAAGATGATGATACTCCGCTTAGCGGTAGAAGGGCACCGATTTTCACGGTATTGGCAGAAATTGCCGTTTCATGCGTTCCTTCGGTGGTATCAGATGAAGCAAAAAATATCAAGCGATCTACTGACCAAATAGATACCAGAGATGGAAACAAGTTTGCAACAATCAATACGATCGATAAAACTGATAGCGCGGCTAGAGTAAAGAAAATTATATAACTGGACGTCGCCCTGGCCTTGGAACCATTTAATCTTGGGATGTGGGTGTCTGACTGTTGTGTGTTACTGTCCGCAGAATCCGAATTATCTGACTTAGTGAAGGTTGTATCCGTGCGAGAAGTGGCTAGAGATAGTACGTACCAAAGTAAACCAGCGGCAATGATAACGTTATGAGCTGCAAAGATCATCGCTGATGGCCATAATTCGTTGGTCATGGATGTAACAACAAATAATGCGAACCAGCTATCTGAAATTACGACAAGAAAAATACCTGCGGATTTGAAGATCCAAGGAGTGAACCATTGAGGCTCCTTCTTGTAATTGACTACAATCAAAAATGCTGGAACCATAATGATTGCATCCAGAATGGGATAAGCGATAATTACTGTGAAGACTGCTACTCCTCTATAAGATGAAAGGTCAGCAAAATTCAGAGTCTGTGTAATTATGAAGATAAGGAATATCGCACTCGCGATTATGGCAGCAATCGTAAGTGCATAATTAAAATGGAATTGCTTGTAAAATCGAAGATATGTTGAGAATACATAGTATCCTAATGAAGCATAGGCAGATATAGAGAATGCATCTGCCCATGACGGAACGGTTGGCACGACTTCTAGTATTATCTCATGAGTTGCCCAAAAAATTTCGGCACAAAGTGACAATCCTAAAGCTATTGCGAGAGCAACGTCGGCTTTTTCGATCAGTCTATGATGGTGCTTTTGCTGATATACGATTGAAATGGCCAGCAAAGCTGTCGTAGATGCAGTGATACTAATAATCCAATGAGCATAATATTCTCTGGCCTCTACATTGGCAAAGAAAATAATGGAAGTTGTGATGGTGATGACTAGAATAACTCCAAGGAACAGGCTGCGCCTGGAAAACCCCATTTTTGCAGATGCACTAACCATTCAATCAAACACTAAGTTTATTCAGGGACAAATAGTCATCTTCACTTAACAATCTTTCGCTAATCCTTGTGAGAACAGTTGTATTCATTGACCCTGTCTTAGCAAATATTCTTTTCAGTCCCAGGTCCTTTTTAAATTAGGACTCAAAACAATCTTTCAATGCAAAATGAGCAATGTTTTGTCATATTTGAGCCTGTAATCAGTGGATTCAGATTTTTGAGTCATTTGCCACCACTTCTATTATATTTGGATGGGAACATCCAAGTGGACATGCTCCATACTAGATGTAAATATTCCCAATCACATCTTCGATTGTGTAACCTTGACCTTTCACAATAACAAGAGGATACCTACAAGTTGATTGGAAATCTTTCATTGTGGTAACAATATTACTGGCGTTTGGTCCAGGAGCCAACATGGGAGTGTGGTGTTTAAGCATCTGGCTGTAGTTGAATCTACCATTTTATAATATTAATCGTTCATACCTTTTGCATCTCCTAGGAAGTCTAATTTCAATTCAACCCATTGCCATCACAGTAGGAATAGTCGTGACTTATTTGAAAATTATTCCATTCGAATTTTCAGAATTATCAGCTCAATTCAACAGAATATACAAAGGTCAGATTTTCCTGATGAATGTGATGAACGAGGGAAACCGTCTACATGAAGGAATTGCTGTGTAGTTCTCTCATCTATGTACGATTTCCTGGGGGTTAGTGTGCCCTACTGTGGAAGACCTCTGTGATGCGTTTCAATGCGGCAGATCCATCACGCTTATCTAGCCGGACATCCAGCAAACAAAGCTCTCGATCATAGATCTTTTCAGATTCAAACATGGCTCTGTCAAGCTCCTCTTCAGATTCTATTACAAAACCCTTACCATAGCCTATAACCTGAGGAATCCTACTATAATCCCATGAAAGCAAGTCATTGAATGGTCCATCAATAATTGGCCGTTCTGTGCCGTACCCTTTATTATTCAATATCACAACGATTGGGTTCAGGCCAAATCTTGCAATGGTAGATACTTCCATCCCCGTCATCTGAAAGGCACCATCACCCACGATTACTAGAGGTCTAAGTCTTGAATTGGCTAACTGAGCCCCAATTGCTGCAGGAACTGCAAAGCCCCTTGATAGATAATACGCCGGGCATAGGAACTCCGTTTGATCGTGAATAGTTAAATCAAGTGATCCAAATAAAGAGTCCCCTGTATCAGCTATGACTACCGTACTATTGTTCACAGATAGATTTAGTCTTTCAAATAGATATCTGACCGTTATCTTTTTTCGTCGTTCATTATCATGTTCTGGCCTTCCTAAACCTTGTCTATTCAATTCTTGCTTTATTTTAGGCTGATGTTTGAGCTTTATTTTTTCAATTTCTGAGGCGCCCGATGTGCGACGGGCGCTTGTTAAATAGTCAGTCACTTCAATTAGACCGTTCAGAAAGTCATTCAAGTAGACGTTGTCAAAATTATGATGCTTAATTGATAACCGTTCTGAAGTTGCGTAAATGGCCTTAGATTGGTCAATAGGCGTGGGAGTGATACTAAAATCAATATCAGTCATTGGTGCGCCAAGCAATACGAAGACAATCACTTGATTCAACATAACTTCTTATCCATTCATGACCCATTGCTCCCTCATAGACACCCATGTAAAGTGGATTGTTTTCTGATACTACCGACTTACTTAACACAGTAGATACGACTGGAATTCCTGTTTTCTCTATTAATGTTAAAATGGCACGTTTTAATCCAAATCGATGTATTTCTACTCCAGCTATTATTACCGGCTTTCTCGAGAACTTTATCATTTCCTTGGCTTCATTTATTGCTTCCTTCAGACTGTCAATATCAGATTCAAGCGATGCATTTTTGAATGTGAAATTATTATCGGTTATCTGTCGACCTCCTGTATGCCCTTCATCCTCCTGCCCATCGAAAGATAATGGTGCGAGGACCTTGTCTCTGGGAAGTTCTAAGTATACAGGTCTTTTGTAACGCATCGCTGATAATAAAACCCTATTAATAACTTTGACTGCGCTCGGAGGATCAGAGATGACGGCAGAATCAACTGTTAAGTGTTTGAAGATTTCTAATTGTGTGTCAAAGTCTCGTATCTTATGGTGAAGAAGTGGGTTTTTTATTCGCTCTGTTATTCCAGGCGATCCGGATATTATTACCAACGGAGACTTTTCTGCAAATGCCTGAGCAGTAGCGTTGACTACTTTCAACCCTCCAACACAATAAGTTATGCATACAACTCCTAATCCATTGATTCTTGCATAGGCGTCAGCCGCAAAACCAGCACCTTGCTCGTCGGAAGTATTGATTATCATGAGTTTTTTAGATTCATTCAAATACTGATAGAATCCTAATACGTAGTCTCCTGGGACACCAAATACATACCGAACTCCCAGATCATACAGTTGTTGGACAAGGAAACTACTAACTGTATTCTGTTGACCTAAATCCTTCATTAAATTCTCACTATATTACGCGAACGCATATTTAAAAAATTTTTTCGAGCTATGACGCGTTTTATGGTATAATTAAATCACATTTGAGCATGGAACTCCGTTACCCTCCAACTAGTAACAAATAGTCTTATTGACCCATTATATCTACTTGTTAACGCCTCTAATGCCTCTTCAACTACTTCTTTCCGTTGGTCATATGTTTTATTGTGCATTTTTCTTGTAACCGAGCAGATGTGCAACTTTCATATGTTTATGTATTCATCACTCGATTTGACCTTCTGCATTCTAACTGCCCAAGTTATTACCGCCGCAACTACTAGTAAGTAATAATACGTCGTGGCTTTCTTTGTAATAATAGGCACTATCGACTAAGTGGTCCATACGCAAATGCCAGCTGCCTGGACATACTAAGGATTGTGAATAGTTTAAAAAAAGATAACTCCCAATCTCATTTTTGCTTATGTCCACAGATATTATCCCTCAATACGTCAAAGATCGCATTAAAAGACTAATCTTGCTCTCCGTGAGATTATGCTAAAAAATCATCATCAAGTAATATTCTATTTCTGGAATAATCAACATCCACCGAAATAATGACAGGGACATTTTTTGACATTTTACCTTTTTTAAAAAAGTATGAAAATTCTCCCACGGATCTGGCTGCATAACCAATGGCACCAAAGCTCTTTGCCAACTTTACGAAATCAGGGTTATTAAACTCGGTAAAGGCCTTTTTTCCAAATTCTTCAATTTGCTTTAAAGAAATTACACCATATTCCCTATCACACCAGATTATTACGATTAGGGGCAACCTAAGCCGGACAGCTGTTTCAAGCTCTTGGACATTCATAAGAAATCCTCCGTCACCGCACATGACGACAATCTTCCTATGTGGAAAAGCAAGCTGGGCTGCAATGGCACCAGGGAGAGCGAAACCCATGGAAGCAAATCCATTTGATATTAAACAGGTATTTGGATGAAAAGTCTCATAGATTTTTGCTATCCAGAGTTTGTGAGCCCCTACATCAGAAATAAGGATATCATGGCTATCAATTAATTTTCTAACATCAGCGATCAACCTTTCAGGCTTTATTGGATAATCAGAATCCTCCTTATACCTGTACGCCCGTTCAATAATTTCCTTTTTGATCCTCTTATAATCTTTTGACATCTTCATTTCCAAAAAGCAATTCGAAGAACTAGTATCAACCGCTTTACTTCCATGTAACTGAGTTAGGATTGCGTTAATTGTTAATTCTATGTCAGCTGCAATCTCGACACTAGGACAATAGTACGTATCCACCTCTGCAGGCGTGAAATCGATATGAATGATTTTCTTAGAGAAATCACCATTCCAGAATTTTGGGTTATATTCGACCAGGTCGTAACCTATTGCAATCACTAAGTCAGCGTCTTTCATTGCTATTAATGCATGATCTGCATTCTTAATCCCAATAGTTCTAAGATGTCTCTCCCATTTATCAGAAATCACACCTTTTGCCATAAACGTATTAACAGAGCATATACCTGTCTTCTCAACGAACCTTCTTATAGGGATACTCGCATTGCCTCTAACGCAGCCGTTACCAACAAGAATTAATCTTTTTCTAGAATTAACAATTAATTTAACTGCCTTGTCGATGACAAATTTATTGGGATATGAGCGTGGAACGTCTCCCTGCCTCTGAATAGGCATTATATTCGATTGCTGCTTTGCCACATCCTGGGGTAATTCGATATGCGTAGCGCCAGCCTTCTCCTCATTTGCAATTTTGAATGCTCTACGAACGATTTCTGGAATATTGTCTCCATTCCGAATTGATTGATTCCATTTTGTTATTGGCTTGAACATAGTAATTACATCCATGTTTTGATGAGATTCCTTGTGTAGCATATTGGAATCAATCTGTCCGGTAATTGCCAATACTCTGGATCTATCCATATTAGCACTAGCTATTCCGGTCGTCAGATTAGTAGCTCCTGGACCCAGCGTGGCAAGACATACGCCAACTTTACCTGTTAGCCTTCCGTATACGTCTGCCATAAAAGCAGCCGATTGTTCATGCCGTGTCAAAATAAATTTAATAGTAGAATCTAGCATAGAAATCATTAGGTCAGCTGTTTCTTCGCCCGGCAAACCAAAAATGAACTCGACACCTTCAGCTTCAAGGCATCTAATTACTAGTTCAGCACCCTTAATGGGCATCAGATAAATTCATGAGGGATACATCTAAACCTATGTTAAGGTGATTGATCTAACGAAAGCTATCCAAAATTATTAATCACACCTAACATTATGTTACTTCATATCATCTGCCAGGAACCAGATGATACTGTCAGAACATTGTAACAAGAGAAACTGGTTGTATCAAAACCCAAAAATAGTATCAGATTGATTCAAAGATCCAGATGGAATAGCAATATGCTCACATGAACCCTAGTGCAAATTATACAAATTGGATTGCATAAAAAATGTTGCATATGGTGGTCAAGGGTTTGATTTCTATTGCGGACGTCTTACACTAACTTCCTCATGAAATATTCCCCGGTCATTTGATATGTAATATGCTAGAAATTAAGGTAGGGATAGTCGAAGCTGCACATTATTCTTGAACTTCTTTCTTGTCATAATTTCGTAATTCTGTGTTGGAAAAAGTTAAGGACTGTCAGTGCTTTACCGATTCCCTGCCAGTAAAATGACAAAAAGCCCGTCATTGGAGCGCATATTTCTGAAACAGAAAAGCCCGTCATTGGAGCGCATATTTCTGAAACAGAAAAGTACGCTTAAAGGGCTGCTGACGTTTTTGGCTATAGTTCCTTTATATCTTATTTCATCCAATCTGTTTATTACTCATCTTTATTTCAACCTTAAGAGCCTTCGCAAAATCATGAAATATTCTGGTCGGGCATTCTGCTACGTATCTAATACTTATGTCGACATCGCGGAAGTGGCCTGTAATCTTGCTCCCAGAGAAGTGGTACACTGAACCGAAGGTGGAACTAGCATTGTGATCGAATGAATGTGATTTATTTTTAAACATTTAGAAATAAACTTAATTAAAGTTTTCTTAATGATCATCATTTACTGATCGACCCGACACTAACTTGATATAAAATCTAGAATTGTTGGATAAACACATTTGAAATAAGTGGGATTCAACCGAATATTGAGGTACTATCGTATTGAGATAATCTATCTCTTATGCCGAATCAAGTAAAGTTCGCTGTTAGACGTCATAATTCTGGAACAGAAATGTTTCGGTCTCACCGTATCCATAGATTTAGGACAAAAAAGCAGAGACTTCATTTCCACACATAATAAAAGAGAAGAATAGAGTACAGAGAATGTCATAGAATAGGAAATAAATTCCAATATTTTATCTTAAATCCGCGGCCGATTCAAGTCGCTGCTTAACCGGATATTTCTGAAACAGAAAGTATGCTATCCTGTTGGAGCGCATATTTCTGAAACAGAAAAGAGCGTTTCTGGAACTACACCATATAAAAGTAGTATGTCCTCATCGCTCTTGTAAATATTGTTGCCCCAAAACATTCTAGTAAAATTCTTGAATACAAACGAATGTAGTTTGCTTCTAATCTGATAACTAAAGGGCTACGATGACAACACTGGTATAATTTTGACAGCACTTCTATCAAACAACCAATATGGTTTGTTGGTGGCATTAGCAAATAGTATCTAGTACAGTTTGCTGATTTCACCGGAAAGTTCTGCAGAGAGCAACTGAGCCAATTCAAAATCACGTGGGGAAAAAGCCTTATCATTAAATATTTCAAGAACCCCCATAGACCGATCCTTACCTAGCAAGGGGTAGCCGGCATAAGATCGTACATTCTCTTCCGTCAGCCAATCTACATTTATACCCTTAAAATCATTCACCTAATCATTTGCGAGTACTGGTTTCTTCGTCAGTAGAATCGATCCTATATTAATTGAACTATATGAGATTTCGGCGTATTCTGGTGGAATATTCTTATAATTTCCATAAGCGTTAGTCATGACTAGTTCATCCGTTTTCTTGTCAACAAGCCATAGGCAAACGCATTTTGCTTCAAAACACTTACGTATGTCGTCCGTAAATTGGCGTAATTTTTCCCTAGTATTGCCATTTTGATTAAGTGCTAATGAAATTTTTAGTGCCATTAAATTACGCTTTTTTGGGCAAGAGTCGAAAGAGAACCTGTAAGGGATCTGCTTTATTATCTTTGATTGATGGATCTCGTACCCAGATATCAAGCCCTGAAATGCTGTCAAGATGACACTGAGCATCAGATCAAATTGTTTTTGTGTGTCAAAGACTAAAAGATAAATGTAATCAAACTCTGCTCCATCGATTCTTGCAGCTAAGAGACAGAACGATGACATCAAAAGATAAGTATCTAGTTTCTCGATTAGAACTGAATCAGCTGAGGGACAGAACTTTAGGAGCACAACATTCGACGACTTTTCTGTTATGATAGAGGGATTTAGAGTAATTGTGTAAGCTTGTATAATTCTCTTTTCCTCTAGTCTAGCAATTCGCTGTAACACTGCTCGGTCGGTTAATGATATTCGCATCTTTGACAGTGCCTTTGATATCTGGACTCCGGTAGAGCGGCTATTTTTGTTCAGAATCATCAAGATGCCTTTGTCAATAGAGTCTAAGTCGGGCATTATGTTCTTTCATTTCAGTGTAGATTGCAGCTCATATATGAAATATGTATCTCGTAATGGCCTGCGATCAATCTCTTACCAAATAAACACATTGACGCTACCACTAGAATTAATGAAAGTTGTACGTGTACACCAAATTATATCACAACAATTTCAGTAATATACTCATGATAGTGTGTTTTATCAAGTATCTCAACGTAACTATTATGGGGAGTGCGGGGCTGAATATTGAGTCAGTTATGAGTGGCATTCTCTTCAATTTTATCTTATCATCAACGTATTTACCGGTAAGGAACGTCTGCTTTGGTGATTGGCCTGTGTGTGTTATCATCCACATTCATTTGAGATAAATGAAAAGTATGAAATAGTCGATAAAGAAATGTCCGCGACTCAACAAAAATTGTATAGGTGTTTCTGCGTCCACAGATCAGAACTGGCTCGACGAATGCGAAGAATCTATCGCAAGTTGCACTGCTTTGAATTACTAGTCAAGACTTTGTACTCCAATCACATTCACCCAATCCTGGCTTCCCCTCGACCGTTGTAACTTCTGCCCTACATTCACCTGAAGAAGTCAGCTGCTTACAATCTTCGGTTCCGTCGCAATAACATGTAAACGTATTTGAGAAACAAGCGTAGGGTAATGCGGGTTCACCGGCTAGACTGGCGATTGTTTCCGTGGTAGTTGAAGGTGCGGAAGATAGGTTGGAGGTTAAGTTGCTCCTTGTAGCGTTTTCTGAAGAAAGCTCACTAATAGTTCTAGTTTGAGTTGTTCCATTTTCCCTACCCTCACCCTGGCTTGGAATAGGGCCACCTGACGGTGGGCTTTGGGTTGAAGTTGCATTGGCTGCCTCATTAGTCACACAAATATTGCCTTGCTCTACCCAGAATTGGCCGACTAAACTGCAGTCGGACACGCACCTTCCACTCTGAGTATTTCGATACATTGGAGGTGTTGACAATCCACAGTTATCCCATTCACATTCGCTAGTCGATCCTATGTTATGTTGATTTGGTGGACATTGGGCAGAAGTTGCGCCTACTTCGCGTATCTGTTGATCCGGTGATTCCCGATCCTGACTTTCAGGATTTAATGATCCGCCTTCTGGTTGTGCATTAGCTTCATCCATAATTAATGGACTAACCGATAGTACACTAGAGATGGGATATGTTAAAAATGAAATCAATGTACCAATAAACAGAACTATAATGAAGTAATGTATCTTAATCATATCAATAGCATGAACGTGATTAATAAAAACTTTCTGCGGAAGTTCTTCTTATTTTCTTGGTGGAAGTAGACACTTCAGGGTTTGCGATCATACGCTGCCAGATTTGCAGCTGCAGGATTTCGATATTTTATTGATATGTGCGCTGCTGTTTTTGATGGGAGTTTATATCATTTTTTGATTTCTTTTGAGACCGTTCTCGTCTCCAGTTACTTTCAAAAATAAATGCCAAGAAGAGCTAGAATAGGCTGATTCCAATATTCCAATATCTGGCTTCAGTCGAATATTACAAAATGCGCATCATAAATCCCAAGAATGGCAAAGGATTTCTCTCTTTTGGCCTCTTCACCCTCCACCTCTGCTGGACGCGATTTCCTTGATGGCCTAAGCAGAAATTAGCACCAGCACATCTGTGCCGGGATGGTTGAGAATGTAATCGATTTTTCACACATCTCCCTTCACCCTCATTTCAGCACCTCACGTAAACACAGAATTGAGCGGAGTCGAGACTCGCTATCAGTTCCATGTAGTAACGGAAGACTGGCGCCTACTTGTACCCCTTATTGGCGAACAATCCAGCGGTCGTCCAGTCATTTGTTCCCGCGTCGAGACAATCCTACTTCAACAATAACAAAGGCAACCACGGTGGCAGGGGAACGATCTGTTTTGTTCTACCTAATGGAACTATGCCGTTAACCAGCTTTCAGACATAATATTTGACATTTCTCGTTCATTTTATTCATCGGTCTTCATCTTACTCGTCTTAATCATCATCCGAATTACTACTTCCGCCATTCTCGTCATCGCTGCCATCTCCATCACCAGTAGATCCGTCTTCTGAAGATGGTTCATTGATATCTCCATCATCATCTTCTTCGGCCTCGTCAGCTACAGGAGGTAAAGTAGTGACAGGAGGGGTAGGAGGAGGAGTCGGAACAGAACCTGCCGATGCAGACATATCCAAGTCTGCAGTCGGTAGTACCTTGAAGACCTTACCCTGTCCTAAGGACACCACATACATATATCCATCATACGGACTAACTTCGATATCTGATATACCCGCAAAGCCAGTTGCGAAAATTATTGCCTCGGAAGCAGTTTCGCTGTCTGTATCAGCTATCTTGTCGTTTAGAGGTTCAGGAAGTAAGAGTTCTGTCCTGTCCTGGTCAAGATTAAAATGATATATCTGCCCGGCATGTATATCTCCGAGAAATAGATCATTCTGATAACCAGCACCATATTTGGTTGAATCTAGGAATTTGATTGCAGTCGGACCAATCGTATAGAGAAATGCTAGCTTTGGAGGATGATATTGTCCTTTACCATCGAAATCAATGAGTCCCTCAGGTTGAGTCGAAGCAATAATGCTCCCACCTTCCCTGGGGTCTCCTCCTCCGCGTTCCCATACTCCCATTATTTGGTTCCACCCGCTATTAAAGCCAGGCTCTATGAGGTTTATCTCATCACCGTATCCTGGACCATTCTCTGAGTCCCAAAGATTGCCTGTAACAGGATCAAAATCAATTCCGAAGCTATTGCGTATGCCGTACGCATAGTACAGGTTGAGAGGATAGTCGTCCCCGAGGATATAACTTCCAGTGCTTGGGTTTATCACTGGCTCACCGTCTTGAGTGACTCGCAATATCCCTCCTGACCCATCCGCAGGAAGTTCATCATTATTTTGTGATTCTGTCGTTCCCCCTGTAACCTTGTCTGTATCGCCAATTGGTATGTACAAGTTATTGTCTGGTCCAATGGTGATTGCGCCTCCGTTGTGTCGAGGACCAGGTACAACAGGCAGATCTAGTAATAGCTTAGGATTAACCAGTTTGGCTGCTGCTGAAGACGTACTATTTGGGGCCGTAGATTCTGAATCAAAACCAGCGACGCCGGTCGCACTTCCAGATTGACCACCCTCAAGTTCGTACCTATATAGCCTATTTCCTATTGGAGCCCCCCCATCCTCACCTTGAGCTTCAGTATAGTACAGAAACACGTACGTTTTCCCTGTTTGATTATTTTGAGAAATGGCAATTCCGCACATGCATCTTTCTACTTCTGTTGCCACACTGACATCCAACAAGGGTTGAGGTTGTACTTCCCCACCTATAACCCGCATGACTGTCCCCTTATCTTTTTCTAGAACTAGGATGTCATTTTGTGATAGGAAGGCCATAGTAGTGGGCAGGGATAGTCCATCAGCTACTACTTCGGTAGTAAAACCAGGCTGATTAAATACAGGATTACTGACATCATCTGAATATCTTAGTACAGGGTCATCCGAAGACTGAGCAAAAACAAATGCAGGCTGCAATGAAAATGAGTGTGATTTTGAAAGAATGTTAGAATCTTGTAAGGCTGAAAATGAGAACAAAATTGCGAGACAAAATGCAGTTACAGTTAGAAGGACCAAGGACAGTTCGCTCCCTCTTGAACTATTACTTTTATGGATCAAGTTAACAAATTTCTTCGTATTGTTCAGATCTTATAATGATTGCGGTAATTTGTTCTCGTTGGCCAGAGGCTTCCCGAACTTAACGATCAAAAAGTAGAAGTGACGGTGGGATAACTGAATAACCTTGAGAATTTTATTTTTATATTATTGAGAATTCTTTAAGAAAGACTCTCTAATTCCAAAAAAACTTGAATATTAGTTGTAAGGGACTAGATGTCTGAGATCAAGAGGGTGATGACACCTTTTGCTGATTCTGTTTCGTATTTGTGTGAATTGATTGGAATTTCTAATGATCAAAGTATTAGGGGATAGGGATAGCACCTTCTTAGACAAGGTTTTAGCCTGAGATAGATAGGCAGAAAGACTAGGAACCCTTCAGCGGCGAATTACCTATCATTCATAACTGAACCTGTTTGGGACCCAATCTTGACATACACGCCAGTAAAATGTATCCGAGATTATCATACTATTGGAATGCGTCGCAATCCTCTCGTCGTG
>WHTU01000249.1 GCA_009377575.1 Nitrososphaeraceae archaeon | reverse complement strand
AGTGGTCGGCTAAGAACATTAGCAACATTCCAATACCAAACATGTATTATTTTGAAAATAATCATATATATATAGATGGTACACTAGGGCTCTTATGGAGTACCCATGTTGTACTCTATTCTAGCAGACCTTTTTTTCGCGTTAATATTGACAACAGAGTCAATGATAAGACGTAGGAAGTAATCAAATCCCAAATCCCCCATTATCCCAGGGGACGGTACAATAAGGATGTCATGAATGCAGCGAAACGGAGTTTGAGTGAGACATCCTCACATACACATAAGCAACCTCATCCAAGCAATATCATCTTCTTTTATGATCAAGCCTAATTGATTCCAAAAATTGGGCCATTTTTATTTCAAATGAGATTCAGTACTTTCTTGGTTTTCTTACTGTAATCAGGAATTATTAATATTGAATTGCCGGAGTATGGAATCTGGGTTCCCTCTCAAGCAGAAATTCAAATGACAAATTCGTCTGATGTTACACGTCCTCCTTCTGTGGACGCCATAGGTTCTATGTTATAAAGTTCTTTAGGATAGAAAGAATGGGACGCAGACACAATATAAGCCATCATCATAGCCAGAATCCGAGATAGCAAAGGCTACCATGAAATCAGCTGACATCAAGTTATCCCGAATTGAATTGTAATAATGTGCATTGATAAGAATTGCTATTATTACAATTAAAATAATTATGAT
>WHTU01000248.1 GCA_009377575.1 Nitrososphaeraceae archaeon | reverse complement strand
GCTTCATTGAAAAGCAATGTAATGTCAAAAAATCATACTGGAGACTTTAATGTAGATACTGTAGCATTTTGGAATAGATGATGACTGTAAGGGCATCTTGTGTTTAATAGACGAAACTAAGGAAAAAGCTGAATGTCAGGATTTTCTAGTGCCTGGTGGTAGCATATCAGATGATGTAATCTCGTTAATGAGCTTCCCCAAGTAATTACTAACCTAATTAAAATCAAACAAATATCAGTTTCTCATGTTTGAGCTTTCGTCGAAAACAAGTCTTTAGTATCAAAAATTAATGTCCTAGACGATGGCCCAACTTGAGAAGGGTAATGAAGTGTTTCATTTTCATTCTTATGACAATTTAGTGATGGTAGTAACTCATCGTTCGTTGAGATAATATCCTCTTGCTTAACTTCTGGGTTGAGATTATCATAATATGTATTGTTTTCCTGAAGTTCTGCTAAGTGCTGTTGAAGCTCAATAGTAGTCTTCTGCAATTCAATCTCTTTGGCTTCTAATTTATCAACGATCAGTTGAAGCTCATCTTCTCTGTTTTTTAGTGCTAGATTTCGGTCGCAGAATTGTTGATAAACTCGAACCTCATTGCTTGTTGCAGCTTTCCATGAATTTAGTTCAGCTCTAGTAGAATTTATTTCCTCAATGACTCTGTCATATTCTAATCTAACTCTGGGAAGATATCCGTTTGCA
>WHTU01000247.1 GCA_009377575.1 Nitrososphaeraceae archaeon | reverse complement strand
CAGCTTGGTATCCTCGTACAAATATTCCAGATTGCATTCATTGTATCAGCAGTTCTCATACTAAAAATGGGACAAGAAAGACTGGGAGTTGGCCACAAGAAAGGCATGATTGCAGCATAGAAAGAGTGATCCGCTTTGTATGCACGAAATATCAAAGGCTTTTCCAAACCCGATAATTATGAAAACTGGGACAGTGAAAACTAATACAACGACGAAGACGACATCAACAGTGAGGTTGCCACTTAAAGTTACTACTATAAACACCAATTTTAATTCCTGGCGAGAACGGAACCGATACATTAATAGCGCTTAACGCAAGAACATTTAATCCTACTGTAATAGATTCTCAAGGCACAGTCAATTTCATGGATCCAAATGCAAACTATACCATGACTGGAGAGGAGAAGTACATTAATTCTGGTTGGTTTCTTCCAGTGGGACTAGAAGGGGAGTATCCTGGTTCTGGAAACACATTTACTATGACATTCGAAAGGCTTGGCACGTATGGCTACTTGTGCATTTTACACCCATGGATGACAGGAACCGTAATAGTTGAATAAGCAGAGTTCAGGACTTGCTATTGCTTGTTCCATTTTCTATATTTTTGAGATTATCTATTTCTAAGTCCATTTTTTAGCTCGTCAAAGTTCATTACAGGAATAACATCTACAGTGGCCCCCATCCATTGAAATAGAGGTTCGAC
>WHTU01000246.1 GCA_009377575.1 Nitrososphaeraceae archaeon | reverse complement strand
ACAATATAAAAGAGTCCTAGAGCCCTTAGAAACTCTCTCATTTGTGAGTGCAAATACTGAGAGAATCACGTTGGGTACTTCAGTGATTGACATATTGTTTCATACACCTGTGATTCTAGCAAAGAGACTTGCGACGTTAGTTGTCCTTTCAGGAGGAAGAGTTATAGCTGGTTTTGGGATAGGTTGGTCGAAGGATGAATTTCAAGCTTCTAACATTACTTTTAATAATAGAGGGAGGAAGGCTGACGAATTTATTCAAGCCATAAAGAAAATTTGGACGGACAATATAGTTGAACATAAAGGTGAGTATTATAGTATTCCTCCATCAATAATCGAACCCAAGCCAGTTCAGAAACCTCATATCCCGATTTATCTAGGAGGATTCAGTCCAAATACATTCGAAAGGATTGTTAAATCGGATTCGAGTGGTTGGTTAGGTGTAGTTGCTGGACCGAGAGCAACTCGAAAATATAGTGACGACGATGAAGGATCTTGCAATTAAGTACGGCAAGAATCCTGACAGGTTCAACCATATTGTACTAACATATCCGATCATCAGTGAGAGTTCGGGGGCATCAGGTACGGCAGCCCAAAGATTTCCAATGACAGGAACGATTGATGAAATAGGAATGGACATACAACGAATTAAAGAGATTGGAATTAGTCATATTATATTTGGATATAATTTCACGCCTATAGGAGAAGATAT
>WHTU01000245.1 GCA_009377575.1 Nitrososphaeraceae archaeon | reverse complement strand
GGGGACGTTTGCCTTTCAGGTAGTACCGAACATGAATGTGAACTACCTAATCCACAATTAGATGGACCAATAGCATCTGGAGTCCCTTCCCCTGAAGCCGACGAAGGATCTCAATTTGCAAATTGATAATCGACTCAGAAGAATGTCATCTTGGTAGATTCAATTAGGTCATTCCTAGTTTACGGCATTCAACCACAAGCCTTTCCTTCGGACTTGAGCCTCTACTCAACAATGATATTATGTATTATGTTCTAGATTATACGGCCAGCGCTTCAATAAAGGAATCTATGTAAATGGGCTAGAACTCAATATATGAAAGAAATGAAGTATAGCTTGCACAAAAAAAGTACAAGCTATACATTTTGCCAACAGAAGTACTAACCTCTGCTAGCTAGAGTATCCCTATAGAAGCTAAATAATCTTTTTTGTTTGCTTTGTACTACCATGTTTTGCTCCGAATGTAAGTTACACATGTTTCTGCTCTGAATAATTACTATTCAGCGAGAAACTATGACTTTTCATCATTACCTTTTTTATTTCTCGGGGTGACGAGGGCAATGAAATATCAACATTCTAGATTTTTTTGGTACGCTATTTAACTAGTGGAATGAGATATAGCTTTGAATATCCTCTAGCAGCATCCGAGCATCAAGATAGATCTCACTCATCAGCCAGCTATTGATTCCCTTCTAAGTTATGCTTTCGAGAAAGCT
>WHTU01000244.1 GCA_009377575.1 Nitrososphaeraceae archaeon | reverse complement strand
TAATATTTCGTTACTAATATCAGAATCAATAATACCTGGAGCAATTGCATTAACCCTTATTCCTTTATAGACTTACCAATACCTTTAGCTGCACGGGTTATTACTACTACCTTTTTGCTTTTATTTAGATTACGACTTTCGAAGTTAGGCATGTTATATAATGAACTATAAAATATATATCTATGATTAAATTATCTTTACAAATTAGATCGTGCAATCTTCAACACGTTAACAAATGGCTAAATCTATTTATCTTTATGTATAATATTAATGCCAAATCCAGTACAAAATTTGACGATCTATAATATTGCCGCAGTTGCAGTCATTTAAGATCAGCATGATTAGTATTAAGTCGAAGTTTAGTAATTATCTATGGAAGAATGGAATCCTGATACTACGATTTCATACTAGGTGTAACAGCCATTCGTGCTTCACGTGATAAATGCCTTTGTGAACAATGCTTAAGCATATTCGATGTATGTCATGGCTAGATTTGGACCAAATAATTTGGCTGTGTGAATGACGTAGCTAGTGTGTTCTGTTATTCCTTATATCCCTTGGTAAGCTCATCAAATACTGCGTTACAATCCTTGCACCAAATGGTCTATTTTTTCCTACTGATTATAGGCATTCTATATTTTAAGAATATTTCTTGAATATATATTATTATTAGTCATTAGTTCCAATGTTAGTTGTATACCTATGGAGAAAACC
>WHTU01000243.1:320-715 GCA_009377575.1 Nitrososphaeraceae archaeon | reverse complement strand
AAAAAGCAGTCAATATTGATATTATCACCACCAGCGTTCTATAACTAGATAACCTGTATCTGTGCAAAAATGTTTAACCGACCCATGGCCTGATTATTGAATTTTGGCATATAACATTTAGCGAAGCTGCCTACGCATAATTAGTATAGTAGAAAATTCCATCCAATATATAGTCACGAGTAAAAGGTGAATATCCCGTCAACTAATATCGGAGCTATTAACTATGCAGCGATTTTACTAAAGTAAAGACCAAGGTAATCTATGGACTTAAGTTTTTGAGAATCATTATACTGGATTTTCTTGAATAATAAGGTTTTTCAATCAAGCTTCCCATACATATTGAGTAATACTACGGAAAGGATCATCGCAAACTAAGTGGATAGTAAAATAGCAAT
>WHTU01000243.1:0-310 GCA_009377575.1 Nitrososphaeraceae archaeon | reverse complement strand
AATAGCAATTAATGCGGTATTGTACTTTTATTAACAAATAAAACACTCTATTTTTCGGTTAAGGCTTTATAACTTGTTGTAGGAATAAATTCACGATTTAAAGTAGATGATGATGAAGATGATGAGGATAGCGATATCGATTCATCTTGTTTTAAAGCATTGCATGTAACTCCCGATATCCCCGAACTCATCTTTACTTCACTACCCCCTTCAATTGTATTATTATTCATAGAAATGGTTGAGTTGGTTAACCTAGTTATTGTTGACGATGATACCAAACTATCACTATCGCATAAAAACTCAATGTCAT
>WHTU01000242.1:466-715 GCA_009377575.1 Nitrososphaeraceae archaeon | reverse complement strand
GATGATGCATAGAAGGAAGAGGAGGAAATGAGGAATACCCCATGCGTATAAGAACACCTTGTTACAAAAGATTTCACATCATGAAAAAGCTCGTTAGATTTTCTGGGCCAAGAATGTTAAGTCATTACATTTATGGATTCATGGATATATCTAATAGCAATCCCTGGGTCCACGCAGAAACGACTGATAACATACTCTCCATCTAATCACTTGATTGATACCTTTGGCAACAATGATGATTTACCTATA
>WHTU01000242.1:0-456 GCA_009377575.1 Nitrososphaeraceae archaeon | reverse complement strand
ATTCCAAGGATAGCTATATCAGACCAACTAGTAGAACCATCTATATTCTAAATCCTACTTTATTTTTTTAGTCGATGTTAACCTATGTCATAATAGCTAATATAGAAGAGGGAGAGAGGCTTTTTGCATCAAATGATGGGCTAAAATGATACTTTTAGCAATAATGGCGATTTATTTATATCCTATATTTTTCACCAATTAAACTAGCTAAGGTTTTTAGGTAAAATAATATCCCTGATTATACTCATAGTACTCATAATCTAAGCTCCTGCAAGTATTTCAAATGTGATGAATATATTTTAGTGAATAATAAAGAATATTAGAGCATATGTATCAAGAGACTTAGATTAAAAGGTGACAGCATAAATGATCTGTCAAGTTGCTGCTGCTGCACCTACATTTTCAGTACTTATACTGTTACCTATGTGTTGTACTTCCAGACATAGGTGACAATTT
>WHTU01000241.1 GCA_009377575.1 Nitrososphaeraceae archaeon | reverse complement strand
AGCTTTTGTACGGATTGAGCATGCGCACCTTTTTCCATCTAATCCCAACGACACCAAACACCGCCCCAATTAAAGTCCCAACTAGAAGGTGAAGTCCAAAAGCTATGGATATAGCAGTTGAGGCATTATTTATGCCAAGGCTAATCCCCATAATTGAGTAAAATGTACCTATATTCAATCTGAGTAATAATTCAGTTAAGACAATCACTGAAGATATGGACCAAGTTGCTATAAAACCAGCGAAAGCTCCATACTTTACCCCTTTGAAGGTTACCATTAGTTCGGTTCTATTTCTGCTATTATTTCTATTCTTATTTCTCATGATAAAGAACACTATTAATACCACCTTTCATAATGTTCTACTCTATTCAAGAAGAATTCTGCTTTCTAATACTTTGAATAAAGTTTCTTCATCATCATCATCATCTTCATCTTTCGATACCTTTCAACAAAAATAACTCATTCTTATAGTCTATTGGTAAACTGATTCTGAATTGACGAAAGTGATGATGTCCATGCATTTGCGATACTAGAGCTGTATTCTGTAGCTGCCTTGGCCATTCTTCTATTATTTTTCAGGTTCTCTCTTGTTGCATTTAAGGCATTAATTACAAGCTGAGTGTTGATCTCTGTTATTCTAACTATATTGTTAGTAAAATCACTTGATTGATTTACAAATGGTTGAACAAATGGTGATGTTGTTATGGCAGGCATGATA
>WHTU01000240.1 GCA_009377575.1 Nitrososphaeraceae archaeon | reverse complement strand
GCAAGTCTCTTGTCTGATTATCCCTATTGATACTGAAGCCTTATTGAATGCCGGATTGTCATTTTCAGAATCTCCTAAATACAATATTCCTGTCTCATTATCCTCTTCTTCATTAGTTTTAATACTTAGAATATTGGCAGAAACAAGATCAAATGCCAACCTTTGTCACCGTAAAGTGCATAGACATCCAGAAAAGGATGTGACCTGTAAGCTAGAACGTACAAATCAGTAATCGGTACCGATGAGAATAACCTGTACTTTTGGATCATCTCCTTTAGAAGTGGTTCAAGTTGATTCTTGTATAACTTCCAATCCTTTAAATGTCTATAATCAACTGTAATACCTGCCAAGAACTGCTTATCAGCAGATTAGATTTGTCTTAAATTCTAATTCAATACTTTCTGCTAATTTGGATAACGTAGCTGAATTAGATTGTAGTAGCTTCTGACAGTTAGGTAGTAGATATCGTTCTTCTATACAACTTGAGTTATCGCCACAACCATTTTCTCCCATTCCCTTTTCGATCTCTCTTGCCTTTTCATGGGATCTATGTCTAATTGTTTCAATACCCATTATACGTGAGAATATCCTAGCAAACTTTGCCCTAGGATGTATAAAATGATAATCTTTAGTCGAAATAATACAGACTGGGATTCTTTGAGATACTTTCCACAAGACTCCTTCTATCTGCTCTGGTATTGAATCTGTTTTGCTCCTTAC
>WHTU01000023.1 GCA_009377575.1 Nitrososphaeraceae archaeon | reverse complement strand
TATGCGATTTTCGAGGAGGCCAAATTGTATGTTCTTCGTATCTATTGCGTTTCCAGTAAGGTAAGGAGTTAGTTGGTGGCTAAGCAACACAAATAGATACAGTACTAGTGTTGAATAGAGGAGAATTACGCCGTTTTGATGCTACAAGGCTCTCTTAATTTGTTCCTGAAGTGTTATCTTCGAAATGTATTCCACATGCTAGCGTGCTGTTGGTAGTCACCACACATTAGGTTCGATCGAAATCGTCACAAAGGAATAGTCTGAGAGCAGAATGAAATAAGACTTACTAATTGTCAACCGCAAAGACTTTTTATTCAGGAAGAATTACATGGTGGGCAGTGTTTAACCAGAACATCTACAATTCGCCAGTGAAAAAGGTGGACCAGTCATATTTTAGAGGAAATGTGATCCTACAACAGATACTTGGTGAGGAAAATTCCAAAGAGCTCGAGATTTATCACGTATCTTTTAAAAACGGAGCTACTACTACCGTGCATTACCACGAGACGGATCAGGTTCTGATTGCTACGAAAGGATGTGGTATAGTAGGTATAATAAATGCGGACTCCATTACAAATTTTGAGATTGATGATATTGAAACCGTTCCAATGAACAAGGAAGGAGACGTCGTGCAGATTCCTGCCTTTGAGATGCACTTTCACGGAGCAGCTTCAAAGGAAGAGTTTTCTCATATAGCTATTCGTCAGATGTATTTCCTTGACAATTCAACCAAAAAAATACGCCGTGCAGAGAACAAATGGGAGAATGATATAATTTTAGAAAAAATTGGGGATCTTGATTCCTCCTCTCGACGTGAAATCGCGGATAAGATTGGACTAAAGATAGAAAATGCGATTCGTAATAATGAAGTATCTAAGGCTTCGAAGAAGCCCTGTTAATCGTTTAGAAGACATCTCTCAACAATAACACGGATAGAGGTACAGAGTTTAGGTTGGTTCTAAATAGCGTTATGTTTAATCATAACTTCTCATCACTCTTGCATAGCACTTCATAGTCTTTAATTCTAGGCAAGTCATCCTGACTGGCAGGTCTGAATTACCGAATTACCGAACTAGCTTGAAACGCAGTACCAAAAGCATTTAATACATCGATCAGGCTTTAGTAAAATTATACCGTATGAACCTATTTCACCACACCAAGTACGAATGCGATCAAGATGGAGAGAAATTCAAAAGCTACGATGAGCTAATAGAACATGCGAGACATGTTCACCATCATCCAATTGTGAAATGTCGCAACTGCGGAAAGCAATTCATTCATGAAAAGGATAGGTTACATCACGAAAGAGAAGAACATGAAAAGATCGTAGATTATAGATTGCACAAGAGCTTGGACAAACATGGCAAAAAAGCTTCACCACAAGAGGAAGTATACGATCACACACGTAATTTTGGAGACAACTTTTGAGTATCTATTCATTGCGAGGTATACTATGTTGACCGTATTCCATTTAATACTGAAATAAAAACACAATTCTGGGGGTTACGAGTACATCATTGGATGGCCCCTGATGAGAGCGGTATCTACAATTTTTTTCCATGAAGTGAGTTTAAGTTAGGAGGTTAAGATTTTGTTTCTGAAATTGGATCCGCAAAGGAAGCTCGATACAGATTAATGTCACAGCATGGAATTTCTTCTATGATGTTTGACGTCAAGAATTACACGGAGCTCCGAAATCGAGGTGTAAGGGTAGCTTTGTTAAGTAGTTTATCTCTGGTATTGATATTTGTAATTTATAGTAGTCTAACCAGCCCCCAAGACAATCAATCGTTAGAAGTGAGCGCTCGACTCATGAATCTTGCAAACATCGTATTGTCTTGGACTTTTGTATCCATCCCTATCTGTATCTATGGAATTTATCTGATTTTTAGAGCTGAAACGGCTAGAGCTTACTCAAGGGGGAGCCCTTTAGGTTCTTACTTGATGATTACATTCACTGATATCAAATATTGGAGAATTATGGTAATATCTTCTGTGGTTTACTGGATTTGCTTTGCATTCTTGTCACAAATACTGCTATACGAACCTAACATGTCAGGGAATGGAATTGTGACTCCTTCATTTATTGTTACGCCCTGCTGTAATCTACCTGGATACGTTCCTATGTTGTCTGTGTATCTAACTGAGTTTTTCACGATACTAATAATTCCAGTCAATTTTGTACTTTCTGTCGCTATTTCAATAATGGTCGGATTTAATCTATCATTGATGGTCTCTTTCTTTAGTATGTCAAGAAGTCAGAATAAGAACAAAAAACTTTCGGTAGTGAGCGGAATAGGTATTACTGCTGGGCTATTTGTAGGATGCCCAACATGTGCAGGAAGTCTAATTTCTTTCTTTGTAGGATTTGGATCAGGGGTAGCTGTATCGGTTCTAGCTCCGTTTCAGACCCTGTTCCTTTTGATAAGTATCCCTACTTTGGTGATATCACCATTTATCGCTTCTAAATTAATGAAAAATAGTTTCACTTGCAATTATAGAACAAGTTCTGTCGATGCAAAATAAAAGCATCCGCAAATAGATTCACTGCCCTGCTTTCGACACACCTAACCGAAAAGAGTAACAGAGTAGGCCTGTAGTAATAACATATACGTGATAACCCATCATTTGTAAACGCTAGTTGGTATGTCGCCTTTCAGCACAATCTCAAATACTGATGCCTTTAAAGGTCTAAACTCCGTTTATTACTCTCAAGTATATTCATCAGACAAATGAAACGGTCGCAAAATGACTAAAACCGTTAGTCTATAAGGATTTCCTTTTTGCGACAACATTTTGTTCAAGTGCTGGCAACAGCTTAGAAATGCTGTCAAGATACATCTGAACATGTGGTTCAGCAATCCACATTTTTTTCTTCTCGTTCTCGAAAAGGTATCCATACCTCTGAGAACTTCCTACCCTCTCCCTAGATTCGAGTAGGTCTAGGTACTTTGCAGAGATGGTTGATTCATCAAAACCATGTTTTCGCGCTATCAAGTCTATCACTTGATGGATACCTGATCCATGTTGAGCTGCTTCTTTGGAACGATAAGCAATATCTCTAGGAATGCCCAATTCTTGGGCAAGCTTTCTATGTACGTGTTTGCCAAATGCATCTGACACACCTTTGACATTCAACCGTAGATCTATCTTCATACTAAGTCTGATCAATTTTAAGTCAAGAAAGGGCTCTCGCATTTCAATACTGTGAGCCATGGTAATCTTATCCTCTCTCTCCAGGGTCTCCTTATACAGCAGTTGTATGTCCTCATTCATGTAATGACGTAAACCAGCATACCCTCCACCATCTCTTACTATAGTGCTGTACCATGAGTATCCTCCAAATAGCTCATCTGCTGCTTGCCCAGAAAACATCACTTTGATGCCATCTTCATGAGCTAGTTTTACAGCCGCATATACAGGGATAGCAACCTCTACTTGACCTGCATTTGTGTGTTCGATTGTATTAATTACCTCGGGGATCATTTCTTCTACTTCATTGTGGGTTAATTCATTAACTCTTAATTTCAAATTCAGTCTTTTTGCAATCTTTCTGGCAAAGGCTATATCACTTGAGCCTTCCACCCCACCGGTATAACATATAACTTCACGAACCATCTTCTTTGCAAGCCAGGCAATGATCACACTATCAATCCCTCCTGAGAATATGATGCCTATTCGATCAAAATCTTGAGTACGCTTTTTCATGGATGAAACTAAAGCCCTTTTATACGCTTCAATTGCAGAGCTTAGCGTCTTGTACCGAATCTTTTGATTGCTCACAGGATTCCTTATAACCTTCTGCTGCTCACCAAATGAACCATCTGGCATAATAATTAAAACAGAGCCTGGATGAATTCTTAGGGTTGGCTCCTTTAGGCCGATCTTCCACAGCGCCTTTCTTTCAGATGCAAATGCCACTAATTGCGAGTTCTGACCATAGTAGAGCTGGCGGACACCCATAACGTCTCTGACCAGAGCAATCTCACCAGTTTCTTCATCTCTTATCACAATGGCGTACACACCATCCAATTCAGAGACTGTCTTTTTTATGGCATCTTGAAGATCTCTAGTCTTAGCATAATTGTCCTCAAAAATGTGTGCTATTACTTCGCTGTCAGTTTGAGAAACTAATCTGTGTGAACTTTCAAGTCTGTTCCTTAACTTCTTGTAGTTATAGATTTCGCCATTATGTTCTACGATAAACCTACCATCACAACTTCTAAATGGTTGCTGTCCACACGTTCCTCCTACAATTGCTAGTCTCACATGTCCCAATGCAGTGGAGCTGTCTGACATAGGATGCTTTCTAAGGTCACTTACAGAATCAGTTTGGACTGTCTGCTCCCCCGAGGTGATTGCTGCACCGTCTGGGCCTCTACATGCTATGCATGAAAGCATAGATTCTGCTAAAGGCACTACATTTTCTCCGGTCTTACTCAAAATACCAACTATTCCACACATACTATTATCACTAAATCGACGAGGACCAACTCAGTTCCAAATACACAACGCTAGGAGCTAATTCAGTTCCGGTCATAATAGGTTACTCTCAATCCCTTAAAAGCGTTTTTGTTGGTCTAAAAACCAAAATGCTGATTATTCTAGAATGATAACGTGTACAAGCTTCTGTTGCTACACCTTGTGCCTTTCTTTACTGATTGCAAGGTCGATAGCCTCACGGAGCTCCGCATCATTCTTATTTGTAGAATCTATTCCCAACGTGTCTGCAATAGACTCAAGCTTCTCTCGATCAATAGTCGGTTTATCTATACCATCCTTAGCATTCATCTGGTTCAACTCCTGCTTTGCCTGAATTTTGGCCTTCTGATACTCTGAAGAAGCCCTTCCGACAGATCGTGCAATTTCCGGGATCTTCTTTACTCCGAAGAACAAGACAACTACAATAATTATAATAAAGACCCACTCCAATCCCCCAACTCCAAAAGCTTGCATCAAATGGCTTGAAGCGATCATCGATCTATGTACTATTTTGACCCTTCTGCATTTAAGTGTTAATTCTGGTGGACGAAAATGGCAACATTAATATCCTGCCCTGTGAACCTCTGCTCCTGAATTGGCAAGGCGATTGTTTTCATTTCTAGATTTCTTTATGACCAATAAACCAACCAGGTAAAGAACAACCATAGGGGCCACTACAAGCCACATACTAATACCACCTCCATCTGGGGTGATGATTGCGCCAAATATCACGAAGATTATTACGGCATACCTGAAGTTCTTTTTCCAAAATGCCGCATCGACAACACCCATCAAAGAGAGTGCATACATTATGGCCGGGAGTTCAAAAGCAAGTCCGAATGCCAACAAAAGCTGGAGCACGAAGGGGAAAAACTCATTTATGTTAAAGAAGGTGGCAACACCGATAGATTCACCATAGGCATAAAGAAAATTTAGGATAAAGGGAATGACTAGGAGGTAGGAGAAAATTACCCCAATAATAAAGAGAAGGATTGTCGGAACAAAGGTCTTGGCCGCTAGGACGCTCTTGGTCGATTTGCCAAAGGCAGGTGATATGAATGCATACATTTCTCTTATTATTAAAGGCATTGAAATCAATATACTCAGCAAAATGGCAATAAACACTTGAGCGAAAAATGCTTGTCCTGGTGCAGTTTGAATCAATGAAACCTCAGGGGGAAGTAGCGTGTTCTTCATGAATGTCGTGAGCTGTATAGCAACATTATCAAACGGATTATAGTAAGGATAGTAAATCGTGATATCAATTGAATCTGTTGTGACTTGATGGCCTTCGTGAGGCACTTCGCTCAAAGTAATCATTCCAGTGCCTGGTACAAATGACAAGTGAATAGTAGTTATGCCGAAGCTGAGGCAGAATGCTGTTATGACAAGCATGGCCACTACCACACGTATTAGTCTGAGACGTAATTCGTCAAGGTGCTCGCCAATAGTCATTTCCACCGGCAAATCTATCGCAGATGGGTTAATTCCACAACTTACTAATATAATTGTGCCAAAATCAGTTACCAGCGTTGAACCATTTACTTCCTATGCTGAGAAAGCCGTTAATAATTTCAATTTTATATCGCTGTTATAGATTTGGCATAGTGTTTAAATAGTTTCAGCATGAAACGTCATTTAGTGATATAGATGCCAGTCGCAATAATTCCAGATGTTAGTGAACAACACTGTATAGGATGTGCTCTTTGCGTAGAAATATGTACAGCGCTAGGTCCTGATGTCTTAAGAGTAAAACCAGTTGAAGGATGGAAGAGAGGAAAAGCATTCGTCTTTTATCCTGAAAGATGTATCTCTGATGGGGCCTGTATAGGCGTTTGTCCAACAAAGGCAATCTTCTGGATGAGACCTATGGAATATACTCCAGGTCAACCAATTCCACTCAAGAAGAATGCGTTATTCACAAAGGGCTGGGAAGAAGGTTAGAGTCGTAAAGGCCTAAATTTTTTTTTCTAATTTTTTAGCTGAACCTGAGCGACTTATAGAGTTTACACTCATTTTTTTGGCCGATCTGAGTATATCTGGTCAGAATCCAAATTCTTATGACAATTAATTCCGCTACGTGATAGATTGGAAATGATAGAGAACATAAAGTATCACCTAATGTGGGTCTGGGGCCAAGAAGAAGGATTCATGAAACGAGGCAAGGAGGGAATGCTGGTGATAACGAATATGCGCATCGCATTCATAATGAAGACGAAAATGAAGTACAATGTTCATGAGGAATATTCACTGAGGCAGCTCAGACGGTTTAAAGATGGGGAATCTGTTTTATTATCAATAGAACCTTATAATGAAATAGACCTTCAGAACGATTTGGCCGACAGCGATAAAAACATAGATATCCCCTTCAATGAAATAATCAATATCGGGCAAGAAAAGAAAAGATGGGGAACCTTACTCAGACTAAATTTTACAGTAAACAGAGATACTAAAAAATACAAGTTCATGGTCGTGAAAGGATGGGTTAAGTATCCTCTTAAAGACCCGGTGTCGTTCCAACACTTAGATTGGGACCCGATCATTGCACTTTTGAAAGAATAAGCAATCCACTAATTAAGTTCGATTAGTCTAATACAATACTTGTATGATAGTGGGTTCATGATCAAATTCAATGCCGACTAATGGCTTTCACAATTTTTGTTTGGTGTGAAAATACGTCAATATTGGGCTTCGAGATCCCCGCTATGTCCATCACTGTAAATTAGTAACTAGGTAACGTTTCCTATCTACAAGCTGAATTAAAATATGAAAATTTAGGCCAACTAAATTAATGCGATCACCCATCAGAAGTTAAATAAAGCTTTGGGATTTGAGATGTGTGTGCCTAGAGTTCTCGTCGGCAAAAGATCGGACATACAAGAGGGTAAGTTTACTAGCGTTACAGTCGGGGGCAAAGAAATCCTAGTTGCAAACATTCAGGGAAGCTATTTTGCAACGGGCAATATTTGCACACATGAAGGCGCAGAACTGCACGAAGGCGAATTACACGATAAGCAGCTCATTTGCCCATGGCATGGAGCTAAATGGGACCTGACAACTGGACAATTGATTTGGTTCCAGGAACTTCTTGAATCAATAGGATCATATAGAATCGTAATCGAAGGTGATACACTCTTTGTTGATATTTAGAAATAGGAAGTTCGAGTAGATAATAGATGGACTTGTATTCCCACCAATTTCAGGTTGTAATATTCCTTTCAATCCGATATGATCGGGTTAAAATCTTCAAACCACTTCAAAATCGATAATGTGAGGTTGTGTTACAGTGTTAGATTTATGTGAAGCATAGTCTTAGGAAGCCTACAATCGGTCAACCTGATGGTCTATACAAAGACCTTGAAAGGTAAATCCTTAGAGGCCAATCACAATTATATTGTCTTACATGAGCTAAATAAAATATCGCGAAGTTAGCCCAGACTGGTTAAGGTACGAGCTTCCCAAGCTCGGGATCGCGGGTTCAAATCCCGCACTTCGCACCTATGGATTCTATTGCGGTAACACGCTAATGATCCATCTTTCGGTACTAGATCTTGTCAGAAAATTGCCAATATTAAAGAGTTGAAAGTTTCTGGACATCAGAAAAGACGACATTTTCAGAGTTCAGCATATATGAAACGATTCTTCCACGAACACGTAAGACATATGTTTATCAAAATCATTCTAATAAAATCGCATTCGTATATTATCAAACGGCAACAGAAAGTGAGGCCTTGCCAATAAGACTAGTTCAATTCCAATCTACTCTTGAGGTCCTTGAACCGATTTCTAATTGTGACCTCTGTTACGCCGGCAGCTTCCGCTATGTCCATTTGAGTGATGGTCTCTCCTACGTTTTTGGACGATAAATACAACACTGAGCCAGCCAATCCCATTGGATCCTTCCCTGCCGAAATTCCGTGCTTGGTGACATTCTGCATGATACTCATCGCTTCACGTTTTGTTCGTTCACTCAGCCTCGTCTTATTGGCCACTTTTACAATGCATTTTATAGGGTCGACCATAGGAACCTTCAAATCCAATTCTAGGATGAGCAACCGGGTAGTCCTTGCTAATTCTTTTCTCTTAATATTTGTGAGATCGGAAATATCGCTAAGGGTTCTTGAAATGCCCATTTCTCTACAAGCTATGTAAGCTGCTGCAGAGAGCACTGATGGTATGGTTCTTCCTCGAACCAATCCCTTTTCTTGAGCTTTTCTATAAATATAAGCGGTTTTCTCGATAGCTGCCTCCGATAAGCCAAGCTTATCTCTTATTCTTTCCAGAATACTGAAGGCATGTCGAAGATTCCTATCAGCAGGGGAATATGCTTGTGTCCTAAAATCCCAAGCTCTTAATCTATCCATAGTAGATCGGACTACTGCGTCTAACCCTTTCCCACTCGCATCTTTGTCAGATCGACCTATCACGGTGGCCAATCCCATATCGTGTCTGGCCAACGACGTTGGCATTCCAGTCCTGCTCCTGTGATTGGCTTCCTCTACACTAAAGGCTCTCCATTCGGCTCTGTTTTCCTCGACATTCTCTAATATGACAGTACCACAATTACCACAAATAATTTCGCCAGAATCAGGATCTGCAATATTTTGATTGCTTCGACTGCATACGGGACAATTTATTGAACTTTTCATTATCTTATATAAAAACAGCTATATCATCTGCATTCAAATATTTAAACCTAACCAAATAAGCTCAAATTACGGAAAAATTTTAAACTTGGCCTAATTTCACGCATAATAATTTCAAATACTCTTACAACATACTATGAATAAGATGTTAGGTGGCAGAGATGTTAGAAAGCTAATAGTAGCCTACATGAATGATAGGCATAAAAAGTTAAAAAGAATTAATGAGGATCCGACTAGAATTTATGCATATGAGGCATCACAATGTACAAGGCTTTCATACTATGAACGTGTTGACCCAATTACCTCAAATTCAACAGAATTGTTCCAATTTCTCTTGACGTACGGATTCAGACACTCGTTCGAAAATATAGAATCGGAGTACAAGGTAGATAATCTGACTCTCGTACTTGCAGCTGATATCATTCTAGAAAAGGAGCTTGTCGTTAGGATGCACATAACAGATTCCTTTCCAGGTTCTCCCAAACCACAAGATCTATTGTACCTCAATGCTTGCCTCTATTCATTTGATAAGGCGGAGGGAATTTTAATATATGTCCTAGGAGATGGCAGAACGTCAGAATTCCTAGTAGCGAAAAGTGCGAAAATGTTCGAGGAATTGATAAGAAGAGCAAGGGTTCTAAGTACGTTGCTTAAGGAAAGACGGGTACCTATTATTGAGCCTTCTGAATCATGCATGACTTGCAAGTATTATGGGAGATGTTATATGATAGAAAGAAAGGAAACCAGCTTCTCTATAGAAAGCCTGTTTGGCAAATCAAAAGATGAATCTACTTAATCAAGGAAAATTTAAGGTAAAGGGTCGGTCTCCTCCGCTGGCTTGTAGCGTTGATGTCTGACTAAAGGAATATGTCCCATTCACTTGATAAGAATCTATCTGGTTCATACTCAAGCGATTCCAGAGGTCTGAATTTTCGCTGTTCCGAGCCAGTAGATCAGTATCTTTTAGAGTCACATTCCCAGAGCCAATTACCGGAAAGACATTGTCCTGAGACTCAAGAAAACCTTCCAACCTCTCACCAATTTCGCCTGATGCAACTTCGCTGTTGTTAACTAGGACTTTGTATTGAATTGACTCAAGGATAATAGTTCCCCGATTGGGATTATGAGCGTCAAAAGCAATTTGCAAATTGGAATGTGAACTATCGGTTGGTTCAACCGTAATATTCTTAATTGAAATGACAATAGGGTTGTCGTTTCGATCCACTGATTGTATTTCCGAGGATGCAGGACTTTGGACGGCCGGGCCAGGATCCTGTCGATCAACGCCCTCATTGTAGTAAGCAAATCCCCAATAAGTAATCCCAGCAACTACTGCTATTGCAACGGCTGAAGAAATGTAAATGGTCTTTCTCTTGGTCATCTGATGAGATCACTTCTATGTTCTTATATGAATTCTTTTTCAATCTCGAATTAAAGTTAATCTGAGAAGGAATTTGCAGAATTATTGTCTCACCCGTGCAATATCTACCCAATGGCAAAGACCTATCTTGCATTCTGTCGCATAGAATTTGTCTGTAATATTGTTGCTGTTGACAAAGACAATTCACGACGGCTCAGTTACGCAAAATTGGGCACAATCACGCAGCCAATTTTTTGCCAACAACACTAAAATACTAAAGGCTATGGAAGAAATCTAAATGCCTACGGCGTACATATTGGTAAATAGTACATTAGGATCGGAAGAAAGGATTATTAGTGAAATATCTAACTTGCCCGATGTGAAAGAAGTGAGAGGAACATATGGTGTTCATGATGTTTTCGTGAAAGTAAAATCTGACAATACGGAGGCTATGAATCACACTATAACTAACAAGATTAGAAAAATTCCAGGAATAACGTCCACTGTAACATTAGTAGTCATAGAAGAGCAAGGAGGCAAAGAAAGTCATTAGCTACTCATTTTGATGTAGCTCCTTACTCCCGTCCTCTTTCTTAATCTTCTTGATCATGTAGATGATTAAAGAGGTGCTGATTAACATTACAATCCAACCAGTTATCCCCACGATGAGATAAATGTCGTATAAGGGGATGATGAATGAAATACCTGCGAGTGCCGCCCCTGCCCACCAAACGATAATCAAAGTTTGTAGGTTTGATTTTGCCATATTTTATTTACCTAACCGCGTAGGTCTTCATCAAACCCCTTCAGGTGTCTTAAAATTTTACCACATTTTGAACACTGATCGTATTCACGAAAGTCAAAGTCATTATACTTCCGAAATGAAAATGATTCCATATGGTTACAAAAAAGCCTTCTTATCAGCTGATGGAGCATCTAATACTCTAATAAGTTGGGTATTTTTTACCATTTCGTTTTGACAAAGGGATTTTCCCAACCTATGATGCCGTCGGTGAGATTTGAGCTCACGACAGCTCGGTCTTCAGCTTCACCCCACATTGATTGGTCGAGTGCTCTCCCGGGCTGAGCTACGACGGCATGTTACACTGTTCTTGGATGAATCATATATATTCCTATCATGTTCTCAGCGTAGTTCAAATTAAGTGGTTGACTTGTGGTCTGAAGTGAGTCTCAGCCAGATGGATTTGCTGTATAATTTTTGCTACATGACAAGGTATTGTTACGGTCGGTCGAGTTAGGTGGACACTGGTCTAATTCTATGTATTCAATCAATTCTTAGCGCATAGTTCAACGGGAGGTCCCCTCTTGGATTGTGACTACGTTGTTTACAACAGAGGCAAATCAAAGCATAAATTTTCAGTCGTACGATTTCGTTAAGAAAGGTTTATGAGGAATCCTTGTAGGAGATGAATAATCTAGCTAGGAGATCTCATTTGAAGGTATCGGTTCTAAGAATAGGACATAGAGTTGTCCGAGATGATCGTGTAACTACCCACGTAGCTTTGGTGGCCAGAGCATTGGGTTGTGATCGAATTTTCATGAATGAAGTGGATAAATCCATTAGATCGACAGTGGAGGAGATTGTAGACCGATGGGGAGGGCGGTACTTTGAGATAGAAATAATTGAGAATTGGAAATCGATGATCAAGCATTGGAAGAATGGAGGAGGAAAGATCGCACATCTGACTATGTACGGTGTAAATATAGATGAAGTCGCAGATGAATTACGCAGCTGCGATAAATTGCTCGTGGTAGTAGGTGCTTCTAAGGTCCCTAGAGAGCTTTACCAGGTTTCCGATTATAACGTAGCAATAGGAAATCAACCGCATTCCGAGATAGCAGCATTAGCGATTTGCTTGGACAGAATATTCATCGGAAAGGAGCTAACTAGGCAATTTGATGATGCAAAAATAGAGATTATTCCTTCGCCGAATGGAAAAAGGGTGTTGAAGAAGGTTCGCGAATAGCACAATCTTTGCAATTTACGACTATCTCAAGATTTCTCTGAATTCAAGCAAGGTTTGTTAATCCTATCCCATTTGAGTGCATATACCAACGAATCAGTAAACTAACTAACGTTTGGTAGTATTTAGAATATGAAAAAGAAGCTATCCTTTTTGTGAGGGTTGACAAATAATATAACCCTCTCTCGAATGAGGAGTATCATTGGAAAAAGGTATAATGAACATATCATCAGCGATCAAGAACTATTATTCGTATATGAATCAGATAGTTACTATGCCTGATTTCTTTTTAGATCGAATCTTAATGCTGGAATCACAAAATGGGTTTTTTCAGTCGATGGTAAACAAGATTCGGGTAGGAGGAGGAAGTATACGTGGAATTCCCACGGTCGATAGGAAAGGAGGAAATGCTGCCAACATTGCTTACAGTATTGCTAACCTGGGAGGTAGAGTAGCGTTTTTCACGGTAGGAGATAGGATTGCGAAGTCTGTGATCGAGAACACTTTTCAAAAATTCGGAGAAAATGTAGAAGTTATGATTGCTGAGGGGCAACAAGGAAAAACTACTTCAATGGAACTTTATGAAAATGCGGAGGGTGATCCCAGAGTAAATGTTATGTTAAGTGACGTTGGAGACAATGCTGACTTTGGCAAAGGAAGAATAAACACGCACAATCATATCAATATATTGAATAGAGCTGACGCAGTTATCGTTGCGAATTGGGCAAGCAACTTAAAAGGAACTGAATTAATGAAATTCGCATTTGAAAGCTCGCCAAAGGCTCTACATTTCGTTGATCCAGCTGATTTTCAACTCCGGAAGGAAGAATTTGTCGAAATCCTTGCAGTCTTGTCAAATCAAATAGATGTGCTTAGTATTAATGAAAATGAATGTAACACGCTTGGATCATCGTTGGGATTAGGTACTTTATTACCTTGGCAATCGTATACAAGACAAGAAATTAAGGACGCTGCATTAAAGTTGTCTAAGAAAACCGGAATAAGTATTGACATTCATACTAAATTAGGATCGGCTTGGTCAAATGGGAAAGATAGTGAGATAGTTCCAGCAATCAGAAGCGAGATCAAAACCCTGACCGGAGCTGGAGACGTATGGGACGCAGCTGATATCATTGCATATCTTTCTGGTCTTGATCCAATAGACAGGTTAACATTCGCAAATGCCGCATCCTCGCTTTATATCCGAAATCAATTTGCTGAGTCACCAACCCTTGAAGAGGTTGGTGAGTTACTGGACAGGATCAATATGTAGGACCCCATTGCAACTTACCTGGGCAATGGACCTGTTACTAGGAGACAAAAAGAGATTCAATAAAATCTCCAGGGACTATCAGAAAGATTATACTTATAGATTCGGTTATATAAGTATCAATTTATTTATCTCGTTAATGGCTCCTCCGCCTATCGATGCCTCAGAATTCGAAGCGCATAAAGATCTAAATCGAATCGTAGTAGATTTCTTGTGTCGAAATAGCGACAAGGCATTCTCGGTGAAAGAAATTGCAGAGTTTACAGGCATAAGAGAAGAAGATATTAATTACCTGATGCTTAAATTGTCTTTTCAAGACGTAATAAACAATTTGTCTGGCTTTATTGTGCATAAAAAGGTTAGTAGGATTGCTAACCTCCGCTCGATAAGGATAGAAGATGTCACAATAGATGGAACAATATATTATAGATGTGTAAAATTGGATGTTCAAAAGTCTTAGTTACCAAATTATTCTGATGCAAGTTGTTATGTCATCAACTCCTTCCCAATTAATAGTACTAATAGGGCTTAAGATATCTTCCCTGAAGTGAGGATTCTATATTTTGGAGAAGACCGTTCCTTCAATTGATCAACAGGCTGGTATTAAGCACTATTGTACTGCGTTTAGCGGTATAGGTGGAAAGATCAAACGAAATCCCGAAGATTTTCTAGTAAGGGAGATCTTAAATGAACGATACCTTGAAAGCTTGTCGAAGAATTTAAACTCTACTCATCGCTTTCCAATCTATATTCTAAAGAAACACAATATCGATTCCAACCATGCTGTCATCGAAATACGTGACCAACATAGGTTGGAACTAAGAGTCCTCGGTATCAAAGATGCCAAAGCAAACACAGTGCAATTTGCCACCACAATTCAAAAGGCAAGAAGTATTCCCCCAAGGATCAAGACCTACCACACAGAAATTTGTCTTATAGGATATGGTAGTACTTTACTTTCAAAATCAGATCTTTGGGGAAATCAATTTTCTATTCTGATAGCTGAAACCAAGCATGCAGATTTGACCGATTTTTTGCCTGAAATTCCTAAGATAGCTAATTTCTATGGTCTTCAGAGGTTTGGGAGTGAAAGGATGGTAACTCATTACGTCGGAAGGGAGATACTTAAGGGGAATTTTAGACGAGCATCAGAATTGCTCCTGACTGAGACCACCAAGTATGATACCGCATACAGCAGAGAAATCAGAGAACAATTGTCGGACCCAAGTAACTACAAGAAACTCATTAGCGTATTGCCTAAAGGCATGGATATTGAGAGAGAAATAGTACGATCGTTACTCTCTAAGAGGGACTATATTCGTGCACTAAGGGCCATCCCCATCGGAATTCGACGACTATATGTTCAGGCCTATCAAGCCTATATTTTCAACCTTTGCATAAGTGAATCTCTATCAGGTGGGGAGGATATAACGAAATGTAAGGATGGTGACTTGTGTTTTGAGATCGAAGGTAAAGATGTACTTGGAAAGATCAGGAAACTAAGCCCAAGCAGTGATACCTTTTCTACAGTGCTTCCCGCAATCCGACTTGTAGGATATTCATTTCAAGCCGGAAAAGGACGATTTGAATCTACATCACAAAAAATTCTCAGAGAGAAGGGGTTAGTGCCAAAAGATTTCTATATAAAGGATATGCAGGAGCTTAGTGCTAAAGGTGGGTTCAGACAATCAGTTCTTTGGTGTAAAGGATTTAGTCATTCCGGATCTCTATCTATTAGTTTCAAATTACCTAAGGGCTCATATGCTACTACTCTCTTACGAGAAATAATGAAACCAGCCTCCCCAATCGAAGCTGGTTTCTGAGTTCAGCTGAAGTAAAAATTTACCCTTACGACCCTAACGATAAGAAGGCAAGAGAAAGGATAGTTAAGCCAACCTTCGTTGAAAAGTTATCGCACACAAAACCTAGTCGGTTCTAACTAGTTTTACTATTCTTATCATGATGTTAATAGTGATGGCGGAGAGCATCCATGCCAGAATAGTACTTAGAATAGCTGTCTGATAAGGGGATATTAGAGCTAGCTGTAGAAGCTGATAAAGAATCAGAATCTTAGATGTGGAATAAATTATTTCAGAAACCGAAAAAGTAGCTATAAGCTTCTTTATGTCGCTCCTTAATTTGTGGGAATCCCTCTTTTTCGTAATCGGATCGAGGTACCTGTTTCTATTGTCAATATAGAAAAGTACTCCGAAGATTGGAAAGAATACGCTGTACTCAGTCGCTATTGAGACGAAAGAATTTATGAGATTACTTCCTCCTGCCTGTGAGTAAAGTTGGGTAACTAGACTGCCAACCAGGAGGGAGGAAATGCCTGCAATTATAAGGTTTTTGTTGAAATACAAAACTTCCCTATACTTGAGGTATAGATCAAAGATGCGCTGATTACTCATTGGACGTTCCTTAACTAAGTTATTTAGTCTTTTCAATTATATAATCTATTCGTGTTAAATCTGTACCATGGTGAATTGGATGCTTAGAATATTCTAATTGTGACTGACTTGCTTGAAAAAAACTCTAGAGAAAAAATGGATTATTACATTTCGATTTTGAGAAAATAAATTGGTGCACGCCGTAATAGATAATTTATGAGAAAAAATTCAACTAGGCCTACATAAAAGCTAGAAATCATGAATGAGTCGCTAACTCAATGTAAGGATCGAGTTCTGAACTATGGGCGATCCTAGTTCTATTTGCGTTTAAAGTTAGAAGATATATGAACCTCATAGATGATGCATCATATAATTACGAACTGAGCACTCAAATCCGATCATGGCTAGGGACGTCCAGGGTGATGCCAAAGATGATGAAAGAATGATCATATCAAGGTGAGGGCAGAGCCAAAAATTCACAATGGTAGTTTTGCTGCCATCTTACGGTCAAGATCAAATTAATTAATCAGGTATTAGATCCGTTGATTTAACAAACTATCTATTAATGAAATTTTAGGTAGGGATCAGCTTAATTCGCAAGATTATCAAATCCCAGATTTCACAATATAGAACCTAAGAAAGAGAGTACCTACCCTATCTTATCAAATTTCTTCATGACGTAAGGCAAATCATCGATAAGATCTGTTGCTAGGAGATGCAAGCCTAGCCTTCTAAAGGATTGCAATGCAGCTAGACCATTAAGGTAGACGCCCATAATGGAGGCACGAAAAGGATCCAACTTGGTGAGAAGACCTGTTACCAACCCTGATAGAACATCGCCAGTTCCTCCCACAGTCATTGCTGGAGTACTACGTTTGATTATTGATATGTTTGCGCCAATCCCGCTCGCTACTATGTTATATTCACCCTTCAAAATTATCGTAATGCCATATTTTTCTGCCATTTCAATCACGATTGATGTTAATTTTTCCAGGCTTGTCTTCTCCTGGATTTTAGACTGGATTGAGCCTTCCATCGAGAACACGCGTTTGAATTCTCCAAGATGAGGAGTGATTATTGTGTTGGTTCCTGATATATGGGTTAAAACGTCTGGGATCAACGCAGAAGCATCAAGTAGGAGTTTGGTTTGCATACCTTTAAGCTCATTTATCAGATAAATCAGGGCTTTGCTCTTGGCTATGTTCAATCCCATCCCTATGGCAGCTGCATCTGGTTTCTTTGGAAGAACATGAAGGAGATCTTTTACGGAAGTAATATCCAAGGAATCATGTGAAAAGGGAAGGACGATAATGTTCGGAGAAAAGGACCGTAGGGCTAAAGCGTTTTGTTGCGGTACCCCAGTATAAACAAGGTCGACCCCTGATCTGAGTCCAGCCAACGAACTCAGTAACGGGGCGCCATGGTATATATTACTTGCCCCAACCACGAGCATAATCCCATTTTCGCCTTTTCTAGAAGACATGGATCTGGGCATCATTATCTGGTTTGCAAGCCTGTCACTTATGATAACTCTCTTTGGCATGGACTGACTCCTTATATCATTCTTCGAATAGTATTCCTTCTTTAAATAGATAATATGTCATGCAATCGAATGACGGCATATTAGAGATCAACCTCCTTTTGCTAATGCATACTTAATACCTCAATTACAATTTTGGCTCTAATTTCAGTCGAGCTAGCTTCTTGGGTCGCAGAGAACTTTTTCATCTCCTAGTTAGACAAAAACATCATGACAATTGGGAATATTCTTGAGATCTGAGATTGTCATCTATATACCAAAGTGTCTAGATGATATTATGGTTCTTGACTTAATGCTATTAACTCATCGCCTACGGGTGATGCAACAAGGGCCTTAATTGAGCATTTATTTTGGCTCGTAAAGGGACACAAAATGATTTAAACTATTTGACCGCGCTGAAAATATACTTTTAATCTTGGATTTAATTCATAAACATGTTCTCTTCTGGACCTGAACTGGGCCTTGCTGGCATGCAACGTATTATCAGAAAGTCGGGTGCAGAGAGAGTGAGCGACGATGCTGCTAACGAACTACGAATAGTTTTAGAACAATTAGCTGAAAAAATTGCTAAGAGTGCAGTTGAGTTGTCATTGCATGCAGGTAGAAAAACAATAAAACCGGAAGACATACGTCTGGCTACTAGAAACGTACTTAGAATGTGAAACAGATCGGTGGAGGTCTTGTCCTGTTTTTTAAAAACGGGATCTTAGATTAGATGTGCGACTATCTACCAGCACGGAACGTGTATTTAGTTACGTGCCAGATCTCTATAGCAAATTTCCTTATGCTGACCCGCATCGAGCCTTCAGGGTTAGATAGTTACAGAGGTTCAAATGTCAAACTTGATAAGAAAGAGTCTATTATAATGCAAGGGTGAAAATCTATCACTCCGTTATGTGACGCACATGTCCATCTAACAGATCCTGAGTTTTCTTCTTATTTGAAAGAGATCTTGGCGAGCATCAGAACCATGAAGATGCATGTTTGTTCGGTTACAGTGGATATCACGTCTACGATCAATGGAATTAAGACATTTGGTCAATCCAACAATGACATAGTAACGCAATTCATAGGAATTCACCCACAATTTGTTCAAGAAGTTGACATCGAAAAGTTTGTGGAAATCTTTTCCGAATATTCTGATTCGATCGGAGGAATAGGAGAAATTGGACTCGATCCGACTTATACGCTTACCAAAGGGAATTCATATCAAAAGCAGAAACAGGTATTCCAAGAGATGCTGAGCCTCGCAGAAAAATCAAACAAACCAATATCTATTCATTCTAGAAAATCTCTCGACGATATTCTAGATATAATAGGATCTTACAATCTGACGAATCTGCTCTTTCATTGGTTCTCTGGTAACAAGAAGCAATTACGCGTTCTGATGGACATGGGTGCTTATGTCTCCTATGGTCCACCTTTAGTATTTTCTGAAGACAAACGAGTACTTCTAAAGAATACCGACAGAAACAGGATTCTTATTGAAACAGATGGTCCAGTCCAGTACCCCAGATGCTTCGCAGAATTACCTGCGTTGCCTACATCATTCCTGGTAACCGTAGCTAAGTCGGTCGGAGAAGTTCTTGATATTTCCTACTTAGAAGTAAATGAATTCATTACATCAAATACAGAGAACTTCTTGGGCAAGAAGTTAGGGTAGAGTTTACTCTAAACCCGAGCTTCATAGTATTATTTTGACAATACTTAAACGTGAAAATGCCGCCTTATTTTAGACTAATATCGTGTTATCAATAACTAGAATGACACGGATGGAGAGAATACTTGATCCCTGTCGCATGATTCATGATTCCAATTTATCCTTAAGAATACCCATTACATTTTTGGGACATGATGCTACTCAAGATTATAATCAATTAGTCTGTAGGCCCAGGTGGATGCAGCGCAATATTATTAAAAAAATTGATAAACTCCATCATCAGATAATTCATGATGCATCATGAAAGTAGTACTTCTTGCAGGCGGTAAGGGTACAAGAGCAAGACCATTTAGCGATTACATCCCTAAATCAATGATTCCAATAGAAGGTAGACCTGTTATAGATCTGGTTGTGAGATATCTCGCTCGTTTTGCGATAGTAGAGGAGATTCTTATTGTATGTAAGTTTGATTTTTTTGGAAACCAAATCATTAACTATTTCGAAGGAAAAGATAGCATAATTCTCAAAAAGATCTCATTCATTGAGGACAGCAAGAATGGGACTGGTGGAGCGGTCCTGAGAGCTGAGGAATCGATTACAAATGGTAGCGAACCGTTTCTTGTTTGGTTTGCCGATAATTTATGTGCGTTGGATTTGATGGATTTAGTCAGTTGCTATAATGCGTTGAATACTCAGCTAACTGGTGGCAAAGAAGTTACCGGAATTCTGGTAACTAGAAAGCATCGATACGAAGAGACTGGACGAGTTACTGTCGAAGCTAAAGATTGCAACAGGATAGAGAAGTTTATCGAAAAGCCAATCGTTGAACTAGAATCCCCTGAGGCGCTTGGAATTTATCTTTTTAGTAAAAAGATATTTGAATATTTGCATCAACAAGAATCCGTTGCTCGGCACAAGCAGACCAATAGTTTTAACTTGTCACATGATGTCTTGGCAAACCTACCCTCAAGATGGGTTAATCTGTATTCCTACAATCTTGACGATAACACAGATTGGATAGATATCGAATCACCAATTTATGCGGACAGGAATAGAAAAATCATTAGGAGAATCATTGAACAGATGTGTTAGCATCTTGGCCGATATCTGAGTGCTACGATTACTCTGTCATTTCTGCCTCAAATCACAAGAGCAGCTCTTTTTGGTCGTTACGCGACGAAATGGGAACAGCTTATCGTTAGGGACCCCCAGTTGGCAAAAGATATTCCAACTAGGTTGTTTCCTTTTTCGATATTAAGCCTTTTCATTTACAAGTTTAGATATTACTAAACTATTGTCTCAAATAAGCCAAATGATAAGAGGAGGAATCTTGATTGGAACCATAGCGGTACGATCAGAGTAACCAAGTTTGTGGTAAAAGGAGCAGCTCAGGATATAAAGCACGGAGGATTCATAGAATGGTAATCAACTCATTTGGACTACTTAGGATATTATAAAACTCTGGGAGTTTCCGAGGACTCTAGCTATCACGACATCAGAAAGGCATACCGTCGATTGGCCAAAAGGCACCATCCTGATAAGAACACATCAGGTCATTCAGGAGATATGATTAAGATGATAAATGCCGCCTTTGAAATTCTTTCAGATAAGGATAAAAGGAAACAGTATGATGTAACAAGGCCTATACAAAATGGCGGTTTGTCGACTGAGACTAACACTGCCAAGAAAGCTCATCAATCTTACGATGGTTTCGAAATTCCAACTAGAGGGCCTAAATATTCTCATGAGTCTACAGTTTATCCCAATCAGAACGAAAATCAATCGAGTACGGATTATGCATTCAAGGAGTGAAAGCACGAGAAATTTGGTGATAGACAGAGCACAAGAATCAGAAAGGATCCATCTGTGGACATAGGCGTACAGGTGATTGACGAAGAGAGCTCCAAGCCACCTTCTCGCTTCCATATATCAGTAGAACCCACGCTATGTATGGCGTTTGGAAGCTGCGAGGTATTAGCGCCAAAAGTATTTGTGTTAGAAAAAAACAAGATCATAAATCCTAAGGTCAGAATTGAATCAGAAGACGGTGCTTCATTCGAAGATATATTGTCTGCGGCAGAAACCTGTCCTACAAAGGCTATTAGAATTATTGATAGACACAGTGGTGAGCAAGTCTACCCATAACCTATGTGCATTTAGACGAATCAATATTATTCTAAGGCCGGTCTCTCAAATAGAATCAGTGGAAGATCACTTATTCTAAATCAACCAAATATTGGTCATTCAGATAGCATTCTACTTCCGTTCAAAACAGAACAGAAGGTCATACATATATTTTGGTAATGTGAATATTAAGAAGTGGTCTTTTCAAATAATAGCGTTACCTCGATTATCGCGTTAACCTTGTTAATTCTTGTGGTTACAGCAGCCTTTTTCGTGCAGACATATTTCCCTAATCCCATTGCACAACAAATTAGAGAGCAAAAACAAACCTTTGAACAGGAAAGAAGAGGATTAAGATAGATAGCTTTTAGTAAGATTCTCATCCATACAGTGCAGTATTTGTCAATTCGAATATCAAGTAAATGCTAGGAGGCATCTGCTTATAGGTTCTAGTGTCCACCCGCGAATAGTATTGGACCATAATATCTTCTTCCTTCTATACTTGATATACGGAAAGAAAAGGTCAACATGTACAACTTTTATCTTAACTGAATATATCGATCTACATTTCATTCCATTACTAAGGAGGAGATCTAGGTTATGATAGGACTATTTACTGTTGCTGGATCCTATCTGACTTTACTAACAGTTACTATCCTTAATTCTGGTAACAACAGTCTTATTTCGACACGCATCACATGTAGATGTGGATTTCGTGTCTAATCCCAACATTATTTGGCTGAAGCCCAGCAGGTCGCACCGATAAAGTCGACGAAGCAGTAGCTGAAGTGAGTTCAACGTAAGAAGAAGGGTCGCTTGATGCTATTATCATCTGAATAAGACTTCATCCTCCTACTCTTTGGGATTGCTTTTTATGACAAGTAATAGAACTTGTATGTCACTGACAATCCGAATTCAGGATGTTATCGGACAGCAATTAGAGATCTCCCATTGAAGTACTCCTGCTATTGCGGGGTCGCTGTACTCAATGATAATGAAAATAAGGATTAGTGGTCAGTAAATGCAAAAAGATTTTTCTTGTAGACATCAGTTCTCCTGTTCTTTAGAAGCGGAAGTTTTCCTCTTACTTTCATAATATCCGACTTATCTAATTCTACCACTTCCATCCCTTCTTTGTTACCCATATCTAACAGGACAGTTCCAAACGGATCCACTATCATACTTCTACCACTGTATATGTTTCCTATTTGGTCAGGGGCAATTACAAAGACGCCATTCTCAATTGCTCTCGCCTTTAAGAAGGTCTGCCAGTGTTCTTCTTTCATGATCCCATGCACCCACGCTGAGGGGATCACCAGAAACTCTGCGCCCTGTACGCTGAGTATTCTAGACATTTCAGGAAACCGGATGTCATAACAGATCATGAGACCTATTTTTGCAGCTGCAAATTGAAAAGGTTTCTCAATATTATTTCCGGCCAGGAACTTATCCGATTCTCTAAAACCTAGTGCGTCGTATAGATGAATCTTTCTGTAACGTGCCATCACCACTCCATCCCTTCTTATTGCAAGTGCAGAATCAAAGACTTTATTCTTGGTTCTAGCTTTCTCATAGATCGTGCTTATGATTTCAATTCCATTTTCTTTTGCGCATTGGCCTAATGACTTGACAAAATTACCAGTAACTACGGTTTCAGAGATCCCGCTCAATTCAATGGGTTTTTGATCTGAGGGGGAAAATCCCATCTGAAATTCAGGGAAGCATACAATTTGTGCCTTTTTATAATGAGCTTCTTTAATGTAATCTCTTGATTGTGCCAAGTTCTTGTTCTTGTCTGTGTCTGACTTCATTTGCACGACTGCTATTCGACACAATTTCGTCATCTGGTCTCATGACCTAGATAATAACGATAAGATAAATAATTATCTTGAAATCGAAACCTTGGTGAAAGGAAGACGAAAATAGTAGCCTATATCGGTGATTGAATGCAACTTATGAGTATTCGTCATATTTAGATCTGTTGATCACAGAAGTGATTCACTTTGCTTACTAGATACAAAGTAAGCCCGACGGATCAAATACAAGGAAATTTGAATTCGAATAGCCAAGCAGAATACGTTATTGTTTATTTTACCCAGTCTCTACAATATTTTCATTCTTGATATTGAAATGGTTAAGAAGTAAATTTTTTAGAACTGTTCTACACTAACCATCTTTGTCTGATCTCTACAATTGCAAATTTTAGTTGGCAAAGCATAGACTAGAGGATGGTCAGAGCATAAGTTGTCCGACAGAAACCTGCAGCCCTTTTGAGTAGGCATAAATGATAATAAAAATATTGTCGGTCAAACGCGTAATCTAGCTCCGAGTGTAAGGAATAAACATTAAGTCATATAACCAAAATTTGGAATGCAGTATATGATATTGGCGCAGCAGGGGGGAGGAATCGAATAAAAGTGACGAAAGTCGAGATTACCAATAACTCTAATAATGAGAACCGGCTAATCTGGAACGAACAACTCAAAAATGATCGAACTTGCCTCACTGCGTTTTGCGAATATTAACTTGTCTACATCTAGGAAAATTGATCTAGAGTACGAACCATTGATGTTGAAGTTAATTGAAGAAGCTGTGATTGGCTGCAATATTGGGTTTATTTCTAGGGTTTTGGCACATGTACATCCTCGGTTGGACCAAATATTGAGTCCTAATAGGAAATTCTCGAGACCTTCAGACACAAAAAATAGAATAAATGAAGAGAGAAAATCTCATCCAAAGAATGATATTGACGGCAATTCTGATGGAATGACTTTTCAATGGAGAATTGTTAAGGGATGAACTCCGCAAATCCTACAAAGCCTGATAGTCCAGTCGTGCCTCATGGAAACCGGTCGCTTTCTTACAATTGGGTTTTTGCCATTGGAATTACGACGATCCTGTTCGGAGTAATATTATTTGCCCTTAGAGCAGCTCTAGTTAGCCTTGTAATCATAATCATAGGAATCTCTCTTTTTACAGCCTGGCTTTACCTAAGCACAAGGTTAAGGGAATCAAAGAATTTGCTCCAGAGAAGCGGTTTACCCAACAAGCAGATTCAAGCCGGATCGGACGAGGAGTGTATTTGTCCTATTTGTAAGCATAAGGTATCAAACACTTGCCTTAATGAAAATTGTGCATGTTGCGTTCTGATGAAAAATGATAGCGTGGTAGGGCATTCCAATAATCCCTTGCAATAAGATTTTTTATGGAGTGGGTATCATAATCCTTCCATATCTAATATTTTTCCAAAAGAATAGAGATTTAAAGGCGACAAATGTAAAGTGACAGGCAAGGGCCTTCGAGCTGCTGAGCCTCTATTTTCGCACTCGAATACCTATCCCTATAATGATGCCATCATAATAAGATGAAATCAACCGTTGCTGTCGGTATGATTTTGAAATGCAATAAATTCTTGTCGGGCCAGTTATTGGTTTCTGTACTTCACCACTCGAACATCTCCATCGTTTGCTGTTAGAATGATTCGATCAAATTCCAGTTCACTTGGATTTGGAGAAGAAAACACGGATGCAAAGGGCCCAATATTTCCCAGGTTCTGGGGAATTCCGTTCTCTCCAAACTGAACCACTACATTGTTCAGCGAATCGAGGTTATTGTTACTGATTTTTGCCGTTATCGAACCTATCAATCCCCCCCGTTCTATTATTTCGACGCTTACTCCAACCCTTGGAAGGAACACCGATAATACAACCAGAGCTACAACTATAAAACCTAACATTATACCAACCTTAGCAATTTTTATATAATTTCTTCTAACTTTACCTCGAAGACCATCATCCTGAAATTTGTCCTCGTCCCATCTATCATCCAACTGGGATACACCTATATCCGTGGGCATATATCTGCATTTAAGCACTCTCCTTAAAGCAATCTAGCTTAAATAGGTACAGATAAAAACAAAGAATTCCCGAAGTCACCTGCAGATGCTCAAAATGGTTCATACTTCCCGTTTGGAAACAGCTAGGCAGCTGGAATAGGTATCCTGAAATCCAAATGTTTCCTGTTCCATAGCATTTACTTTCTTAAAAGAAAGTTAACTTCAAACATCGTAATAATGTCCTTGATGTTTTCATCCGAGGCAAACCTGCAGATTGTAATCCACTTTCTATGTTTAGTCGCCATAATTTGACAAATCGCTTTAGGATTATCAGGGATCACTTCTACCTTCACTTCGCACGTGTTTCTCAATTTTTCTTCAAGGATGGCCGCAATTCCGCTGGGGGCTTGTATTATAATTTTACGCATTTCCTTAGATAATTGGATCGGTAGAGAAGTGATAATTCTTTCGCTAAAAGGGACTCCCAGAAAGATCGGGCTGTTCTATATGGTAAATTGAATATCAATTATGGCGAAATATACTGCCAAGTCTCTCATTTCTTTGATTTTTCTAGTAAGCCTATTATACCATGCAGATTATCCTGGATTTCCTCTATTTTACCACCTCGATTATCCATTGTACTTTCAATGTCGACGAGCTTGTTGATTACAACTAATAGGCTATTTATTGGATCATCGAGTTCATTTCGCGGCCTACCAATGGCCAGAGAGGTTACTTCTTCATTCATCAGAACAACATATGATTCGTTTCTGCAGATATCTATACGTTACGAACAGCTACTTGGTCTAAGCTTTCAATCAAGCATGGTGCTGTTTGAGGTGCAATAACGACGTCGGGCTGGATGCATCTTGGCCTGATAAGGGGGATAGAGTGACTTATACCTTCAATAGGCGAATGATCTGAATAGAAAGTTTCGAACTTGTGAGTAATCAATCAGGCTTCGTTAGTTGATATTGGTCAATACCTTTGGGTTGATTGTCGATTTAAATAGAGTAATCTTCAATCTTCGTGAGCGTGAAAGAAATCGTTTCGTTTTCTCTTATGTTCCTGAGATCTTACCAGGAAATCTGACTAGAGGTGGGGAAGGGATTCGAACCCTTATAGATTCGCTTGCTGCATTCGATTCTGCAGGCGAACGCATAGCCGCTCTGCCACCCCACCGTTAACATTTTACCCGTTTGTAACTAGGCAAGATCGTATTATGAATTCTACGATTATTTAAATTCAATCCTAAGGAATGTTTTAGGAATGATTATTGACCTTGAGAGTAATAAAATAGAACGGTCAAAATCGATTAGTGTTCGAGATATTAGGAAATCAGCAACTTTACAAAAAAAGCAACGTTCGATCTGGAATTTGGAGACTATATCTCTAACATGTCGTTTTCAGTGGTCTTCTTCCTATGACATTGCCAGCACAACAGTTGCATATTTTCGATGTCGAAAACCGGCCCACCTTTGGATATAGGAATGATGTGATCTACCGTAAGCAAGGCAAGAGGAAAATATTTGCCACATCCAAACTTAGAATATTGGTTGTCCACTCCTTGAGCAGTTGGAAGGCAATAGCTAGGATTGCACCTAGATCCATACTTTTTTGCTAGAGTGGTCTTATAATTCTGTCGTTTAGAAGGAGGTAGCTGATACCAAGAGTCTCCACTCTTACCTGCAATATAGATTCTTTTCGGCATCTTGGTTGAACGAATAGAATGGATAGAAGAAAGTGCGTATAAAATGTTTGCTTAGCATGATAGTGTGGCCAAAACACGCGCATAAACAAAATATTTATAGTATCAGCGATTTTTCATAATGCAATTTTGATTCTACTTGACACAAGTACCTGAGAGACATTATGTAATTTAGCGTTTAACTAGACAATATTATTTAATTTACCTGAGAAAGTTACTAGGATTACTGGTTATTAATTATCTATAATATAGTGTCTAATTAATTTTTGTTCTCTTTTACAGCAACGACCCAGAATAATAGTCTCCTATATAGATATCTGCACGCTAGTTAGTTAGCGAATAATTCTAACCCTTCCCTATTAATACATCTCACAATTGTTCCTCCAGTAATTCGATAATGAATATTCACTCATCGTTCCATCTTTGACCCTACTCAAATGGCTAATTCAGTCCTTTCCCATTCAGCAACTAAAAGAAGAGCGTGAGAGTTTTTACATATACAGATGCGTTTTCTATTACATGATCGGTTAGGTAGAATTTATTTAACCGTGGGGCCCTAGTTATGAGGAAATGTTCTCTGCAAACGGTCCAACTTTTAAAGAGGAGAGATGAATCTTATGGATAATTTATTTGACTCCACTTATGGTATCAAATGTACTCATATGTTTCAATATTGATAAGCTAATAAATTCTCAAGAGACTTGGCAGCCTCATCATTACGTTATTTGTCACATTTTCTATTTCTTTCTAATGTTAGAACCGTTAAGCTGGCTCCGTGAGTTGGACAGAGTCGACGAAAATGCCGTTGTCGTGTTCATCAATTTTATACAATCTCAAATTGCCCGACTTTCGCCAGTTAGGACTCTGTTCGATCCAGCTGTCTTCCTTTTTCCAAGATTTCATGTTTTCTAATGAGCCTGTGAATATATTATATTCATACCCGTGCATATAGCACACTAGGTGATTCCCACTAAAATGTCCCTTCGACAAGGAGGCCCCTCTGTGAGGGCATGAATTGCTACACGCGAATATTCTTCCGTTTCTTCTTCCTACCAGGATATCCCTATTGTTAATTGTGAAAACCCTCAAAGAATTATCCTTTATGTCACCACTATTGCAGATTCTCATCGTCTCTGGAATCATAAAATTACCGATCGAGATACTATAAATCTATTTCCTGAATTATACTTCAATATTAATAAGAATCATTTTCGAGAAGATATTATAGCTTCATCATTGATAGTATCATATAGTGTCACAATCTTCACCAGCACACATAATGGCCTTAGCTATGAAAATCTCATGTTGCCTACTCGAACAGTATCTGGACAAGTATGAAGATTTTTATATCTATGTTGGATAATAATAAATTACATTTTGCCATCAGAAATAGTTACTCCTATGAAAATTTCAGTTAAAACTAGAAATAGTTTGGTCGAACAGGCACTCCAAACAATATCTCGAAGCGGAGAGAATGGAATATTCCAAACTGAACTTTGTAAGACATTTTCTCTAGATAGCCGAGACGGTTCAAGACTTGTCGGGAATCTGGAAAAACAGGCCCTTATTTCTAGAGAAAAAATCCTTTATAACGGTAGGTGGACGTACAAGCTAATAGTAAAGAAACCTGCTATGTCTGAAATTCAAAAAAGACAAGTGGATATAAATAGTGTTGAGGGAGCCCCGTGTTTCAGTTGCAATTATCAACATTTGTGTTCATCGGAAGATGATATGAGTCAGTATAGTCCAGCCAAGTGTCCATGGATCGCAGAATGGGTACTCTCTAGTTTTAGCAGAACGTTGAACCATCAGCGTCATATCGATCTATAATCTATAACCAAGCTTTGCATGCAGGTTAGAAGCATCCTGCACATTTTAATGACGCATAGATTAAACGAATCTGAAACACATGAACAATTATAATTTTATGTGTTAGGAGTATGTACAAAAACCTTTTTGCTAATTGTTATTTTAACCTATATATTATGGAGTATTTTGGCTCAAATCAATTTACGAAGAACGCTCAAGCTCATCCTTAAAGGCCAATGGAACTGTAACAAATCCCGATTCTATATCAGCAGTCCCTTCCGCTTCCCAATTTATGTTAGAGCTAGAGAGGTTTCCGAAATTGATTTGCGTAAGACTCGGATCGTTACGTGGTATTTCGAACTTTGACATAATTGTTGCCTCGCCTCCAGATAACAGTTGAGGCCGTCCGTGGACTGGAATATCGACATAATCGATATGTCCGTTACCCAGAGGCTCACCATTAGCAAAAAGGGTATAATCGATATTAGAGGTCGTCAAAGTCGTATCAGTCGGATTATCAATTTTAAAAAATACGTTAAGGGTAAGCAAGTTCGCCGATTCCTCTTCTGGAGATGGATTATCGACCTCAACTTTGTCAAGGTTGATCTTTACAGCATTGATATCTGGCGGAAGAGTGAGAGTCAGGATGAGTGGTGTAAGAATTATCGCTGCTGCTATGGATGCAATAACGCCAATAAGAATGGCTCTACGTTTGGTAAGAAACATCCTGGCATTTATGCTAATCAAAAGCGCATTAAAATCTTTTCTAAGACAATACGAATAATAGTATTAACGTCAATCTCTGTTTCGTAATGGCGTTGGTGGATGTCTTCGTTTTTTGGGTACATCTAACCTGTGCATCAATATGGGTTGGTGGATCCTTGTTCTTAGGGATAGTTTTGGCACCTATGTTAGGAACGATTGCCGAATCGCCAGCAGATCGTCTTGCCCTTATGCTAAGGATTGGAAGGAGATTCAATAGATTTGCATTACCATCGTTTATTATACTGATAATAACCGGAATTTACAATTCTCGCGCTTTACTATTGCAGCCAAATGCTTTAATTGACTCCGAGTATGGCATTATTCTGTCTATCAAGATCATCTTCGTTATTGTTACGCTGATATTCTATGTGATCCATATAAGGTCTATAGACATTGAAACAGAAAACAGGATTAGAAGCGGTGACTCTACCAATTCTTCTATTCAACCTATAAGATCCAGAATAATTCTTCTCGGAAGGGTGATTGTGGGATTATCAGTGATAATCTTATTCCTCGGGGCATTGCTAAACAATAGCGGCGTCTTATCGCTGTAACGCGTGAATTTTTTATTCAAGTGAATCAATAGTGCATCAACCCAATCAATGCAACATGGCAGAAAAGCTATCTACATAAAGTAACGGATGATTCACTTTAACATTGGGATTAATGAGTTTCTTTTGAGGAACTCTTGTGACAAGGGCGACCATCTGTCCACTGTAAAGGTTCCCGCTATTAGAGACACTAAGGTGAGACGATTCGTAAAGTTTCCCATTAGTGAAAACTTGGCAATTCCTGATGCATTAAATTGAGAGGCAAATCATTGACATACACTTTTATAGTAATAAGTTATATAGAAATTTTGAGAGCGATTTGAAGAATATAAATATTTTCTTGGAAAAGTCCGATACCACCAAGGACAATTATTCTTCTGATTTTGATCAAGATCTCCCTTATGATATGCTTTCTCGACCTTATTACGTAGATTCTATTGTCTTCAACCTAGACCGATCCCCTTCGAGTGATTTTGATTCCGAATAGCAGGGTTCAAATACGAATGACATATTATTATTTCTGAGAATATTGATATTGCGCTAACACAAGCATTGCTAGGTTCTGGGTGTAATGTCTGAAATAATTTGTTCAATCTTATGCCGCAAAGCTTCCTTGACTTGATTGTTATCAATCATATTCAGCGGTTCCTTACAAGTGTTGCATTTGAAGAACTGCTCTACTGCAAAATCGAATTTAACATGTGAACAATCGTTATTCCCACAATGGTAGAATTCAGAGGACTCTTCGTATTCAAGTCGTTTTTGTAACCGATCAAGTATTTTTTTCTTCTGGTTATCTATAAAATTGTCTACCTGATCCCTTTTGGCCCGCCACCTATACACGAACCATCCTTTTTTCTCGTCCTTTACACGAATGCCTGTAATCAGCGCTTTCCCAAACATATCATAAAGTACTTTTCGAATGATGTTAATTCTAAGACCTGTTGCACCTGCAATTTCCTCATCAGTTGCGTCTTCTGAATGCAAGAGGGCACGTGCAACTTTTAGATATTCTTCACCTCCAATGAGGGCGGCAATCCTCACAAAAGAATCTTCACTATCGTCCTGATGCATCTAATCTATATCATCAATTTTTAGATATATAGTTACCGACAGACAGATGAAACTATACTCGTGATTAAAGTTCACATTTATTCGAGACGTTTAAGAAATAATTTCTAACCATTAATCATCATGATTTTTCGTGATCGATGAGAATTACTCTTTTCTACCTATTCGAATCTAGGTAAAGCTCGAAATGATCTGCGATGGGACCAGAATGCAGACCAGGATCATGAGCCAAACTAAAAGGACCGTTGGTGAGAGCCTCTATTATATCTCTTCTGATTATTATAGCGACTTTCTCCTCTTTCCCGGTACCGAGAGCCACTCATCTCATTGTTATACTTCCTCTGACCATATTGATTTTCTCGTCTATCTCGGTAACCGTTAGAAGGCCTGTAGGATCTACCTCTCGAAAAAGATGGGCGATTGTTTCTACCTTCATATACAGGGACTTCTATGCCTAGTTCAAAATTCAGCTTGCGGATTGGTTGCTCTGTACGATTGATAATTCTCTGAAAGTCGTCGACTCGCTCCACAGAAACCAGGGATACGGCCTTGCCAGTCCCACCTGCTCGAGCTGTTCTGCCTATGCGATGAAAATACATCAATGGATCCTCTGGAACATCATAATTTACTACATGACTGACTGCAGGGATGTCGATACCTCTAGCTGCTATGTCTGTAGCAACAAGTATATCTTCCTTTGCCGTCTTGAATCTATACATAGCCACTTCTCGCTGCTTTTGTGATAAATCTCCATGTATTGAGATGGCATTAAAACCCGCATCTTTTAGATCATTAGCCAATCTATGAGTTCGCTGTTTTGTAGCAGCAAATATGATCATCTGTTTCTTACTTTCATTTTTGATCAGTTCACAGAGATGCTTGAATTTCTGCCTTTCCTGGGTAATTAGATATGACTGATCGATTGTGTCGAGGCTGATTTCTTCTTCATTAAGTAGGACTTGCTTAGGATTAGTCATATATTCTTCTGCAAGGCGAAGAATTTCAGGAGGCATCGTAGCTGAAAAAAGACAGGTTTGATGCTTTTCACTTATATAAAAAAGAATGAACCTGATGTCATCAATGAAACCCATATCGAGCAATCTGTCGGCTTCATCCAGTACAACATGACTTACCTTGTCTAGCTCGATAGTTCCTCTCTTCAAATGGTCAATGAGTCTCCCAGGAGTGGCAACGACTACCTGAGCTCCTCTCTCCAATCGTGATTGCTGCTGACCAATACTTACCCCTCCAAAAATTGATACTACACGAATTGAGGTATATTTCGAATATTTTATAATCTCATGGGTTACTTGAACCGCAAGTTCTCGAGTGGGTACTAATATCAAAAATTGTACCGGACCGTTATTTTTGAGACGTGATAACACAGGCAAACAGAAAGCTGCCGTCTTACCCGTTCCAGTGTGTGCCTGGCCAATTACATCATGCCCTTGCAAAATAAATGGTATTGATGCTTCTTGAATAGGAAATGGCCTGGCGAAGCCCATTTCTTCCAATGCCCTAGTTAGAGGTGGGCTTACTCCTAATTCTTCAAATGTAGATTTCAATCTTTCTTTTCACTAATATTTTTCTGCACAAATGCACGGAAGAAATGATAAGTAGTATTCCGATACTTGACAGATCTGCCGCCGCTTTTGACGATATATCTAAGAAAACACAGAAATATAAGGGATACGGAAACTGATCCAGCATAAATTAGGATACAGTTATCAGGTGATCAATTAGGAGTATGAGCGTAATACAAGTTTTTTATATTCAGACCCGCTAATGATTATTCATGCTAAGCGAAACGCCCAGTAACGACTATCAAGACAAGAAACTTCGCGGATCAGGAGGCTACGTTCTAGCCAAAATAACGGAGGAAGAGCAAAGAAAAGGTAACCTAGGAGGGCCTGAGCTTTTCCTAGCAGGTGTAGGAAGACTAGATGAAAATAGGCTCTTGAAGCACTATTGTAACAAATGCGAAGAACAATTTGATGGTCCTCCGGCCATTGTGTTCGATAACCCTAATGAAGATTTAGGGGAAGGGGTGATCTTAGAAGAGAAGGGTGAATACAAATGCAAGAAATGCAAAGGTACGATTGCGCAGTACCGTAAGTTTCGATCTCCTCAGAATGAAAAGCTAGAACAAGGCGATTCATCGTTTGTCAAGCCTCAGGGAGTAAGTCAACAAATTTCTTCGATGAAGCCTGAAGAATCTTCGAGAGCTGATGAACATTCTGCGGTTGGCTCGGCAAATGAAGTACATAGCGCCATGGTTAAAGGAGAATTTCTCCCAATACACTCACTAATTGAAATGCCAGCTTATGACGCAGAGGCCATGCTTATTGGAAAAATAAAGGAAATCGGTCTTCGAAGGCTAAAGAATGGGAGAGTTGACGTAAGTATTATGGTCCATGATCAATCAACTGAGCAGGATGCTAAATCTTCTGAAATCCTGTGGTCAAAGATCTCCAAGATTGGTGACATTGTGTTAATCAATGAGAATCGCACTATTATGGAGCCCGACCAGTCTAACGGATCTACAAGGCTCGAGAAGTGCAAGGCATGCGGATATGATAATGAAGATGGCTCGAAGTATTGCGAAGAGTGTGGATCAAAATTATGATAGTGATGTGAATGCTTCTATGTGAAAAGATTTTGTGGAGATAAATAGCTCTTACTGTGGTTCTATTGTAGCGGGGGGCTTGCTCGACACGGCATAGGTCACCCAAGTAACTCCTTCCACTTCATTGCTAATTCTATTGCTAATTTTTTCGATGATATCATGAGGTAATCGCACCCAATCAGCTGTCATTGCATCAACGGAATCGACGACCCTTATGATTACAATGTGACCATAAAGTCTCCCATCGCCAATTACTCCTACCGCCTTATCATCGCCCACGGCCGCATATGCCTGCCAGACTTTATTATACCAGCTTGCGGCCATCAATTCATCTTCGACTATCTTGCTAGACTCTCTGGCGATACGAATTTTCTCATGATTCACCTCGCCTATAATTCTTACAGCCAAACCAGGTCCAGGGAAAGGATGCCTCTTCAATAATTGGGTAGGGACGCCAAGATTCTCTGCAAGTTTTTTTACTTCATCCTTGTAAAGTGTACTCAGCGGTTCAATAACCTTCAGATCAAGCCATTTAGGCAATCCTTTCACGTTGTGGTGACTTTTGATAACTGATGCTGGGCCATGGGACACTCCGCTTTCTATGATATCAGGATAAAGGGTTCCTTGAGCGAGCCATTGAAAAGGACCATGTTTAGATGCAACATCACTAAATACTCGAGCGAATTCGTCACCTATTATCATCCTTTTTTCCTCCGGATCCTTGATTCCACGCAGCATTGTAGTGAATCGCTCTGATGCATTGACTACGATTAATGGAATATTTAGAACCTGCTCAAAAGATTGGACTACTAACTCCTCTTCTCCGCCTCTTAACAAACCATGATTGACAAATACACATCTAAGGTTGTTTCCGACCGCTCTATGTAGCATAACCGCTACTGTGGTCGAATCAATTCCTCCGCTAACTGCGCATAATACTCTATCTCTTCCTACCTTATTCCTGATCTCTGAGATCGAGCTTTCTAAGAAGTCTTTCATATTCCACGCAGGCGCGGCCTCACTTATTCGAAATGAGAAATTCTTGAGAATCTCTGTTCCGCTTTCCGTATGTAATACTTCAGGATGGAACTGTATTCCAAATAGCTTCTTGTTTCTGTTAACAATCGCTGCCGACGACGAACTATCGGTATGAGCCAGAACTTCGAAATCCTTTGGTATCGATTCAGCAGTATCGCTGTGGCTCATCCAACATCTTATGTTACCTTTTATATTACTAAAAAGATCCTTATTATCATCAATAACAAGGTTCGAACTACCATACTCACGAACATTAGATTTTCTTATCCTTCCCCCAAATCTGTCAACAATTAATTGATGTCCATAACAAATACCCAAGATGGGAATACCCAGATCAAAAATACCGTAATCCGGCCTAGGAGACCCTTCAACATATATGCTGGCTGGACCACCTGAGATGATTATTCCTTTAGGTCTGATTTCGCGAAGCAATCTCGCAGGAGTATCATGACGCAACAACTCGCAATACACATTTGCTTCTCTTACCCTCCTACATATCAGATGGCTATACTGCGAGCCGAAGTCGAGGACTACAATTCTGTCCATGATTCATCATGAACCCTTTTCAATCATGCGACTAAGAACCCATGCGCATGTGTTGAATATTTCATTGAGACGTTCCTTATCCCTGTAATTGTTGATCCTGATTTTACGTATCATGTTGCTTTCATCTTCTTCAACAAGATAAGTCAAAGAATCTGACGCTTTAATTTGATGATTGCGAGCTTTTTCTTCGTCCTTAACCTTCATACCATCAAGGATTCTTCCCAAGAAAAAAGATCGAAATGGGGCGGTGTTGGTATTTAATGAGATATTGTCGGCAGGAACGATATCTATAAAATCAGTAGCATACTCTGCTTTAGCAAGCAGTAGGTTATCCCTCATTCTATGAAGTTCCTTAGTTTCTGTAATAAGAGATCTAGATGGATCTGAAGCTGTCGAACTAGATTTGTTTTCCCGGTGTATCATATCCGTAGCCGCTGATTGATTATTTGGTTCTCCAGCATTTGGGACTTTAGTCTGTTCCGACAGCTGATGACTTGTAATGCCAGGTGGTTTGGCTGGAGATAATTGATTTGTTGGACTAGATTGGATCGGGTAATTATCTTTCAAGCTAGATGCTGCTTTGAAACTTCCTAACTTAAGCATGCTATCTATGAGGGAAAGGGTAGCACGTAAGTTTTCAATCTCCTCATGTTTGTCAAAAATCAGCTTAACAAGCCATTCACGGATCTCCGCGGCTCGTTTGATTTCATCGTCAGAATAGCCAGATGACATTTCAATTTGCATTGACACGAAAGATATAAGAGCTTTTCAGAGGTCAAATGTCGATTCATTGTTTCTAATCTGGATGTAATGTAGCATCATCAAAAGCATTCAACCGAGCTTATGAAAAACTAAAGCCCGCTTTTGGGATTGCTCCCAAGTATCACCGGAATGATTCATCCTCTGCTAACTTGAAGCTGGTTCGAGATAGGCAAAACCTCTAATTGGCTTTATCGAGGTATCAAATAGCTCTGATCGTGTTCTACCTGCCAACATTGCAAGTAATTTTTTTGCTACCTTCATCTTAGCCTTCTTCAATTCAGAATCTCTGACCGTATCTTTTGAATACTTGCCAATCGTATTTCCTAAATCCATCCCAACAAGTATTATTTGGCTCGCCCCCAGTTCTTCAGCAAGAAAAACAGAGCGATCCCCATCGGTGAAGCCACCGAAATTATACACATTATTCATAGGCATTACCTGGGTAGATCCTATGACGTGTTTAAGTTTAGGTACTATTTTATTCATGACTGGAATATTATCGCCGTGTGCGTGGACTACCATAACTGCCCCCAGCTTATCCGCTTTCTTGAGAAACAATTGGTTCCCATCTAAGTCGGTCACCACGATGTCTGGTTTGATTCGGTGTTCTAAAACTGCTTGAACTGCTCCATTAGCGACAATTTTCGTACAGCTTCGATTTTTCTTGATGTAGGAAATACTAGCTTCTAAGCTAACCCCTGCTCCTATCACCATGACCTTCTTTCCGTGAATTTTCTTTCTTAGCACTCTTAGATCTAATGCCTTTCGCCGGGTCATATAAGATAGGACTTTTGCGGCTTCTTGGTCCCTCTCAGTGCTATAGCCAAATTTTTCCCTGATTTCCTGATAATAAGGAAACCATTCGATAAACTCCACGGTTAAGGTTGTAAAGAAGTTACTAATAGGTTGTTTGCTCGTGGGCTTGAAAGTCTGACCGTACAAATTCTTTCTTGTCAATGTCAACGGTGTGGATACAAAACTATGAAAACCGAATAATTCGTCATTCCTGTAACAGTTATAACTTTCGAACACAGAATGTCTCTTATCACTTTGACAATTGAAAAAATGAAAGCAACAGCTAGCTTTCCTGGCGATGAGGTTGCATTTATAGAAGAGTTCGAGAGCGGTAAGAATACGTATGTCGACGATGGGAGTATTCGATCTAGCACGGTTGGACGCAAGGTGTACGATTTGAAGAGACGAATTGTAAGGATTGAGCAAAAAAATACTCCAAATTTGCCAAAAATTGGAGATATTCTTGTTGGATATATTGATATGCTATTTGGTAGCATGATATCGGTGAGAATTCTGTATATCAATGATGCAAAATCTATCTCAGGATTTTCTGCCATTTCAACTACAAGGGGTATAACACTCTCAGGTGGACAAGGCGGATGGCCCAGAGAAAGAGGGGACCGTAGGTCGAGAATCACATTCAGGGTAGGCGATATTATAAAAGGAAGAGTAGTAAGCCTCCTCAATTCAAATATTCACATCACTATCGCAGAGAAGGATTTTGGTGTAGTCTACACACTGTGCTACAATTGCGGCGGAAACACGGTGAGAATCAATAATGCAGTTAAATGTGTAGAATGCGGGACCTATGAGGAAAGAAAATTGACGGCAGATTACGGAAAAGAAACCTTTAGTACAATTCGCAATGGCAAGACGTTAAATGGTGGTACATAAGGTCGCATTTCAGGGTGAGAGGGGGGCATATAGCGAACTTGCTGTCATTCAATTTTTCCCTAATTCTACGCCCATCCCGGTGCGATCCTTTCAAGAAGTAATAGAGACACTATTATCAGGCGTGTCCGACTATGCAGTAGTACCTATCGAGAATTCAATTGAGGGAAGTGTAAATGAAGTATACGATTTACTGTTGCAGTCGAACTTGTTCGTCATAGGAGAAATGTATCAAAGGATACACCACTGTCTTATTGCAATAGAGGGAACCGATCAAGGTTCCTTAAAGGAGGTGTATTCACATCCCCAAGCTTTAGCACAGTGTAGGCATTATCTTAATGAGAAGAAGCTTGATCCCGTACCAGTATATGATACGGCAGGAGCAGTAAAGATGATTAAACTTGGCCAAAATAAAAATGCGGCGGCTATCGCAAGCAAGCGCGCAGCTGAGATCTATGGAATGGAGATTTTGGATGTGGGAATAGAGGACAGGAAAAACAATTTCACGAGATTTTATATATTATCCAGAGACCCTACGTATACGAAGCCATCAGGGAATGATGGAACATCCATCATTTTCTCTGTTAAGCATGCACCTGGATCGCTAGTAAATATCTTGTCCGAATTCGCAAGAAGAGAAATTAACCTTACCAAGATCGAATCACGTCCAACCAAAAAGACTCCATGGGAGTACAACTTTTTTACGGACTTCGAGGGACATGTTCTTGACGCAAGAATCAGGGATGTTTTAAGAGTCATAGAACCAAAGACAGCATTTGTAAAGATTCTAGGCTCGTACAAAAAAGAAATGACTGGTTGACAATATGGGGTATTTTCATCGAAGCTTTGCCCGCAAACCAAACCCCAGTACTATGATTCCAGTTACTATTAGCATGAGTTGACCTCCTAAGGCTATCTGGCTACCTTTCGTGAAAGCACTGCCCGCAATGTACAAATCAGAACTTCCCAAGTTCTCTATGGATATCAAATATTGTCCATCCTTTTGAGCTGTAAAATTATACCGAAAGTCAGAAACATTAGTTACCGACCTAATTACATCGTTTTCAGGATCCACAATCTCAATGCTTGAATTAGATCCTGTGACAGATAACGCTACAGGATTACCTACATTCATGCTAGGAGTCAATGTATCACTTTGACCTGCTTCAACTGTTCCGTTAAGCGATACTGGAACAGGGATCAGTGTATAAAGTGCTGATGCCGAGCCGATGACAATGAAAGAAATTCCTGCGCCAAGTAAGATATAGAAAATCCTTGACCTAGACGCGAAAGGCCTTGTCATGTATCAAGTGGAACGTAAAGGGACTATAAATACATCGTTCTGAATTCGTGCAACATAGTTGTTCCTGGTCTCGCTCTCATCAGATCCGATGTTTATGAAGTTGAAGGTTACGAGTGACTTCGAGTTCTTCTTCTGGCTATCAAAGCAGGTAGTATAATATGCGCGTTGTCATGTTTACATTCCCATGATATGAGGACACGTTCCATTCTACACACATACAAACTATATGATTAGAATCGAAAACAAGCCTTTTTGTATTTTCAGGCCAGTAGCACAGCTACTGTAGATTAGCAACAATAAGGGTTTGAACATATCCATTGTTAACAGCTTTTGGATAAACTAAACAGACTGCTTATTTTAGCTGATTTCCCAAGCTTTAGTCAGTATCACCGAGTGTTTTCTGAATTTCGTTTTGTGCATCCTTTGTAGAACTGCTATAGTCTAGCAGCCTTCGTATACGAATGGCCCGGTTAGTTCCCAGTCCGGCTATCATTGATAGCTCTGCCACTGATGCGGTCAGTGTTCGTATAGGGGTATTAAATTTTTTTAGCATACGCATAGCAGTTTTGTCACCAACACCTGGCAAGGATGATAGGACTGATAACTGCTGAATATAAAGAGGATTCTGCTTACGAATTCGTCTGAGCAGTGGCCCATCAGGTGATCCTTCCATACGGACTAGATTCGCAACTACCATGAGAATTCTGGATGTGCATTCAGGGGTGGGAGCTGGTATTATAGGTATCCTAAATTCTAGTGCAACTTTTGCTAGCGCGTCAAAAATTAGAGGCATTTGTTCGATGTATGATTCGCGGCTATCATCATCCCTCGTTTGAGAATACTGATACTGCTCAGGTCCTTGTAGTAATGCGTTGCCCTCAATCACGATTAATGGCTTAGAATAGTATTGAATCAAATCGTTACACTGCAAAAATAATCGTCCGTCATAAATGGAACTTATCAGATCCGAAATTGTTTTCCTTTCAATAGCAGTCTGAGAAGATACGATGTAGTCTCCTACCGCTAAAAGGGAAAATTCTATTGAAGCTCCAAGGCCACGTAGCAGCTCAGGAACCCTACTGCCTTTCTCTCTTTCGTCAATTACGATCCTAACTCCCACAATTAGCTATTGTGATTCTCTCGTTAATGTTTTTAATGTTTTTAACTAAGTCCCACTGGGATCCCGCCTAACCCAATCCCCTCTTAACATGGTTTGAGATGCGGTCGAGCAATAATAAAATGATCTATTTTAGATAGTTTGTGTGGGTATCGCATTCATATCATTGAGGGCTTTGAGCGGACGAGTTGGTCCCCCCTACTATCCCAGGTCCCCCTGCGGCCCCTAAATTCCCTTGTGCACCTCTTATCATCTGATTAATTTTGTTTTCTACTTCCTTCAAGTTGTCCTTCACCCTTGTTTCCTGTTTTGAAAGTACCATTAAACGAGTCTTAGCTAGTTCTTTTTTCTCTTCCAGTTCTTTAGAAATATTCTCTTTCTTAACTTTAATTAGTAATGGGCCAGCGCTCTTGTAAACAGTGTCTTCTGGACCCGCCTTACCGAGGTCCTCTAACGCTCTATCTATCTCAACGGATTCCAATTCGACCTGCTGCTTTTGCATCATTATGGCTTGCAAGTTTTGTTGGAGCTGTTGAAAGCGTGATACTTGTTCTTTCAGCCAAGGTGGAAGTTCTTGTTCACTCATTTATATGACAGGGTTTAACAAACACCAACATAAAATCATAGCGCTAAATATCCGATAAAGTGTCAACACATAAGCGAAAGAGTCTAAGGTACGAATTTAGACTTGCACGTAACGAAGGAATATCATTCGCCTCCACTCGGATTGTTATTATGTGATCGTCGAGAAAAATTTCCGACATTGATGAATAATCTTTTGAAAAGTATGTTGTATCTGGACGAAGTGCAGAGAAAGCAGCCTCTGCGACGGGTCTAGCTCTTCGATTATTTTGATGGAAGAAGAATCTAATCTCTGATCTACATGGCTTGCGTGCTAATATCATAAGCTCCCGAGGCTACTTTAAATTGACATTTCGGACAATCCCATATCCCAAGTGCAATTCGAGAAAATCTCTTAGAGCCACAGGAGGGGCACTTTCTGTGCTTCTTGAGGATTCTGTACACAGCTCCGTATCGCTTTCGAACAGTCGCTCCATACTTGACTCCTAATCCCTTAAGAGATGTTGATTTACGCTTTCTTCTAGTGACCATTGCTAGTAAGCTCTTTAATTTTGGTTCGAACTTCCTCTCCTTTAATTCTTGCTATTTCTGCTGCCTTCTTAATTTGGTCAATCGTAAATGACCCTGTCGATCCTTTCTGAAGGGCTGCAAATTTTCCTTCAGAATTAGTAGTAATTGTAATCCTAGCGTCCATACAGGCCTCTTCTTCAGCAGTTGGGTCAAGAATTACCGAATCGCCTATTTTAACGGCGGTTATGGATACAGGGATAGTTGTGAGTGGTGGATCCATTTTTTTTCCAGTGTTCACCACTGCTTCGCCCTCTTGCACCTCAAAGACCGGAAGTTTGCTAGACATGAGTGCGGAAACTACAGCGTATGATGATGCATCAAAGAGATTACCATCATAATTTATGATACTGCAATCAACGAATATGACATAAACAACCTTTCCCGGAATCAGTGCTAACTTACCAAGATCAACCATTTCAGATTCTCTTACTCCTCGATCAACTACTCTGGCCAATTCAATAGTTTCCTCATCTGGAGGTCCTGGTTCTACATAAGGTGAGGCTGTCGGAAGGACCTCTGCCGACAGTATCAAGGCACCCTTGTTCTCCAATCCTTCAAATGGTTCTCCCGTTTCCACCTTAACCCCAGCAACGACCTCCGAATTGCCTAACCTTACCCTTGATGAGCCGTCCGCTTTGCCAATAATGCCCAGCTCTATTTCCAGCGTTCTCATTTCATCCAGGTCTCTTCCATCGAGCCTCTTAGATCTCGAGATCGCCTCTCGCATCTGTTGCTTCCGAAGATGCTCTACTATAATTGTTGAACGTTTTGATGAACTCAAGACTCCTCTTTCAACTCCTGTTCGTCTCCAAAGTATTTTTGAATAAGTGCTCTTCTTTGAATCTCATAAATCATTTTGCAACCCTGTAACGCCTTGTCGAGACACTCATTAAACTCTTCCTGGTTTAAAATGCCGTCCAGCTGCAGAAGAGTCACTCGTTCAAGATGTGGCATGTACGCCAATGGCATATCTGCGCTCCCTTCCTTATCTTCAACATCGTTAATGTCTAGAACGATCTTCCCATCAACCTTTCCAGCTGCGCATGCAGGAACAATATCTCGCATGTTAATGCCGGCATCGGCCAAGGCAACTGATGCTGCAGTAATGCCAGCGCATCTCGAGCCACCGTCTGCTTGTAAAACTTCAACAAATACATCGATTGCTGCCCTAGGATAATCTTCGAGCATCAGCGATGGCTCCAACGCTTCTCTCATCACTTTCGAAATTTCAACTTCTCTTCTTGAAGGGGCAGGATTCTTACGGGTATCGGTTGAAAATGGTGACATATGATATCTACACCTTAAGACACATCTATCAGGTTGTGCCAAGTGTTTCGGATGGACTTCTCTGGGACCATAGACAGCCGCAATAATTCTGTTTTTCCCAAACTCAATATAGGCTGAACCGTCAGCGTTTTTTACTATTCCCACTTGTATCTTGACATTGCGCAACTCATCCATGGTCCGACCATCAGTTCTTCGCCCATGTTCGTCTATTAGGCTCCTTGTTTGAACCATTATTCCTTGTCACCTTTTTCCAAATCTTCTTGCACCTGTTCTTCTGCTTCGGGAATAGAGGAGCTGCTTCCGTCCAACTTTTGACCCTCTGGTGCCGCCAACTCTGAGATGGTTTCAATAGACTGCGGCTCAGGAACGTTTAAGAGCGTCTTAATCCGCTGAGTGAGATTGGATGTATGTGCTTCCTCCTCAACCATCCGAATTGCTCTTATAGCTAGCTGAGTACCTTCTGCACTCCTGCCGGCAACTACGACTATACCATTTTGTCCTATCAATATTCGCGTCTGGGTTGCTTGTTCTATTGTTTGTATCATAGAGCCGCGTTTTCCAATTAATCTGGGAACACGGGTTGCGGAGATTTTTAAGAATTCGCCTCGTGGAATTTTTCCGAGATCCTTATCCTGGATTGTCAGCATAGGATCCCGTGTCCTATCAAACGCCATGATTCGCGCTGTAACTAGATCGCCTATTGCGAGTTGTTTATTCATATCATCACGGGCTGGTGAAAAATCCCTTCCAAAAACATCTTGAGCAGGCAGATGTGCGGAAAAACATGAGCTTATGTCGACCTGCCAGGATAGAGAAGAATGATCGATAATTTTGCCAATCACTATATCATTCACACGAGGAATATATACTCCTGACAAAGGAATTACCTTGATCCCGTCTCTTGTAGCTTCCGCTATACCAATTCTAGTTGCAAATATCGAATTTCCTGATTTAGTCACATTTGAAAGAGCACGGAAATCGCCGTCAATAATCCTATCTCCGGGGACTACGTATTTTCTCTTAATTTCTTGCATAGACTATCAATATCTCCCCCAATCTATCATATTGGCTTCAGTACAAATATTTGTCATTTCTTTCTCTCATTTGGGAAACATGATGGGATTTATATTTTAAGTGAATTTGAGTTAGAGATCTTCTCTTATTTGAGCTGTTCCTCTTGTCGCCGACCCAATCTTTTCGATAATCTTACCCTTCATGCCTGCGTTGACTTCCAACTTGACACGAACCGAACCGTCAGCAAGCCATTCATCACTCTTAAAATTTCCTATACTCTTTAGAGCACTATATCCCTGAGCTGAGTGGTTTGCTGGAATAGTTACCGTCAATTGCAAGATTTCTGATTTTAAAGGTAGGACCTTTCTGAGAGCGTCGATAATTGACTTTGCCTGTTCCTCCGCTTTCTTAAAGGGGTCGATGCTAACTCTAACATCTTCCATGGCACTTTGTATTCTCAAAGGCGGATGCGGAAGATGAGTCTTAGGGTCAACAAAGCTCTTGCAAATGTAGTCGATAATCTGTCTTCTCTTTTCTTCTACCATCTTTCGTCTCTGCTCCGTAGTTAGACTCAGCTCACCATTCAACAGGATCTGGCGAGAGACCTCTCCAGAATCATTCGTCTTAAAATATTTAGAAAGCTTATCACTAGAAGCTCTTGATCCTTTGTTTGCATCTGAATATACTTCATCAGATATCAAAACATTGGTCAAATCATTTCTCTTGCCTAATCGGTATTCCAGAGCAAGATCAGGTTTAACTAAGATTTCAAATTTATTACCTTCAATTACCAATTTTACGACAGTCATCTTCGATTCAGGCATATATCCATCC
>WHTU01000239.1 GCA_009377575.1 Nitrososphaeraceae archaeon | reverse complement strand
AACTAAAATTATCTCGTGTTGGCAGCAGCACCTAATTAATAGCATTATTTTATAAGCGGGTCTTTTGTTGAGAGTAAAATTCGAAGACTCTAGAGGCTATTGAAGTATTCTGGTCTAATCCGGCCTTACTAAGTACTGCCTTAATCGTGATTGGACTGACCCTGGCCTCCCTTGTGATCTCCCGAATTCTAAATCACAAAACAGACAGAATACTTTAAATCCAGATTGGCCTATTTGGTATGCAGATTACCTCCTTGACAAAATGCAGCAAAATGCTCAAAGCCAAGTTCACAAAGAGTGAACTAATCTATTTGCTGGTATCGGCGGATAAAAAGAACGGAGTTGTTGCTCCTGGTGCATACTGGCCTAGATTCTATGCAAAATCCATTATAAGCCGCTATCTATAGGACTTAGTATCAAGTAAAGTAGCGCAAATCTGACGAAGGATGATTTTCTACAATGCCAGAAGCCTAATCTGGGCTCCAGTCCGTTTTTATTCTGATAGTTGAAAACTTATTAAGATAAAGTTTTCATTCGTGATCATATGCGCAAGGAAATTAAATTTGGAATCATAGGTGCTATAGTTATCATTATAGGTGCAAGTGCATTTTATCTTGCTTCTCCTTTATTCATTTCAACAGAAATTAATGAACCGCTGCCCGAAGGAGCTGAATTATCATCACTCCTAACACCATCAAATCAATTTCAAGAATTTAGGGCA
>WHTU01000238.1 GCA_009377575.1 Nitrososphaeraceae archaeon | reverse complement strand
AATAGGGTCTTTTCCATCAGAGTCAGACAGCGTTACAGTAAAGTTATTATTTATTCCTGAATAGAATAGAGATATCTCATATGTAAGATTAACATTGTCTACAATCGTGCTATTTGCGAAGTCATTATTTATAATAGCGTCCATATCAGTCTCCGATCTGTTAGCTCCTGCTGATACAGTAAATACATAGGAACCCTTTGTGATGTGACCATCATCCCTCGACAGAGCGAGCCAAGAAACTGTATAAATGCCTGGCTCCAATTTCGAGGTATTCATAGATATTGAAGATTCTCGAGGATTGTTAGAGCTGACCTCGTAATCATTCTTATCTACTCTTTCATTATCTGAGTTGGTTACACGAATATAGCTAGCTTTTGGTTCTGGTCTCTCGGAGTATACGATTACCACCTTTTCGGGAAGAGTTCCATTTTCTCCAACAACTGAGTTAGACTGAGGTGTATATGAAGTTGGATTTGCGTGTGAATAAACATTTTGAGGAATCAGATTGCCAATTAGCAACATCATGATAGCAAATGGAATTAGTAAAGTCACTGATAAAATTAACTCTTTATTGTTACAATACCTAAATCTCGTCATTCGTTCATAACTACCTCTTTTTCTTTCAACATATTTCTTATCGTTCCGCATTCATAAACCTTATAGTACATCTCTCGACAAGATAAGACTAATTACTTCTATTCATATTCGATCATTTGTATTTG
>WHTU01000237.1 GCA_009377575.1 Nitrososphaeraceae archaeon | reverse complement strand
GTTTCCACCTTTTCCATAATGAGTCGATTACCATCTACAAGATATTTCAGGTAGTCTCCCTTTACAATTCCTAACTGACCGGCCAAGGTTTTTGGTAATACTATGGTGAGACTTCTTTCACCATGTAATGCCTGCACTCTTCTTAGTTCCTTATTGTCTATGCTATTCAGACAATTCATACAATTTTATATTCGGAATATCATACTAGAACCGACTCATTTCTGCATACGATGCATTGTATAAATACGACGATTTATCCCATGCATATATGGATAGGCGCTTGAGTCTTGGTTCTTTTCTTGAGAAAACACCCGATAAAAAAATTATACCAATGAAGCAAATCTGTACCAAGACATTCTAAATTTCTGTGTTAAACAAGATCAAGAAGGTCAACGATATTTCAAGCATAGAGAGTTAGCGAGTTGGCTATTGGATAACAACCAAGAGTTTCTTGATTTCTATAGAGGCATAAAAGCCCATACAAAGAGGTCATCCAGAATAGAAAATATTCTACCACGTATAAAGAATAGATTATTCGATTTATCAAAAATGCATCTTATAAGAATAAGTCAAACACCCCCAGGAAAAGGGTAGTGGAACTACAAATCTCTATCAAATCACTTCCTTTGCAGCATAAAAGCAATAGATGAAGAATAAGAAATCTTTGGACAAACGCCTTTACGATTTATTTATCAAACAATT
>WHTU01000236.1 GCA_009377575.1 Nitrososphaeraceae archaeon | reverse complement strand
ATGTGTACTATTGTATAATATTTCAGATTCATTTTCCCCAAAAAGGATTGCCATGAAAATCGTACATCTAAGACATATCATTATTATAAAGATTATAATGTCTACGAAACAGTATGAAATAGTGGCAAAATGATTTCGTCTGCAAAATAAGAATAGGAATTATGAAACCGTTCCTTAGAATTTTTGTGTAAGTAGGATATAGAGACTAACCGATCTCAATTAAGATTGATATCTATTCACAAATGCATAGATGTAAAACAATCCATTTTAATTCCACATTGATTATTTGGTGCTTACGACTATTATGAATTATTTCCAGATCGTCTTATTTCATTACTAGTTTAGAAATAACTATTAACAGATCCTTTGGTTCTAAGTTTGAGTATGCATATAAGCGCACACCTCCACTAGGCAGAGCGGTTAGTGTTCCCGTCATTCCTAACATGTTTAACTACCCGGCCGTTCTACTTCTTCCGGAATTTCTTTATGGAATAAGGTAGGGACTCATTCTTCGCAAAAGGATGGGAAAGCAAGCAATTTATTCACAGTTAGATAATACAATTAACGCGGTTAAAAAATAGTTTACTTATAGTATAAGATAGAGTAGTATCTCATTTATTAGGTAAAAGAGTATCGTACAGGAATCTGATGTTACCTCCTCCAATAGACTACAAACGTGATAGAAATAACATAGAATTGTCCTCACTTATTGGAATTGGCGTTCTTGG
>WHTU01000235.1 GCA_009377575.1 Nitrososphaeraceae archaeon | reverse complement strand
TTTGACATACTATATTAGATTTCGACCATTCGGGTGGAAAACAGAATCTCCCCTCCTCTAGAGTAGTAGAAATACTAGTTTGTCTATTAGCTTAGCTTGAAGATGCAGCTTAAGGAAGAGCAGCAGAAGCAAGGGCAGGCTATTGTACCGGAGTCCGGTAAGTTTATCGAGAAGCAAAGGCGAATCTATCAGGTTGATGAAGGTCATAAATCTAGGCAGACTGCAGCTAAATACAGAATCAACTTCAATCACTTTCTGAACTTTATCAGAATACATGACTTGGACGTATTTCTGGACTTAGGAAAGGAAGCAATCCAGGAGCTTGTTATCAAGTACGTCTTGTCTATGCGTGATAACTCTGAGAAGAGGTACTCAAGGAGTACTGTGAATAATCGTGTCTCTGCTATCCTCTACTTCCTTGACAATAATGATATCGAACTGAACAAGAGAAAGGTAAGACGCTACTATCCATCTGATGAATCTACTAACGACGATAGACCTTACAGTACAGAGGAGATTGCTAAGATACTATCAGTCTGCGATTTGAGAAGTAAGGCTATGATTCTGCTTATGGCTTCTTCTGGTGTTAGGATAGGGGCCCTATCTTCTATGCAGATAGGCGACTTAACTCAAACTGAATTTGGTACCAAATTCAGTTTATACAAGATTCAGGTTTACGCCCGTACTCGTGATAGATACATTACTTTTACAACTCCTGAATGTTATGAC
>WHTU01000234.1:464-731 GCA_009377575.1 Nitrososphaeraceae archaeon | reverse complement strand
TGGGCACTCGTCGGCGTCGCGATCTATGCGTTGTACCGGCCGCACGGATCTTTCGCCGCCGGCGCGGTTGCGATCGTGGCAGGTGTCTACGAGTTCACACCGCTCAAGCGGCGTTGCCGCCGCCGCTGCCGCGAAAGCGTCCGCTCTGGATTCCAGTTCGGCGGCTACTGTGTCGGCTCGAGCATCGGACTGATGCTGATGCTGGTGGCGCTCGGCGTCATGAGCGTCACCTGGATGTCCGTGATCGCCGTCCTCGTCCTGGCCCAG
>WHTU01000234.1:0-454 GCA_009377575.1 Nitrososphaeraceae archaeon | reverse complement strand
AAACTCCTGCCTTCGAAAGCCGCCATCGATGTGCCCCTGGCGCTAGCGATCGTAGGACTTGGGATCCTGATCGTCGTCGCACCCTCATCGGTTCCTGGCCTAACGCCACCGATGTGAGACGTCATCGGTCGCACGGCCGGCGCAAGCAGTTGTGATGACAAGAAGGGAGCAACAATGACCGACCACAAGATCGGAACACGCGAAGAGTGGCTTGCGGGCCCGGCTGGAGCTGCTCGACGTTCAGAAGAGAACGAAGGGTCCGTCGCTAAACGTGCGTGAGCGTTGCCTCGAGGTGGTGTTCGAGGGGCACCCCAACGGCGGCCATATAGAAGTCGTAGTGGAGTTCGTCGCCATGAACTTCGATGACTCGCCGTGTGGCCGATATCTCTTTGGCCGTTGACGTGCCGGTGACGGCGGTGCTGGCGAGGTCCAGTCGACCATCCGCCAGGGTTCC
>WHTU01000233.1 GCA_009377575.1 Nitrososphaeraceae archaeon | reverse complement strand
ATATTCTCAGTGGAATGAAAGTTCAGGAGTACAAAGAACCCGGCTGTGCTTATCACAATGCCAATTAGCATTAGTTTTGTATTCTTAACTTTGTTCAGGATAAAGCCTGACATTATTGTCCCCACAAGTAGCACAATCATAAATGGCAACTGGACACTTGCAACTGCGATTGCATCGCCTCCGAATCCAAGTGGCTCCGGGCTTCTTACCATGACTGGGATTGTCAGGTATACCATGAAAATGGACATAAAGACTAACATGAGAATGATAGTCGGAAGAAGGAAACTCTTGCTGGTCATTAACTTGAAATCAAGTAGAGGCGAATGCGTCCTCTTTTCAATTACTATAAATATTGCAAGCGATACTCCTGATGCGGTAAAGAGTCCGGCAACCTGATATACTGCACTATCGCTGTTGGTGTCTTCTAGGAAGGATATTCCCGCAAGAAATGCAATAATCGTAGCCGCTAGGGCAAGAGTTCCTTTTATGTCAATTGTCCGATCCTTTAATGCGTTATCGTTACCATCTTCTATTCCATGCTCCATGGATTCCGGACTTTTGATTCGTACGAATCTTACTATCATTAGCCAGAGTGTTATTGTGACTGGAAGTATCGCCAGGAACGTAGCCTGCCATCCAAAATTTTGGATTATGGCCGCGCCACCAACTAGACCGACGGCCGATAGCTTGCCTCCAATTGGCGTCATGACGGCTGCTGCAATTATGTAGGCAGA
>WHTU01000232.1 GCA_009377575.1 Nitrososphaeraceae archaeon | reverse complement strand
CCATTTTAATTCTGCAGCAGATCTAATGACCATCCCATCCTTTTTAGTGGGTGGGTGTACCTGAAGCGTCAACAGGATTGATTTTAATAGCGATAGATGGTAGGCTGCTGGTTTTTAAACCAGGAAGTTTAAGCAGAAATAAACCAAGTATGCTAGTGACTCCCCTTTCCCAGTCTTTTGCTTCTCTTAGTAGTTGTGCTAATCTATCATCTACAGACATCAATCATACAATTAAGACCTACAATATCTAATAAGTCACTTGACCCCAAACTAGAATATCATGTGATAGTAGTTCTTGCTGCAATACTATGCCCATTGCATGGTAATGACGCATATTTCAATATCTATTCAAGGTTTTCCCATAAACAGCATTCAAAATCCTACCAGCTCCTAAATTGAAGAATTACTATTTATAATAGATAGATCATTCGAACGGTTAGATTTAAGTGAGCCGACAATATTGTCAGTAACTTATACTATCAGAAAATACTGATTTATGATAAATTTACTGTTGTATCTTATGATAGGCGATGTAACTCTCGCAGCTCTGGAGACCGAAACGCTGACATGACAGTTGCACAACAGGCTCGCGATGCTGCTTCCATCATCAAGGCAATGGGAGTTGAGAATGCTATTGTACTCGGGAGGAGCGGAGGTGCTATCATAGGTCTAGAGCTTGCGGCAACCAGGCCGGAGCTAATTGACTTTTTAATAGTTCATGAGGCTCCAGTGATCG
>WHTU01000231.1 GCA_009377575.1 Nitrososphaeraceae archaeon | reverse complement strand
TTAGTAAGATAGCAAATAATAATGCCACGTTAGGCATCGCTAGATCCCTTTTTGATATATCCTGCATCAAGCAAGCCGGATTGGCTAGAGGTATAGCCATTATAAGCGTGACTAATGGCTAATTTCGAATTTTTGAAATAATTATCGAATCTGTTGGAGATCGCATAATGAAATCATGAACTGCAACAATCGTATATATTTACAATATTGTAAGCTTGGAGCAACCGAAATTTGTCATTGAACAACTTGCAAAGTCCTTCAACCAGTAATTTTTATTTATACTTTCACTAAATATAAAGGCAATTGTATTGTTTCCAAATACATGAACATAAAAGAAAATAGTAGATCATGCGATCATCTTAATGTATTACTTATTGACGCTCTAATGCTCGTCGATCCCAGTTGGCACACGTCGCGGCTGCCTCATACGTGCTCTGCAGAAAATTCAGCAAGACCTCATCATGCGGTTTCGAGGAACGAACCACATCATAGGGCAGCAAGAACTCACTTATCCCCGTATGATAGAATGCCTCGGATGGTTGGATGGGATAGTCTTTGAAGCCCTGAGGCTCGGGATAGGCATAGGCATAGAATGCTGGTTCATCGACTATACCGCCGCCAGGCCAGAAACCGCAACTACTCACTTCATGTGAATAGGCTTCCTGCATCACAAAAAGGCCGCAGTTCGGTACGCCTGGATGCAAAGGTGCAGGACGTCCCGAAAATCGGGTGACAGCC
>WHTU01000230.1 GCA_009377575.1 Nitrososphaeraceae archaeon | reverse complement strand
ACCTTCAATTACCAATTTTACGACAGTCATCTTCGATTCAGGCATATATCCATCCTTCATTCTTAGACCGCTTGGAAGCAATATATGTATAGTGCAATAATGATGGTGCTTTCGAAAAAAAATGAATTGAATCATTAAGAGAGAGGTAGAAAACCTAAAGCTTTGGAAGGTACTTTTTAAGAGTGAATAATAATTATCAATAAGCTGATTTGATCGACTGCTCTGTGTAGATGGCCTATATATGGTATATATGTATAATGAGGCTCTCCTCATGCAATTATGCCTTCCTGGATACACACGCATATTTTTTCCATTTTTCTTCATTGTGATGGTCTAGTAAAATAGCGACTCATCAAATTTCAATTCTCAGGAACAAGAAACAACCATTCCAGTCGTATCGATCATCGGTTGTCAAATCGATGCATCTACTGATGCATCTACTACAGGATTCTTGAAAACTTGAGATCTCCTTTCAGGATCATTATACATCAAGCTCGAGTTTTTAGCCATTTCACGATGCACTTACGATCAAGAATTGAGCCATCACTGAATCTTCTGCTGTTATAATGCTGAAATTATGGATTTGTAATGGGGCTACGTGGATTTACCTTCCAGACACAAGATCTAAACTAAAGCCAACTATAAGATACGAAGTATACACATGAAGCCGACAGACAAAAAAGCAAAATGGAAAGAAAAAGGAGGAACCCCTTATTCCGTTACGTATGCTCTTTCTCCATGC